>CAZYQI010000036.1:0-31885 GCA_964649745.1 uncultured Peptostreptococcaceae bacterium | reverse complement strand
TTAACACATACATATTTTCGGAGACGTGCGACAACTATGTTGACAAACACCGGAAGCATCTGACTCCGAATTTCTCAAAAATCAAAGAATTTCCGGAGGGACTGTCGGCATTCGTGACAGCGAAAAGCGAAGCATTCGACTTTGTTGCCCGAGCCTTTTGGCCGAAGCTGAATGTCAATGAAGATCCCGTTTGCGGTTCGATGTTCTGCTGCCTGATCCCATATTGGAGAACCATAACCGGTCTGGATAAGATGGTAGCACGGCAGGTTTCCAAGCGCGGCGGCACTGTTTACTGTGAATACTGCGGGGACCGAGTAAAACTCAGCGGGCGGGTTGCACTTTACTCAGTCGGCGAAATCTGCGTCGATGAGAAATAGACACTCAATCAGTATCGCTTACAGAATTTCTCAATTAAAGGATTTCTTCTGAAAACGACCCATTTACATTACGCTCACAAGCATACGACAAGCAGTGCGGCCATCACACTATTAGCGGCATGTCGACTCAATGACTGAAGGAGCAGTGAACAAAATAGAGCCCAACAGCCAGTATTCATTTCCTCCTGGCTGAAGGGCTTTCTCACTTAGCCGTGTCCGCTTCACATCAAAGACCCTCCCACCGATGAACTCCTTTGGGTTATCCGGATCGAGCTTCGAAATTTTGACTCCCTTATGATTTCGCCCTGACGATACGATTCCGTTTATTCCAGTACTGAAGCGTTCCAACTTCTTCAGCAACAGGGTTGCCATGAAGAACGGCAACTAGGTTTCGGGCGGATAATCGGGAGTTTCCGGCAAGATTGACGAATCGACGATACATATCCTGACTTTTCATCTGCTCCATGGTTTCATCCACTGCCCTTTTGTATGCATCTTTATCGATCCGCATAGTACTCTCCGTTTCTGAAACTCAACGAGGTTAGGCTTAACTAATTTACTTGTTCACTTTAAGAACTATTCCCCTTTTCCCATCGATAGCCTTGCGCGTGGAAAGCCATAATCTAAGCGCTCGCTTTTTAATATTATTCCACATTGAGGTGACAAAAATGATGTCGTGAAGACCCACTAGTCTCTTGGATGCAGGTGCATCTTTCTAAAGAAGACCCCCACAATCATTTTAATGACTCAACCACAGCGCAATATCAATGACCTGTATACCTTCATATTGATACTGTTCATGTCTTGTTCTTGCAATTAATAGCTTAGGGTATGCATCTTTTATTTTGAGCAAAGAGTCTACTTCTCTTTCAAAAGTCTTTTCACTAGAGATATCATCAGAGACTTGAATATAAATCTTTTCATTCTGCTTGACTGCAACAAAATTTATTTCTTTTTTATATAACACACCTACATAAATTTCATAGCCCCTTCTCATGAGTTCAAGTGCAACTATGTTTTCCATCACCCTGCCATAGTCAAGATTTCTAGTCCCTAACTTAGCATACCGAAAGGCGTGATCGCTGAGGTAATATTTCTCATTAGAAGTCAAATATTTCTTCCCTCGAATATCGTATCGCCTGACCTTATAGAAAGCAAATGCATTACATAAATAATCCAGATAGGAGCCCACTGTCTTGTGATTGATGTTGTCCAAATTCTTCGTAAGGGTGTCTGCGATTTTTCTTGATGAAGTCAGATTCGAAATATTATCCATCATGAATTCCGTAATCTTATCCATTAATGCAATATTTCTTATTTTGTATTTCTGGCGGATATCTCTCAAAATTAAGGTATCAAATAGATCTGTAAGATACTTATATTTCTCTTCCGGCTCTTTATACAAATAAGATCCCGACATGCCGCCTTCTTTAATATATCGATCAAAAGACGCTTGGACATCGGATGCTCCATAATATGTCAAGAACTCAGAAAAAGAAAAGGGGTACACTTCTATTTCATAGGTGCGACCTGTAAATAAGGTCGCTAAATCACTGCTTAAAAGGAATGCATTTGAACCTGTGACGTAGATATCATATCTACCTGTAGAATGTAGGCTATTTATGGTCAGTTCAAACTGCTTACATATTTGTACTTCATCTATTAGAACATAATTTGTTTTTTTTCGATCAAATCGTTCTTCGATGTAATCATTTAACGCGTGATATTCTTTAAGCACCTCAAATTTCAAGAGAGTCAGATCAATATAAATGATATTGCAATATTTTTCATGGGCTTCAATCCACTCAATATACTCTTCCAACAGTTTCGATTTTCCTGAACGCCGTATACCAGTAATCACCTTAATATCAGGCGTCCCTTTTAAACGGATTAACCTACTTAAGTAAGTTTCTCTATCTATTAGCTTCATCGTATCACCACCTAAACTAAGCATACCATTCTATTTCCCGAAATCAACATATTTTTAATTTTGGGAAATAAGCTGTCTGTTCTAATGATTTTTTTACTTGCCTTCACTTCTACTCCGCAGAATTTCTCGTTTGAGAGCATTTTCTTATTGGTGCCGAGTTGCCAGTTGATATGTTTCCACATACAAAAGCCACTGAATGTCATCTAAACACTCAGTGGCTTCTAATCATTGATTTTACTTATTTCTATCGTCTTTCTAGTTTGATGACCGCTTCTACGTGCACGCTATGCGGGAACTGATCCACCGGTTGTATTGCTTTCACTGTATACCCGCCCTCTGCAAGAATGGCAAGATCCCGGGCCAGGGTGGCCGGCTTGCAGGATACGTATACGATGCGGTCCGGCGCCATTTGTATTATGGCCTCCAGGGTCGGTCGCTCACATCCCTTGCGGGGAGGATCCACCACGATAACCTCTGGCTTGACGCCGTTCTTCATCAGCTCCGGCATGACATTTTCAGCGCTTCCGTGAATGAACTCCACGTTGTCGATGGCATTTCTTTGGGCATTTTCCTGGGCGTCCGAAACTGCTTCAGCGACGACTTCCACTCCAATGACCCGCTTGGCCGCTTTGGAAAGAAACAGGGTGATGGTTCCGATGCCGCAGTAAAGGTCCAATACAGTTTCCGAGCCCTTGAGGTCAGCATACTCCAGCACCTTCTCATAGAGCACGTTTGTTTGAACCGGATTCACCTGAAAGAAGGATTCCGGCGATATGCGGAAGGTCACGCCCTCGATGACATCTTCAAGATATCCGTCTCCGATCAATACATCTGTCCGTTCACCCAGCATGCGGTGATCCTTATGGGGGTTGCGGTTCACCAGAATGGTGGATATCTGAGGGAACCGTGCCTTTAGATCCGCTGCCATGGCCTGGGCTCTGGGCATGCTCTTCCCGGAGGTTACGAATACCAGCATCCATTCTCCTTTAACGGAGTTGCGCAGCAACACATGGCGCAGGTGTCCTGCGTGGGATTCCTCCGAGTAGGCATGAATGCCGTGCAGGACCATAAGGGATTTAATCGCCTCCAGCACCTGAGCGTTGAAGGAATGCTGAATCATACATCCCTTGCCGGGAACCACCTGATGGCTACCCAGCTTGTAGAATCCGATTTCCGGCTTGTCTGGAGAACCACCTGCCGGATAAAGTCCTTTGTTGCGATAATGCCAGGGCTCCTGCATACCGATGATCGGTTCGATGAAAGCCTCCGGAAGCTTGGCGATACGGTCTACGCAGGCTCGCACGTGGGATTCCTTCCATCTGAGCTGAGCATTATAATCCATGGCCTGTATCTGGCACCCCCCGCACACGGCGGCAATCTCACACGGTGGAACAACCCTTTGGGGGCTGACTTCGACGATCTCTTCCAGCTTGGCATGGGCATAATTCTTTTTTTGGACCTTCAGTCGGGCAGTGATCCGCTCTCCTGGCAAAGCTCCCGGCACGAAAACAGCCATGCCTTCGTGCCGGCCGATTCCCTCGCCATTCTCACCAAGATCTGTTATATCAATGGTTATGAGTGTGTTCTTTTCCATGTTTTCTCCTATTCCGTTCAGGTGTTCACGGTTGCTTGTCATACGTTCTTATCTTACGTCATCGGGCCTTTACTGTCTATAATAAAGAGTTGTTCACAAACGCAAACAAAAAATCTATAATGAAGGCAGCAGCATACTATTCCATCCGATACGGGGGCATTATGAGGTATACGGCACGCAATCTGTTCCTGCTGGTGGTGATGGGATATTCCCTGTCGGCCCTGCCTCTCAACCCTGAGCTGGCAACGCTGGATCTGTCACGCTTCTCCTATGAGAACGCCCTGAAAAACCAAGCGATTCAAGGGCGTATTTCGTATGCCTATATTCTGAATACCTCACAGAATCCCTTGGTCAACCCGGAAAAGACAGATTTCCTCATCCGGGCAGAAGGGGGCAAAAAACCAAAATGGACAGAAGCGCCGGAGCTTACCCTTGAGGTGATGAGCGGCGGTCAATTGATAAAAACCCTAAAAGGCAAAGCTTTTTCAACCTCTGGGGTATCTAAAGAAGCGTTCAATCCATATGAATTGAAATACACGCTGAATCTGTCCAGAGAGGCCTTGGGTCTGGACGGCAGCACCTATACCCTGCGGATTTCCTCCATGGATCCGGATTTAAGTCAGTTGAAGCCCCTGGAGATTCCTGTTCAGTATATGGAAAAGCTAAAATACAAGGCTGCATTGACCTCCGCATCCTCCGGCAGGCAGATGATCACCAGCTACTATTCTGACCTGAGCGGAAGTTACTCTGTCCCTGTAAGTCGTGAAATACCGCGTTCCGGCAAGCTTTTCCGAGCCGCGGTCAATCAGCTTCTTACTGCTCCTCCAGCCGCCATGGGCCTTAAAACGGAGGTTTTGGTACCCCGAGTTTCATCCATTCAATATGCCAGCGGTCTTGTTAACTGTCAGCTGGGGGGCCCGGTACCCCCTGCACTCTATACAGATCCGCAGCTTGCTCTAATTGCACAAAAGAACCTAACCGACTCCATTGCATCCATTGAAAGCCCCTACCGTATCAGCAAGGTACGATTCGGGTGGAACGGGGTTCCTCCGGTTTCCGGCTGGACTACAGAGGAAATAGCGCTTCCGGCAGTCTCCAAGGCTTGGCTGGGCCTAAGCGTCAAGGACAGTTATATCCTATTGGTCCCAGTAACCGTTGATTCTGCAACCCCCGAGGCACTGTTCTCTATTCTGAAGACGGGAAAGGACGGGCTTATGCCTACCGTTCCCGGTCAAGCCTCCTTAACAAGGACACGGATGGAGGGGGATGTAATGATCCTAACCTTCTCTCAGGGCTTTAAAGGGCTCTTCGAAAGTGCACCGGATCAGGCTGCATTGCTTATTGACAGCCTTACAAACACCTATGCCACCCTGCCGGGTGTAAAGTACCTGCGGATGGAGGAGGGCACCCAACGGATTGAATCCCTGGGAGGAATCCCCCTTCCGGATGCCCTTCAGGCAGCACCCTACGTAAATCCGGAAGCCGCGTTTACCCCATGAGGCTCTGCCATTAAAAACGACCCGGTCATAACCGAGTCGTTTTTTTCGTTTAGAACATTTTCTTTTTAAATACCACAAACCCCGCTACAGCAGATAGAATAAGGGCAATCACTACAATGTACAGGAATGCGTAAGGGTTCTGCTGCCATACGTTGGGCACGTTCATGCCGAAAAAGCTGGATATCATGGTAGGTATGGCCAGGACAATGGTCAGGGAGGTAAGCACCTTCATGACAATGTTCAGGTTATTGGATATGACGGAGGCGAAGGCTCCCATGGTTCCACTGAGGATGTTGGAGTAGATGTTGGTCATCTCGATGGCCTGCTTGTTCTCAATGATGACATCCTCCAGCAGTTCCTGGTCATCCGGATACTTTTTTATAACCTCCAGACGCATCATCTTGTCCATGACCACCTCGTTGGAACGGAGGGAGGTACTGAAGTAGACCAGTGATTTCTGGAGCTCCAGCAGCTTGATCAGCTCCTTGTTCTTGGTGGATTGATGAAGCTGGCGCTCGATTCGGTTGGAGGCCCGGTCTATCCCCTTGAGGTACTGCAGATAATAGGTAGCATTCCGGTGCAGCATCTGAAGGATAAATCGGGTTTTCTTGTAGGTGTAGAAGGATTTGACTCTGCCTGTGAGAAAATCTTTGAGCAGAGGCACCTCTCGGGTACATACGGTGATGATATTATCTCTGAACAGCAGTATCCCTAAAGGAATGGTCGAGAAATAGCTGGAGGTTGGGGACTGCTCAACCACCGGTACGTCAACCAGAATCAGGGTATACACCTCGTCAATTTCAATACGCGCACGTTCTTCCTCGTCCAGTGCGGCCTTCAAATTAAGAGGGTCCACCGTCGGAAACTGGTCGATGATCTGTTTAAGCTCCGACTCCGTGGGGTTGATCAGGTTGATCCATGCGCCGTCTTCCAGTACATCCACCGGGACCAGCACGTCTTCAACTGTTTTCAGCATCTGAAGCATACAAAACTCCTTTCAGGCCATTCACGGTTCCAGGAGCAGTTGCCTTCTTTTGCAAAAAAGAAAGCCAGCCTTCGGCTGGCTTGAAAGGTTTCAACGCAACGAAGGGTCCATGAACGGCAGGTTTTTTTTAACTTGCATGTATAAATCGCACAAACTTCCAGGCCCTGCGTCCACAGTGTTCCCCCCTCTTTTTGATGATTCCTACTCATTATACCTGAATACGGTTGAGATTGACATCATTATTACCTGCCGAACACCATGGCCGCTTTTTTCATTTTCCCCGGGATGTCAAGCCCGTATGGACAGCGGGGCATACACGTTCCGCATGCCGTGCAGTCCGACGCAACCTTCGCCATGGTACTGTACCGGTCAGTGGCCCACCCGGCCAGGTCGTAGCGTGTTATGTAGCCTTCGAAAAGGAATACTGAGGGAATATGTATTCCCTGAGGACACGGCAGGCAATAGCCGCAGCGGCGGCAAAAATCGGTGCCTAAGCTTTCCCGCAGGCGTTCCACCTCTTCTTTTTCCTCATCATTAAGCGGCGGCTGACCCACCACCTCTGTATTACGAAGCACTTCGTCCATGCTCTGCATCCCGGCTATAGCAACTGTAACATGTGGATTTTCGATGATAAATCGGAGGGAAAGCTCTCCCTTCTCCAGGGCGCCGCCGGCCATGGGCTTCATGCAAATAACCCCAACATTCTTCTCATGAGCCATCTTAAAAGCGGTTTCTCCCTGTCGCTCGATAAGGTTGTAAGGAAATTGAATCGTTTCAAAAATGTCCATCTCAATCATTTTTTCCAGAAAATCGGCACTGTGGCAGGTAACGCCGATGTGCTTTACCCTGCCGTCCTTCACAGCCTCTGTCAATGCGCTGTACGCTCCGTTCTCGCCCATTACCTGATTGAGCTGATCCATGTTGCCTATATTGTGAAGCTGATAAAGGTCGATGTAATCCGTGTGAAAATTCTTGAGACTGGTCGCAATATCCGCCTTCATACCCGCATAATCCCTTGCCATGGATTTAGTGGCAATGATGACCTCGTCCCTATAGGGCGCCAGTGCATTTCCCATAAGCTCTTCACTGATGGTGTATCCCCGGGCGTTGTCAAAAAAATTCACACCCCGGTTTACGGCCTCAGCAATCAGCCCGTCAGCCCCCTCTTGGTTCACACGCTGGATAGGGATGCCTCCGAAACCGATTACATTCACCATCAATCCGGTCCGTCCTAAAAGCCGTTTACTCATGGATTTCTCCCTCCATACATTTATTCAGCAACTCCCACATTTCAGGGTTTGCGCTTCTGAGCCGCAGAGGTTTCAAGTCTTTTCCCACACAGGCGTGGATGGTTTTCCCCCGGGCCAGCACCTCATCCGCATTATCGTTTTCCCGAAGGACCTCGTAATTCATTTCAAAGCGTACACCCTTGATGTACTTGAGCCAGGTTCTTATACGCAGCTCATCATCATAAAAGGCCGGCTGAAGATACTCGGTTTCGGCCTTCACCACAGCAAAAATAACGCCCTGCTTCTCCAGCTCACGATAGGAATATCCCAGCGCCCGGAAAAACTCGCTGCGACCCACTTCAAAATACATGAGGTAGTTGGCGTGGTACACAACACCCATCTGATCTGTTTCCGCATATCTTGGTCTCAACAGTGCATCATGAATAACCATCCTTACCTCCATCGTTCTTTTCCATGGTTATTATACCACTATCCCTTGGCGATTCGCATCATAAGGCTGCCTGGTTTATGCTATAATTAAATGAAATCTTCAACTATCGGGGGAACGCCATGATTAACGAAATTGCTTCCAAAATAAATGAATTGAGAAAAGCCCGAAGACTGACGCTCAAAGATATGAGTGAAGCCTGCGGACTGTCCGTAAGCTTCCTTTCTCAGGTTGAAAACGGCACATCTTCCCTGGCTATCACGTCACTTAAAAAAATAGCTGACGCCCTTGAAGTGCCCATCACCACATTTTTTGAATCCCATGAAAATTACAATTATCATATTACGCTTGAAAGTCAAGAGAAGTGGCGGTTTGAAGGCTCACAGCTGGAATATGTACGTCTTGCCGGAAATTTTGCCGAGCCCTCTATGGAACCTTTGCTGGTGGCCATGCCGCCAAAATCCTCCGTTGGACAAAAGTACTCCCATCCCGGGGAAGAATTTGTCTATGTGCTGGAAGGACCTGTGATTATTGAGTTGGACGAAACCCTGTACACAGTGAAGAGCGGTGAATCCATGCACTATCCCTCCACCATCCAGCATTCCTGGTCCAACCCCGGCGATAAGGAAGTGCGCCTGCTGGCTGTGAACACCCCCGCCCTGTTTAAATAGCCTATAAAATAAGGGACCCTCCCGACTGGAATTTCAGTCTGAGAGGGTCCCTTTCTCATGTCCTTATTTGTACCAGCAAAGATAGGCGGTTTCAACCGGAACCTTCACCTGAAATTTCGATGCGGCCGGCACTTCAAACACCGACCCTGTTCCGTACTCTTCAAAGGAATCGGACCCCGGAAGCTTGACGATCAATTTTCCGCTGGTCACCTTCATGGTTTCATGCTTGGATGTTCCAAATTCGTACTCCCCTACGGCCATTACGCCGGAAGTGGCTGAGCCGCTTTCGCTTTCAAAGGCGATGGATACCACCTTGCCGTCAAAATATGTGTTGGTGCTGAACATAGGAACCTCCTGATTATTTGTTTTTTCCCATCTCACCGGATTTCCGGATACATGCGTCCACCCCTTTAATAATGGCGGAACGAAAACCTTCTTCTTCAAGAACAGCCACCGCCGCAATGGTGGTGCCTCCCGGGGAGCAGACCATATCCTTCAGAGCACCGGGATGCTTACCGGTTTCAAGAACCATCTTGGCCGCTCCCAGAACGCTCTGGGCAGCAAAACGATATGCCTTGTCTCTGGGAAGACCCGCTTTTACACCGGCATCCGCCATGGCTTCAATGAACATGAATACATATGCCGGAGACGAGCCGCTGATGCCTACCACGGCATCCATGAGTTTTTCCTGAACTGCTTCGGATTTGCCGAAGCTCTCCAACAGAAGCTTCACATCGGCCAGTTCCTCCGCCGTGACATTCCCGTTTACGCAGAAAGCCGTCATCCCTTCGCCCACCAGCGCCGGTGTATTGGGCATGGTCCGCACCACCTTGGCCCCGTCGCCGAGAATCCCTTCAACCTCTGCAAGGCTTCTGCCCGGCGCAATGGTCACCACGATGGCATCTTTTTTCAGGGATGACGCGATATCCTTCAGTACAACCGGATAGATGTCAGGCTTAACGGCAAGCACGACCACATCGCACTCCGCAGCCAGCTGGGTGGCTTTAGCAGCGGTGCTGATCCCCATATCTTTTTTCAATTCCTGCAGCTTGGCGGTGTCCGGGTCGAAAACAACAATTCCCTCCGGCTTTACCAGCCCTGCATGGATGATGCCGCCAATCATTGCCTGACCCATGTTGCCCGATCCGATGAATCCGATTGTCTTGTTCATGATTCCTCCTTAATTGAATGTCTGCTCCGTTCGACCGATGATTTCATCCTGCAGGTCCTTGCTGAGATTATGGAAGTGATCGCTGTAGCCGGCAACCCGAACGATGAGGTCGCGATGATCATCCGGCCGTTCCTGGGCATCCAGCAGTGTTTTTTTATCCACCACGTTGAACTGGATATGGTGTCCGTCCATGTTGAAATACGCCCGTATCAGCGCTGCCATGTTCTCAATTCCCTGCTCTCCCGCAACCACTCCCGGGGTGAATTTCTGATTAAGGAGGGTTCCGCCGGTTTTCAGGTGGTCCATCTTGGCGCAGGATCGGATAACAGCCGTGGGGCCTTTGCGGTCCGCACTCTTTTCCGGTGAAATCCCTTCGGACAGTGGTTTTTTTGCAAGCCGTCCATTGGGGCCTGCCCCCATTACGGAGCCGAAATACACATGGCAGGTGGTAGGAAGCATGTCGATACGGTATACCCCGCCCTTCATATTGGGACGCCCGGTAACCTCATCATGATAGGTGTTGAACACCTGGGTCATGATGGCATCGGCATAATCATCATCATTGCCGTATTTGGGCGTTCGATTGCTCACCAGATGGTGCAGTTCCTCGAAGCCTTCAAAATCCTTGTCCATGGCGGTAAGCAGCTCGTCCATGGTGAAGCGTTTCTTGTCATAGACATTATACCGTATTGCAGCCAGAGAGTCTGTTATGGTTCCTATGCCCACTCCCTGAATATAGTTGGTGTTGTATCGGGCGCCCCCGGCGTTGTAGTCCTTACCCCTGGAGATGCAGTCGCTGGTGACTACCGACAGGAAGGGAACCGGCATGTTCTTGGCATACAGGCTCTCAATCACATTGTTTCCCCGGACCTTGATGTCCACGAAGTGATTGAGCTGCTTACTGAATGCCTCATAAAGCTCCTCATAGGAGGTGAACGTTCTGGGATCTCCGGTTTTGAGTCCCAGCTGCTGGCCCGTCATCTCATCAATGCCGTTGTGCAGGGTGATCTGAAAAATCTTGGGGATATTGAGGTAGCCGGTGAGAATGAAGGCTTCCTTGCCGAAGGCGCCGGTTTCAACACAGCCGCTGGCACCGCCTTCCCGGGCGTCCTCCAGCTCCTTGCCGGCACGGAGCATCTCCTGAATGATGGCGTCGGTATTATAGAAGGCTGGCTGCCCCCATCCCTTCCGTGATACCTCACAGGCTTTTTTCAAAAATTCATGGGGAGTCTTTCGGCTGATCTGAACATTGGAACTGGGCTGCAGCAGCTTCATTTCATCCATGGTTTCAAGGATCAGATAGGATACTTCGTTGACGCCGTCGGAGCCGTCAGGCTTCACACCGCCGGTATTTAGGTTCGCAAAATCAGTATAGGTACTGCTCTCCTTAAGCGTGATGCCCACCTTGGGCGGTGCCGGCTGATTATTGAATTTGATCCAGAAGCACTCCAGCAGTTCTCTTGCCTGGTCCCTGGTCAGGGTTCCGGCCTCCGTCTCCGCTTGGTAGAAGGGATTCAGGTGCTGGTCCAGGCGACCGGGACTGAGAGCGTCCCAGGGGTTCAGCTCAATGGTGACTCCCAGGTGGACAAACCAGTACATCTGCAGGGCCTGACGGAAGGTCTGGGGCCTGTGGGCCGGAACCACTTCACATATCTCTGCGATCTCCAGGAGCTCCCCCTTGCGGACCGGATCCTTTTCAACCGTTGCCAATTCCCGTGCATAAGCTGCATAGCGCTCTGCCAGAACGATGATGCCGTCACAGACGATATCCATGGCTTCCAGTTGTATCTTTTTTTCATAAGCCGATGCATCCTTTAAAAAGTCCAGTTTGCCGATGGATTCCTGGATATCCTTTTTAAAGTCAAGAAACCCCTTCCGATACATTTTCCCATCCGCTACCGTGTGCCCCGGTCCCCGCTGCTCCATGAATTCCGTAAAGATGCCGCTTTCATAGCACGCCTTCCATTCCGGGGTCATGTGGTCCACCAACAGCTTGCGAAGAGAGCGGCTTTCCCAGTAAGGGGTTACAATCATATCCTGAACCTTCCGCGCTTCATCGTCTACCTTGAAGAATATGTATTTCCTTTGATCCATCACCGAGAGGTCGTCTGTCGTATGGCAACACAGCTCCGGAAAACTGGGCGCATATTGAGGACCAACGCCCTTTTCGCCTACAATCAGCTCTCCGTCATTGATGCAGAGAGTTCGGTTCTCCATCAGGTACTTGAATACCCGGGCTCTGAGAATGGGGATTTCTGAGGTTCCTGCAAATTTTTCATAGGCTTCGGTGACCAGTCGTGCTCTTTCCATACAAAGCTTTGGAACCGCCTGAACACTCTGTTCCCTTAACATGCGGGTCCGTTCTGTAAATCCTCTCTGTTCCATGGCCTAACCTCCAATTTTAGTCATATATCCTGCCCGTTCAAAGCGGTCCTTCGCACTCTCCAGCCATGATTCCTGAGGTGCTCTGAAACGAACGCCCGAACCGGTTCTTCCCAACCGCTGATACTTGAAACTGCCGGTGTCGTGGTACGGCAAAAGGCTGACTTGCTGGATTCGGAGTGGTTTAATGAACTCCAGCACGGCATCCACATGGCTGTCGTCCGCATTCACCCCCGCCACCAAGGGCAGCCTCAGATGAACGGCAGCGGATTGAGAGAGCCTTTTCAGGTTCATAAGGATCATCCGGTTATCCACCCCGGTTTCATCCATATGGAGGCGGGGATTCATGATCTTGATATCGAACAGGAACAGATCCGTAAACGGTGCAATCCGTTCGAAAACCTCATAAGGTGCAAAACCGCAGGTGTCAACGGTTACATGAATCCCCTTCCTGTGGCACCGTTCCGCCAGATATACCGCTGCATCCGGCTGGGAAAGAACCTCTCCGCCGGAAAGCGTAACTCCGCCTCCAGAGGTTTCATAAAAGGCCCTGTCCTTTTCTATTTCCTGAAGAAGACGCTCACAGTCCCATTCTTCCCCGGCTATTTCCCGGGCTCCCGCCGTACAGAAATCCAGGCAGGTTTCGCAGTGGCTGCAGCTTCCCGGGCCGGCTGTCAGGATTCCTGCTGTCATGCTTGCCGAATTGGACGGACATCGGTCCGCACAGCGGCCGCACCGGGTACACTTTTCACTGTTTATCATCATTTCTTTGTTGAAATTCTGTGTTTCCGGATTGTGACACCAGGTACAGGACATCGGGCAGCCCTTAAAAAAAACCGTTGTCCGTATACCTGGCCCGTCGTGTACACAAAATTTCTGAATGCCGGTTATCAGCGCCTGCATGGGGGGCCTCCTTGATCATTTTTCGCCCTTAAACGGGTTTGGAGTGGATACCACCAGTATCCTCACCATCTTATTGGTATAATTGGCCCAATTGTGCGGAACTGTTGAATCGTAATGGGCCGTATCCCCAGGAAACAGTTCCCTGCGTTCCTCATGGATGAACAGGGTGAGCGTCCCCTCCAATACATAGATAAACTCTTCTCCGCAATGGGGATATTGCCGGATAGGCTCATCGCTGTTGATTGGCAGCAGCTCTACCAGTCTTGGAAGCAGGGACTTATTCTCCAGATCATGGGTCAGGTGATAATGAATAAATCGATTTTCAACCTTGAAAATCTCCTTCTCATAGCTGCGCATGGTGGGTTGGTCAACATCCTTATGACTGGAAAAGAAGGAGCCCACCTCCACTGCAAAAACCTTTGCAATGGCTGAAAGGGAGTCTGTTGCGATACTGGTCATTCCCCGCTCCAGCTGTGAGAGGAATCCGGTGGAAAGCCCCGTTTTCTCGCTCAGATCCTTCAAGGTCATCCGGCTGCCGGTTCTCAGCTCTTTTACGCGCTTGCCGATATCGTCCTGCATAAAGCACCTCAAATTCATATTTGAAAACTCAATTTCATTATAATGAATTTTCGCCGGGGGTTAAAGCAGTTTTTGCTATTTATTTCACATTTAATTCACGAAGAATGAATTCTTCAGGTCGGCAGCAAAAAAAGAAGCCATCTCGCAACAGAATCGATTCCTATTGCGAGATGGCCTCACTGCTTATATTGGGTTTTGAAATTACAAAACTCTGGTCCGGCCGGAATAAACCAGCCCTTTGTTGGAATCCAGGGTAATCAGCTGTCCGTCCCGGAGGTTGATGGTGGCATTGCTGGCGCCTACCACTACGGGAATACCCAGGTTAAGACCTACGATGGCGGCGTGGGAGGTATAGCCTCCCTCCTCAACGATAAGTGCCGATGCCCGCTGAATGGAGTCCATCATGTCCTTGTCAGTGGCATTGGTAACCAGGATTTCGCCGTCCTTAAGCTTGGTTCGAGCCGCTTCCGCGGATTTTGCAACACATACGTTCCCCGAAAGGACTTTCTTCCCGATTCCCAGTCCCTTGATCAGGATTTCGCCAACCAGGTGAACCTTCATCAGGTTCGTGGCACCTGCCACGCCCACCGGCACGCCGGCTGTGAAGAGGATCAGATCTCCCTCGTTTACGAAACCCGCCTTCCGGGAAGCCGCCAAAGCCATCTCAAAGATATCGTCTGTGCTTTCACCTTCACGGATCATCAGGGAATACACTCCCCAGATCAGGCTCAGCTTTCTACGGCAAGCTTCGGAGGTGGTCGCCGCAATAATGGGGCACTTGGGGCGGAATTCCGATACCTTTCGGGCTGTAAATCCCGTAGCCGTCGCCGTAATGATGGCCGACGCTTCCAGGTCGAGAGCCGTTGCACAGGTCGCATGGCCAACGGCATAGGTTACATCACATTTTTTGCGGTCAAACTTTCGGTTTAATGTTTTCTCATAGTCCAGATAGCTTTCGGTGGTTTCGGCAATAACGGCCATTGTCCGTACCGCTTCCACCGGATATTTTCCTGCCGCGGTTTCTCCTGAAAGCATGATGGCATCGGTTCCGTCAAAAATGGCATTGGCAACATCTGTTGTTTCCGCACGGGTCGGACGGGGGTTGCGGATCATGGAATCCAGCATCTGAGTAGCTGTAATAACTGCCTTTCCAACGGCATTGCACTTGCTGATCATATTCTTTTGAGCGTGAGGAACCATTTCTGTGGGTATTTCGACACCCAGATCCCCCCGTGCCACCATCAGTCCGTCTGAAACCCGGATAATTTCGTCCAGGTTATCCACGCCCTCCTGATTCTCAATCTTGGAGATGATATGGATGCTTTCGCCGCTGTTTTCTTCGAGAATCTTCCGGATGGCCAGAACGTCGTCGGCTTTTCGAATGAAGGAGGCTGCAATGAAATCCAGATCGTTTCGGATTCCGAAAAGAATGTCCTGAACGTCCTTCTCCGTGATGGCCGGAAGGTTGATCTTGACACCGGGAACGTTGACGCCCTTGTTGTTCTTGACAATGCCCGGGTTGTTTACACGGCAGACGATAGCTGTTTTTGTGGGGTCTTCCATGACCTCCAGCTCCACCAAGCCATCATCGATGAGGATTCTGTCGCCGATTTTTACATCGCCGGGAAGTTCTTTATAGGAAACGCTGCAGCCTTTTTCATCTCCAAGGGTATCCTCTGTTGTCAGGGTGAACAGCTGACCTTCCTTCAACTCAACGTATTCAGGGCCGAATTTTCCAGTGCGGATTTCCGGGCCTTTGGTATCCAGAAGGATTGCCACAGGAACTCCCAGCTCCTGTCGAACCGCCTTGATGGTATCGATCCGGGCCTGGTGCTCTTCATGGCTGCCATGGCTGAAGTTAAGCCGTGCCACGTTCATGCCGCTGAGGATAAGCTCCTTCAGAACTTCCGGTTTTTCACTGGCCGGACCTATGGTACATACGATTTTCGTCTTTTTCATCCTGTTTTCTCCCATTCAGGCGTTAGAGCGCCTTTTCTATTGTTAAAACTCCTTGGTGCGTTGTGAGAAGAGTCTAATATCACGTTAAATGGAAAGCATCTCTGTCATTTGTACCAGCTTCATATCGATTTCCTTACGGGTGGCAATGGCTTCATCGATATCCATATCGAACACCGCATTCCTTCTGATCCCTACAACTCTGCCACTTCTTCCTTCGACAAGGGTTTCCACGGCATGATGTCCGAAGCGGCTGGCAAGAATTCTGTCAAATGCGCTGGGGATTCCGCCTCGCTGCAGGTGACCCATGATGGTTACACGGGTTTCAATTCCTACGTTTCGCTCTATTTCCTGTGCAATTTCAAACGGCTTCCCCACACCCTCGGCAACCAGGATGATGTTGTGCCGCTTCCCTCTATTTTTGCCGCATATGAGCTTTCGGCAAATCTCGTCCATATCCACCGGAAGTTCCGGAATGATGACGGTTTCCGCACCCCCGGCGATTCCGGCATAAAGGGCAATATCGCCGCAATTGCGCCCCATCACTTCGATGATGTTGGCCCGTCCATGGGAGGACGATGTATCCCGCAGGTTTCCGATGGCATTGACCACCGTGTTGATGGCGGTGTCGAAGCCGATGGTGTAGTCGGTATAGGCCAAATCATTGTCAATGGTTCCCGGAACCCCCACTGTAGGTATTCCAGCCTTGCTGAGCTTCTGAGCGCCCCTAAAGGAACCGTCGCCCCCTATGACCACCAGACCGTCTATGTGGTACATCCGCAGCACATCCACTGCCCGGGCAAACCCTTCGTCTGTCATGAAATCCAAGCATCGGGCCGTTTGCAGCTTCGTGCCGCCCCGCTGGATGATATCGCCTACCGAGGTGACGTCCATTTCGATGATGTCCGCATCCAGCAGCCCCTGATACCCCCGTTGTATGCCACATACCTTAAGTCCATGTGCAATAGCGGTTCTTACAACTGCTCTTATTGCGGCATTCATACCTGGAGCATCGCCGCCGCTGGTCAGCACGCCAATCCTGTCCATGTAATACCTCCTGTTATCCACTACATTTTAAAGGATTTATATCCCCTTTACAAGAAAACCCCGTTGTAGGATTCCACAAAATTCTTAGGCAAATTTAACAAAGCCCTCTCCAAAATAACTTTCAAGTTTACGAATGAAGTCTGGTGTTGCCTGAACCCGTAAGGAGTCTGGCGCCTTAAGCTTTGCTTTTTCAGACTCAATATAGCATATGACCTCCACATTCCCGGGGCTGGTTGCCAAAAGCTCTCTGAGCTTTGCCATATCAAGTTCTTCACGCTTACTGAAACGGATATAGAGCTTTGGGGTCATTACAGCCTTTGTTTGCTTCGGGGCCGTCTTCCGCCCATTTGGCCGGGCTGACTTTCGCGACAGCAGTGCCAGGTTGTCCGCTGTCAGCTCATGTACCGAATTAACAATAAGCTTGGGATCCTCATCCTCCTTAATATCCAGGGTACCGGACAGGATTATCTGGCTGTCCTGATACAACAAATGGCCGCTGCGTTCGTAGATATTGGGGAAAATGACAGTCTCTATGGTATCCGTAAGATCTTCAAGGGTTATAAATGCCATCATCGTATTGGACCGGGTGACCTTTTCCACCTTCCGTACAACTATACCGGCCGAGGTAAATACATCCCCTTCCCGCAAACCGCTCTCTTCCTGATTTCTTACAGCCTCTTTAAGTTCGGCAATACTGAGCTCTTGCAGTGACTGGATTTCGGCTTCAAATTCTCCCAACGGGTGACCGCTTAGATAGACCCCCAACATCTCTTTTTCAAAGTTCAAAAGATACATCGGCGGAAACTCGTCGATATCGGGGTACGTCTTTTCCTCTGTTGCGCCTGAAAACTCTGCCACATCAGCAAATAGAGACACCTGACCGTCAACATTCCGCCGCTTTTCGTGCTGGACCCCGTCGATAAGCTTTTCATATACAGCCAGCAGCTGAGAGCGATAAGCCCCAAGGCTATCCATGGCCCCTGCTTTGATCAGGCTTTCCACAGCACGCTTATTGAGTTCCCGGGTATCCACCCTGTCACAGAACTGGATCAGGTTTTGAAGCTTGCCATCCCTCCGTGCATGAATAATGGCCCGCACAATCCCCTCACCGACATTCTTTATACCCATAAGTCCGTATCTTATCCTGTCATTTTCCACAGAAAATTTTGAAAGACTGCCGTTGATATCCGGTTGAAGTACCGTAATGCCCATCTGGCGGCAATCCTGAATGTACTGGGCAATCTTGGGATGGTTACCCATGACGCTGGTCATGAGGGCAGCCATAAACGCCACCGGATAATGGGCCTTTAGCCAGGCCGTCTGGTAAGCGATGAGGGCATAACCCGCCGCATGGGATTTGTTGAAGGCATAGTTGGCAAAATCGATCATATCGTCGAAAATCACATCGGCAACAGCCCCCGGAACACCGCGCCGCACGCACCCCTCCAGCTCCACAGAGCCATCCGGATTCAAAACTCCGTTTATAAAGGCCTGCCGCTCCTTCTCCATGACATCCATCTTCTTCTTGCTCATGGCCCGGCGGACCAGGTCACTGCGTCCGTAGCTGTAACCTCCCAGTTCACGTACCACCTGCATGACCTGCTCCTGGTATACCAGGCAGCCATAGGTCACCTTCAGTATGGGCTCCAGGGACGGATGGAGGTATTTCACTTCATCTTTATGGTTCTTATTGTAAATGTACATGGGGATTGAATCCATAGGACCCGGTCGGTAGAGGGATATTCCCGCAATGATGTCTTCCAGGGTGTTGGGCTTCAGTTCTTTCATAAACCGGCGCATACCGGCGCTTTCCAGTTGGAACAGGCCCAGGGTATCCCCGCTGCTGATCAGTTCGAAGGGTTTCGGGTCATCCAAAGGGATATTTTCCAGGTCAATTTTCAGTCCGTGGCTTCTCTCCACCTGCTCCAGGGTTTCCTGAATGACCGTCAGGGTCCGCAGGCCTAAAAAATCCATTTTCAGAAGACCCAATTCTTCCAGCAGGGTCATATTGTACTGGGTGGTTATATTCTCGTCCTGAACGTAAAGCGGAACATACTGATCCACCGCCCTGCGTGAAATCACAACACCGGCCGCGTGGGTGGAGGCATGCCGGGGCACCCCCTCCAGGCTCTTTGCGATCCGTATCACCTTGGCTGCCTGGGGATCGTTTTCCACCAAGGCCTTGAGATCGCGGCTCACTTCCAGGGCCTTGTCAATGGTCATACCCAGGCTGAAGGGAATCAGCTTGGCGATCCGATCCACCTCGGCGTAGGTCATGTTCACCACCCGGCCCACGTCCCGGACTGCAGCCCGTGCTCCCAGGGTTCCGAAGGTGATGATCTGGGCCACCTTTTCCTTGCCGTATTTTTGGATGACATAGTCGATGACTTCCTGACGCCGATCGTCCTGAAAATCGATATCGATATCGGGCATGGTAACCCGTTCAGGATTCAGAAACCGTTCAAAAATCAGTCCATACCGGATGGGGTCCACATCTGTAATGCGAAGAACATAGGCCACCAGACTACCGCCGCAGCTTCCCCGGCCGGGTCCCACCATGATCCCCCGATCCTTGGCAAATTTAATGAAATCCCAGACAATGAGGAAATAATCCTCGTAGCCCATCCGGAAGATGGTATCCAGCTCAAATTCAAGGCGGTTCAGCAGCTCTTGATCAACATTCCGGTATCTTTCCTTCAACCCGGCAGTGCAAAGTCCACGTAAAAGCTCCTCCGACCGGACCTCGGGCCCGTGGGGATATTCCGGCAGATGGAGTTTTCCAAATTCGAATTCCAGATTGCATAAATCGGCAATCTTAAGGGTGTTTTCCAGTGCTTCCGGGGCATAGGCGAACAACTCTGCCATTTCGTCTCCGGATTTCAAATAGAATTCTTGGGTGGGAAAAGAAAGTCGCTCCGTATCCCCCAAGGTCTTTCCGGTCTGGATGCAAAGAAGGATATCGTGGCTTTCATTATCCTCCCTGTGAAGATAATGGACATCGTTGGTGGCAACCAGGGGAATGCCGGTTTCACGGCTGAGCTTCACCAATTGAAGATTCACTGTTTTCTGCTCTTCAATGCTGTGGTCCTGAAGCTCCAGGTAAAAATGATCTCGGCCAAACAGACCGTCATAATAAAGGGCCTTGCTTCTGGCTTCATCATATCGATTCTCTGAGAGAAGGACCTGAATCTCTCCCCCCAGGCACGCACTCAGGGCTATAAGGCCGGAGCTGTGAGCTTTCAGAACCTCGTCATCGATTCTCGGCTTGTAATAGAACCCCTCCAGAAAGCCCAGGGACACCAGTCGGATAAGATTTTGGTAGCCTTCCTGATTCATAGCCAGGAGCACCAGGTGATACGCGCTTTTGTCGATGTTGCCTGCCCTGTCGAACCGGCTTCGGGGAGCCACATATACCTCGCAGCCAATGATTGGCTTAATCCCGTGCTTCTTCGCTTCCTTGTAGAATTCCACTGCGCCGAACATCACCCCGTGATCGGTGATGGCCGCTGCCGGCATCCCCAGTTCCTTGCAGCGTTGAAAGAGGGAGCCGATTCGGGTGAATCCGTCCAACAGACTGTATTCCGTATGTAGATGCAAATGCACGAAAGACTTCATAATACCTCCTGAAACAGGTCATGACAAACCCCGGCATAAACCGGGGCATGGAATCACGGGGTCAACTGTTCGTTCCACAGCTGTTTAATAACAGCCTCCACATCCGAAGGCAGCTGAGGCTGACGGTGGTTTAACAGCTCCTCCAGCTTAGGAGAGGTCTTTTTATTAACGCTTTTTTTTAGAATCCGCAAGTCTTCTTCCACCAGCGATGTCATATTCAATACCGGAATATCTCCCCACTCCCCAGGCTTGAATTTGGACGCCTGCATACTCACATCCAAGGCTGCGTTAATCACCACCATGGCCCCAGATTTATTGGCAGCATTCCAGGGAATACTGAGATAATGTGTACTTCCGACAGTCCCGTTTTTAAGTGTAAAGGGCTTTGCACCCTCATTGTACGTGTCATCCGCCAACAGCTTTGTGGCGTGATTATGATCCATACTCATGGCCATGATTACCGTTCCCTCGGCAAAGAGCCTGTCCAGCTCCGCTTCGCTGGCGGGATACCGTTCCCCCGCCATCCACAGATAGGGTTTCAGGGTTTTGAGATAGTCCAGCCCCGGCTGTATCGCAGCTGCTACAGAAGCTTTGTCGGCCGGAAGGTCGGAAAGAACCTTCGCACCAACCTTATCATACAATACACTCTCTATGAATGCCATTCCGGCGGGATCTTCTGCAACAGGATAGGTGAATTTCCCGGGATTCGCCTTCGCAGCCGCCAGTACCCCCTCCAGATCCGTCGGGGCATCGTAAATGATATCCTCGTTGAAGAACAGGGTGAACTGACGGTGGCCCAGTGGAACCGCATAGCCTTCAATGGGGACTCCGCGATCCTTCAGAACCTCCGGATCCTTGGGATCCAGATAGAGATTCACATTGGGCAGCCTCTCTGAAAATGGTCCGAAAAGATATTTCTGATTGCGGGCATACTCGAAATTTCTGCCCCCAATCCAAAGTAAGTCGATATCCCCGCTGGAACGTTTGGCTTCAACATCGGCTTCCATCAGATCGAATATTTCGTCATAATTCATCGGAACCCGTTTCAAGGTCACCTTGTAGTTCTCAAACAAATAGGGTTTCAACGTATTGTCGAACCATTCATTGGCCTTAATATCACCATCCCAGGCGTAGAGATTTACAGTGGTCCCGGCTGCACTTTTTTCAACAAGTCGCCAGTCTCTGGTGACCCCCGGCCTATTATCAAGAATATCACAACCGGATAATAGAAGCAGGCCTACGGTGATCCAAATCAGTATCCGCGCAGATCGTTTCATCTGTTCCTCCCAATAAAATTCTTCCTGTAATAGTTCCCTAAAAAAATTGAAATTCCTGCTGCATAGGCACTCATTCATCATTTTCTGTAAACTAAACCACTTGCTAAAACTACCCGTATCCTCTAATTTTTTTATGCGGATAGCACGGGTGGTCACAGGGGAAGGTCCTATCCATTCAGCATCGAAGTCAAAAACAAAGAAGAGGCTGATCATTCAGCCTCGAAACGTCGCGTCGGTCAGTGAGTAAGCAGTCGATCAGCCTGTGCATCCACCAACCCTGCAAATTTCCAGAAACTCTTCCGGACAGATGATATTTTTGATATGAACGGTAGGATTTTTAAGCAAATCAATCTCGTAGTGGTTCGTCACGTCCATTCCACGGGCATCTTTTAATACCCTAACCACCGGTCGGGCATGCTGAGCAGTGACCACAACCGCCAGCTCCCCTGTGTTCAATTCGAGATAAAGCCCCTTGTAGAAAAAACCGATTTGCCGTGTAAACCGTTTCACGACCTCTGTGTCGAAGTGAGCATCCACCATGGAAATTACATATTCCATCGCCTTGTACGGGCTTATTTTCTTACTGTATACCCGATCACTGGTCAAGGCATCGAAAACGTCTACAATAGCCACAATTCGGCTATATAGGGGAATTTCACAGCCGGCCATTCCGTTGGGGTACCCGTTGCCGTCATGCCTTTCGTGGTGATAAAGGGCTACCGCCGCAGAGGCCTGACTAACCCCTTTCATACGGTTCAGAACATCAAAGCCCAGTCGGGCATGGCGCTTAACCGTATCGAACTCCTCGTCATCCAGAAGTCCCGGTTTGTTTAGAACATCCTGCGGAATCAATATCTTCCCAATGTCATGAAGAATCGCGCCAATACCCAGTTCCACCAGCGCTACTTTCTTGAAACCCAGAGATATGCCGGAAAGAAGCGCCAATACACATACGTTCACCGAATGCTCAAAGGTGTAATCATCCACTGATTTCAGGTCTCCGAGATTAAATGCAATTTCGTCATTTTTTAGAATCTCATCAATGATCTGATTAACAACCAACAGCATCTTGTCAACATTGGGAGCAGCAGCACTCCCGCCCAGATCCGCCATAAATCCCCTTGTCAGGTTTACCGCATCTGATCGCGTTTCCGCAATGATGATATCGCGGTTAACCATGTTCAGCACAGGATCCACCACAGAAAATCCTGATTCTTCAAAAATATACTTCGAAACATCACTGATGAGTATGGTTTCCATACCGAGATGAATTATCTTTTCAATATATGCATGACGAAGTTCAATCCCTTTGGATAAAAGGATGTTTCCTCCATGATCATAGAGGGTTTCTCCAAGCACCATTCCGGATTCTAATTTATCTGCAGGAATCCTTTTCAGGATAACACCCATGTTCGCCTCCGGAATATCCGTTTTTAGTCAACTGCCTGCCGTATTATCGTGACAGCCCCTGAGCAAATAGCTCTACCAGGTCATCAATTGCTTTGTTCTCATCAATCCCTTCACAGGTGATGGTAATCACCGTTCCCTTTCGAATTCCCATGGATATAATCCCCATGATGCTTTTGGCATCCACTGTGCCCCCCGGTAAATGGAGATAAATATCCGATGAGAATCTGTTTGTATGCTGAACGAAGGTTGCCGCCGCCCGGGCTGTAAGTCCCGCATCATTGGATATCTGTATCTCTCTGGTAATCATTGGGTATCCTCCTACTTGTTTTTAATGGATTCTGCGATTCTTTCCAGCTTCCTCAATCGATGATTAACCCCCGACTTGCCAACGGAGGGCGAAAGCAACGCCCCCAATTCCGTTAGGGTCAGATCCGTATTCTGGATTCTCAGTTCCGCTATTTCGGCCAAAACATCCGGAAGACTGCTGAGTCCAATGGTATTCTTGATCAGCTCAATGGCGTGAATCTGTCTGACCGCAGCATCAACTGTTTTGTTAAGATTTGCCGTCTCGCAATTGACGATACGGTTCACATCATTGCGCATCTGCTTGATGATTCGAACATCTTCAAATGCCAGTAACGCCGTATGGGCACCGATGATATTGAGCATGTCGACAATCTGATCGCCCTCTTTTAGATACACCACCGTATTCTGTTTCCTTGCCACGGTTTTTGCACTCAGTTCATAGCTGTTTATTAGGTCTTTAAGGGATTCTGCATACTCAGGATCATGGGTGACAAACTCCAGATGATAGGCCTTCTCTGGGTCGCTTACTGAACCGCTTCCCAAAAATACTCCCCGCAGATAGGCCCGTCGGCAGCAGTTCCTCTTTATCAGTTCCATGGGAACCCCCGCATGTATTCCCAGACCCTCTTCATTTTGCTCAATGATACCTAAAGCTTTTAACGTTTCCTCCGCCTGCGCCAGCTTAACCGTATAGGTATGCCCTTTGTTCAGAGTCTTGTTAACGGATGCAAGGACCTCTGCATGGGCCCCGAAGGTTTTTTTTAAAAGCGTGAAGATCAAACGTGCTACTGCGGCATTTTCTGTTACCAGTAACGCACCCATGCCTCCGGCTCCCGGTTGAAGGCTTCCACTTACCCGAAGAATTCCTGAAAGCTCCGACACATGGCAACACCGGTTATCTGACGTCAGTCTGGCCAGATCATTCTTCGCTTTTGATGAAAACGACATTCCCTCACCCTCAATCCGTACCGGAAAATTCTGCGGCAAATTCCAAATGTGCCAGACCCAACGCCTCTATCAGTATTTTCCGTTCATCGTCATAGCGAAGAAGGCGAACCGCGTCTTCGCCGCTGAGGAACCGGGCACTGGAGAATCCTTCCTCTGTCTGAGGATAGCATCGGCTGCTACGGGCGGTCATCAGAAACCAGCAGACCCTTTTCACAACCCATTCGTAGTTGGTCCACTGATTCTTGTAGGTATAATTGATCTCACCCACATATTTAACGATATCCGCACAAACACCAGATTCCTCTTTAACCTCTCGAAGCGCAGCTGTTTCCATGTCCTCACCGACTTCGATACGGC
This sequence comes from uncultured Peptostreptococcaceae bacterium, assembly GCA_964649745.1. Classification (GTDB taxonomy): domain Bacteria; phylum Bacillota; class Clostridia; order Peptostreptococcales; family Acidaminobacteraceae; genus CAZEHS01. Next base: position 7,201 of record CAZYQI010000036.1, on the reverse strand, counting down.
CTTTTGGCAGTACCCAATAACCCCTTTTTTTACGAAGGAGAAGCACTTTATTCTGATAAAAGACAACACCGCCAGCGCTGTTTTCTTCCCGCATATCCTATCACATCCTGACAGCTACGACATTAATATTGATAAGTTCTTTCCTTATGGTGGTTAATCCTTCCGGAAGAACTGTTTTTTCTAAAAAAATTCCTGCGGCGCCTTTTCTTATCAATGTCCTGGGTACCGTCGGACATCCACCATCTGCAGAAGATGTTCCGAAAGGTGCCCCGCGTCATGGCGAAGATAATGACTGCGTATCTCAACGAAGTCGTCATCCAAGAGTTTTATGCCCAGCTCTTTTAACACCCTTTCATCCTCTGACTGCAGCTTGATCAGTTCTGCGCCTTCCCGGCGGTATTTTTCCTGTATATCCTCCGGCACCTTGCCGTTATTCACCATCACTGCCGTAATCATGTTTTGCGATGTATGCCTCAGTATTGCCTCCACATGCCCCTTCACTCCCAAATGATCGGTTTCCCCCGGTTGGGTCATCAGATTGCAGATATAAACCTTTGGTGCATCTGCTCGCAAAATTTCCCTGGCCAGCTCCTTTATAAGAAGATTAGGTATAACACTGGTGTACAGACTTCCAGGTCCATATACAATCAGATCCGCTTCCGATACCGCCCTTACCGCTTCTGCCAGTGGCAGGGCGTCCGATGGGCTCAGGCCAACCATGGATATAGGCGAGTTTTCCTCCACCGCTCTTCTGGGCAGCTCTGATTCCCCCAACACACGGGTGCCATTTTCAAGAACTCCCCAAAGCTTAATATCTGCAGTGGTTGCCGGAAGAACCTTCCCGGTTACGGCAAAAATATCGTTGACCCGTTCGATGGCCTCTTCAAAGTTGCTGGAAATTCCGGCCATGGCTGCTATAAGAAGGTTGCCAAAGCACTGCCCTTTAAGGATTCCTTCTTCGAACCTGTATTGAAGGAGCCGCTCCATAATGGGCTCGGTATTGGAAAGCGCCAGAATACAGCTCCGCAGATCTCCCGGCGGGAGCATGCCAAGATCCTCCCGCAGTATTCCTGAGCCGCCGCCATCATCCGCTACAGTGACAATAGCCGTGATATTTCCGGTGAGTTTTTTTAAGCCCCGCAAGAGCACAGAAAGCCCCGTCCCGCCGCCGATAACAACCACCTTGGGCCCCGGGGTCATTCGTGCCGTCCTCTGTCAACGTCGCGATGGACCACAACCACACGATCTCCCGACCGCTTAAGCGCTTCCCCTAGCCTGTTGGTTAATGTCACGGACCGATGTTTTCCACCTGTACATCCGATACCCACGGTGAGCTGACTCTTGCCTTCCTTGACATATTGGGGAATCAAGAAGTACAGAAGATCTAAAAGCTTATTCATGAAAATGTTGGATTCCTCAAAGCCCATCACGAAATTCTGAACCGCCGCATCGTTTCCGGTCAGCGGTCGGAGCGCTTCAATATAGAAGGGATTCGGAAGGAACCTTACATCGAACACCAGATCCGCATCCATGGGAATACCTTCCTTAAAACCGAAGGAGAGCACAGTAATGGTTATGCTGGGAGGAGCAAAGCCCTCCGTGTACGCCTTGCTGATTTCGTTCTTCAATTGATTGGCGGTCATATCACTGGTATCAACGATGGTATCCGACCGGTTCTTCAGCGGTTCCAGCTTCTTTCTTTCATGGGCGATTCCAGCTTCAATGCGGCCTTCCCTGGCCATGGGATGGGCCCTGCGGGTTTCTTTGAATCGCTTGATCAGAGCCTTATCTGAAGCTTCCAAAAAAAGGATATCGTAGGGCATCCCCAATTTATCCAAGGCATCCAGGCTTTCAAAAATATCATCAAAGAATCGACCCCCGCGAATATCCATGACCAGTCCCAGCTTGTCAATCCCTTCCACACTGTGCCTGCAGAGCTCGGCGAACTTGGGCACCAGAATGGGGGGTATATTGTCCACACAGTAGTATCCCAGATCTTCCAGCGCTTTTACAGCCTGACTTTTCCCGGCGCCGGACAAACCGGTAACAATCGTGATTTTCATCGTCATCACTCCATTCTGTAATTGACAAGTCGTTCCGGGGGGAGACCGGCTTCCAGTGCCCGTTTCAGCCCCGCGCTGCACTGACCTACATCCTCTGGTCGATGGGCATCACTGCTTACAACGAAACGCACATCATATTCAGCAGCCGTTCTGATCTGATCACAGGTGAGATACCCGTGATTGGAATTAATTTCGAGCCACACGCCGCGTTTAGCCGCTGTTTCTGCCACCGTTCCGATATTTACGGGACCCTTGGAGCCCGGATGAGTCAGGATGTTGATGGGATAGCGCAACATGGCGTTACAAAAGGCCTCCGTGTTCAGTTCTTTGCAGACAGAGGATCGAAAACCTGTTCTCGCTGAAATATTGGCAACGTGATAGCGAACCCCAGAAAGGCCTCTGGGAACCGAACCAAAGTGATAACCCGCCAGCAGGATATCCAGATATTTCAGGTCATCCTCTTCAAAATCCAATGTGCCGTCCGGATCCAGGATATTTGCCTCCATGCCGAGAAGAATTTCAATTTCAGGATAACGGCCTCTAAGAACCATGATTTTTTCCTTCATCAATGGAAGATCACTCTTCCGTATGCCAAAACCCATATGTCCGTAACCGTGATCCGATATGGCCACCGTACTGAGCCCCATTCGGATAGCTGCCCGAACGTTATCTTCAATGTCGCCTTTTCCGTGGCTGAATCGTGTATGGGTATGATAGTCGGCAATAAGTTTAAGCATCCGGAGTCCTCCCGATCACCTTCACCTCTGTCTCCAGCAGGATACCGAAGCGGTTCCTTACCACACGCTGAACGAGACGTATCAGTGACATCACTTCGTGGCAGCTGGCATTTCCTGTATTCACCACAAATCCGCAGTGTTTTTCAGAGACCTGAGCGTCCCCGTATCGAACACCCTTCATCCCAGATTCTTCGATCAGCTGTCCGGCAAAATGTCCCGGTGGCCGCTTAAACGTACTCCCGGCACTGGGCAGGTGAAGCGGCTGTTTGGATGTGCGTCTTTGGGTCAGATCCCGGGTTATCTCACGAATGACATCTGGATTCCCCTGCTGAAGGCGCAGGCGGACCCCAAGAACCACGTATCCTTTTTCAGGAATGCAGCTGTGCCGATAACGGAGTTCCAGTTGCCCGGCATCCAGACAATGCACCTCACCCTCTTGGGTCAAAACGGTGACCGACTCAATCACATCCTTCATTTCCCCGCCGTAAGCCCCTGCATTCATGACAACAGCGCCTCCCAAGGTTCCGGGAATCCCCCCTGCGAATTCAAAGCCGGTAAGATTTGCGTTAACCGCCCTGCTGGCCACCACCGAAAGGAGCACTCCGCTTTGGGCGTTGATATGGCAGCCATCTACACACACCTGGCTGAATCGGTCACACATTTCGATGACCACGCCCTCTATCCCGGCATCACTAACCAGCAGATTGCTGCCATTCCCAATGATCTGCCAGGGAACATGATGTTCTCTCAGAAGGGCGAGGCACGCCTTCAGCTCTTCCACTGAACCAGGTCTTACCAGAATATCCGCAGGTCCTCCTATCTTGAAGGACGTATGGGCACTCATGGGTTCCTTATCCAAAACCCCGTCGGCTCCTAATATTTCTTTCAATTTTATAGACACTATATCGCTTTTCATGGGATCTCCTCTGAATGATTTCAAATACATTCAGTATACCTTTTTATACCCCCGGGGGCAAGATTCACCCACTTTTACCACACAGCAGAGTGACATGGTTTCGCTTTTTTCACAGTCACCGGTTATAATGACAGTAATACGGTTTTAGGAGGACACATGTTCAGAGCAGCCATCATGATAGCCAGTGATAAAGGTTCCCGGGGGGAGCGTCAGGATATCAGCGGAGATGTCATCGAAAAATTTCTCATCGACCATGGTTACACACTGGTTGAACGGCTGATCGTGCCGGACGAGCGGCAGATCATATCCAACGAGCTGATACGCCTTTGTGATGAGATCTGCTGCGATCTGATCCTTACCAGTGGCGGAACCGGACTATCCCCGCGGGATTGGACCCCTGAAGCCACCCTTGACATCATCCACCGCCAGGTCCCCGGCATTCCTGAGGCGCTCCGCTGCGCCAGCATGGCCATCACGCCCAGAGCAATGCTGAGCCGTGCCATTGCAGGGGTTCGTGGCAGCACGCTCATCATAAACCTGCCAGGCAGTCCCAAGGCTGTTGAAGAGAATCTGGCCGTTCTGGCCGGCTCTCTGGATCACGGGCTCCAGATACTCACCGGCCGCACCGGTGATTGCGCAAGAAAATGATCCTGTCTAAAATAAGTCTTGAAAAAAGATGAATTTCCCCCTTATTTCTGATATGATAGTTAGGGCATTATTCTGTATACAACAGAACCTAGCTATAATACTGAAGGAGCAAGCAAAGATGTCTTTCTTAGGTGTTTTTCTGGTAGTCCTTTCTCCCTATACCGCCCTGATTCCGGTGCTCTTTATGGTTTATAGCGTTTATAAGAACCGCTATGCCGTGCTCCAGAACCCTGCCGTACTTAAGAACCCGTGGAATATCGGGTTATTTTTCGTCTTCATGTGGTCCGCAGCGGTGGGTTTTGTTAACCTTGACAAACTCTCTCTGGCTGCCGCCTTCGTTTTGCTGGGATATCTGATGCTGAGCGTCTATTTCCAAACCTTCTGCAACACGGAATCCCAGGTTGAATCCCTGGCCAAGCTGGTCCTTAAATTTTCCCTTTTCTCAGCCGTCCTGGGGTTGGCCGAAAAGGCCGCATCCTTCTTCTACGACATGTCTTGGATCTCCAGATTCTTCTGGAGCCCCACATACGTTTCAGACCCTGCCGCGCACCGGATATACAGCACCTTTGGTAATCCCAACATTGCCGGTGCCTGGTTTGCAGCCATGGTTCTCGTCAGCTACTACTTCTTTGAAAAGGAAAAAGGGCGTAAGAAGACCGTTTTTCTCCTTTCCGCGGTACTTTTTGCCGTGGTGATGGCACTTACCGGTTCCCGGGGGGCCGTCCTTGGTCTTGTATCCGGATTCATCGTTCTGGCCTGCTTCCGAAAGAATCAGGGAAGCCTTCTTCCTTTAGGACTGATGTTCACCCTTGTGGTGGGGCTTACCCTTGTTATTCCTGAAATAAATCACCCTTTGAACAGCCGCGAATATATCTGGGATATCTGCAAGGATATGTTTCAGCAGAAGCCCGTCTCCGGTTGGGGCCTTTTGGGAATTTACAGTTATTCCGGCGAGATCCATGGTCACAACATCTGGTTCACCATTGCAGCCACGTTAGGCTCTGTGGGGCTGTGCGCGTATTTCTATCTTAAATACAATCTCCTCCGCACCCTAAAATTCCTTCACGAGAACGGATGTACTGTCACCCCTCTCCTTGCAGCAATTCAGGCTATGATCGTAGGCCACGGCCTTGTTGATTTCATCATCCTTGTCCCTCAGGGAGGCCTTCTTTTCTTTGCAACCTCAGCCCTTACATTCGCCATGGCCGGCGAGATCCGAACCGCTGCTGCCAGAGCGCGGATACCCGTTTGGCGAGGCACCGCTAAATCTGCCGACTCTCCGGTTAAAAACTGGTCCTCAGACCGGTGATGAAGCGGCCCTTCAACAGGTATGGGATAACTGAATATATCACAGACAAACGCCGGCGATGTCTGGCGTTTTCTTTCGCCTTAAACACTTCACCCTTATGTGGATTTATGCTACACTGATGAGTGAGTACGCACCCGGAGGAACCTATGGAACGAATAAAAGACTTTCTGTATGATATCAGTGATTTGTTGATCTCCTTGCTGATCATCGCTGTTATTTTCACCGTAATTTCATGGAAGCTCAACGAGTCCATCCCCATCGAAACCATTTCTCCCTCACCGGTGGCCGAAGAACCCGCCGCAGAGCCCGACGCCTCTGCCCAGGACCCCGCATCGGTCCAACCGGATTCCGAAGCGACAACCCCTTCCGCATCCACCGATGAGGTGGTAGACGCCTCCGATGCGGATAAACCCATAACAGAGGCCCCTGCCGGTACCACTGCACCAGTCGCCCCCCCTGCCCAGCCTCCGGCAAAACCGGAAGCCACCACCCCTGTAGCTGGAACGACCGTAACCATTGAAATCCCAAGTGGGTCTCCCGGGGTGGCTATTGGCAAGATTCTAAAAGACAACGGACTGATCACCGATGTCAGCGCATTTATCAAGAAGGTTGACGAACTGGGCCTTGGCCCCAAGCTGAGAAGCGGATCCTTCACCCTGAAGACCGGCATGACTTTGGAGAAGATTATCAAGACTCTGGCGAATGTTAATTGATGGAATGCCGCCCATTGAACCGATGGGCGGTTTTTTTAAGGTTTGCGGACAAAGTTATTTTCGTTATTCCCTTGACACAACGGGCGATTCATGAGATATTAAGTTAAGTAGTGGCGCTGGAGTTTATAATTCACATATTATAACGGACATCACTTACGAGATGGTGCTCATTATAATGTGTGAATTTTTTACTTCACACATAATAAAACTTTTTTTTAAAAACGTGGAGGTTTTTCGCATGACACAAGGCAAAGTAAAATGGTTTAACTCAGAAAAAGGTTTCGGTTTCATCGAAGTTGAAGGCGGTTCCGACGTTTTCGTTCACTTCTCCGCTATCCAAGGCGACGGCTTCAAAACACTGGACGAAGGTCAAGCTGTAGAGTTCAACGTTGTTCAAGGCAACCGTGGACCCCAAGCTGAAAACGTTGTAAAGCTCTAATAAAGCGATACAAACCAACGGAAGGCTAACCCCTTCCGTTTTCTGTTTTTTGCAGACACAGAACAATTAGAAACCCTTAGCCACAGATGAAAGATGATGAAATACGATGCAAACCGTATCCCATCTCTCTTCATCCCAGCTAAGGGTTTTGTTCGTTTATTATCCGTAACCATTTAACACCTTTAGCCGCAGATGTACGCAGATGAAGGGCAATGGGTGTCCCGTAGCCGCGAGGCCTTACCCTAATGGCATATACCCACTTGTTGCAACGGTTCTATCGCCTGAGCGGATGAACCCACATGTCCATTCAAAACCCATCGATTTTCATCTGCGTTCATCTATCCTAAAAATAATACAGAACAAAATGAAGGCACAA
>CAZYQI010000035.1:0-32311 GCA_964649745.1 uncultured Peptostreptococcaceae bacterium | reverse complement strand
CCCTGTTTGCAAGGGGTTACAAGCTTTTTTTCTCTTCAAAGTGTCAAAGACGGGAGCATAGAGCGTATTTGTATACAATATACTTTGAGCCAAAACCGCTTAAACTATTCATTTCAGTGTATTCTGTGGGATGCATACACAGATATTTGAATTTTGCCACTATTCTGCCCCTTTCCTGCCAGCCGTTCAGAAGCGAAACGTGGTATCGGATAAATTTTATATTCGGTGTACAGCCATTGTTTCGATAACTCGTTTATAATCAAAGATAAAGAAGTAGTCAGAATAATTTTACGATCATATCATTCGCACTCCGAGGGGGATCACGATGTTTTTCAACAAACGGGAACGATGTGAAACAGAGGGGAATCCAAAATCTGAAGTCTCTGATTGGAACAGGGATACGCGATTAGGCAACGATGAATGTCGTTTGCGGCTTATCAACAACCGCATGATCCACCGGCTGTCCACTCAGGTGGACGAAACCTCAAATATCGCCAACGGCCTTATTGCGACAACCAAGCAGATTAACGAAGCCATCGATGTGCAACTCGCCTCCATTGAAGGTGTGGTAGATGAAATAGGCAATTACTATGCATTGACAGAAGAGGTTTTCGCCAGTATAGAGAGCTCCAAGGAAATTACCGGCAGAACCCTTCAGGTGGCCGAGGAAGGAACCGGTGCTGTGGATTCCGCCATGCGTTCTATGGATGAAATTCAGCACTCCGTTGTAACCGCTAAGGGAGCTGTGGACGATCTGTTCCTGAAGTCTCAGAATATCGACGAACTGATTACCATCATAAAAGAGATTGCAGACAGTACCAATCTGCTGGCCTTAAACGCCTCAATAGAAGCCGCCAGAGCGGGAGATGCCGGAAGGGGATTTGCGGTGGTGGCAAATGAGGTTAAACGCCTAGCAAGCCACAGCCTGGAGTCCGTGGAGAGGATCAACCAGATCCTTGGCGATTTCAAAAATACAATCCGTAATGCCACAGCTCTGATGGACCAAACAGATACCAAGGTGGTGGCTGGCAGGGAAATATCGGAGAACACCCGCACGGTCTTCAAGACTATCATCGAAGCCGCTCAGGAAAGCACCGCGGTGTCCGAAGAAATAAGCCATGCAGTTTCCAAACAGTCTTCAACGCTTGAAGAGGTGATTAAATCCACTCAGGATATGACCCAGCAATTTGACAAGCTCACCAACACCGTTGAGCTGACACTGCTCAACACAGAGTTCACCAGCACATCCCTGGCATCCTTGAACAGGCTTTCATCCGGTCTCAATGAAATTAACGAAGTCCTGCATCAGTCTGCACAGCTTGCCGGCGAAATCGTGACCAAAATAAACACCATCGTCAGCTATCTTCCGCAAAATCTGGATCCCATGCTCTCCTCTGATGCCGTTGAAACCCAGTTGTTCCTTAACCTTCACGCCACTCTTGTCTCGATTAACGAACAGGGCAACATCTCCCCCGGCATTGCGAAGTCCTGGTCTGTAATGGACGATGGCGTAACGTGGGAGTTTCAGCTCCGCAAGGGCATTTGCTTTGAGAACGGCGATCCCATCACCACCGATGATGTTCGCTTTTCATACGAAAGGCTGCTTAGCCCAAAGCTGCGCTCTGATCTTTCCTGGCTGCTTGCGGACATTGTCGGTGCAAAAGATTTTGCTGAAGGGAGGGCTGCAAGCGTTTCCGGAATCAAGGTGGTGAATCCCCAGCTGATCCGCATTCAGTTGAAGGCCCCCTACACGGGATTCCTGCTGAATCTAGGACAAGCCAACTGCTCCATCCTTTCAAAAAAAGCCCTTGAGAGCCAAGGAAAAATCATAGGCGGCGGCCCTTTTTCCCTGGACCACATCACGGCGGAGTCCGCTGTATTGAAGGCGAATCCCCATTACTTCCTTGGGCAGCCCTATACCAATGAAATCCATATCACCACCTGCTCCACAGAACGGCCGGAGCGCTTCAAGGCCAATACGCTGGATTATTTCCGCATAGAGGATGGCCAGTCCTACAACGATGCCCGATCATGCGGGGCGCAGATACAGCTGGTGGACCTGTTGGCCATCTATTTCATGGGCTTCAACCTAAGATCCGGACATCCCTTGGTGAAGAGTAAAGAAGCCCGGCAGGCTCTGAATCACGCCATTGATAAAAAACTGATCATCGAACGGGCCTTGGGCGGCCTCGGAAGCGTTGCGTCCAATCCTCTGCCCTCGGCCATGCTGGGAGGCTATAGCCCTCAACCCTATGCGTACGATCCCCAAAAGGCCCAGCACATGCTTAAAAGCGCAGGCATCACCAACAAACGGCTTTCCTTGTGTGCCCGCGACGTTAAAGCCGGCGGTGTTTTTGCCCATACGGTTAAGATTATTATGGACAATCTCCAGGCCATCGGTTTCGATGTTTCGCTCAAGGATGTCACCAGTCAGTCCTTTTTCTCCAACAGGGAATATGAAAAGACTGATCTTTTTGTTACCCGTTGGATTGCCGATACCGGAGATACCGACAATTTTATAGAGCCCATAATGAATCCTGCCAGCTCCAATAATTTTGCGGGATATGTTAATCATGATGTATTGGACTGGATGGCCAACGCAAAGAAGATGCTTAATCCCGCAAAACGTTTAAAGTATTACATTAACGTCAGTGACACCCTGAGGGAAGAGGCGCCGTATGTCTACCTCTTCCACCCCAAGGTGGGCATAGCGTACAGCAACAATCTCCGGGGCTTGAATATCAATTCCATCGGGCAGATTAATTTCGACAAACTCTATAAGCTGTAAAAAAAGAGCATTCCTAAACAGGTTGTTTCCCTGTTCAAGAATGCTCTTTTTCCATGGCTTCATTTATTTTATGGGCGTGTCTTAATCCGCATCGTACAGAATATCCTTCACCATGTCCTGACGGATTTCCCAAATGTTCGCCTGTACCCGGAAGATATTCCACCCATCGATATCGAATACCCGAATCCAGCTGTCTGAAATACGCTTTCTTTCCCGGGGATAAAAATGTGATTTCCCCTCTTCAAAAAATCCGAACAGATTCTCATGGCCCAGCTTCTTCATCTCTCTCTCATAGGCGATCTGATCCGCCTCATCTGCAGGAATATAGATATGATTCAGCACATGGTCCCATTTGTAGCCGTCAAAATAGATGATTTCGGATTCATCCACCTCCAAAACATAGACGACGGTATCCTCTGTGGGTCGCAGCATGTTCTCCTCACTGACAGAGCACCACACGGGGAATTCTACCCCAGGGGGCCTGGGAACCCGTTTCTCAGCCTGCTGAATGAACCAGCTGTAAAGATTGATGACATATCCCGAAATCAGCTCGAATTTTTCTTCCAGGTGGTGCTTCTGAATGCGAATGGTTCCGTTTTTCTTCAGCTCGTCAAGGCTGCGGATATCCTGCTGGGTCCAAAGCGTAACCTTGCCGTCTTTGCTGTTTGGATTCATATGGGTCTCCTCAGTTTCAGGATTATCTAATCATGATTAGAATTCTACCATATCCTATGACCCGTTTGTATCTATGTCTTGATATTTTCCCCCAGGCATATCTCCCTCAAACATCTTTCAAAGGCCTCATCGTCTTCCCGCTGACGCTTGGAAGGCCCCTTGGTGCGAAACCCTGCATTGCGTGCCTTCATCGCTGTATGCCTTTCAAAAAGAAGCTGGTCGATATTCTGCTCCGTATACTTTCCGCCGGTTGTATTGATCGCCCTGGAACCTCTTGCCAGGGCCAATGTGGCTAACCCGTAATCCTGTGTCACCACCACATCCCCGGGTACCAGCGCATTTGTCAGCCGAAGATCCGCTGAATCCCGCCCGCTGTCAACGGTGATGACTGTTCCGTAATCGCTTTCAATACGGTGATGGATATCACAGAAAAATATCACCGGAATATGTAGTTTTTTTGCTACCCTTTCAATCCTGTCCTTCACAGGACATGCATCAGCATCCACCAGAATACGCATAGTTCAATCCTCCTAAAGCCGTTGAGGCGGTAATTACAAGGTTTCTTTTCACTATCCCATATATTGCTGCCTTTCATTATACAGACTGCGGTAGCCCATATTCAGGGTACAGAATACAGACAGACAAACCGATGTACAGATGGCAATCATAATGGCAATCTGGTACATGATTGCTGTCAACGGAAGGGTGCCTGACAGCATTTGCCCGGTCATCATCCCCGGCAGGAATATGATTCCCATGCCAAGCATTGAGTTCAGGGTTGGCATCAGTGCCGACTCAAGGGCGTGATTGACATAGGGGCGCAGAATGGTCTTGAAATCTATTCCAAGATTCACCAGGGAGTCGATCTTTCGCCTGTCACTGTTAACCGAATCAAAAAAGGCTCGTATCCCTAGGGTAACACCGGTCATGGCATTCCCTACGATCATACCTGCCAGGGGAATGGCATATTGCGGGTTAAACAGGCTTTGCCCCAGTACGCCGGCCACGAAAAATACAAGCACCGAAAGACCGGATAGGGAGAGGGAAATTGCCACGGCTATTTTGAATCGGGAATTGAGCTCCTTGCGGGTTTCATACACCCGGTTGATGGAAAAGCCGATCATCACCGTAATGAATAAAACCGTGAACACCGGGTGAGGATTGGAAAAGATGTACTGAAGCAACAGCCCGGCCAAGATAAGCTGCACCGTCATCTTGACACTGGCAGTCAACAGAAGCCTTGTCTTATCGATTTTTGAACGCTTCATGATCCCCAATACGATAATCAGCAGAAGATATACCATGCTGAACTGCCACAGACTGATCGGTACGGCACCCGCCATATCACGCACCTCCCTTTAGGAGTTCTACGGTCTTCTCACTGAATTGCCGGGCGACGGCGCGGTCATGGCTCACAACAACCAGCGTTATCCCCTGAGTCTTACAAAAGGCAATCACATTTCCGATAACCTGCCAGCTGTTTTTCTCATCCAAGGCCGCCGTGGGCTCGTCAAGCATGAGTACATCCGGTTTCAGAATCAAAAAAAGTGCGATGAAAAGTCGGTGACGCTCTCCACCGGACAGATTGGAAACCTCATGATCCAGTGGGAATTCCAGCCGGCACAGACGGCAGATTTCCTCCACCTCAGCCTCCAATGGGGTTTCAATACCTCTCAGGCTATGAAATTGCTGAAAATTCTCCAGGATGGTTCCCGGAAATACCCAGGCCTCTTGGGCTACCAAGGACACCTTTTGTCTGAGAAGGATGGGGTCCCACTCTTCAATCGGCCTGCCATCAAGAAAAATCCGCCCACTGTCCGGGCTAACGGTGTTATTCAAAAGCTTTAGCAATGTGCTCTTTCCGCTGCCGCTCTCGCCGACAATAAAATGTACAGCGCCGCTTTCAAAGGTGAGGTTCGGATACCGAATCAGTTCCTTAAAAACCAGGGCTTCCGTTCTAATCTGCATTCTCATTGCCTCCGTGATACTAAGGACCCCATCAACGATGGAGTCCATTGATTTTTCTATGAACCGAAAATCCCGGCAAGCTGTTTGACTGTTTGATCCAGGGTTTCGTGCTTTATCTTTGTGGGATCGAACTTAAGCAGCCGAAAAGTAACCTGTACACAGGCTCCGATGGCGATGGCGGAAATCACCGTTCCGGCCCCCACCATGCCTCCCAGAAACCATCCTGTCAGAACAGCGGCCACTTCAATGGCTCCGCGGCAAATCCCCACCGCTAGGCCGGTTTTTCGGGTAAGTACCACCATCAAGCTGTCCCGGGGCCCGGCACCGAAGCCTGATCCGATATAGAAGTAGGATGCCGAGGCGATGACGAACAGCCCCGACAACAGCATGACAAATCCCCAAAACCAGCCCTTCATGACCGGTACGATGCCCGTACCCAGCAGGATATCCATAAAAACCCCAATCAGCACCATATTCAGCAAGGTACCGAGGCCCAGCTTCTCCCCCATAAAGTAAACGATCAACACAATCAGGAGCCCCGTCAAAATCGACACATTTCCAATGGTCATACCAATGGTTTTCCCAACTCCTGCGTGAAAAACCTCCCAAGGAGCGTAGCCGATATTGGCCTTCATGGTCATTACGATACCCAGGGCATACAAAAACAATCCCAGCAGAAGTCGACACAGACGCTTGGTTAATTTACTCATTTCATATCACCCCATGGTCCAACTGTACCACAGGGTATTTCCGAGGCACAAGCAGAATCAATTTAATTCAAAATCAGTGGATCGCCTTTTTACGATGTTTCCCTCCCATAACCTCGTTTACATCATGGATGGCCACAAACGCTTCCGGATCCTTTTCAAGCACAATACTCCGCAGCTTCGCCACCTCCAGCCGGGTTATGACGACATAAATGGTCATAGTACGTTCAATGGCGCCCTCGATGCCGGAGCCGAACAGATAGGTCACTTTCCTGCCCAAGCGGTCCCGAATGGCCTCTGCAATGTCATGAAAGTTGTCCGAGATGATCATGGCTGCCTTGGCTTCTTCCAACCCCTCAATCGTGATGTCGATAGTTTTGTAGGCGATAAAGTACGCCAGCAGAGAATACATGGCCCGATCCCAGCCGAAAACGAGACCAGCACTGCTGATGATGAATACATTGAACAGCATCACCGTTTCACCCACTGAGAAAACCGTCTGCTTGTTAAACATAATGGCCACCATCTCTGTGCCATCCAGGGAACCACCATATCGAATGATCAGCCCAACACCAAAGCCAAGGACAATTCCTCCGAAAACCGTTGCGAGTAACACATCCTGGGTAAGGCTTGCTACGGGGTGCAGAAAATTGACGAATATCGACAGACAGGAGATTGAAAAAAGAGAGGTAAGAACAAAGGTTTTCCCAATTTGCTTGTAACCCAGGATCAGAAACGGAACGTTAAGCACGAAAATGAACAACCCCAGGGGCCATTTGGTCAGATAACTGGCAATAATTGATATTCCAACAATGCCACCGTCGATGATATTGTTGGGAATAAGGAAAACCTCCAGCCCCACGGCTGTAAGCATTGAACCCATGAGAAGAAAGAAAACGCGGCTGATTTTCTTGATGACGGGATGATGTCGCATAACCACGCTCCTCCTTTTGATCAAATTGCATTCTACAACGGGTTATACCCTGACCCGTGAACAGAAAACCATCGCCTTTACACGCCAGCATCTCCAGTACGCCATAAAAATAAGGACTGCTGTGAATGCAGTCCTCTGATTAATTACAAAATTTCGATGAATGCTGCGATACGGGTGCTCAGTCGCACTTTCCTTTTTCGCCGGTTAGGTGTATTATTTCTTATTGGAAAGGGGAAATGCTTATGTCAACTATTAGAAAAATCCTGCCTGGTATCCTGCTGGCTGCTCTTATTGCAATGCCTGCCTGGCAATTTGGAAAAGCGGTTCCCGTCATGGGAGCTCCGGTAGCTGGAATCCTGTTCGGAATGCTTTTGGCGTTTTGGAAACGGCCAATCCGCTTCAATCCGGGGATACAGTTCACATCAAAAAAGCTGCTGCAGGCAGCCATCATACTCCTGGGCTTCGAAATGAATCTTTTCCGGGTTCTGGAGGTGGGGAATCATACCCTCCTTCTGATGGTGTTCACCCTTACGGCAACCTTTCTCACGGCCTGGGCCGCAGGGCACATGCTGAAGGTTGAAGGGAACACCCGAACTCTGATTGGTGTTGGAACTGCCATTTGCGGAGGTTCCGCCATCGCCGCCACCGCGCCGGTGATCGGCGCAGACGATGAAGAGGTGGCCCATGCCATCTCCACTATCTTTCTTTTCAATGTCATTGCCGCTTTTCTGTTCCCGCCACTGGGACACCTGATGGGCATGACGGACCAAAGCTTCGGACTTTGGACCGGCACCGCTGTCAACGACACCTCCTCTGTTGTGGCTGCAGGATACGCCTTCAGCGATAAGGCCGGCAACCTGGCGGTTATTGTGAAGCTTACGCGTACCCTGATGATTGTTCCCATAACCCTGGCTCTGGCCTTCATGATTTCAAAACAAGCAAGAGGCTCCGGAGCAGCTTATGATTTTAAAAAAGTTTTCCCCTGGTTTGTACTTGGCTTCCTGGCTGCTTCAATCGTGAACACCTATCTGCCGCTGCCCACAGAATTTAGCAGCACATTGGCCCAGGCCGGTAAATTCCTCATTGTCATGGCGATGGCCTCTATCGGACTGAACACCCACCTGATAAAGCTGATCCGCAGCGGCACCAGGCCAATCCTCCTTGGTTTCATCTGCTGGGCAGTTCTTTCTGTAACCGCCCTGGTTGTTCAGGGAACACTGATGCAATGAAAAAAGCTTCTCCAACCGATCATTTTCAGTTGGAGAAGCTTTTTCACTTAGTGAGAACGTATAGGTATGCCCGTTCTCATTATATTAGTATATTCTAAATTTCTAAATCGTTTGTTAATGGTTTAATTCTCATTTATCGGTCTTGTCCTTCTATGGTAAAAAAACACCATCATCAGGGCGGCAGTCAGCGCCATGGCCGCGCCGAAATAAAAGGGGGCTCTATTGTTCACATGATCATACAGCAGTCCCGCTATTATGCTGGCAGGCAGAAGGGTTGCCCCCACCAGTGAATTGTAGATTCCAAGGCCGGTCCCACGTTTGTCTCCGGGGATCAGGTCTGCAACCAAAGCCTTTTGAATACCGTCGGTCGCCGCACTGTAAAGACCGTAAAGGGCGAACAACGTGATGAGAACCACCTTGCTGCCGGTGTGGCCAAAGCCGAAATAGACAAGGGCATACAGCAGGTATCCGAATATGATCAGCCGCTCTCTGCCTATTCTGTCCGACAGCATCCCGGCCGGGACTGCAAAAATCACCGATACAGCGTTGAAGATAAGATAAAGGATCGGGATAAACGCCGCCTCAAACCCGATGTCTCCCGCCTTTACAAGCAGCAGTGCGTCGGTGGAATTTCCCAGGGTGAAGAAGAACACAATTCCAAGGAACAGCCAGTACCTGGGCTGAAAATCCCTGAAGGCAACGGATCCCAGATGTGCGTGCTTTACTGCCCTGGCTTCCTTAACAAAGCGGATGACCGTCACCATGCCAAGAAGCCCCGGAATACCCGCGAAGATGAACACCATCCGGTAATCCTCAGGGAACAGGAACAGAATCCCTGCCGCCAGCAGAGGGCCGATAATCGCTCCGCTGTTGTCCATTGCCTTGTGAAAGCCGAAGCTGCGTCCCCGGGCCCCATCCTCTGATGCCCCGGCAATAAGGCTGTCCCGTGGGGCAGTGCGAATGCCCTTTCCGATTCTTTCCATAAAGCGGATAGCAAGCACCTGACTCGGAGTGACCGCAAAGGCAAACAGGGGACATAGCAACGCCGTGAAGGCGTACCCCACCACCATGAACGGCTTGTTTTTGCGAATTTTGTCGCTCCACCAACCGGAAAGTGCCTTTATAAGGGAGGCCGTGCTTTCCGCAATTCCTTCTATAAGAGACAGTTCTGTCTTTGTGGCTCCAAGGGATAGGAGAAACATAGGCATGACGGCATAAATCATTTTTGTGGTCGTATCGGTGAAAAAACTGGTCAATCCAATGAAGAAGATATTCCGATCCAAACCGAGAACCGTTTTTTCAACTTTTCCGTCGCCTGATTTCATGGGTTCCGCCCTTTCAATAAGCTGATTCCTTTCCATTATACCCCTTTCCCTGCCTCTCCAAAATTCATCCTCAAACCTTGCATCCAGACAATAATCATGTTACCCTAGTGATGGATATTCTATGGGGGAGTAGTTTGCACGGCCTTGGCCGTGTGGCAAATCAACATGCTGGCCTTTCAGGCCTGGTTTGCCTTAATGAACAAGACTCGTGGGTGGCTTATTGATGCTGCCTGTGGGTCTTATTATTTTGTATTTAGAAGGGAGAAGAATCATGGCATTTTGGGAATTGATGGCCATCGCAGTGGGTTTGTCGATGGATGCCTTTGCCGTTGCAATCTGCAAGGGATTGGCAATGAAGAAAAAGAGCAACACCAGGGCAGCGATAACGGGTCTGTTTTTCGGAGGCTTCCAGGGATTGATGCCGATCCTCGGATTTTTCATCGGTGTGCAGTTCAGCAGCTACATCTCATCCTTCGACCACTGGATTGCATTCATCCTGCTGGCCGTTATCGGGGCCAAGATGCTGAAGGAATCCCGTGAAATGTGCCCCTTGCCGGATGACACCTTCTGTCTTAAAAACCTCACCGTAATGGCGGTGGCCACCAGCATTGATGCCTTGGCCGTGGGCGTTTCCTTTGCCTTTCTCGATGTGGACATTTACCCTGCAGCCACAATGATCGGAGTCACAACCTTCTTCCTTTCCTTTATCGGCGTACGGATCGGTAATGTCTTCGGAACGAAATTCAAATCCCGTGCAGAAGCCGCTGGCGGGATCATTCTGATCCTAATTGGCCTGAAAATCCTATTGGAGCATTTGGGTCTTCTGGGATAGAGCACCCTATACCAAGGGCGTGTAGATGACATTTGGTCACCTGCACGCCCTTTCTTTATCATTCCTTTGAAACATAGGGGAAGAACTTGACATCCTCCACCACCATATGTCCCAATATAACCTCCTGAACCAGCAGGCTCACCACATCCATAACACCGGCCTTGCCGTTAATCAGAAGCGTTTTCAGAGTTGCCACCCGTTCCAGCAAACGCCGGTGCTCGGATTCATGGCGTATTATGTCTTCTTGTGGAAAACCGCTTTGTTCCATGATCATCATCTCTTCTTCAAAATGAGTGGTCAGATGAGATGCGATCCAATTAAACTCCTCAATGGACACCATATGGTCTGCACGCTGCATGGCCTTCTCCACCAACTCGTTTCCCATACTAAAAAGCTGCCGATGCTGTTCGTCAACAACCGGATTCCCTGATACAAAGGTATCCTGCCATGTTAATTGTACTAATCCGTGTGTTTGGGTA
Organism: uncultured Peptostreptococcaceae bacterium; assembly: GCA_964649745.1. GTDB lineage: Bacteria > Bacillota > Clostridia > Peptostreptococcales > Acidaminobacteraceae > CAZEHS01. The sequence goes on along the minus strand of CAZYQI010000035.1, from coordinate 21,374 downwards.
TGCCCTTCCGCGTTCACCTCCACACGGTTCCGTCCTTGGCTCTTTGCTTTATAAAGCGCTTTGTCCGCTCGTTTGAACCAGCTATCGTAGCTCTCTCCTGACTGCCGTTCTGCAACACCAAAGCTTGCGGTTACTCTCCCTGCTCTGGGATGCACATAGCTTTCCAGAATTTCTCTCAAGTGTTCAGCCAACACATGAGCCCCGGATAACATGGATCCTGGCAGTAGGATGACGAATTCCTCGCCTCCCCAACGGGCAAGGGTGTCACTTTGACGGATTGATCCCTGCAGCTGATGTGCCATATCCACCAATACATCATCACCGATGTCATGACCGTAGGTATCGTTGACTCTCTTGAAATGATCCAAATCAGCTATGATTAGGGACACCGGTCCTCCGTAGCGTTCGCTGCGGTTTATTTCTTCCAGAACTGCCTGATCCAAGTGGTGTCTGTTGTATACCCCTGTGAGGCGATCTGTCATGGCCATGCTGATCAGCGCCTTTTCGTGTTCCTTAATGTCCTGAACGTTGATAAGAATGCATTGGTATTCATAGCTGTCGTCCTCCTGCTGAACCCTGTTGCAGCGTACCTCCGCCCAGAAGTTTTGTTGCAGGGTGTCTGTGAATTCCGCTTCATAGGTAATGGATTCACTGCCTGTGTGGACACTCTGCATGAAACGATTCCGGTCCCGCTTATAACGGAATGGCCCGCTGGAACTGTCCATGGCCATTTTTCTGAAATCTTCTATCCTGACGCAGGCGAACTGCTTCAGGAAATAAGAATTTCCATAATGTACGTTTCCCCAATCACTCATACGGAACACACCCACCGGAACCATCCTGACAAGTCGTTCCGCAAGAGCTTGTATGGAATTAGCCATAATACCAAATTCATCCTCTCTGTCAAGGCCATACAGCTCCACATCCTGAGTTCCCTCTTTCAGTCGAATGCTCTCTGTAAGCATTTCAAAGGGTCGGACGAAGGTCCGCCGAACCACTGCACTGACCAGCAGGGCCATGGTTATCAACGTAACCAGCATCACGGCTGCAACAGGTATCAGGTTTCGGAAGTCGTATAATGCCTGGGTACTGAAGAAGGTTACAGCGTGCCACTCTGTCCCATGGATAGGGGTAAGCGCTGCATACCGATATTTCTTATGATCCAGTTTCAGGATTGTTGTACCCATCGGTTTTTTGAGGTAATCCTTCACCTTGCCTGTAAACCCTGCTTCACTGCAATATCTGAAAATCGTTTTGCTGATGTCCTTCTCGGCTATGATGCTGTTCGGGCTGATGCCATCCAGATTGGTATCCATTTGAACGGAACCGAAGCCATTTATCACGATAGTTTCGGCATCCCCCCCATCACGGTTCTCAAAAATCTGGTTTTTGAAAGGCTTCAGGTAGAGGCCGGTACCCATGACCCCCAATGTTTCCCCCTCCTCCTGAACCTTCACGTTCACCCATACCCGCATGGTGTTCAAAAAACGGTCGATATCGATATTTAGCAGGAACGGCTTGTCATACTCAATGGTTTTGAAATACCAGACATCTTCACTGATCCCCGGACTCAGGGTTCCTGAAGGAACAAATGTTTCATAACTGGTGTCCCTGTTAATAAAGTAGATTTGATGGGTGTTCTCCAGAACGATGAAGATGTTCTCATCTGCCAGGGCATTGTTATAGTGCATTAATTCGCCGTAAGCCTGTTTTTTCAGCGCTTCATTTTGAGGTTTCTTCATCCAGGCCTTCACGATATCGGTATCTGCAGCCTTTGCGGACAATGCTATTTCCCGAAGCAGATGGGCCTCCATCTCATTGGCAATTTCATTGTTGTAAAGACGCGCGTAATCCCGTGCCACATCATCCACAATTCGCCACATTTCTCTACCCATTAGAGCTACGGTAATGAGGATCGTTATGGTAACTGCAAAAATCATGAGGGTCCTGTAGCGCATACGTATGCTGATATTGCGTTTCATAAGTCCCCTCCTCCCTGTGGCTGCGGCAATAACCTTCTCTTCCTTTTATACCACCGGCGGACACGTCCAATCATCAATCGGATATACCCCTTATATTCAGGCCCTTACAGCAGAAAAGCCGCCCAATCGATGGACCAAAATATTCCCACCGATCGGACAGCTCAATTGGAATCATACGGTAACGGTATTCTCTCCTTTTTCTTCCCAGGCCGCTATGGCCTGAAGCCGCTCAATAATGGGAAGGTGCTGGGTGCACTCTTCTTCACATTGGCGACACCCTATGCAACCGGATGCTGTGGCTGCGCTCCCCGCCGCATAGTTCCAATATTCCAGCCCGTACACTTCCTTGATCATATCCTCATCGGATTTGCCGAACATCTGCTTTTCATTGTAAAACAGCATATAGCCTGGAATATTTATTCCAACAGGGCACGCTTTGCAGTATCCGCAACCGGTGCATATGGCATTCATATTGCTGCCGAATTTTCCGCGTATCGCTATCCGTTCTTCCTCTGAAAATCCCCTGTCACTGTCTGCAATTCGGCAGGCGGTATCGATGTCCGAAAAGCTCCCGAAACCGATGAGGGAAACGGTAATCCCCGGGTGCTTGATGTTGAATCGGAGTGCCAGTTCGGTTGCGGTTTCCGACCCATCCGTTAGAAAAGCCAGCTCCTTCTCGTGAGCCGGTATAGAACCTCCACTGAGTGGATTCATAGCCACGATCCCATAGTTCATTCGGCCTGCCTGTTCCACGCTGTTCCACCTGTAGGCGTGGTTCAGCAGGTTAATTCCCATGGTGACCCCTTCAAATGTGTTTTCGTCGAAAATTTGAATTACTTCATCCCCCGTTTGATGAGATGAAAAAACGATGTGGTCGATCAAGCCCTCTTCCTTGCATTTCAAAAGGCCTTCATACTGTCCACCGGGTTCCATGGCAAGGGTGTAATGTTCCATCTTGCGAAGGCACCATACGTGATAAAAGTGAATTTTAGGCACTCCCATCCTTTCAAGGGAATTCTTCACTGCCTTTATAGCCTTTTCTGCCGTATCGAATACCGTGGGCTTCCCTTTGGTTGATACGTAGAAATCCCTCTTTCCCTGCTGTTGAAGCTTCCGAAATGCCACACCAAAGATATCCTCACTCCGGTCATCACAGTACAGGGGGGCTGTATCAAAATAATTAATTCCTTTGTCGTAAGCATATAGCAGCAATTCCGCGTTCTCTTCATTGCTTTTGGAAAGATCGAACCGCAACCCTCCAAAACCTACGATTGAAACCAATTTGCCCGTTTTGCCATACTCCGTATATTTCATTTCATCCTCCCTGACCCTTTCGGCGGCGTGCTGCTTCGTATCATCTGCTACAGATAGTTCGTGATCCCCAGCCCTTTTCCTTCCTGTACAACCAGAATATTTAGTCATTAATTCCACTATAACACAAACCTGATCTGCCGGGTTCCTAGGTATAAGGGGCCCCGTATCGGCGGCGCCGTTGTTTGTGTCATTTCCCCTTCACGGCCCACCGGATGGCACAGTCCACCAGGGCAGGGGTTCGGTAGTAAAGATCCTCACGGTACACCCGCTCTGTAATCTTGTGAAAGTCCTTTCCCCAGGGCCCGATATTGATGGCCGGAATGGACAGCTCCCGGATGGCGTCCAGGGGAATGCTGTACATATCCCCCCATAGGGGCATGTTGTCCCGGGTTCGGGTCATGGTTTCGCTGTCAAAATTATAAAGGGCGTAGCTGATATCACTGATGCCGAAGAAATAATCCTTTACCGAATATCCCTGGTTCCACTGCTCTCTTCCGAAATCTTCAAGGACTCCGATCAGCCCCGCCCCCCGGAGGTCGTTGTTCACGCTGGGGTAATATGGAGGGGAAAGGGCGATGACCACAGTGGGCTCCGTTATCCCGGCATGCTCAAGGGCCAGCTCAATCAGCTGGATGCTGGCTTCCGCCATATCGATGCCGCCCTCCGAAAACTGCGTCTTCAGTGCACGCTGCTTCTGCCGGTATCTATCCTCAAACAGCTTCTCATTTCGCTCCTGGGCCAAGCTCATCAACTCATTGAACAGGAAAACCTTGGGCTCCAGGGGCAAGGGTTCGCAGGAGGCGCCGGAATTCTTTACGTACCCCTCATAGCAGCGGTTCATGGCTTCGATAACCGACTTGAAGGCTTCATGGCACTCCGTTTTCAACATGTCCATATAATCCATGGGGGATCTTTCAAAGGAAAGGATACTCAAATAGCCTGCGGTTGCCAGGGGCAGGGAAACATCGTAGCCCTGCTTCCTATCCTTCAGGTACAGCCACACCGGGGGCAGGGTGGATTCCTGACCCCGGCTTTCCATGTAGGCCGGATTCATTTCTGTTCTTCTTACAATTTCAGCCATCAGCAGATTGGGGTTTAGCCCGTTGAACACCTGGCTCACATGGGCCGCCTTGCCCTTGCAATACACCACGGGCATGATTTTCCCCACGGACCCCTGATAAAGCGTGGCCTTTTCTGGATTTTCCCGATCATGGGGCTCTGTGTTGATTAAAAGGACATATTCCAGTGCAAACCGCACCTTCAGTTCTCTAAGAAGCGGAATGGCTCCCCGCATCCCCGCAGAGAGGTTTTCTTCATCCGGAACCCCAATCAGGAGCAGATTTCCTTCAAAATCCGGTTGGGCAGCATAGTGCTCCATAAGAGCCATTTCAACGGCTCCTCCCCCCTTCATGTCGCACAGGCCTCTTCCAAAAATCCACTCCCCGCTAAGGGCGTCCCGCCTTCTGTCCTCGGTAACCTCCAGGTTCCCCTGCAGGATTGCCCTTTTGATTCCTTCCGTAGCAGCGTCCATGTCATAAGCCATCGTTGAAAAGGGGCCGAAATCCAGAATATCCGCCGTATCGCTGTGATGGATCAGCACCACAGTTTTTGAACCGGTACCCTTTACCAAGGCCCACGGCACGGAACGATCCAGGTAATCCCCCGGTACCTGGTGGAAGCCTCTATTTTCTTTGTGCTCCCGAAAATAGGGTACGGATTCAAACCAGTTTTTAAAGAACGCCTCCACATCTTTCTCCATGGTGGTGTTGGTATGGCTGGGTATTGCCGTATACTCCCTGGACAGTGCTTCTATCCGCCGCATCATGGTAACTTCGTCAAACAACTCCATGTGGTGCCTCCTTCAAATGTCTCATACCTTGATTCTATACCACTGCGCTTATTTTCTCTATGCCGGATTGATTAATCCTGCCGCTAAAAAAGGCCGGATTTCTCCGGCCTTTCCCATGCATAAGATTATCGGTGCAACGCCTTACAGCATAGACAAAAATCCCTGTGTACGGACAGAATCGCTCCGCAGGCCTTGCAGGTCCACTGTTTTTCCTGTTTCAGCAGGAATGCATCCATCCCCTCTGCTTTTATGAACTGAAGATTTTCAATCATGCTCATCCCATATTTGGTTCGGTAGCGCTTGTCCAGCTGTTTTAACCGTTTGCAGGGGAACTGGCTGCATTCGTGGCATAGGCCGGTTTTGCTGTTCTTAATCTCTGGACAGTTTCTCATAACGCAGTTCAGACAGTATGACGGCTTCAATACATCGCTTCCGCGGCACCCGTCACAGGGCTTTTTCACCCGTTGGTAAGCCATGCACAGCCTGCAGTTCATGCCACAGGGGGCAATCAGCTCCGGTTTCATACCTTTCATAGTGCTCCCCTCCCCCGCTTTTCACGGCTTTTGCCTCAGAGCCTGGCCGAATCCCTTAGCGCCTCTTAAGCTTCTCATAATAGGGTCTTCCCTGGGTATAGACAATCAGGGTGGCGCCGGCACTGGTCATCCATGAAAGATGTGCAGGCACCTTCCCCATGACCCCCATCATGATCAAGCCCGACACCAGCAGAATGATGCCCAGCCCCGTTGCCATGGCAGGCAGGGGCGTTGTAATCCGGTCACCCAGCTGCGGTTTGGCGGCTTTTAGGGCAAAGTTCGACATAAGCCCATACAGAATCATCCCGTTCATAATCCCGTTCAGGGGAAGGGGCAGCAGGCTCATGCTTATTAAAATACACCAGGCAGCGAACACTGCCGGAGAAATCACTCACATTGGACTGATGGTTTTCATCCTCATTCCTCCTTTAGCCCTGGTTTCGCTCTGATCATGCTTATTTATACCCCATTATACCTACCATATCCCCCATGATTGAAAAACATCCTGAACGGAGGCATGGCGTTATCGCCATGATCCATCTTAATAAAATCTTTATATTAATTATATTGATTTATATATTGATATTATTAATGTAAAGATTTATTATGTTTATAGGAGGTGCAGCGATGATAAAAATACTGACCCAATGCCCGGTTTGCGAGGGCAATTTGAAAGCGGTGAAGCTTAAGTGCGATTCCTGCGGTACCGTGATTGAAAACAGCTTTGATTTTCCCCCCCTGATGAAGCTCACCAAAGAGCATATGGAGTTTGCCGAGGTGTTCCTTCGCTGCCGGGGCAATATCAAGGATGTTGAAAGGGAGCTGGGCATTTCATACCCCACCGTTCGGGCAAAGCTGGACCAAGTCATCGAGGCCCTTTCTGACGGGAGGCCCCAAAAGGCGACCGCCGCCCTGTCTGAAAAGGCCTCCAGCCTGCAGGAAGAGATCCTCCAGCGTTTGGAGGAGGGTTTAATAACAGCGGAAGACGCGGTTGAAGCACTGGAAAACATCAAAAAAGGAGAATAGAGATGAACGAAGAAGTACTGCGAATAACGAAACTGCTGGAGGAAGGCAAAGTCAATGCCGAGCAGGCCGCGGCTCTGATCAGCGCACTGCAACAGAAAAGCACTTCAGGTAACGACACCGTCGGTCCTTCTCAGCAAAATTCTGAGAAACGGGCTATGCTGGAAGAAGATATGGCCGCCGCTCAGATTCCGGGGCAAAAGATGCTGCAGGTGCGGGTGCTTTCAGAAAACGGCGACAAGGTGAAGGTTAATCTTCCCTTGAATTTTGTGAAGGGTATCCTGAAGGCTACCGGAAAAATGCCCATGCTTAAGGAAGAACACATGGAAGGGGTTAACATGGAACAGCTTATGGAAGCCATCACCATTGCCATTGATCAGGATCTGAATGGCCGTATTGTGGATGTGGAAAGCGCCAACGGCGATATCGTCATCGTCGACATTGTAAACGGCCATGCCTAGAATCCGGATTCACGATCCCAAGAGCGGCTTCCGATTCTGGCTTCCTGTTCCGTACAAGATTTTCATCAATATGTTCCTGCGCCGTTCCATCGTGCTGAACATCATCAACGGCAATATCAAACACCTTATCGAAAAAGCTGCCGATTGTCCGGAATCCGAACCAGTGATTCGAGAACAGCTGGTTGAGGAAATCCGCCGTTGGCACACCTTCTATGATGTGGCAGACGCCTTTGATTACGGCAAGCTGCGGTATGCCCTGACCAACATCACGGATTACCGGGGGCTTGTATTGGTGGATATTGAAGCCGCAGACGGCACCATTGTAAAAATCACCCTATAGGCTAACCGCAAACGAGCTCCGTGGCATCAGGTATTCTTCTCCTGTTCCCACGGGGCTCCTTTGCTATGCCTCTCTATAAATTAATTTGGTATAAATGACGCCGACGCACTGTACCATAATCAGAGCTCCGGTCACAATCAGAAGAATTTCGATGGAAACCCCGTCTGCCAAGGGCCCGAAAAACAGCATTCCCATAGGCATCGCGGCGCTGGATACCATGGTCATTACACCGAACACCCTTCCCAGGTATGCATCTTCCACTTTTTCCTGAATCATTACGTTGGAAGGAATATTGAAAAAAGCAAGTCCTATTCCACAAATGCCCATTAGAATTAAATACACCGAGAACCATGGCACCAATCCCAGTCCCAGCGTCGACGCTCCAATCACGAAGGTTCCAAAAACAATGGTTTGAGCTCTCTTCTTAAATCCGCCCCACATACTCATAAGAGCGCCTCCTCCCAGCATTCCCACCGAGAAACACACCTCGATAGCCGTTAGGCGCCATACGTCACCTCCGAAGGTTCGCGTCACTTGTAACGGCGTGAGGAACGCCACCGGGGCAACTAAAAAGAGCATGAGGGCATAATACAGGAAAAACAACTTCAAATAATAGCGCGATCGAATATAGGAAAATCCGTCTTTTAGATCCTTAAAATAGTCGCCATTCGGCGGAGCCGGTGCCGGCACTCTTTGGGGAACCTGCAGTGCAAATGCCAGTATCGTCATTCCAATGGCCGCTGTTGCCACATCAATAAGGAAGATGTTCTCGATGGAGGAAAAGGCCATCAAGGCTCCGCTGACCATGGGGGAAAGCAGTGTGGTGGCCGACTGAATGCTTCCGTTGATGCCGTTCACCCGCATCAGCTGATCCTCTGGTACAATCTGAGGAATCATCGCTCTGGCTGCCGGTGCTTGCACAGATGTTCCCAAAGCGCGAATAGCCAAGGCAACAAACAAAATCCAAATCGCACCATGACCTGTCATGAATAAAACTGCCGAGATCAGGGTTGTAAGCGCAATCACCCCATCTGCCAGCAGAATGAGCTTTTTCCGATCGTATCGGTCAACCCAAACCGCAGCAAAGGGACAGAATGCCAGCGTTGGCAGATAGCCAAACAGGATGGAAAGTGTCAATATGAATCCCGACTTGGTTTCCAGTGTCACGTACCAGCTGATGGCATACTGCACCAGGGAAGATCCGAAAAGAGTAATGATCTGGCTTGCCAAAAACAGGATGGTGTTTTTCTTCCAACTTCCTTTTGCGTTGACAACCTGTTCTGTTGGTGGTTTCCCCATTTTATCACCTGCTATCCTATTTCTGATACCTATGTTTGTCCGATGACAATCATTCTGTTGATATGCAACTTAAGCCGCCCCCCCCCCGATGATAGAAGAGATGATTAATTGCTTACACCCTTGTTTCGTTGTGATCTAAAATAATTATATTTTAATACGATTACATGAGTAATATACCCCTTTACACTTTCGCTCAAAACGGCAGTTTTTTCTGTAAACCGGATTACCGATGTGAGATCTAGGTTCCCGAAATGAAACATAATCTGTATCCAAAAAAAAAGCCGTCTGGATACGAAAATTATTCCGGTTCCGCGACGACCTTTCATGTGCTTGCTTGTTTCTTAATTCCCAGAAGAAATGCACTTAAAATTTACCACTTATCCAATTATTCGGTTTCACCTTTGATCAGCTCCGACCTGAACATGCCAATACACTGCACCATAATCAAAATCCCCGTCACCGTCAAGAGGACCTCAATGGAAATCCAGTCCGCTACAGGACCGAAAAACAGCATTCCCAATGGCATCGCCGAGCTGGAGATCATGGTCATAACGCCAAACACCCTTCCCATGTACGCATCTTCCACCGTTTCCTGAATCATCACATTGGATGGGATGTTGAAAAGAGCAAGCCCTATCCCACAAATTGCCATCAGGAGCAGATAGACTGAGAACCATGGTGCAACCCCCAGGCCCAAGGTTGTAGCGCCAATCAGGAAGGTGCCTAGAACAATGGTTTTTGCCCTGTTCTTAAAGCCGCCCCACATACTCAGCAGGGCTCCGCCTCCCAGCATTCCTACAGAAAAACACACCTCTATGGCCGTCAGTCGCCAGACATCCTCACCGAAGGACCGCGTCACCTGCAGCGGTGTCAGAAAGGCTGCTGGTGCCACCAGGAAAAGCAGCAGCGCAAAGTACCAGAAAAACACCTTCAGAAAGTGGTGGGTGCGAATATAGGCGAAGCCGGCCTTCAAATCCTTGAAATAGTCTTCACCAGGCACTGACGGTGCCGGCTCTCTTTTAGGAACCCGCAGGGCAAAGCCCAGTATGGACATTCCGATGGCTGCTGTCACCACATCAATGAGAAAAATATTCTGAATGGAGGCAAAGGCCATCAACGCACCGCTGATCATAGGTGAAAGCAGCATGGTGGCGGACTGTATACTTCCGTTAATGCCGTTTACCCGCATCAGTTTATCCTCCGGCACGATCTGGGGCAGAAAGGCCCCGACCGCCGGCATTTGTACCGCTGTTCCCAGGGCGCGGATTGCGGAGGCCATGAACAGAAGCCAGATGGCCCCGTGACCCGCCATGTATAGAACAGCCAGGATCAGCGTTGTAAGGGCAATGGCTCCATCCGCAAGAAGTATGAGCTTCTTGCGGTCGTATCGGTCTGCCCAGACTCCCGCAAAGGGCGAAAGCAGCAGTGTGGGCAGGAAGCCGAAGAGGATTGAAAGGGTCATCATAAACCCTGATTTCGTTTCCAGAGTAACATACCAGCTGATGGCATATTGGACCAGAGACGACCCCAAAAGTGAGATGGTCTGGCTGGTCAGAAATAGGGTGGTGTTCTTTTTCCAATTCTTTTTTGTTAGATCCATTTGTGTGTCCATTAAATTCTCCATTTTATATCCTGATCCTTCCTCTGTATGAATCCGTGCAGATCCGCGGCTGAATAGTCGGTTATCCCAATCAATCACCGTTCCATTTCATTATAACCTTAAGATGCACATAACGGATGTATTTCCCAGTTGGCATCTTATTCATTCGCTACTCCTTATGAACCAGCACGAACCCCTTATGACCCTTTCGTATCTTGTTTTCCAGCTTCCGATGGGTTTTTGACTTCGTTACGATATCCAGGTTATACCCTTCGGGATAGAGCTCCTCTCCGGGAATGTAGAGCTTCAGTCGCTTCTTGCCGATCGTGACCCGCTTGCCATGGATTTGAACCACATACTCCCCTTTCCGGTCCTCTCCGGCAACAATAATTCCGATATCGTTTAGAAAGGCTATGCTGACCGCATCACCGACAGAAAAATGTGTGTCTTCCTCAGCTTCAAGGGCTTCAAAAGCCTTGTCGATATTTTTGGATGCCATCAGCGACGTTGCTTCAGCACTGGATGTATTAACCACCTTCTCAGGAGGCGGCTCCTTGTCTGCCGGAATGAAATGCACCCCATTCGTTTCCTTAATCTGTTCCGGTTCAACCTCCTGCCCGACGATGGCCCTGGCTCTGGCAATGATGGTCCCCGGCAATCCCAGACGTTCCGCGATATGAAGCCCGTGGCTCTGACCACAGCTGCCAATGGTCAGTTGGTATCGGGGGCTCAGGGTAGCCAGATCAAAGCCCATGGCCCCGTTGATGAACCCCCGCTGATGGTCCCCGAACCGTTTGATCTCAACAAAGTGGGTTGTTGCCAGAATCATGGCCCCTCTGCCGTAAAGCTCCTCAAGAATCGCCGCCGCCAGTCCCATTCCCTCCGCCGGATCGGTACCCGACCCCATCTCATCCAGGAGCACCAATACCCTGGGTCCCGCCGATTTTAGAACCTCTGAAATGGTGGTCATATGGGCGGAAAAGGTGCTGAGGTTTTGGGTAAGGCTTTGACCGTCCCCAATGTCTGCCTGGATATCGGCAAATACCCCGCAGGAGGTCCCCTTCTGAGCCGGAATGTGAAGTCCGGCCTGGGTCATGGCTGCAAAAAGCCCCACGGTTTTAAGCACCACTGTCTTCCCCCCGGTGTTGGGTCCGGTGATGATCAGTCCCCGAACATGGTCCGGAAGCTGAAAATCCAGTGGTACCGCTTTTTCCCCAATCAGGGGATGGCGGCCGCCTTTGATCACCACCCGGTCGTCCTTCCGAAGCGCCGCAGGAATTCCGCTCATGCTCCGACTGAGCTTTCCCTTGGCAATAATCACATCGTAGGCAATTACACATTCTTTGTTGATATCCAGTGCCTGCCGGTGCTCCGCCAGCATGGCGCTTATTTCCGACAGAATCCGTTCCCGTTCAAGCTCTGCCGCCAGCTTTTGCTGATCCAGCTCATCCTGCAGAAGGCGAACCGCTTCCGGTTCTATGAATACGGTGGACCCGCTGGCGGACCTGTCCCTGGCAGCTCCCGGCACACTGCGCCACTGGGCGCTTTTCACCGCCACCACATACCGCCCGTTCCGCTGACTTACATGGGTTTCCTGAAGAAGGTGTTTCTGGTCCAGGTCCCGTATCACGCCCTCAATGCGGGATTTAATGCGCTCGTCTGTTTTCTGCATGGCCCTTGTCAATCGGAGCAGTACCGGAGAAGCGCCGCTGTCGATTTCTCCACAGGCGATTTTTGCCGCAATTTCCTCCTGAACCGCTGCAAGGGGATCAATGGCGGAGGCCCAACCACTGAGCACTGGTGCCATTTCGGCCATTCCCTGCATGAAGGTCTTCAACTTACGGCATTCTCCAATGAAACCCGATACCGTTTCGCACTGCGTAGGACTCAGAACTCCGCCCTTATCCAGCAATATAAACGCAGCATCGACGCCCACAAGACTGTGGATCGGAATGGCGGATCGGGTGTCCACAATAGCCCTGGCTTCAGATGTTTCTGCCAGTCTCTTTTCAATCCGCAGGGGATTCGTTTCGGGACGAAGCTCCAAAAGCCGTTCCTTTCCTGCCTCCGTGCGGGCAAAATCGGCCAGTTGTTCAGTTATGATGTTATATTCCAACAATTCCAGTGTTTTTTGATTCATGATGACCCTCCAAAAAAATAAAAATTCCCGGACACGGGTGTCTCGGGCAGAGTGGGCGCAGTGCGCCTGTGGTCGATACGCCAAAAAATAGAACTACCCCGCTATACGGGGTATCCAGGCGAAAGCGTAAGTGAACGCATCGACGAAAACAGCCTTGAGTACCGTATTCTTAAAAAGCCGCAGCGGCGTACAGGAAAACCAACCCTAATCGAGAAGACCGGGCCTTGGAAATCAGACGAAGCTGCTATCTAATTGGCTTATTTAAGGACACTGACACTCATAAAAATCTCCATTCTCGATTCGACGCGCTCTTTGATGCTGGGTCTATCGGATGAATACAGAATACGCTCAGAAACGGAGGTTGTCAACGGCACCTACGTTTCCTGACATATATTTGTAATAATGCAGACATTCACCTGAGGGATCTCCATTCTTCGGCTAAAAGCGCGTAGAGCAAATCATCCTCCCAAATCCCCTTGTTAAGATAGCTTTTTATAAAATGCCCTTCACAGCGGAAGCCGATCCGCTCCAAAAGCTTAATGGAAGAGGTGTTTCGCGGGTCCAGTCCCGCTGTGATCCGATGTTTATTCAGTTGAGTGAAGAGGAAGGTGAGTACCTCTGTTACCGCCTCCGTGGCATACCCCTTCCCCTGCGCACTTCCGGCCAGAGTGTATCCTATTTCGCACTGGCTGTTCTCCGGGCCGATAAAATGAATTCCGATATCCCCAATTAATTCTTCTTCCCGGTAAATGCCCATCTGGAACCAGTTCTCTTCCTGATTGAAGCATGCAGTGTTGTCTGCAATGAATCGGCGGGCTTCCTCCTCCTTCTCCGGTGAGAATCCCTGGAATCGAGCCACCTCTGGGTCTGATCGGTAGATGAAAAAGGCCTCTGCATCGGAGGGAGAAAGGGATTTGATTGTCAAACGTTCGGATTTCAGTACCGGAGGCTTCATATTGGACTCCTTGAGGGTTTGTTAGGGTTATGGGACCGTCTTTATGGATGTACATCTGTCACAGCGGAAGCCAGGTAATCAGCACACCACCCGCAAAAAGGCTTAGAATATTGGCCAATATCACCGTCCCCACCACTCTGCCGGTTCGATGCTCCTTAAGGGTTAGGCCAAAAGCAATCCCTTCGGCCGCAAATACAAAGAATTCCCCAAAGATCAGCACGAAAAGCGCGTAGGACTGCAGGGGCAGCATGTCACTAAGCCACAGGTTCAAGGCCCCTTGGGTAATAAGATTGATAATCAGGAACGCCATCCAGGATCTGCGGCTGCGGAACCCCATAATCCAGAAGACAGCGCCTTCCAGCACCAGGGTAAGCACCAACCGTAAAGCAGCCAGACTCATATCCCGCAGGGGCAGCTTCCCTTCCGTAAGACTCTTGGTGCGGGCGTCCAGGGTGAAAATGTTGTTGTATGTATCCAGGGGGCCTTCAATCGGCAGTTCATAACGGCTTTCCCCATTTTGTACCACCAGGGTGTATTGGGGCGCCTCTCGCAGTTCGTATCGATAAAAGGTGAAATAGGTTTCCAGCACCTTGTCGGTTCGGCGGCCCTCTGATACCGCATCGCCAGCCTTAAGAGATACCATCATATCCGCCGGGGCATTGGGGACAATGATCAGGATGGAGGGGGGCTGTGCCGAGTTGGCCCAGGTCCATACCGTGGTAATCAGTAGAAATAGAATGACTAACATCATATTTATAAACCCTTTTGACCGCGTCCTTTTCATAATGCTCCTCGCACCCACTTTAGCGCCATCGTCTTTAATGTCCCAGAATGAAGGACAACAAGGGAAGAATGAAAGGAACCGTGAACGTAAGTATGGTTCCTGTAACCAACGTTAATAAGCCCAGCTCCGGGCCAACGAACTTAGTGATAGGCATCAGCATGGTATCCATATTCCCAGACGCGCCTCCTGCGATAGGACTGCCCTTGCTGATGCGAATCAGAAGTGGAAGCAGCAGGACAGTGAAAAACTCCCGCATGACATTCACAACGAACCCATAGGTTCCCACCTCAATGCCGTACATTTCGGTCATATAGGCTCCGGTTAAGCTGTAGTAGCTCATTCCGCCGGATGAAAGAACCGACACCTCAAGCGGCAGGTTCAGCATATATCCTGCAAATAACCCGCCCACTATGCTGCCGAATAAAATAGCCAGGGAGAGAAATAGAACGCGCCCACCAAGGATTCTTATATAACGGAACACCTTTCTGTTGCTTCCTAGGCTGATGCCAACCCCAATATAAAGCACCACCAAGGATGCGGTGAGAAGGTACCCTAACACAAACACCTTGTCTTGGGGTATTGCATGGTATCCCAGAAGCACACCGGCAATTATGCTGAGGGGCATGATAATAACCAGTGGAGAGCTTTTGTTTTCCTCTTTCCCCGGTTGAATATCCACTTCATCGCTGAGGTTCACATGGGCCGATTTAAGACTGCGATAGATTTCGTCCAGTGGAAGAACTGTTTTTTCAGCAAACAACGTAAATAGAATGCTGAACAGTATCGCCGACAGGGCTATCACCAGACAGTTGAATCCAATCACAGGGAGCTTCAGCATGATGGCACTGTTCACACCTATGTTCATTCCTATCGTCAGCATCAACGCCATTAAGGTGATCGTGATGATAACATCAATTGCCTTCAGCATATTCTCTGTTATTTTATTAAGTCCAAGAAAAGCACCAAACCCCAAACATGCAAACGGTAAAACTGTCATTGTACTCTTCCTCTCATTTTCACTTCCTATAAGAATGCATCATCAGCGCTTTTCATTTGGATTATACGTATTCATTCTATATATCCCCGGCATATTCCTGCCATAATTTTGGCAAATTAATATATTCTGAGAACCGTATTGACGCTATCTTAAAGGAGTAATAAAATATAGCTACAAAGTAATTACTTTTGGAGGTACCTATGCATGCTCAGGTGATACGAATAGGAAATTCAAAAGGCATCCGTATCCCCGTAGCCTTACTGAAGGCTTGCCGCATTGAGAATGAAGTTGATATCGAAGTGGCCGAAGGCAAGCTTATCATCACGCCGATATCCGCTCCACGAGAAGGCTGGAATGAGGCGTTCATTGCCATGCATGTAGCGGATGAGGATACGCTTTACCTTGATGACCTTATTGATGAAGAGTCTGAGGACTGGACATGGTAATCCGACAGTACGAAATATGGTGGATCAACCTGGAGCCCACCATCGGTTCAGAAATCCGAAAAATCCGTCCCTGTGTTGTAATCAGTCCGGATGAAATGAATCTTCATATCCGAACACTTTTAATTGCTCCTATGACGTCCACTTCCAAGCCCTATCCCTCACGGGTGTCTGGCACGTTGGATGGCCGAATCGGCTGGATTGTACTGGACCAGATTCGCTGTGTTGATAAGAGCCTCCTTTTTAAAAAAGCCGGTCAGCTAGATTCAGAAACCATTGTATCCGTTAAACGCATCCTAAAGGAAATGCTGGTGGAATGATGCGAAAAAGCCCGAAATCTTCAGTATGATTGCTGAAAATTCAGGGCTTTGATTTTTGCAATCTACAAAATAAAATAATAGGAATCCAGGATATATGGCTGTTGGTATTTCACAGCCAGCTTCCAAAGAGCGTTTTTAAGGACAGACAACGGCTTTTTCCCTTGCTTGAAGGCTTCCATATCCCTTAAGAACGCTGCTCTTTCCTTTTCGGTAGCCAGGTTTTTAAAGTAACCCCATACATGAAGCGCTGCATTAACCGAGCCCCCAGGAGTGGTTTCCTGCTGAAGAGCATCCTCCACCTGGGTATAGAAGGAAACCGGATCGGCCGTGACCTTATCTCGCAGCAGTTGGCGGATACGATTATAACCTTCGTGTGAATTCTCCAGCACCTTGTATTTGTAACGGCTCCACTCCTGTTCCACGACTTTTGTTGTTTTTCCCGTAGTGGTGCAGAGGATGCATTTTACAGCAGAGAGATTCTTATCCTTAACCTCTAGCATGATATCAAGGTCTCGACGTCCCAGCCCATGATAAAAATCCATGAACTCGTGAATTCTAACCGTGGTGGAATGGGCTCCCGGTTTCTTTTGCGGGTCCTGCTGAGAATAATGGATTTTCTGCGGCCCATCCTTCATCTTCCAAGTCTTTGCACACCGATTAATCCAATCCACATCGGTACCGGGAATTCCACAGGGATTGATCCGGTGATGGAGGTTGTCGAAAACAACTGGGATTTGTTGCTTCTCGCTTATTTCCAGGACCTCGGCGATTGTATAGGATTTGTCGTCATTTTCGATGACAAGCCGATCCTTCACTCTCTGGCTCAGCCTTTGATAACGGGCTCCGAACCTTTCCATCCCCTGCGCCTTATCCCCATACACCCCCCCCACATGGAGGATGATCTTATGCTCTGTATCCACCTTCAGGCTGTTCAGCACCTGAGCGTGGTATTCCAGGTCCCACACTGCCCGGTGGACCACATCTTCATCCGGGGAGTTCAGGACCGTGTACTGCCCCGGGTGCATAGAAACCCGCATGCCGCTGTCTCTTATTTTCATCCCGATGGTTTGGAACCGTTCTTTAAAAAGCTCCCACCAATGGAGGGTGTTGACCGGACTTGAACCAAAGGGGATCAAATCCGAGCTGATCCTGAAAAGCCGAATATTATTGGCAATATTATAATCAATGATGGTTTCCAGCGCATTGAGGTTATGATGGATCAGCTCTGCCAGTCGCTCCTCCTCGGCGTATTTCATGGTGCAGGTCTTCTGCCGGGCGTTTTGAACCCCTATGGTCAGACACGCATAGCCGATTCTCATGGTTAACCTCTCCATTATTAACAGGCATTTGAGCACAGGGATTCTTTCTACAACATGATAATCTTCGCCTGATGCTTGGTATAGGGAATAAAGTCGTTCAGTAAATGCTGCATGCTGAATTTGATGTGGCTGGTGTTGTTTCCCGGGTTGCAGCCGAACCACGGAGAATCCGCCACTTCCTTATCGATGATCAATTGGACAGCTTGCTCTTTATCGTTGATAAGCGCCATGATCGTAGCCGACCCCGGTGTCACCCCCAGAAGCTCTTCCATCTTCTCTGCCGGGGCGAAGGATACCCTGGCACACCCCATCCTTTCAGAGAAATCCTTTGTTACAAATGGCTTGCTGGCAGGCATCACCAGCAGATAGAAATCCGTTTTCTGGCGATTGCAAAGGAAGATGTTCTTGCTGATCTCAACATTCAGGATTCTCTCGATTTCAACGCAGTCTTCCATGGACCCGGCTGCCTCGTGGTCAACCCGTTCATATGGAATCTTAAGGGTCCCCAGTACTCCGTAAACCTCCATCTCGATGGACGACCTAACATCACCGGGCGCTCCGGTGCTGATTTCGCTGATGTTCAGCATTACCCTCTCCCCCCTCGCATTTATATATACCTTCACTACTATAGTATCAGATAATCCGAATATATATGCATCCGGATCGCACTTTGCTACGAACCCCTGTCCGTCGTAGACTTTCCTTACCATCAGTTCCATACTACTTAAGATACGCATAGTTTACATCGAAGGAGCCCCTATGTCCGTACCTGAAAAACTCACCGCCTGGTTCATCGCTCATCAACGAATACTGCCCTTTAGGGAAAACAAAGACCCCTATCGAATATGGGTCTCTGAAATCATGCTGCAGCAAACCCAGGTAGATACGGTTCTGCCCTACTATAATCGTTTTTTGGAAACGTTCCCTACGGTCTTTCATCTGGCTGAGGGTAATGAAGATCAGGTGTTCAAGCTCTGGGAGGGACTGGGCTACTATTCCCGGGCTAAAAACCTGTTTAAATGCGCACAGGAACTGGTTAAACATCACCACGGTGTTTTTCCTTCAGATCATACCGCCGCTCTCCGGCTTCCAGGTATAGGCCCCTATACTGCCGGAGCTGTTCTAAGCATTGCCTATGATCAGAAGGTTCCCGCGGTGGACGGCAATGTCATGCGGGTGATATCAAGACTTTTTGCACTGGATGAAGATATTGCGAACCCCAAAACAAGAAAGCTCATTGAGTCAATGGTGTTGGACCTCATCCCTGAAAATGCAGGGGATTTCAATCAGGGCTTGATGGAGCTGGGCGCCCTTATTTGCACCCCGCAGAATCCGAAATGCGCACAGTGTCCTTTGCGGGAGGAATGCACCGCCAAATCCCTGGGCCTTGAAACTCAATTACCTGTAAAAAAGAAAAAACCGGCATCCCAATCCCTGGAGGCCGCGGCAGGGATTCTCAGCCGCGGCAGCGATTATCTTCTGATCCGCAACCAAGAGGGTCTGCTTTCAGGGCTTTGGGGATTCCCCCTGGCAGAGGGAACAACAAAAGCCGCCGCCTGTGACATCCTTATGGAAACCGTTAAAAAGGATTTCGGATACGCAATTGAAGACATGCACACAGCAGGTACCGTGAAGCATGTCTTCTCTCACAAAACTTGGAACATCACGGTCTACGGAATCAAAATAAGCTCCGTGGTGAAGGATAGCGCTCCTGCAACCAATAACATGCAAGCCGAAATGAAGTGGCTCAATAAAGAAGAAATCGCAAAGCTTGCGATTTCAACGGCATTCAAGAAGGTTATGAAGTTCTTGGAATGACAGCTATCAAAAGTTAGCTGTTTTCTTTTTCTTAGGCGCCTTCTTTTTCTCTGCCGCAAGCATTAGTTTTTCCAGGGCGATTTTTTGTACCGATTCCTCCTGCTCCTTTTGCTTAAGAGCCTCTTGAGCAGCAAGCTGTTCATGCCGGCTATCCAGTTCTTTCCGAACACGCTTTTCCATAGCTGGATCGTGAAGCGTTAAGAACTTCTCAAATGCATCCGGATAGATGAAGCATTTTGTCTCATCATTGGCAGAAAATTGCACAGTCATCTTGTCATTCTCGTGGGAAACGATTGTTCCTTCTCCGAACCGTACATGGTTTATCCGTTGATTCATCAGTGTCATCAGTAGCACCTCATGCTGTTTTCCTGGTTTGATTTTTGCCGCCACAGATAAGAGAATCCTTTATTTCGTACATACCCTTTCACCATTCCTTTCAAACTTATGAAACATTTTCTTCAAGTCCGCCGGCTCAAAAATGAAAAAAACAACGCGCGGCTTTGACAACTGGACTTACGTTCATCAAACAGCGCGTTGTTTATCAATTATATCACTTAACCATTGTATCATGTAAGTTAAGACTTTCCCTAAAAAGAGTCTGATTTTTTAACTGTTTCGCTGAAGCTCGTTTACACCGGATGTTTCTGAATACTAAGCTGTAACAAAGCCATTGGCGGCAAGGCTAATTTGTCTATTGGATTGACGTCATCAACTCAAAGAAATATTTGGATTCCTGAGTCTTATTAAGGCTATACCAAGCATCTAATGTTTTTGAAGAAAACACACCTAGGGATTTCAAGACGTGTACAGAAAATTCCAAAGGAGCTATTCCTGATGCAGTGATCAATTTTCCATCCGTTACCGCCGACTCCATTTTGTAATACTTTTCACCCGTGTAAGCGGGACAGATCATTTTAAGATACTCCAGATCATTGCTTGTATGCCAATGTGAATTCATCAGCCCTGCCTGAGCAAGCCCCATTGTTGCACCACAAATCGCCGCAACCAATACCCCTTCCTTTAAGCACCTCTCCGCTATTGCTAAAATGGGTTGGTGTATTGCTTCTGTCCAAGTATCTCCACCCGGTAAAATCAATGCATCCGTGCCTTCAATACGGCACTCATCCAGTTTGATGTCAGGCAGTATTCTCAACCCGCCCATTGTTGTTACAGGGGTCTTTTCAATTCCAACCGTCACTATTTTTGATGGGGCAAGTCCCTTTTTAAAATATCTTCCCGAGTTCAGTTCGGCAGTTAAGTAACCTATTTCCCAGTCTGACATTGTGTCAAACACATAAAGATAAACGGTATTATTCATTTTTCAATTCCTCCCCATTCTATTCATCAAGGAACACCGACCATCTGTATTCCGTGACTATCCTCATTATAAAACAACTTCACTGACATCTGCTGTCAGTGAAGTTGTTAAAGTTGATAATACCCCATTAACTCCGATGCAATGGCAGCCAGTCTTTCTTTCAAACTCTGTGGTTCAATTATTTGAATGGATTTACCATAGGGCAGGAGAAAATACGGAACATAACGATGAATTGTTATTTCCTCAAATAGAAAGATGGCCTGATTAGATGTTCGCTCTTTCAAATGATGTCCTAAAAACCAGTGCATAGATAGTTCATCCAATGCCTCCGACCTGCCTTGGATAATTAAAGAAATCAAGCCCTTCTTACCCACTAAATCAGGTAACAGGTTTTTCATAAAGAAATCACGGGTCGAAAAAGCTTCGGGTCGCTTAAATTTCATTGGCGTACACTTGATCAGTAAAATTCGATCTACCCGAAAGCTTCGCATCTCATTCCTTAGGTGGCAAAATGCAACCGTATACCATTTGTTGTTCCAGTAAACCATTCCATAGGGGTCTATCACCCGCTTCTTGGGTTGCCCTTCAGGGCCTGTGCGATAATCAATTTCTACAGAGACTTCCTTTGCTGCAGCCTGCTCCAATTCCTCCATCATCGGCTGGACGGAAGGGTTTACCATGGGGTTTATAACTTCAAATCCGGTTAAATGATGGTTAAGTGCATTTTCCTGTTCCTGATTCGAATACCTTTTCAACTTTGATGTCGCGGTGTCTAATGCCTCACTCAAAGGGTATCCGGCTTCTTTTGCAAAAACAGCAGCATGAAGGAGTGCCTTTTTTTCTTCCATATCAAATAGCAGAGGTGCTCTGATAAAATTA
>CAZYQI010000034.1:0-32925 GCA_964649745.1 uncultured Peptostreptococcaceae bacterium | reverse complement strand
AACTCATTTTCATAACCGGTGGTTTCCCAACGGGACATGGGGGTCTGCGGCAAAATGTTTATAACTTAAATAAACGTGAGGTGCATCATGTACGATATGAAGGCGATTGAGGAAGCGAAAAACTATATTCAGACGAAAATCAAATCGGTACCCAAGGCCGGCCTTATCCTGGGCTCCGGCCTGGGAATCCTGGCAGATGAAATCACAGAACCGGTGATGATACCCTACAGCGAGATCCCTCATTTTCCGGTTTCCACGGTTGAAGGCCATGCAGGCCAGTTCGTATTTGGAAATCTGAACGGCAAGCCTGTGGTTGCTATGCAGGGTCGTTTTCACTACTATGAGGGCTACAGCCAACAGCAGGTCACCTTTCCCATTCGGGTTATGAAAGCTCTTGGTGTGGAAGCCTTGCTTCTTACCAATGCGGCCGGGGGAGTTAACACCGGCTTCAAGCCCGGAGACCTTATGATCATTACCGACCACCTGAATATGAGCGGAATGAACCCCCTTATCGGAAAAAACCTGGACCCCATGGGCCCCCGTTTTCCGGATATGTCGGAGGTGTATTCCAGAAGGCTTTCCACCGGGATTGAAGCGGCTGCAGAAAAGCTTTCCATCCCTGTTCAGAAGGGCGTATACGTCATCATGTCAGGGCCCTCCTACGAAACGCCGGCGGAGATCCGAATGCTCCGAACTCTGGGTGCCGATGCCGTGGGGATGTCCACGGTTCCTGAGGCGATTGTTGCCAACCACTGCGGCATGAAGGTGGCGGGGATATCCTGCATCACCAACATGGCTGCCGGTATCCTGAACCAGCCCCTGAATCATAAGGAAGTTATGGAAACGGCGGAGATGGTGAAGGTGAGGTTTATACAGCTGGTGAAGGAGATTGTGGGGACGGTGCTGTAGAAGCACTCTCCCTGTCACTTTGTGACGTCCCCCTCCAGAGGGGGATAAAGCGGTTGACATCCCCCTCTCGGAGGGAGATGAAGCAGAAAAACATTTATTTCGAAAGGACAACCCCTATGCGCATGTATGATGTGATACAAAAGAAACGTGATGGCGGCGAGCTGTCACAGGAAGAGCTTCAGTTCTTCATATCCGGTTATACGGATGGCTCTGTACCGGACTATCAGGCGGCAGCCCTTCTGATGGCTATATTCCTCAAGGGCCTTAACAAACGTGAAACCGGTGACCTTACCCACGCCATGATGCTTTCCGGCGATGTGATTGACCTGAAGGCGATTAAAGGGGTTAAGGTGGACAAGCACAGCACCGGCGGGGTGGGCGACACCACAACCCTGGTACTGGCCCCATTGGTTGCTGCTTGTGGTATACCGGTTGCCAAGATGAGCGGCCGGGGCCTTGGGCATACCGGCGGAACCATCGACAAGCTGGAATCGGTCACTGGCTTTCACACGGAGCTTACAACAGAAGAGTTCATCCGGAACGTTAATGATAAAAAGATTGCGGTGATTGGCCAAAGCAAGAACATTGCCCCGGCGGACAAGAAGATATACGCCTTGCGGGATGTAACCGCCACGGTGCACAGCATTCCCCTGATTGCCAGCAGCGTTATGAGCAAGAAACTGGCGGCGGGCAGCGATGCCATCGTTCTGGATGTGAAGGTGGGCAGCGGCGCCTTTATGCGTACCTTTGCCGACGCCTCTGAGCTGGCGAAGCAGATGGTGGAGATCGGGGACCATATGAAACGGGATACCGTGGCGGTGATCACCTCCATGGAGGAGCCCTTGGGCTTCGCCGTGGGGAATGCCCTGGAAGTGAAGGAGGCCATCAACACCCTGCTGGGCAATGGACCGAAAGACCTGACAGAGCTGAGCCTTGGTCTTGGAGCGTATATGGTATGGCTGGGCAAGGGCTCCGACACCCTGGAGGGTGCCCGCCAAATGGTGGAGCATGCCCTGGAAAGCGGCGCGGCTTACGAGAAGTTTGTGGAGTTCATCACCGCCCAGGGAGGCGACGAAAACCAAGTACGGAATCCTGAAAAGTTGCCCACGGCATCCATCCAAAAGGAAGTTCTTGCGGATACTGCCGGGTATGTGGAACACATCCAGTCTGATGAGGTGGGCATCAGCGCCATGATGCTGGGTGCCGGTCGTGAGGACCTTCACAGCATCATTGATCTTTCTGCGGGCATCATGCTCCGTAAGAAGGTGGGAGATGCCGTAGCGGTTGGAGATGTGCTGGCAGTGTTCCACACCAACAAAGCAGAAAAACTGGATGAAGCGGAAAAACGTTTTAAAAGCGCATACCGCTATTCCAAAGAACCCGTTGTTCCGTCGCCGATCATTAAAGCCGTGGTGACTGCAAAAGGCATGGAGATTTTTGATTCCACACTTTAAAAGAATGGTGATAAACCCTTTGCCACGGATGAAAATCGATGAAACCCGATGAAGACCGATGAAAGCGGATGTATTTTTTATGATGAAACCCATCGTCCTTCATACGTCCTTCATCTGCGGCTAAGGGTCTTAATGGCTTGGTACTTTATTAGGCAACGTATCCGTAAGGAGGTGCCGATAATGCGTGAATTCTTTAAGCTTCGGATCGGTATGCGCTATGTCAAAACTGCCGTGGCGGTGGCCTTATGCATATTGATCTCACAGCTGTTGCACCGGGAATACCCGCTTTTTGCAGGCATAGCGGCGCTACTGGCCATGGACACCACCATCACCAGCAGCTTTATAGCCGGTCGCAACCGTGTGTTCGGAACCTTGCTGGGTGCCGTTGTCGGGGTGCTTTTCTTTCTTATTTTCCCCGGTAATCCTTATCTGTGCGGCTTGGGAGCCATGCTGATCATCTATGTCTGTACCACGATGGGATGGACCAACTCGGCTGCCATCGCCGCCATCGTATTTCTGGCGGTGATGCTGAATCCTGCGGGAGAGCATCCGTGGCTATACAGTATGAACCGAATTCTGGATACCTTGCTGGGAATCGCAGTGGCCCTTGCGGTGAACTATCTGTTGTTTCCCAACGATACCGCCCGCAGACTGCTTGACGGAGAGGTTGTTCTTTCAGGCAAACTGAAGGAGGCGGCAAGAAAGATATTCTGCACAGGGGATTCCGTTGATTTTGATGACCTGCTCCAGACCATTGTGGGTATGGAAAACCTTTTGGGGCTTCATACGGAGGACTTCAGGCCTGGAAGGAAGCATGCTCTGGATGTTCAGCAGGTTATGGACAGACTGGTGACCTATAGGGAAGTCTATGCCCATATGAAGATGCTGCTCCGACTTTCGGGTGAAATCCGGATGAATGCAGCCAATGTCAATCGACTGAATCAGCTGGGATATGCCGTGTCTTCAGGAAATGGCTGCAGCGGTTCGGAACTGGACGTGGTCTATAACTACCACGTCGGCAGGATTCTTGACAATTTAGAGATGGTGAGTGGTGACCATTAATGAAGCACCGCAATTTTAAATAAAATGACTTCAGTAATCCGTGAAAATCCGTGTTGTCTGTGGCAAATAGCAGTTGCCTTAGGTTTTAGTTTATCAGCAGTGCTTATTGGGTATCTTTCATAGAAATAATGAATGGAGGTGTCCAATGAACCACACTGAACTGGAACTGATAAAGAAAGCCATCATGAATGAGATTGAAGGCTATGAGTTCTATAAGCTCACGGCGTCACAGGCAACATCGGAAGAAACCCGGAATGCGTTGATGTCCATTGCCAACGAGGAACTGACCCATATCGATTGGCTGAAGAGTTTGCTCAGTAGCCAGATGGAGGAGGGTAATGCGTTCGATCTTGCTATGGTGGCGGATCCGCCGTCCCCAAAGCTGTACACCTGGGATCATCTCATGTGTAAGAATATCGGGCTGGCAGTCAGCGTTTTCGGCATTGCCATGGAAATGGAGAACAATGCGGTGAAGTTCTATCAGGAAGGCCGGGATGGCTCCGATGATCCCAAGCTGAAAAAGCTGTTTGATACATTAATTGGCTGGGAAAAGAACCATTACGATCTCTTTGCCCGGGAATATGCCATTGTACAGCAGGAATGGTGGTCGGATCAGGGGTTTGCGCCGTTTTAGAAGCGCGTTATACAATTTAGCCACGGATAACACGGATTTCCACGAATTAGAAAGGGTTATATCGCACGGGATCTGGCAATTATTTCGCCGATTCTTCGTCCGTGCCGATCTGTGTGAAACCGTGGCTAACAGCATGTTTCCAATGCTTTCACAAAAACCGGATGAATTCTGGTATAATAAACGAGCATCCCAAAACAGGAGGCTCGTTTTTTTATGACGTTACATATCATGCTGGACCAGTTTGAGGGCCCTTTGGACCTCCTGTGCCACCTTATCGACAGACACGAACTGGATATCAACGACATACCGATTGCTCTGGTTACCGAGCAGTATTTAGCTGTGCTGTACGCCTCTGAGACGCTGAATCTGGAGTTGGCCAGTGAGTTCCTGGTTATGGCGGCGACCCTGCTGGAAATTAAATCGCGGATGCTGCTTCCGGGCAAGGATGATCAGGAATCGGAGCTTCTTTGGGAAGACCCCCGTATGGAACTGGTTGAGCGGATTGTGGAATACCGCCGCTACAAGGAGGCGGCTCTTCACCTTCAGGATCTGGAAAGTCAGTTTGGACAGCGCTACTATAAGGAAGCCGAGGATTTGGACAGTCTTCTGGACCGGCCGGAGCATTCTTTGAAGGATCTCAATATGGAAACGGACCTCCTGCTTGAGGCCTTGAAACGGGTAATGGATAAGATGGACCGGATTGATACTCACCGGGAAACCTATTTCAAGACCATGCGCCGGGATCCATACACGGTAGAAGAAAAAATGGGATGGATCAGCAAACGGATATCCTCTACAAATGCCCTCCTTTTTTCAGAACTTTTTGAAGAGGATACATGCCGACTGGAGGTTATTACTACCTTTCTTGCACTGCTGGAGCTGATGCGGGGCGGAAAAGTAAGGGTGCGGCAGGATGTTCGGCTGGAAGATCCGGAAATCATAGGAATAGAGCAGGTGGAATATGGACAAGATGTTGTCAGTGATTGAATCGATTCTGTTTGTAATGGGTGAAAGCGTCACAGCCCGTAAGCTTTCAGAAATACTGGAGCTTAACATTGCGGAAACCCGTAAGCTGGTGTTGGCTCTTCAGAAGCAATATGAGGATGAAAACCGCGGGGTCCGTATTATTGAGCTAAACCAGGCGTTTCAAATGACCACTGCCCGGGACAATTCGGTTTACATAGATAAATTATGTAAACAAACCCGGTCCAAGGGCCTTAGCCCTGCCACGGTGGAGGTGCTGGCCATTGTGGCCTATAAGCAACCCGTAACCAAGGGAGAGATAGAAACCATCCGGGGAGTAAGCTGTGACAAGGCGATGAAAACTCTGCTGGAGCGGGATCTTATCGAGGTCCGGGAGCGCCAGGGCAACAAAGGCAACCTGTATGTAACCGGCGAGGGCTTCCTTCGAACCTTCGGCCTGCGATCCCTTAAAGACCTGCCGGTTATGGATTCTTTCAAACAGCTTAGTATGAGTGAACTGGATAAAGAGTAAGGGTGCAGGACTGATAGAAAATGCCTTTAAAAATAAGGGGAGCGGTTCCACAATGACAAGCATTGTGGAACCGCTCCCTTTTTACAGGATTCTTTTGAAGTGGATATAGCGTTGTTCTAGAGTTTTGCAGCCTTTTGTTTGCAAAGAAGATAGTAGACCGGAAGCCCTACCAGGGTGATGCCAATGCCTATCAGTGAGTTAAGTGGGTTTGTCATAACCGTATTAATGATGATATACAAGCCGCCGATGATTCCAATCATCGGGATGAATGGGTAGAGAGGCACTTTGTAGGATGCTTTCAGATCGGTTCGTTTCCTGAGAATGAAAACGCCAGCCACAGCCATAACAAAGAAAATCCAGAGAACAAACACGACCAGATCCGTCAGGGTATTGAAGGATCCTGATAGAGCATAGATACAAGCCAACGCGAACTCAAATATCAGAGCGAAATAAGGACTCTGCGCTTTATTGACCTTCTTGAAAAGGCGACTCAACGGCAGGAGACCGTCAACCCCCATGGCATAGGGAACACGGGAGCCAGCCATCAGATATCCGTTTAAAGCGCCATAAATGGAAACAAGGATTCCGGCAGAAATCAGCGTAGCTCCAACGTTTCCGAACAACAGCACTGCAGCATCAGAAGCGGCTTTGGGTGATGCGATGATGGCTTCAATCGGAAGAACCTTTATTATAGCGATATTGATCAGCACATATGTTGTAATAACAACCGAAAGGCCGATGATGATGGAGCGTGGAAGATCTCTTTCAGGATGTTTGAACTCTCCGGCCATATTCCCCACAGAAATCCATCCATCATATGCCCACAGTGTTCCAAGGATTGCCGCACCGAAACCCGCGCCCTGAATAATGGCGACCGGAGGTGCAAATGCGGGGTTCTTTCCGAAAAGAAGGCCACAACCGATGATAATAAAAATGGGAATCAGCTTTCCAACGGTAGAAAAAGACTGAACAATGCCGCCGAACTTAGCTGAAATACAGTTGATCACTACAATTGTAAAAATCATTAAGATTGCAAAAACCTTTTGCATTTCGGGGCTCATGGGAACAAAATAAGTCGCTTGGGTCGCCATTACTACTGCCAAGGCGGCAGATGAACCTGGAACATAGATGATTGTCTGCACCCATCCTAAAAGGAATGCCCACTTTTCACCATACAGTTCTCTCAGATAGGCGAAAAGTCCACCGGTTTTAGGAATGGCCGAAGCAATTTCCGCAACGGTGAGGCCGGCGGCCATCGTAATAATACCCCCAACAATCCAAGCTGCAATTCCCATTTGAAAAGAGCCTGCATTTTGATAGACGATGGAAGGTTTGAAAAAAATTCCGGATCCGATAGTCATCCCAATGACCATCGCAATGGCTGAAATAACTCCTAAACTTTTCTTTAAGCCATTCTTCGAAGCGACGGGCGCTTCAATGTGTGTTTCAACTTGTGTTTCACGTAATGCGCACATAGATTGATTCACTCCTCTCACTATTTTTGTTTGTTGTTATAACCCAAATCATCATAACATGAATGTTAATAATATAACAATTATATATTCGGATTTTTTTCTCCCTGAGGATTGATAACGACAGTTCCTAACAAAGTTAAATTTGGATTCTTATAGATGAAATCCGTTCATAATACTGAGTATATTCTGAATATTTGATAATTGTAAGCTGGCGAAATTGCCTGTTGCTACGACACTGGACTTTCATAAAAAGAGCAATAATTTTGAATAAATAGTGATAAAGGTGCGATGTTTCCGAATTGTGTGATAATATATTAACAATATAAAAGTGATCGCTATGCCTTATAATTTAACGGTATCGCGGGATTTGTAACGTGAATACGAAGAAATATCTGCTTTTTTCAAAACCCAAGGAACAGAAAACAGGGTGTATCTGCGTTGGCAAATACACCCTGTCTAAATGACGAATAAGAGTCGCGCAACTGCGATCAGGATGCTGTGCGGTTCAACCTCTTATATCTCAGATAAATCAATGCTCCGGAGAATGAAACTGCTGTTGTAAACAAGTAGCACACCGGCATCAAGATACTAACATTCTGATACCCGGTTCCTTTGAAAAATTCGTAGAACCCTGCGATGAACAGCGGGTGGGCCAGATAGACATAGAAGGTGGCCGCTCCAAGGGTGACAAGCCCGGAAATTCGGTTAGGATCTGAAAGCTTTCTCACGTAAGAGGTCGCAACTGTCATAAGAAGCAACACAGAGGCCAGGCTGAACATCTGCCACAGCTGCGGTGCTTGTGCCAACTGGGATTCCGGCGCGAACCGTGAATTCAGGTAAAGGCCGGTAACGAAGAGATAACTGCCGGAAATCGAGGCCCTGTGATCGGCTGTCCATACCGCCAGCTTGTCATAGTGACGGCCCCATAGCATACCGCAGCAAAAGAACAGAAGATACGGCACGAAGATACGGTCCATATAAGGGAAAGAGGGGGCGTAAGCGGAATAGGCAAGATGAATCCCCAGAACCAGCAGTGCTCCCCGCACTGTGCCTACCCCTTCAATAACGGCCTTCAGCAGCGGAAAGAGAAGATAGAGTTGGAACAGGATCACCACAAAATACAGATGATATTCCCCCATGCCAAGGAAAATCACCGACAGGATATTGTTGAGGTCGAAATTGTAAAAACCGCCAAAGGTGTAGATAAGAAAGTATGTGAAGCTCCAGAACAGATAGGGAATAAGGATGCTGCGCGTGCGTTTTTTCACAAAAGGAACAAATGAAACCGGCCGTCCGCTGTAGCGCAGCATGAGTGCCAGCCCGCTGAGAAAGATAAAACCGGGTACGGCGAAAAAGCTGATCCCGTTGATGAACTGTGAAAGATTCCGTGTCATCTCCGTTACAGCGGGATCCGTAATGCCCCGGGCGCTGACATGGATAGCGATAACGGCCAGACAGGAGATAATTTTAATGAGGTCAATTTCAAGAAAGCGGTGTTGTTTCAAAAGGGGCTCCTTCATGCATAAAAGATAAAAAATGACCCTTACAGTATCAGCATAACCTCTCTCAGCAGCTTCGAAACCGTAGCCGTGGAAACTCCGGTGAGGTCATAATCCGGGGCCAGCTCCACCACGTCCGCTCCGATGATGTTCAGGCCGCTGATGGTTTTCAGGGCCTGGAGCATTTCGCGGAAGGTGATGCCGCCGGGCTCGGGGGTGCCGGTTCCTGAAAGTAAGGAGGGATCCAGTACGTCCACATCGATGGTCAGGTAAACCGGGGCATTGCCGATGGCCGCAACCGCTTCAGCCAACCGGGAGCAGTCGAAGGGGCACAGCAGGGTGTGGCCTTCCTTCATAGCCCAGTCGAATTCTTCCTTCATGCCGGAACGAATACCGAATTGGAAGATGCGGCCGTCGCCCAGGATGTCCCAGGCCTTGCGGATCACGCTGGCATGGGAAAGGGAAACCCCCATATATTCCGTGCGAAGATCGGTATGGGCGTCGAAATGGACGATGTGCAGATCCGGGTATTTTTGAGCCGCCGCCTTGATCACCGGCAGAGAAACCAAATGCTCGCCGCCGATCATCAGAGGCTTCTTATCTGCTGCAAACAGCTCGTCCGCGTATTCTTCAATGACTCCCAGAGCCTTTACGGTGTCACCGAAGGGAATTTCAAGGTCTCCGGCATCGTGAACGGCGTTCTCTGTGATATCCTTATCGAAAAAAAGGCTGTAGGTTTCCAGCCCGTAGCTGTCGGGACGGATCTTGGCCGGGGCGAAGCGGCTGCCGGGGCGGTAGGAGCAGGTTCCGTCAAAGGGGGCGCCGAAGAGCACGATTTTGGATTCTTCATAGCCGGTGTCGCAGCCGATAAAGGTAGCGGTATTATAGAGTTGCATTGGCGAATTTCTCCTTTACGTAATTGGGCAGGGCAAAGGTGCCCACATGGAGGTCGGTGTTGTAGTAACGGGTTTTAAGGCCCATGGTGTTCCACGTGTCTGCTTTCAGATCCTTCAGTGGGTGAACGCTCTTGGAGGCGAAGTTGAACAGCCAGTAGCCTCCGGGATAGGTGGGGATGGAGGCCTGATAGACCTCAACGATGGGGAACAGCTTCTTCAGCTTCAGGTTGGAGCTGATGCCCACCTTAAAGAATTCCTCATAGATAGGCGTTTCGTTTTGGTTCACGCAGATGCCGTTTTCCGTTAGGGCACGGTAGCAGTTGGTGTAGAATTCCGTGGTGAAAAGCCCTTCGCCGGGGCCAACAGGGTCGGTGGAATCGATCAGGATCAGATCGTAGCAGGCCGTTTTATCCTCCACCCATTTCACGCCGTCCTCATAGTACAGGTGTACCCGGGGGTCATCCAGGGCGCAGGATATGGCGGGAAAGAATTCCCGGGAGGTATCCACCACCATCTTATCGATTTCTACCATATCAATGTGTTCAATCTGAGGATAGCGGGCCAGCTCGCGGACTGTGCCGCCGTCGCCGCCGCCGATAACCAGCACCCGTTTGATGGCCGGCTTCACGGCCATGGCCGGGTGTACGATCATATCGTGATAGACGAACTCATCCTTATCCGTTACCATCACCAGACCGTCCAGGGTCATCAACCGTCCGTATTCGAAGGTTTCCAGGATATCTACCTTTTGAAAATCACTTTGATTTGAATAGAGGGTTTTATCAACGCGAAGTGAAAACCGTACGTTTTCATTGTGTTCTTCCGTGTACCAAAGCTCCATAGCACTATCCTCCTTATGGTTTAGGTCAATCTTTATCATATAATAAATGCCCCTTTAGTCAATAAATAATCTTAAAACCCAGAGTAAAGTATGCTACCCTTTAAGGGAAGGAAAAAGGAGGGATCTCATGATCACCATACAGATACCGGGGCCGCTCCAGGAGGCTGCTCTCAAACAGTTTATTTCAGAGCACGGATTGTCAGTGGCGGGTGGAACGCTGTCGGGGCAAGAGATGGTCCTTTTGGAAGACGACATGGTTTTGGGTTATGCCGCATACAGGCAAAAGGGAGACGAGGCAGTACTTGTGATGTTATTCGTCGCTCCGGCCGTTCGGAAAATGGGCTTTGGCGACGGACTATTCAGAGGTACGGTTAACCTGATGGAACGCAACGGGATCGGAAAGTTCTATGCCCCTGTCCATGAAAACCTGACTGGCTTCCTGAAGGCGGAAGAACTGATCCTTTGCGGGGAAGGCCCGGCTTGGATAGAGAACATCTTCTCCACTGACCGGTGGTTCGAAGGCTCGCTGCCGGAGTTCTTTCAAAAGCCCTGTAAGGGAGGACGGCATCTCTGATGAATCCTTTTCCCATGAATAACGCGGTTGAGGTGTTGTGGCAGTTGGTGCCGCGATTTCTATTGCCGGGAGATACCACAGTTGATGCAACGGTTGGCAACGGCAAGGATACAGAGGCATTGTGCAGGATTGTCGGCCCTACGGGACGGGTTTATGGGTTTGATATTCAAATTGAGGCATTGGAAAGAGCCAAAGTCCTTTTAGCCCAAACGGTTCCGGAAACCCCCTGCACGTTGATACACGGAAGCCATTCTTCCCTGAAGAGCCACATCGTGCATCCTGTGGATCTGGTGCTTTTCAATCTGGGCTATCTGCCCGGCGGAGACAAACAAATCACCACGAAGGCGGATTCCACCCTTGAAGCCATGAGGGCGGCACTGGAGCTGCTGAAGGCTGGCGGAAAACTGGCAGCGGTTCTGTATCCGGGCCACGAAACCGGCGCAGCGGAATCGAAGGCAGTAATCCAATGGTCCTCCGGGCTGGATCAAAGGACATTCTCATCTTTGTTGCTTACATACACGAATCAGATCAATCATCCACCTCAGCTACTGCTGATCGAAAAGAGAGGATAACCATGCGAATACTGATTTCTAACGATGACGGGATAAATGCGGCGGGTCTCAATACCCTGATTGATCTTCTGTGTCTGGACCACGAGCTATACGTGGCGGCACCCACCCTGCAAAAGAGCGCCAGCAGTCACGCCCTGACCATGCAGCATCCGATCACCGTGACAGAGGTGAATGACCCCAGAACGAAAAAGGGATGGGCGGTAGGCGGCAACCCGGCAGATTGTACGAAGCTGGCTCTGGAGGAGCTCTTGGGCTTCCGCCCGGATTGGGTGATAACCGGCATCAATCACGGACCGAATCTGGGCACGGATCTGCTTTACTCAGGAACTGTGGCAGCCGCTGCTGAAGGGACACTGTTCAACATTCCCTCCATCGCCATATCGAGTCTGGACTATGCAGTGGAGCGGCTGAATGAAACCAGAAAGGCAGTAAAGGAAGCATTGGATTGGATTTTTGCGAACCCCGTAGGCGGCAAGACCCTGCTCAATGTCAACATACCCAACCGCCTCCATGAGGATATGAAGGGACTTAAGATAACCCATATTGGGGAGGCCCGTTACGACAAGCCCTTCAGCAAGCGCATCGATCCCCGGGGGAATACCTACTACTGGCTGGCAGGTGATCTGGTGATGGAGTCGGAGTCTGAGGATGCCGATGTCATTGCGGCCAGGGAAGGCTACATTTCCATTTCACCGGTGCGGTTCGCCTTTGATGATGTGGAAAGCGGGCGATTGCTTAAGCAGCGCCTGGCGGAACAGCGTGGCTAAATACTATTCTCCATTTTGAAATCAAAAGCGAGAGACGGAGCTTCCGTTTTTCGCTTTGCTTTTTTGTATTCCGTTATTCTGTCATAATATTATACCAAATGCAGCGACACATGCATTTTTATACCGTTTTGCATGTGAAAATGAATTATTACTTGCAATACATTAAGGGTATGTTATCCTTGAATTAATAAAGCAGCACATGGTATCGCTCGTATAAGGAGGCCCACGGCATGGCAATCAACCGAGACAACAGTGAGGTTAAAATAAGAACGGATTGGTGCAAGGGCTGCGGCATATGTGTGGCGTTTTGTCCTAAGAAGGTGCTGGGGCTTAACGAGCTGATGAAGGTTAAAATGCTTTATCCGGAAAACTGTATCACGTGCGGTCAGTGTGAGCTTCGATGTCCGGATTATGCCATCTATCTGGGAGGAATTGGTGATGAGTGAAGCCAGACGGGTTCTGCTGATGCAGGGGAATGAAGCCGTGGTTGAAGGCGCACTGGCTGCCGGGATGCGCTTCTATTCAGGCTATCCGATAACACCTTCCACGGAGATTGCGGAACTGTCCGCCCAGCGGCTTCCCTGTCTGGGAGGGGCTTTTATTCAGATGGAGGACGAAATCGGCGGCATCGCCGCAGCTATCGGCGCATCCCTGACGGGAGCCAAGGCTATGACCGCCACCAGTGGGCCGGGTTTTTCACTGAAGCTTGAAAATATCGGGTATGCGGCCATGGCTGAAATCCCTCTTGTCATTGTCAACGTGCAGCGGGGGGGACCCAGTACAGGGCTTCCCACCTCCCCGGCTCAAGGGGATGTGATGCAGGCAAGATGGGGGACCCACGGGGATCATCCGGTGATTGCCATAACCCCTTCCTCCGTTAAGGAATCCTACCTTCTTGCCATAAGGGCCTTCAATCTTGCCGAGAAATACCGCATGCCTGTGATCCTTCTTACAGATGAGGTTGTCGGGCATATGCGGGAGAAGATTGAAATTCCAACGGTTGATGAAATCGAGGTCGTTGAGCGCATAAAACCTACGGAATCCGCCGAAGAATATCGTCCCTATGCCGTTGTTGATGGAGAAATCGTGCCGCGTATGGCCGGCTTCGGGGACGGGTACCGGTATCATGTAACCGGGCTTTTTCACGACGAAACGGGATTCCCCAGCAACAGCCCGCAAAATGCGGATGTGATGCTTCGCCGAATCATGGACAAGATAACAGACAATTTGCATGATATCATCGATTATGACGAATACCTGACCGAGGATGCGGAATTTATCATCCTTTCTTATGGAAGCACGGCCCGTACTGCCCGAAACGCCGTGAACAGGCTCCGGGAAGAGGGGATAAAGGCAGGACTCTTCAGACCTATAACCATATGGCCGTTTCCCGAGGAGCGGGTTAAAGAACTGGCCGGCGGGGTACGGGGCATCCTTGTGGCGGAAATGAACCTGGGACAGCTGGTGCTGGAGGTGCAGAGGGTTGTTGAAGGACGAACTCCTGTCTATCATATCGGCCGTGCCAACGGTGATGTTCTCGCCCCCTTTGAGCTGGTGACAAGGGTAAAGGAGGCATTGGCATGAGCAGCCAGCTGATTCAGAAATACTTCCGCATGCAAAAGCTGCCCCATATCTGGTGTCCGGGCTGCGGTCACGGCATCGTAACCCAGGCCTTGGTTCGCGCCATTGATAATCTGGGGCTGGATAAGGACAAGGTCTGCATCGTGTCCGGCATCGGCTGCTCCTCCCGGGCCCCGGGCTACCTGGACTTCAACACCCTGCACACCACCCACGGACGGGCTCTGGCCTTTGCCACCGGCATCAAGCTGGCGCGACCGGAGCTGGAGGTGATTGTTGTCAGCGGAGACGGAGACTGCTCAGCCATTGGGGGCAACCATCTGATCCATGCCGCCCGACGGAATATCAACATCACCACCGTTGTGTACAATAACAACATCTACGGGATGACCGGGGGACAGTATTCTCCCACGACTCCCACCCATGAATACGGAACAACGGCTCCCTACGGCAATATTGATAAACCCTTCGATATCGCACAGCTGGCCGGTGGAGCAGGAGCCACCTATACAGCAAGAAGCACGGTATACCACGCTGCGCAGATGACGCAATTGATACAAACCGCCATTGCTCATAAGGGATTCAGCCTGGTGGAAGCCATCAGCACCTGCCCTACCTATTACGGCCGAAAGAATAAAAAGGGGTCTCCGGTAGATATGCTGAGGTGGCTGAAGGATCACTTTGTTGATATCAAAGCGGCACAGAAGATGACCGCCGAGCAGATGGACGGCAAGTTCCTGATGGGTGAATTCAAACGTGTGCAGGCTCCGGAATATACGGAGGAATACGGCAGGATCATCCGTCAGTGCCGGCAGAACGCGTAAGTGGATGGTTCCAGAACGGAGGCCGGGATAATGATGAAAACAGAAATCCGATTGACCGGATCAGGCGGACAGGGTCTCATACTGGCAGGGATTATTCTGGCAGAAGCGGCGATAACAGCGGGCCTCAATGCCATTCAGACCCAAAGCTATGGCCCTGAGGCCCGGGGTGGAGCCAGCAAGGCCGAGGTGATCATCAGTAATCATGAAATCGATTTTCCGAAGGTGGATAGGCCCGATCTGATCCTGGCCCTTACCCAAACCGCTGCCGAGACGTACATTCGAACAGTAAAGGCGGATGGGACGGTTATCCTCGATTCCTCTGTCAGGGTTCCGGAAGGGGTCCACGCTGCCCGGATCCTTCATGTACCCATTTTGGATACAGCGAAAAACGTAGTGGGCAAATCCATTGTTTCTAATATTGTTGCCTTGGGATTCATTGCGGAGTACACAGGTCTTGTAAACAGAGAAAACATTGAAAATGCCGTTCTGAGCAGGGTTCCAAAAGGAACAGAGGATTTGAATCGACGTGCACTGGATGAAGGATATAAGCTTGCTCAAGGCGAGAAATGACGGAAAAATTTCATTTGCTGTCAAAAAACACACAATTATGATATGATATTATCAGAAACACCCACTGTCTGCAGTGGGTGTTACCTTTCAAGGCAGGTGAAACCAATGAGCGAAGAGTACCGCGACCTTTTGAACCGCATAAAGAACTATTATCCTGAAATGAGCAAGGGCC
Source organism: uncultured Peptostreptococcaceae bacterium (assembly GCA_964649745.1). Taxonomy (GTDB): domain Bacteria; phylum Bacillota; class Clostridia; order Peptostreptococcales; family Acidaminobacteraceae; genus CAZEHS01. Next base: position 17,603 of record CAZYQI010000034.1, on the reverse strand, counting down.
AAAAGCTGATTGCAGATTTCATTTTTGAAAACTATGATAAGGTTGCCTTCATGACGGCTTCGGCACTTGGGAAAACGGTGAATGTCAGTGAATCCACAGTGGTTCGGTTCGCCAATGCATTGGGGTACGACGGCTATCCGGTGCTTCAGAAAGCGCTTCAGGAATCCATCAAGACCAAACTGACAACGGTTCAGCGTTTTGGCCTTTCTGAAGATATCGCCGGCAACGAACGGAATCTGCTGCGTAAGGTCATGCATTCGGATATCGATAATATCCGGAAAACCAGTGACGAACTGGATCCGGATCTTTTAGACCAGGTAGTTAAACAGATTCAGACCGGCAGGCGTATTTATATCCTGGGCCTGAGAAGCTCCAAGGTTCTGGCCGAATATCTGGCCTTTTACCTGAACTTCATCATGGATGACGTCCATGTAATTCCCTCAGGAGCCAGTGATGTATTGGACAAGCTGGTGAAGATCAATCATGAGGATGTGTTGATCACCATCTCATTCCCACGCTATTCCCGCAGAACCTTTGATGTGGTAAGGTATGCCAAGGCCCAGGGGGCAACCCTTATCGGAATCACCGACAGTATGATGAGTCCCTTGGCATCCCTGGTGGATTACACCCTGACCGCCAAATACAATATGACCACCTTCATCGATTCCCTGGTGGCTCCCATGAGCCTGATCAACGCCCTGATCATCGCTCTCAGCCTGAATGAAAAAGAGAAGCTGAAGTCCACCTTCGATCAGTTGGAGCGGATTTGGGAAGAAAACGAAGTGTACAGCAAGCTGAAATAGAGGGACCCATACAGCAGTGAGAGGACAAACATATGATATACACCATTGCCATCGACGGCCCGGCCGGCTCCGGGAAAAGCACCATTGCCAAGCGCGTTGCAAAACAGCTGGGCATCACATATCTGGACACAGGAGCCATGTACAGGGCCATCACCTATAAGATACTGATCAGGGAATTAAAGATAAAAGAGGGCCCGGAGCTGAACGCACTTCTGGCCGAAACGGAGATTAACATTCAGGACAGCCGCGTTTGGACAGACGGCAAGGAGGTTACCGACGAGATCCGATCCCAGGAGGTCACGGCTGCCGTTTCCGCTGTATCCAGTCTGGCGTCGGTCCGCGAATCCCTTGTACACAAGCAACAGGCCATTGCCAAGGGGAAAAGCATCGTGATGGACGGCCGGGATATTGCATCCAAGGTGCTGCCTGAGGCAACGCTTAAGGTTTTTCTAACGGCAAGCCCGGAGGTAAGGGGGCGCCGCCGATGGCTTGAGCTTCAGGGCAAAGGGCAGGAGGCAGACCTTGATGGGATCATCCGGGACATTGCCCGACGGGACACCCTTGACAGCAGCCGCGATCATTCACCTCTGGTCCGTACACCGGATGCCTTGGAACTGGATACCTCCCATATGGGAGTCGATGAAGTGGAAAACTGGATTGTGGATCAGCTGAAGAAGAAGGTGGGCTCCATATGAAGATTCACGTTGCCTCCCACAGCGGATTTTGTTTCGGCGTAAAAAAAGCAGTTGAAACAGCGCTGCTGGCTGCTAAGGATTTTGAAGGGCGTAAGATTTACACCTACGGGCCCATCATCCATAACCATCAAGTGACGAAGTACATGGAAGAGAACGGGGTGCAGATTATTGACGATCTGGAGCAGGTTCCGGGGGAAATCGTAATCGTACGCTCCCATGGGGTGCCTCGGAATATTTATGACAAAGCGGCCGCCCTTCGTATACAGCTCATCGACACCACTTGCCCCTATGTACGCAAGGTACAGCAACTGGCGCGAAAGTATCATGGAGAGGGCTACAAAGTGGTGATCATGGGGGACGCCAACCATCCGGAAGTGATAGGTATCAACGGCTGGGCCGATTTTTCCGCCAGGATAGAGGCCGACACGGACCACATGGAGGATCTGAAGGATGCGCCAAAGCTATGTTTTGTGGCTCAAACCACCCTTTCCATTGCCCTTTGGAAAAAGCTTGAGGACGCGGTTAAGGATTTTAGCGGTGAGGTTCTGATGTACAACACGATCTGTGCCGCCACGGAAGAACGTCAAAAGGAATGTGAGGAACTTTCAGCAAAAGTTGATTTGATGATTGTCATTGGGGGTAAGCATAGCTCGAACACCCAAAAACTTTATCAAATTGCCAAAAAAGGCTGTTCATCGGTCATTCATATTGAAGATGCCTCTGAATTGTTGATGAATGTTAATCAAAAGTATGATAATATAGGGATAACTGCTGGTGCATCTACACCTGACTGGATTATTAAAGAAGTAATAGAGCAATTAAAAACCGAAGGCGAGGTAATTGTGAATGACGAACGGTAATACGATGGCAGAAATGATGGAACAGATGGACAACAAATCTTTCAGAACCCCACGGAAAGGAGAAATTCTGAGAGGCAAAGTCGTCCAAATCACTGATTCCGAAGTAGTCGTGAATATCGGCTGCAAGTCGGACGGCATCATCCCTAAATCTGAGCTGTCAAACTCAGCGGATGTCGTAACCAGAGAATTGGTCAGTGAAGATCAGGAATTGGATGTACTTGTTCTTAAATCAGACGATGGAGAAGGGAACGTCCTCTTGTCTCTGAAGAGAATCAGCATGTCTAAAGACTGGGATGTTCTCATGGATGCATACAATGCTCAACAGCATGTTACCGTCCGTACGGGAGAACCGGTGAAGGGCGGCATGATCGCATTCTTCAATGACATCAAAGGTTTTATTCCTGCTTCACAAATGACATTGAGCTATGTAAATAATCTTGATCAGTTTTCCGGCAAGGAATTCGAAGTTGAAATCCTTGAGCTGAACAAGAGCAAACGAAAAGTCATCTTCTCCCGTAAATCCCTGCTGGCTGTTGAAGATTCTGCCCGCAAAGAGGTTTTCTGGACGGCTGTTAAAGTGAACGAAGTAGTTGAAGGGGAAGTTAAGCGCATCACCAATTTTGGTGTATTCGTTGATATCGGCGGCGTTGACGGCCTGATCCACATCTCCGAGCTTTCATGGGGCCGCGTAAGCCACCCTAACGAAGTGGTTAAAGTGGGCGACAAGGTCAATGTTCTGATCCTTAACGCCAACAAAGACGACAACAAGATTTCCCTCAGCATGAAGCAAGCCACTCCGAACCCATGGAACACCGTTGAAGAGCGGTACCATGTAGGCGATGTTGTAAGCGGAAAAGTGGTTAACCTCACTGATTTCGGCGCATTCCTTGAAATCGAGCCCGGTGTTGAAGGCCTTGTTCACATTTCCCAGATTTCCAGAGACCGCATTGAGAAACCTTCCGATGTGCTGAAGATCAAAGAGAACTACGATGTGAAAATCATCGAGATGAACATGGATGATCGAAAAATCAAGCTCAGCATGAAGAGCCTTCAGGAGCCCGCTTATGAAGCGGAAGAGGCTGTAGAAGAGGCTGTAGAAGCGACTGAAGCAGACGAAGAATAATTCAAAACAATGGATGGTAGCCGATGGAAGGATACGAAAAGTTCAAGGCACAGGTGCTTAAGCTCATAGGTCTTGATCTGACATTGTATAAGGAACGACAGATGAAGCGCCGGATTGAATCTTTGATAAAGCGCAACGGAATGGCGTCTTTCGATGCCTATTACACGCTTCTGACCAAGGATAAAGGTGTTTTCGACGAATTTATCAACTACCTTACCATTAACGTATCTGAGTTTTACCGCAACCCCCAGCAATGGGATATCTTGAAGACGGAGATCATTCCGGAAATAATTAAACGGAATCCCCGCCCCAAGATTTGGAGTGCAGCCTGTTCGACTGGAGAAGAACCCTATACCATTGCCATGGTCATGAGTCAGTTCGTACCGTTGAAGGATCTTAAGATCATTGCGGCGGACATCGATTTGGAGGCCATGAACAAAGCGAAAATGGGTATTTACTCAAAGAAGAGCATCGTGAATGTTCCGGAGACCTATAAGACAAAGTACTTCACCCCCATAGGTGAATCCTATAAGATAAACGATGAAGTGAAGCAGTGCATCGAATTCAAGCAGATGAATCTCTTGAAGGATCAATATCCCACCGGAATGGATCTGATCGTGTGCCGCAACGTCATGATTTATTTTACAGAAGAAGCCAAGGATGAAATGTATCACAAGTTCAACAAGGCCTTAGGGTCTAACGGAACGTTATTCGTGGGGAGTACAGAGCAGATTATCGTGCCGCAGCGGTATAATTTTAAAGCAAGCAAGACGTTTTTTTATCAGAAACAATAACGATTAGAGCCTGGATCAGAGCATTTGCGATGATTCCAGGCTTTTTCATGTTAAGGACTCTTTTTTTTCGAAGGCAGCAAAACAATACTTGAGCTTTCGGACATCTGATTCAGAACAATGAAAGTGTTTTTTACAATATATCTTTAAATTATCATCATTTGAAAGGGTTTATCCGTTGAAATGATGCGGTGTTTCATTGGTGATTTCTGTATACATTATGCCCGCCATCGGTTGAAAACGTTATCATGAATATGTTATGATGAGTTTGAATTATAGAGTCGGATCAATTCAGTTAATCTAATTTATCAGGAGGATTTTGCTAATGAGTAAACCTGTTCTTTCAGCTCACTTCGAATCACGGAAACCGTCGGCCGTCCGTTTGGCTCAAATGAAATACGAAGAGCGCAAGGTTAAGCCTCAGGCTGTTATTAATGTCGGTATCGGTAACGTTTCTCTTCCCACGAACCCTGCTATGCAAAAGCGTATGTTCGAGCTGGGCGCTGTAGGCAGCCCGTTTGCAGAGGGGGTTGTGCGCTACTCAACCACTGCTGGCACGATCGAATGCCAGAACGCGTTTAAGCACATCCTTGAGTGTGAAGGCTTTGATACAAGCAAGCTGATGGTTCAGGTTACAGATGGGGGTTCCTCTGGAATGGAGCTTCTTCTCATCGGCGTTTGCGGACCTGCAGGCACCAATGAAAAGCCCCTTATGATGATCGACCCTGCTTACACCAACTACATCTCCTTTGCAGAGCGCACAGGCCGTAAGACGGCTACCATCAAACGCCACCTTGGAGATGACGGCAAATTCAATCTTCCTTCCATTGAAGAGATTGAAGAAGCAATCAAAGTAAACAACCCTGGGGCACTGCTGGTAATTCCTTACGATAATCCAACCGGACAATTCTATAACTATCAGACGATGAAGGAATTGGCCGCACTGTGTGTGAAGTACAACATGTGGATGATCAGCGACGAAGCTTACCGTGAATTGTATTATGAAGACGGCAGCGAGCTCGTTAGCATCTGGGGCATTACCGATGCAGACGTTCCGGGCATTGAAGGCCGCCGAATCAGTGTTGAAACTGCTTCTAAGGTATGGAATGCCTGCGGTCTGCGGATCGGTGCACTGATCACGGACAATGCAGAGTACTATGACCGTTCCGTTGCGGAATACACAGCTAACCTTTGCGCCAACGTTATCGGCCAATACATCTTCGGTGCACTTGCCCACGAAAGCAAGGAATCCATCGCTGCATGGTGCAAAGATATCCGCGAATACTACAAGGGCGAGATCGTAGCAGTATACAACGGCTTGAAAGAGCAAGAGCCCGGCCTGATTGTTTCCAGCCCGGATGCCTCCATTTACTCGGTTATCGACGTTCGCAACGTTGTTAAGCCGGGCTTCGATGCCATCAACTTCGTTCTTTACTGTGCACAGGAAGGCTCTGTGAACATTGACGGCGTAGATACCACATTATTGGTTGCTCCAATGAAGGGCTTCTACGATATCCCGGCAGGCGGAATCAACCCCGGCAGCACACAGTTCCGCATCTCCTTCGTTGAGACACCGGAGAACATGGCGAAGATTCCTGAGCTGTTTGTAAAACTGCTGAGACAATACGAAGCGCAAAGATAGATTCAAACACACCATCATAAGCTGTACTTGCCAATCAAGCCTGTCGATCCTCGATGGGCTTGATTTGTATACCTATCCGGTTAAATTGGAAAACCCACATGGAAGTAGGCGCCAAGGAAGCAGGCGGTTTTTACAAACAATGAAGGGGAGGTACGGAGATGTACGACGTGATTATTATCGGGGCAGGGCCGGCGGGCCTCAGTGTCGCTTCAGAACTGGCAAAAGCACACAGGGTTCTGGTGGTGGATGGTAAAGAAAAAATCGATGAGTGCACCAAAAGCTGGTTCATACCTGCATACCTGGCAAAGGACAACCCGGAGGTTATGCCCTATATGTACCCGGGGATTTTCCGGCTGCTCACTTGGACCTTCACGGATGTTAAGACCTGTTGGGATACGGATTTGCCATATGGCTACTACTATGTGAAGGAACACGAAATCCTTAAGTTCTGGGGGGATAAAGCTCAGACGCTGGGAGCAGAGATCCGTCTTGGCACCTTCTATGCCGACCATGTGGTGGAGGACACCCATGTGACTGTGGATACCACTGCGGGACGTTTTCAGGCAAAGCTGCTGATTGACGCATCCGGGCACGACTCTCTGATTGCAAAAAGATATGAACGCAAGGAAGACTACTACTGGTGGTCTGTGTACGGAGCCATTGTTGAACACCCCAACGGTCTTCATGGTATGAAAAATGGGGATTACATGCTGTGGCAGACCTTTAAAAGCACCAATGCTCACGATGACGTGACGCTGCGGGAGGGCCGCCCCGTATTTGAATATGAGATTCTTACAGAGGATGAATCCTTCCCGCTGATCCTGTATCTGAGAAAGGACAAGGTGGACAAGGAATTCATGGCCAGGCAGTTTGAAGAAGTGCTTTATGAGGAACCCACCGTTGCTCAGTATCAAGACTGCACCATTAAGGAACGCAAGTGGGGATGGTATCCCTCGGGAGGCCTTTCCTACAAACAGGCCGAAGACCGCGTGGCATTCATCGGGGATGCCGGCTGCTGGACCACTCCCTGTGGTTGGGGCTTTGGTTTTATCGTGTACAACTATCAGAAATACGCAGCGTCGCTTTCCGGTCTTTTGGAAAAGGATGATCTGGACCGCGATGCCATTAACGCCATCGTCGATCTCAGCCTTTACGAAAAACACCAGATCCTGCTGGATGCATTGGCATCCCACTTCCTTGCCAATGCGTCGCCTAAACAGCTGGATCAGTTTATCAGTTATTTTAACGCCAACGATCCGGTGATTTGCGAGAAGATATTCACGCTTACCGTGAGTCATGATGATCTGAGGGAAACAGCGAAGAAATTCTTTGATTATTTTTCGCCATTGGAGCTTTTGGGAATCGTGCCTCCGGAGGATTATCTTCTGCTCTTGAAGGAAGCCGGGCTGTTGGCGGCCAGTTGGATTACTGATGAAATAAAGGAGAAGCTGGGGATCCCCATTGAAACCGAGCCGGGATTCGACATAGGCGATACTGCTCAATAAGGACTAAAAAAACAGCGATCTTTCCAATTGGAAGGTCGCTGTTTGTCTATTCATCGGTTTCTTTTTTGGGCACGTATAAAATCGGTAACAGTGAAGGGGTTATCGGAAAGACACAGGATATAGTCTGCCGAGACCTTAAAATAATTTGCCAAACAGATAACAAACTCTGCGTCGGGTACCCGTTTGTTGTTCTCGTAACGAGAGAGGGTGGTCTTGGTCGTATCAAGCTCTTCGGCCAGTTCATCCAGGGTTTTCTTCTTAGTCTGTCTCAGGTATTTCAACCGTTCGCCTAAAGTTACCGGATTCATTATGCCACCTCACAGTACTATTGTAGCGAAAGGTTACCAAAAGTACAATTAATTTTAAAATTTTTAAATGTTACCAAACGGATTACAAAGTTGTACGTTCGGTAACCGTTCTTTGCTTATCCGGCACTGACGCTTCTATGGTATAATTAAGGTTGCTATTTGTGCAATCCGGGAGGGGCTATGAGTAAACGAAGTGCAACGACGTTCAGCGAGGAATACGTGATACGCAGCCAGATTGCCATGCAGGAGGTCCGACGGTTTAATGAGACCAAAGCAATGGAAAATGGTCGCTATCCCAGTTTTTTTATAGAAACATATGGATGCCAGATGAATGAACACGATTCGGAAAAGCTTCACGGCATGTTAAAGCTGATGGGTTATACGGAAGGCAGCACTCTTTTCGATGCTGATCTGGTGATTATCAACACCTGCTGTGTTCGAGAAAACGCTGAAACCAGGGTGTATGGAAATTTAGGACATTTGAAGCCCTTGAAAGCGAAACGCAAGGATTTCACCATTGCTCTTTGCGGATGCATGATGCAGCAGCCGCAGATTGTGGAACAGATTAAGGAACGGTACACCCAGGTGGACCTGATCTTCGGCACCCATAATCTGCATACCTTCCCGGAGCTTCTTTTAAAGACTTTTGACAGCGTCGCACCGATCATCGATGTATGGCAGTCCGAAGGCGCAATCATCGAGGGCCTTCCATCTGTTCGTCGAAGCGGCGTGAAGGCTTATGTGGACATCATGTACGGCTGCAATAATTTCTGTACCTACTGTATCGTACCTTATACCCGAGGCAGAGAGCGAAGCCGAAGCATCGAAGCCATCATCGGAGAAATTGAACAGATGGTGGCTGAAGGGGTTCGTGAGGTGACGCTGCTTGGACAGAATGTGAATTCTTATGGTATCGGGTTGGAAGAACCCGTTGATTTTTCAGATCTTCTCCGTGCAGTTGACCGGGTTGAAGGCTTAGAACGTGTCCGCTTCATGACCAGTCACCCCAAAGATGTATCTCATCGGCTCATTGAGGCCATGGTTGATTGTCATAAGGTCTGCAACCAGATCCACCTTCCGCTTCAAGCGGGAAGCAATGGTTTGTTGAAGGCTATGAACCGCCACTATACCATTGAAGGGTATCTCCGCGTGGTTGAGCGTCTCAGGGACGCGATGCCCGACATCTCCATCACAACAGACATTATCATCGGCTTCCCGGGGGAGACGGAGGAAGATGTTGAAAATCTCATTTCCGTAGCCGAAAAGGTGCGTTTTGACAGCGCCTTCACCTTCCTGTACAGTCCCCGGACCGGAACGCCGGCCGCAACAATGACGGATCAGATTTCGGAAGAGCTCAAGCATCAGCGCTTTGAACGGATTTTAAAAACCTTCAACGCTATCGTGGTTCAGAAGAACAGTGAACTGAAGGGGAAAACGGTGGTTGTACTGGCTGAAAGCCAAAGCCGCAAGAATCCCGAGGTGTTGACCGGCAGGGACGAAGGAAACCGCATCGTTAACTTCAAGGGAAGCCCGGAGGATATCGGACAGATGATACAGGTGCGGATTACAGAGCCCAAGAGCTTTTCATTATTTGGGGAGAAAATATGAGCGAGGCAACTATGGAACACTTAACCCCTATGATGAAGCAGTATTTTGAGATAAAGAAGAACTATCCGGATTTCATCCTGTTCTACCGCCTCGGCGACTTTTACGAGATGTTCTTCGATGATGCCGTCCAGGCTTCCAAGGCATTGGATATAACCCTTACCGCCAGGGCCTGCGGAAACGATCAGAAGGCGCCTCTTTGCGGTGTGCCTTACCATTCGGCAGACGGTTATCTGGCCCGGTTGGTGGAAAAGGGGTTCAAGGTGGCCATCTGCGAACAGATGGAAGATCCGGCCCTGGCCAAGGGAATCGTGAAGCGGGAAGTGGTGCGCATTGTCACCCCGGGAACGGTGATCGATCCCGCCATGCTGGAGGACAAAGCCAATAACTACCTGGCAGCTCTGGTGTTGGAGGGGGATACCTTCGGACTTTCCTACGCCGATATCACCACCGGAGAGCTCCGGGCAACGGGAGGCTTCGGCGGCAAGGATTGGCAGACCCTTACAGATGAACTGGTTAAGCTGAAGCCCAGCGAAATCATCATCGGTCATGAATTGATCCTGCCGGAGCAGGTGAACGAAGCCCTGACAAAAATCATGACACCGGCCATCACCACCCATCCTGAAGCGAATTTTGCACTGGAAAACGCCACGAATAATCTGTGTCGCATCCTCAATGTGGCTTCGGTAGACGGTTTTGGCCTTGAACAGGACCATCCCGCCCTGCGAACGGCGGGGGCGCTCCTGAGCTATATCGAAGAAACCCAAAAGGTACAGCTGACGCATTTCCGGAATCTTCAGGTGTATCATACCAGCGCCTTCATGCTGCTGGATAAATTCACACGACGCAATCTTGAGCTTACGGAAACCCTTCGGGGAAAAGACCGCAGAGGGTCCTTGCTGTGGGTTCTGGACAAAACCCGTACCGCCATGGGCGGGCGCAAGCTCCGGAAGCTGATTGAGGAGCCTTCGACGGATCTGGATGCCATCGTGCGCCGTCACGATGCCGTGGCTGCGCTTTTGGAAGAACACTTAACACGGGAAGAGCTCCGGGAAACCATGAGTCAGATCTATGATATGGAACGGCTGTGTTCCAAGGTGGTTTACGGCACCGTGAATCCCAGGGACATGGTGGCCCTGAAGCAGTCCCTTTCTGTGATTCCTGCCATCAAATCCATCATAGCGGACGTGAATGCCGGTGAACTGGCCGATATCATCGGGCAACTGGATGGCCTTGAGGACGTATGCGCCTGGATCACGGAGACCATCGGCGACGAGCCCCCGTTTTCAGTGCGGGAGGGGGGATTCATCCGGGATGGCTTCAATGCCGATCTGGATGAGCTGCGCACCATCATGACCAAGGGCAAATATTGGGTTCTGGATATCGAGGCCAAGGAACGGGAGAGCTCCGGCATCAAGAATCTGAAAATAGGCTTCAACAAGGTGTTCGGATATTACATCGAAATAACGAAATCCAATCTGGCATCCGCTCCGGAGCATTACATCAGGAAGCAGACCCTGGCCAACGCGGAGCGCTACATCACCCCGGAGCTAAAGGATATCGAGGCAAAAATCCTGGGGGCGGAAGAGCGGATCAGCAAACTGGAATATGAGCTTTTCAGCAGCCTCAGGGAACAGGTTCAAGGGCAGGTGGCGCGTATTCTCCAGTCGGCCTCCGCATTGGCGCTGTTGGATGTGCTGGCGTCCTTCGCAGAGGTGAGCTTCAAGAACCGGTATGTGCGCCCGAAGATGGTAACCGGGAATGATGTTGTCATAACCGATGGCCGCCATCCGGTGGTGGAGCAGATCACCGGGCAGGAGGGCTTTGTTCCCAATGACACCCTTCTGGATATCGACGCTAATCAGTTCTATATCATTACCGGCCCCAATATGGCGGGTAAATCCACTTATTTAAGACAAGTGGCCCTGATTGTGCTGATGGGTCAGATGGGCTGCTTCGTGCCGGCCGCAGGGGCCCGTATGGGTATCGTAGACCGGGTGTTCACCCGCATAGGGGCATCTGATGACCTGTTTCAGGGTCAGAGTACCTTTATGGTGGAAATGACGGAGCTGGCCAACATACTGAACAACACCACCGTGAACAGCCTGATTATACTGGATGAGATCGGCAGGGGAACCAGCACCTACGACGGCCTCAGCATCGCCTGGGCCGTGGTGGAGTACCTGACCATCAACGCCCATGTGAAGGCCAAGACCCTGTTCGCCACCCACTATCACGAGTTGACGGAGCTGGAGGGCAAGTGCCCCGGCGTTAAGAACTACTGTATTTCTGTTAAGGAAATCGGAGAGCAGATTGTGTTCCTTCGAAAAATCATACGGGGGGGCGCCAACCAGAGCTTCGGTATCCAGGTGGCCCGCCTGGCGGGGATTCCAACCGAGGTGATCCGACGGGCCAAGGAAATCCTCATCGAGCTGGAGGAGCACGACATCAATAATCCTTACCAGCCGCCATCTTCACCAAGGATACAGGAGGACACGGAAGGGTTGCAGCAGCTGGATCTGTTCACGCTTCTTGAAACGGAGATCGTAGATGAGCTGCGGCAGATCAACATCCTGGAAATGACCCCGATGTCCTCACTCAATAAACTCCATGAACTGATTCAAAGGGTTCAGAAACGCTGAGGTGCCTATGGAAATTGCACGTATATTAAGACTGGATCCCCTGACGGCCAACAAGATAGCCGCCGGAGAGGTGGTGGAACGTCCTTCTGCCGTTGTGAAGGAACTCGTTGAAAACGCCATGGATGCCGGCTCCACGCAGATTACGGTAGAGGTGCGCCAAGGGGGCAAGACCTATATCCGCATCTCCGACAACGGCTGCGGCATCCATTTCGATGATATAGCCCTGGCCATGGAACGGCATGCCACCAGCAAGATCCGGTCGGTTCATGACCTGAATACCGTCCATTCCCTGGGATTCCGTGGAGAAGCCCTGGCCAGCATTGCTGCGGTTTCCATGCTGGAGCTGATCACCCGGCCCGCTGATGCCGGTGTCGGGCATCGCCTGGAGGTGCAGGGAGGACGCACCGTTTCCCTGGAAGAGACAGGGGCACCTCAAGGCACCACTGTCATTGTAAAGGACCTGTTCTTCAACACTCCGGCCCGGATGAAATTTATGAAATCCAACGGAGCGGAATTGGCTGCCATTACAGAGTGGATCAGCCGGCTGGCCGTTTCCAAGCCTACCGTGAGCTTCCGCTTCATAGCGGATCACCAGGATATCTTTATGACCTCCGGGAACGGGAAGCTGTTGGAAGCCATTGCCGGCGTTTATGAACGGAGCCTAGCGAAATCCATGATCCCCGTTGAAATTGAGCGGGAGGGCATCCGCCTGAATGGATTTCTCGGGGATCTGACCCTGAACCGTGGAAACCGCCAAATGCAGCACTATGTGGTCAATGGACGGACGGTCCGGAGCAACCTTCTTTCCGAAGCGGTTGAAATGGGCTATCAGGGACTGCTCCCCATAAACAGATTCCCCGTATGCTTCATCAACCTTGAACTGGATCAGAAACGTCTGGATGTGAACATTCATCCGGCCAAGATTCAGATACGGTTTCAGGATGAGCCCAGCGTGCGCCAGGTCCTATTCCAGATGATCAGGGAAACGCTTTTGAACCGGAACCTGATGCCGTCGGTTCGCTATAAGACAGAAACGGCCAAAGAAGCCGTACCTGAAGTGGCAGTCTATGTCCCTCAGATGCCTGTTGAACCACCTGTTGCAGCACCTGCTGTCATTACCGTCACACAACCGATACCGACAATGGAGACGCCAGCAGCAGCTCCAATGGCCATAATACAGGAAACCTCCTATGAAACGAAGCTCGAACAAAAGAGCGCTATAAATGAATGGACCCCCTCTTATGTGACGACGGAATTACCGGCAGATCCGGCCCTGCTGCTGATGAAGGTGGAACCGGAGCCGGTTCAGCTTCATCCTTCCCATGCGCTGCCCTTTGAGAAGGAAAGCCTGTATGAAGGGTTGCGGATCATCGGTCAGCTTTTCAGAACGTATATCTTGGCAGAAAAAGACACTACCTTATACCTGATCGATCAGCATGCGGCCCATGAGAAGGTGCTGTTTGAAGCTTTCATCCGGGACTGGAAGCGTCATGCCATGGTAACGCAGCTGCTTCTGGCGCCGGAGGTCATCAACCTGGATCCCAAGGCGGTCATGCACAGTGAGGATCTGAAGCCCTCGTTGGAGCAGGCGGGCTTCCGCTACGATGTATTCGGAAGCGATGCGCTCTTGGTCCGGGAGGTTCCTCTGGTGGGTTCCGTCCCATTGCCGCCGGAGCTGTTAAAAACACTGCTTCAGGATTTCGTGCGGGAGCTTGAGATGGGGAAGGACCTTACGGATATCCGCCAGGAGCTGATTATAAGGGAATCCTGCAAGAAGGCCATTAAAGCCTTCGATGTACTGGCTCTTCCTGAAATCGAAGGTCTGATCCGCCAGCTGAAGGATTTGGATTCTCCCTACACATGTCCTCACGGACGTCCCATCATCATCGCCGTTGAAAAACAGGAACTGGAGAAACGCTTCAAGCGTATATGAGGAATTTATGAACACAGTCATCATTATTGCAGGTCCCACGGCGGTGGGGAAAACGGATGTAACCCTACAACTGGCCGCACAGCTGGGAGGCGAAATTGTTTCTGCCGATTCCATGCAGATCTACCGCCGTATGGATATCGGCAGCGCAAAGCCCAGTCCGGAAGAGCTGGCTGCCGTACCTCACCATCTTATCGATATCATTGATCCGGATCATGCCTTCTCTGTGGCGGATTTCCAGCTGAGAGCCAAGGCTGCGATTCGCGAAATCCATGGCAGGGGCAGGGTTCCGGTGGTTTCCGGCGGAACCGGGCTTTATATCAATTCGCTCCTGTATGATATGGATTTTTCGGGCACCACCTCGGATGATTCCTTCCGCAAGGAACTGGAGGAATTTCTTCGCAAAGAAGGAACGGAAGCCCTCTATCAGCGGCTTGTCGATCAAGACCCTGAAGGGGCCGCTGCCATTCACCCCAACAATATCAAACGGGTAATCCGCGCCATTGAGATCAATGAGATGGGCGGCTCTAAAAAAGGGGATTTTGCCAGAACTCCGGTGCGGAATTTAGAATTTTCATTCCTATTTATATGCTTGACGCGTCCTCGAATGGAATTATATGATAGAATCAATAAAAGGGTTGATTTAATGATGTCATCCGGCCTTTTATCCGAGGTGGAGCAGCTGATGGAATCCGGTTGCCATAAGGGACTTCAGTCGATGCAGGGGATCGGCTACAAGGAACTTCTGGCGTTTATCGAAGGCCAATATGGGTATGAAGAGGCTGTGGACAGCATCAAACAGAATACCAGGCGTTATGCCAAACGGCAGATGACCTGGTTCAACCGCTATCAGGAAGCCCATTGGCTGGATCTGTCGCAGATTCGGGATACCTCTAGTGCGGTCTGTGCGGTCAAGGATTTGCTTTAAAATTCTGCTTTTAGGAGGGGTCTTATGAAGTCGGCACTCAATCTTCAGGATATCTTTTTGAATCAGGTGAGAAAAGAGCATGGCTTGATCACGGTGTATCTAATCAGCGGCTATCAGATCAAGGGCTATGTCAAAGGGTTCGACAGCTACACCATCGTTATCGATTCAGACGGCAAGCAGCAGATGATCTACAAGCATGCGGTATCCACCATCGTTCCCGCAAAGCCTGTAAACTTCATGAACAATCCGCCCAAGCCTTCGGAAATGGATAAACAGGAAATAAACGCAGAAGAATAGCTTCATCTACGGACTGTACACATGCCCCCTTGATCAGGGGGTTTTATTTTGAATAAGTGAGGGAAGGGGTCACACTGTCCATGAATCCTTTGAATGCTTTTTTCGGAATCGACCGGGAAACCGAAACAACTGTAGAAAAAGCTGAACAGCTGCTGGTTGAGCAATTTTCACGCTGCCAGCGGATGGAGGCGACAAACCAGTACCGGGTTTTGGCGGCATTCCAGAAGCACCGCTTAAGCGATATGCACTTCAACTGGAATACCGGATATGGGTACAATGATGCTGGCCGCGAGGTTACGGAAGCTGTTTTTGCGGATGTTTTCGGTACGGAAAGCGCTATTGTGCGCCCGCTCATCGTGAACGGCACCCATGCGCTGACCCTTTGCCTTTCCGGGGTGCTTCGTCCCGGGGACCGGCTGCTCTCCATAACAGGGAAGCCCTATGATACGCTGGAGAATGTCATCGGCATCCGGGATGATTACGGTAGCGCCCTCTCCAATTACGGGATCACCTACGGACAGGTGGAATTGCTTCCGAGGGGTGGTTTTGACAGCGAAGCCATCCTTAAATCCCTGACACCGGAAACCAAGATGGTGTACATTCAGCGATCGGCCGGCTACAGCTGGCGCAAGTCCCTCAGCATCGGAGATATCCGCAGCATCATCACCCGGGTTCGAGAGGTGAAGCCCGAGGTGGTCATCATGGTGGACAACTGCTACGGGGAGTTTCTTGAGGAACTGGAGCCGACCCATGTGGGAGCCGACCTTATGGCGGGATCTCTGATCAAGAATCCCGGAGGAGGACTGGCTCTTTCAGGAGGCTATATCGTGGGGAAAGAAGCCTTGATCGAACAGGTGAGCTGGCGCATGACAAGTCCGGGAATCGGAAAGGAGTGCGGCCTCACCTTTGGCCAGACCCGTTCTATCCTGCAGGGACTGTTTATGGCCCCCACCGTGGTTATGGCGGCAGTTAAGAACGCCATGCTGTGCGGTCAGGTATTCAAGAACCTTGGCTTCAGGGTATGCCCCGAACCGGATGACCTTCGCAGCGACATCATCCAGGCAGTGGAACTGGGGTCACCGGAGAGGGTTGTTGCCTTTTGTCAGGGGATACAGGCCGCTGCCCCGGTGGATTCCCACGTCACGCCGGAGCCCTGGGATATGCCCGGATACTCCGATCCAGTCATCATGGCAGCCGGGGCTTTTGTACAGGGGTCATCCATTGAGCTCAGCGCCGATGCACCGATACGGGCACCCTATATCGCTTATTTTCAGGGAGGCCTCACATATCCCCACGGACGGCTGGGAGTGATGAAGGCAATTCAAGAGCTAAGGAACAGAAAGTTACTATAATCCTCTGATTTATACCATTTCGAGTAGACATAAACATATTACGTAAACCAATATGAAAGATAATTAAAATAAGCCACCTCGAATTGGAAATAAATTTCCTTTTAGAGGTGGCTTATTTTGGTCAAAGTTCATGATTCAATGGTTTACTGCACACAATCAAAAATCATATTTTTCGGAATACGCCCTTTACAATTCCCAGTACCTCAATGTGGTTGGCATAGATCGGGGAAAGATTGGGGTTTTCCGGTTGAAGACGGATTCGGTCGTTTTCGCGGTAGTAGGTCTTAACGGTGGCCGAATCGTCCAGCATGGCAACGACATAATCGCCGTTCCGGGCGTCTGCCTGCTGTCGAACCAATACAAAATCCCGGTCAAATATTCCGGCCTCTATCATGGAATCCCCTTTAACGCGAAGCATGAAATAATTCCCGGCATCGATAAAGCTCATAGGGACGGGGAAGGTATCCTCAAAATTCTCAGCGGCCAAAATAGGTTCGCCGGCGGCAACCCTGCCGATAATAGGTATTTCAGCAATTTCTTTCTGCGGGAATGGAATCACGTTATCCTGATCGGAGCCTTCAAGAACCCCGATAGCTCTGGGCTTTGTCTGGTCACGTCGGATATATCCTTTCTTTTCCAGGCGTTGCAGATGACCATGTACCGTTGATGTTGATTTCAAGCCCACAGCTTCGCAAATTTCGCGAACGGAGGGCGGATATCCCTTCTCGGCCACATGACTTTCGATATATTCAAGGATGTCTCTTTGCTTGGAAGTAAGATCATTGCTCATTTTGCCACCTCGCCCCTTCATTTGACCCCATTATAGCATGTTTTTTTATTGGCATCAAACATTAGTTCGCTATTTGGGCTTGATTTAGAACGCGTGTTCGGTTATAATCAAATTAACGAACACACGTTCTGGAGGTGCGAGATGAAACGCAAACTTAGAATAGCCAATAAGAGAAGATTCATAACCGTTATCAGCGCTCTGATCTTCGTACTTGGTGTCATTATTTCCAGCGCGGCAATGATGATGGTGGCCTCGGCCGACGCTCCTGTGATTTGGCCGGGAGTTTGACACTTACATAATGAAAAAACCGCCAGAAGCCTTGTAACGGCTTA
>CAZYQI010000033.1:0-34049 GCA_964649745.1 uncultured Peptostreptococcaceae bacterium | reverse complement strand
TACGGTGGTGTGAGAGGACGGTCACTCAACTAATGGGTGGCCTCCTACTCGATCCTTTTAGGAGGAATCAGCGCGATGGCGTTTACGCAGCAGCCTTTTTCTTGGCAAAGGCCAGGATACCGCCCAAGGCGATGGAAAGCATGGCGGCCATCATCACCCGATACTCGGGGGCCAGCATAAAGGTAACGGTGTGGGCGGGAATCCAGAAAACCGGGATGGTCTTGCATATAACAAAGGTTACGAAGCCCTTCCAGTCGATACGGTCAAGCACCTCACCAAGTGAAAGCTTGCTCATGCCGGCCAAGGTTCCCTTACCCATGTCGATATAGGTGTCGGTGATCCGGTGAAAGGCCATGAAGGTGGGGGCGAAGAGACAGTTCATCAGAGCGCTGGCGAAAAACGCGAAGGCCAGACTGTGGGCGAAACCGGTTTCCCCGAAGGACGGCAGCATACCGCTTTTCATGGCGGCGGTCACACCGGCGGCGTAAAGGGAGAACACCAAGGCAATCATCATGCCCAGGAAGCCCCAGATAGCAGCCCGCCAAATAACACCAACAGGCTTTGCCCAGTCCCCGGAAACGATGCGGATGGCCAGCAGCTCACCCATGGTGGCCAGCAGTGCAAACTTCACAAATGCCATGGCGTAGGGATGAATTTTAGAAAGCGAGGCAAAAATAGCGTGAGTTGCAGGGAAGACGAGAAACGCAACCACTGCGGCCAGGGCGGCGGCCCAAACTAAGTCATACTTCTTCATGTGTATCCTCCTGTTATGTTTGTACGAGATAAATGCGGTCTGATAAGAGTCTCAGACGTGGGACGCGGCTTCAAAAAAAACAAGCACCTTTCAAATATTTTAGCATGTTCTTGGGGGTTTGTTAAGGAAATTATCCCCGCACAAATCCGATTAAAGCAAAAAAAACCAGTGGCGGAAGCCACGGAGACCTGCTATAATGATCGTAATTACTTACCACTGCGGGGGTGTACACCTCTTTAGAGGTGGGCAAGAACCGAGGGTTATTCCATACCATTCCTAAAGGAGAGTACGATTATGAGCGGCTATAACGCAGTGTTGGCAAGAAATACGGAAAACGCTCCAAAAAGTATCGGTCCCTATTCACAAACAGTGGCTTTCTCGCATTACAACAACCTTTCAGCACAACTGCCCATCGATCCTAAATCCGGTAAATTGGTGGCAGGTGGTGTAAAGGAGCAGGCAGAACAGTGCTTTAAGAACATCAAAGCCATTGTAGAAAGCATTGACCATGCGATGACCGATGTTGTTCGAATCACTGTATTCGTTACGAATATCAAGGATATTGAAGCGGTAGAGGAAGTGTATAAATCCTTCTTCCCAACCTATGTTCCCACACGGACCACAGTAGCCGTTGCGGCGCTGCCCATGGATGCGATGGTTCAAATTGAAGCACTTATTTCAAACGGTGTCGGCACTATTCCCAATGCGCCTCAAGCAGGGGACCTCATTAAGCTTACAAACAACACGGCCAATGCACCGATAAGCGCTCTCTCCACACAAACGGTATCCTTTTCCCATTACAATAACCTTTCAGCCCAATTGCCCATCGACCCCAAATCCGGCCGATTGGTAGAAGGCGGCGTAAAAGCCCAGGCTGCTCAGTGCTTGAAAAACATCAAAGCCATTTTGGAAAGCATTGACGTTCCTTTTGACGATATCGTTAAAATCAATATCTTTCTCAAAGACCTTACGGATGTTGAAGCTGTAAACGAAGTGTATACAACGTTCTTCCCGGATTCGGCCATTGCCAGAACGGTAGCCTATGTTCCCGCACGGACAGTCATTGCGGCATCCGCCTTGCCGATGGATGCACTGGTGCAAATCGAAGCAGTGGTATCCCATGGGGACGGTACACCTCCACAGCTTGTTGAAGACCGTCACGGGCTTATCATCGAACCCAACAACACGGAAGATGCACCCAAGAGCGCTCTTTCCACACAAACGGTGGCGTTTTCTCACTACAACCATCTTTCCGCACAATTGCCCATTGATGCCAAAACGGGCAAAATGGTAGCCGGTGGTGTAAAAGAACAGGCCACTCAGTGTCTGAAAAACATCAAGGCCATTATCGAAAGCATCGACCATAAGATGGCCGATGTGGTTAAGGTCAATATCTTCCTTAAGAACATCGCAGATATCGCAGCTGTAGACGAAGTGTATCCAACCTTCTTCCCAGGTGGCGTTCCTGCCCGAAGAACCGTTGGCGTATCCGCGTTGTCTAACGATGCGTTGATCCAAATCGACGTTGTTGTAGCAAACGAAGAAGGAACTCCGCCGAGAGCATAGCAGGCGTTTGCTTGTGAAGATGGAATAAAAAGCGAGAGGCATGTCCCAATTAGGGACGTGCCTCTCGCTTTTTACAAGTAACGGAACGCAAGAAGCCGCGGATAACACGGATTATCACGGATAAAAGGATGCATTGTCAGACTAAAAGTCAGTAGATTCCAAATGGAGTACCTAATCCGTATGTGAGATGAATAAACAACAATAAAGAAACAGCAGGATCCCTATGTGTCCGTGCAAATCCGTGTTATCCGTGGCTAAATATCTTTTGGTGTTAAAACTTCAGCAGCTTAACCAGCGCCTCATTATTCAGAATCTGGCGGAACAGCACCATGCCGAATACACTGACCACAACGAATTCACCTGCGGCTACATAAGCGGCTGCCAGTACGTACGGAATCTGAAACAGGAAGTTCAGCTCCCAGCCCACAATCAGGCCATTGAAGATTACCGGCATCAGAGAGGCTAAGAAAAGGGCTTTGAGGTTCAATCCCATTTTTTTGCGGACAACGATCATCCCCAACAAGGATATCAAGGTCGCGAAGGAACCTACGGCAACGTCAATGGGGCCCAGAGGACTTGAAATATTGGCCAGGATACAGCCAATCACAAGACCTGGGGCATAGAGGGGATCAATGAATGCCAACAAGGTCATGACCTCCGATACCCGGAACTGGATCTGTCCGTAGCTGATGGGGGCCATTGCCATGGTGATGGCGGTGTACAGGGCAGCAATCACGGCTGTCCGTACCATGTGCTGCACGGTGAAATTTTTCATATATTCTCCTTTCAGATTATGGCGTTTTGAACGGTTCCAAAAAACAAAAAAACCGCACACCACGCGCTAAAGCCGAAAAACCTGCTTTAATGCGGGTCGACAGTTTTGCGCTTGTTTTTTTAAGAGTGGGGAACCAAGCAAACACTCAAGGAGAATATTACAGTAAACCGGGATGGGTGTCAAGAAAAAGCAAAATGATTTAGATTTTAACAATTCAGAATCACTAGAGTACGTTAAAATGAAAGAAAAAAATGCCGAAGGAGAAATTAAATCATGATCCATTCAAATAGCGTCCAGAAATGGCGGGAAAACGCAGAGAGACATTTGAAATCGGCGAAAATCCTTATGGAGAGTAACGATGTAAACGATATTGTCGCATTTCACTGCCAACAAGCCATTGAAAAGACCTTTAAGGGGTTTCTTGTAGCAAAACGGGGGATGGTCGTGGAGGGCCACAGCCTACTGAAACTCTACCGTGAAGCGAAGATCGAGTTTTCGTCTATGACGGAATTAGCGAAAGAATGTGCCTTTGTGAATCAGTACTATATCGAAACGCGATATCCTTCTGATGATCCCTTGGAGGTGACGCAGGAGGATGCTGCAGAATGTATTCGAATTGCACAGACGATTATGGAAGAAATCACTCGGGAGTTAAGTTCGAAAGAGTGAACCCTTATGATGTTGAGTAAAGTATCCGGTTGTATACAACGAATAATACCCTCGCCTTGAACGGTGAGGGTATTCCTATATCAGGCGTCATGGCCTTTAAAGGTTCTCAATCTGCCAATCGATCGGCGCCATTCCCTTGTTCTCCAGAAAGGCGTTGGCTTTTGAGAAAGGCTTGCTTCCAAGAAAGCCCCGGTAGGCTGAAAGGGGGCTGGGATGAACGCTTTCAAGGATCAGATGGCCGTGGCCCGCAATCAGGGACTTCTTGTCCTGGGCGTTCTTGCCCCACAGGATGAAGACCATGGGGGCCTCTCTTTGGGCCAAAAGACGGATGATGTGATCGGTGAAACGGGTCCAGCCATAGGGCTTGTGGGAGTTGGGCTCGCCAGCCCGAACCGTAAGCACGGTGTTGAGCAACAGAACCCCCTGGTCGGCCCATTTCAGCAGGTACCCGTTGTTGGGAATGAAGCAGCCCAGATCCGTCTCCAACTCCTTGTAGATATTCATCAGTGATGGCGGGGCGGGCACTCCGGGCTTTACCGAAAAGCTGAGACCGTGGGCCTGGCCGGGTCCGTGGTAGGGGTCCTGCCCCAGGATGACCACCTTCACATCCATGTAAGCGGTATGGTGCAGGGCGTTGAAGATGTCATGCTTATCCGGATATATTTTACGGGTCTTATATTCCGTGATCAGGAATTCTCTGAGCTTTACATAGTAATCAGCGGCCAGCTCGTCTGCCAGCAGTTCCTGCCAATCGTTTTTGAAGATAGCGGCCATGGACGGCGCCTCCTTGGAGAAGATTCGGTTTTGCTGCAGAATAATTATAACATGGCCTTCATGCTCTTTCTTTTATAAATTATCTGACATAGAATTGAACTGGAGAGATTCCAGTGTTACAATAAATTTTGAGATATTAAAAAAAATGTGCACACCTATTCTGTATCTGGATACCAAAACCATAAAGAATATGAGGAGGACGCAAGATGATTTCAAATGTTATGATGAGCCATGTGGCGGGGAGCTCGGTTATTCGCGCGATGTTTGAGGAAGGCAAGCGGCTTTCGGCTATCCATGGCGCAGAGAACGTATTTGACTTCAGCCTTGGAAGCCCCAATGTAGAGCCGCCGGCAGAGATCAAAAGGGCAATCATCGACATCGTGAACGAAGAGAGCGCAGGGCTTGTGCACGGCTACATGAATAACTCAGGCTACGTGGATGTGCGTCAGGCCATTGCGGCCCACCTCAACAAAAAACACCAGGTATCCCTGGATGAAAACAATATCGTGATGACCTGCGGGGCTGCAGGGGGCCTTAATGTGATCATGAAAACCCTGCTGAACCCCGGCGACGAGGTGATCACCTTTGCCCCTTACTTTGTTGAATACCGCAGCTATGTAAGCAATTACGGCGGAGAACTGATTGTAGTACCCACCAACATCGAGAACTTCGAGCCGGATTTCAATGCCCTCCGATGGGCGATCACCCCCAAGACCAAGGCGGTGATCATCAACTCACCCAACAATCCCACCGGGGTCATCTACTCGGAACAGGCCATCAAAGAGCTGGCGGCTGTTCTGGAGGAGCGGCAGAAGGAATTGGGAATCAGCATCTATCTCATCTCTGACGAACCCTATCGGGAAATCTGCTATGATGGTGTTCTGGTTCCCTATGTCCTGAAGTACTACAAAAATTCTTTTATCGGTTACTCCTACAGCAAATCGTTGTCCCTTCCAGGAGAGCGCATTGGTTACATCGTAGCCCATGGGGATATGGATGATTTTGACCAGGTGATGCCGGCAATGAACGTGGCTAACCGCATCATGGGATTTGTTAACGCGCCGTCCCTGTTCCAACGGGTCATTGCCCGCTGTCTGGATGCGGAGGTGGATGTGAACATTTACAAGAAGAACCGGGATATCCTCTATAACCACCTGGTGGAGATCGGATTCTCCTGCGTAAAGCCCCAGGGAGCCTTCTACCTGTTCCCGAAATCCCTGATCGCCGACGACAAGAAGTTTGCGGAGGAAGCCAAGAAATTCAATATCCTCCTGGTTCCCGGTTCCGCCTTCGCCTGCCCGGGACACTTCCGCCTGTCCTACTGCATTGCCCAGGAGAAGATTGAAAAATCTCTGGATGCATTCACCAAGCTGGCGAAGCAATTTAAATAATATTAAACCTCTAGCTGCAGATGACGCAGATAAAAGACGATGTAAACGACATATTCAGATGAGTACAATGGGTGTGGTTGGTCCTGGATAATAGTCCATCTGCGTTCATCGCTTTTCATGGCCTTTCATCTGCGGCAAAGGGTTTTGAGTTTTGTTGTATTTTTGTGCGTATTTACCGCTCTGGCAGTTCTCCGGAGCGGTTTTGTTTTTTGAACTCAAACCCGTTTTGTGCTACTATGAAACAATGAAGAAACTAATTAATAAGGAGGCCTTTGGTATGGAGGAAAAGACAGCCCGACCCGAGTCGGTTGAAGAACATGGATCATATTCGGTGAACTTCATCCAGGCAATTGTGAACAAGGATAACGAAACCGGGAAGTACGGCGGCAAGGTGATCACGCGGTTCCCGCCGGAGCCAAACGGCTATTTACATATCGGCCACGCCAAATCCATATGTCTGAATTTCGGCATCGCCAGACAATACGGCGGCAAGTGCAACCTTCGCTTTGATGACACCAATCCGGTTGCCGAGGACGTGGAATACGTGGATTCCATTGAAAATGACGTGAAATGGCTGGGCTTCCAGTGGGACAACCTGTTTTTTGCCTCCGATTATTTTGAAACCATGTACGAGTGTGCCGTTGCCCTGATTAAAAAAGGCAAGGCCTATGTATGTGAGCTTACCCCTGATGAAATGAAGTTCTATCGTGGAGACTTCAACAACCCCGGCAAGGAAAGCCCCTGGCGAAACCGGTCGGTTGAAGAAAACCTGGAGTTGTTCGGCCGCATGCGGGCCGGTGAGTTCAAGGACGGAGAGCGGGTCCTGCGGGCTAAGATCGATATGGCGTCTCCCAACATCAACATGCGGGACCCGGTCATCTATCGCATCCTTCACAGCTCCCATCACCGCACAGGGGATGCCTGGTGCCTGTACCCCATGTACGACTACGCACATCCCATCGAGGATGCCATCGAGAACATTACCCATTCCATCTGTACCCTGGAGTTCGAAGATCACAGGCCTTTCTATGACTGGCTGCTGGCGGAACTGGACGCCTTCTTCCCCAATCCGCCCCAGCAGATCGAATTTGCCCGCTTAGCACTGACTCATACCCTGATGAGCAAGCGCTACCTGAAGGCTCTGGTGGAACAGGGCAAGGTGGACGGATGGGACGATCCCCGGATGTCTACGGTATCCGGTATCCGACGCCGGGGTGTAACGGCAGAAGCCATCCGCGATTTCGCTGAGCGCATCGGCATCTCCAAGGCTAACAGCGAGGTGGATATCACCCTGTTGGAGCACTGTGTTCGGGAAGACCTGAAGCTGAAGGCGCCCCGGACCATGGCGGTGCTGGATCCCCTGAAGCTGGTGATCACCAATCTTCCGGAGGATCATAGTGAAATGCTGGAGGCGGAGAACAACTCAGAGAATCCGGAGCTTGGCAGCCGCCAGATTCCCTTCACCCGGGAAGTTTACATCGAGGCCGACGACTTCATGGAGGTTCCCGTGAAAGGTTACCACCGTCTGCATCCGGGAGCGGAGGTGCGTCTTCGCCATGCATATTTCGTTAAATGCAATGAATTCGTTAAAGACAACTCCGGGAAGGTAATCGAAATTCACTGCACCTACGACCCCGAAACCAAGAGCGGCAGCGGATTTTCAGGCCGCAAGGTTAAAGGGGTACTGCACTGGGTTTCGGCACCGCATTCCATTAAAGCGGCGGTGCGGCAGTATGATTACCTGATGACAGAGGGAGAGAACGGCGATCCTGTTTTCAATGAAAACTCCCTTAAGGTTCTGGATAATTGCCGACTTGAAGAAACTCTGAAAAACGCTGTGGCCTACGACCGCTACCAGTTCCTGCGCCACGGATACTTCTGCGCGGATTATAAGGATTCAAAGCCCGGGGCTCCTGTGTTCAATCAGATTGTGGATCTTAAAAGTTCATGGAAGTAACCCTGTCGCTGAGGTCGACAGGGTGCAGCGACAAAAGGCAGAGCCAGGAGGCTCTGCCTTTTGTATGCGAAGCAGGAGAAAAGGGTTACGAGGATTCAGCGAAGTGGACTCCGAGTATCATAACAGAGGGAATTTTGGTTAAGGAATCTTAATATGCACGGGGCAGGAAAGGCGTTACAAAAGTAGAAATATTCCATCCGGAGGTGATAATGTGAATAAACGAATATGGGTGCTGGGGTGGCTGTTCTGCGTAACGGTTGCCTTTGGCATGTATGTGTATACGGCGGTTATGGAGTCGGTTCGCCCCCCTGCACCGGGCTGGAGCAGGCCTCAGGTTCTGACAGTCGTGGAAGGACTCAGCGCATATGACCTTCGCAACAAGGATGGAATCACGGTTATGGTGAGCCGGGATCGGACTCGGGTAATCTATCAGGATACGGCGGGAGGATTGTCGCAATTTGCCATCAATCCATCCGGCGAGGTTTCTGAAGCGGCGGTTCTGGATCCGGATTTTAAGCCGGCAGATAAGCTGCAGGCTTACGAAGAGGGCGGTTCCTGGTATCTGGCGGCTCTTCAGGACGGAGTGGTGAATCTGTATCAGGTCAAGGAGGGTGATGTTTCCTTATACAAACAGATCCCCGTTGCCGATGTGGACAAATTTCATCGCTATAACGGTAAAACGGTTGCCATATCTAACGATGGACTTTACATCAGCCAGGGAGAGATATTTATAAAGGGGGACTGGCAAGCCGCAAAATGGATACCCGGCCAGAAGGCAGTTCTTTGCACGGTGGCGGAGAAACAAGGGAGGAAGCTTCTGCAGATTTGGGATGCGGGAAAGCAACCCATGGGCCTCCTTGCAGAATGGACCCTGCCGGCGGATGTTCAAACAGCGGTGGAAACCCTAACCCCCTATGGAAATGAAAGCGCGGTTGGGGCGTTGGTGGAACTGAAGGATTTCAAGACAGGCAAGGTGCGCCTGAATGATTATCGACTGATGCCGGAATTACAGGAAAAGGAAGTGATATCCGCCAACGGGGACTTAAATCCGCTATCTCTGGGGATGGAAAATGGTTTTCTGAGACTTTTGCTGACTCAGGAGCAGCGAAAGGGTGATGATGAGTCGGTGTGGAACATACGGCAGGGGGAATGGGACGGCAAAACGTTTTTGCCGGCAAACTTTGTCACGCAAACGGAAGCCACCAGTATTCCCATAGCTGGCTGGGGGATGAGCGCGTACCAGTATGTACTCAGCGCGGATATCTCGGGTGACACAAAAAAACTTATGCTCTCCGGCAACGGGCCGGAGCTGATAAAGAAAACAGCGGCTCTGACCGGGAGTGAACTGACAGAGTTTCTCCCCAGCGTGATGATGACCCTGCTCCCATCCCTGATGGTAGGGCTGTTCCCGGCGGTGTACATCATTGTGCCGGTACTGCTGGTCCTGTTTTTGCTTACGCTCTTCAGGCTTTCCTGGGCAGAAAGAAAGTATGAGGCCCTGATCGGTTATGCCATTTTGGCACACATCCTGCTAAAAGTATTTTTCGCGTTCCGCTGGGTCCTTTTAAACGGCAACATCCCCAATATCGCAGCACAGCTCCCCTGGTACCTGAACACCACCGGTGCCATGCTGGTGACCCTGGGGATTTCCACAGCCGCCGCCTGGATTACGGCAAGGCTGCGTAGCAGAGAGCGTCACCCGGGTGATTTTTGGGGGCCGTATGGAAGCTTTGCCCTGATTGATCTCTCGATTTTTGTTCTTCTGGTTATGCCTTACTATTATGCCTATGTAGGTCTCCCTGTTTTTTTACGATGAAGCAGACCCGTGATCCGTCTGTAACGAGCGATATGGGGTGTCAAAGAGAATCCTCCCGGAGGGGCTGCCTTGATTATCGCGCCTTCCCCATCCGCAAGAAAGCGGTTATAATGGAGGCATCAAAGCAAAGGGAGACCGTATGATAAAAGGTGAACGGGTTCTCATCCGCCCGATGGAACCGGATGATTTGGATTTTCTTATGAAATGGCGCAATTCAGCAGAGGCCATGAATTACAGTGAACATCTTTACGGGTTTCTTTTCAGCCGTGACAACATGCTGCGGATGGTGGAAAATCAGTTTCGGGAAGACGGTTTTTTTCCAAGAAACAAGACATTTGTGGTAGAAACGATTGAGGGTGAAGTGATTGGTGATATAGGCTATAAGAACTGGGATCCACGGAACCGTTCCGCTGAGGTTGGACTCGAAATCGGTGAACCGGATTACCGTGGAAAAGGCTTGGGATATGAACTTGTGGCACTGTTTACAGAGTATATGTTCCGGCATCTCAATATCAATCGGATTGAGCTGAGTGTCCTTCGGGAAAATCCCCGTGCCATCAAAGTATACGAAAAAACAGGCTTCAAACCCTGCGGATATCGAAGGCAGGCGGTGTTCAACAGCAGAGAGAACCGGTATTCCGATATCCTGGTGATGGACTATCTCCGTAACGAATGGGAGGCCTCCCAGGGCAACGAATAGAGCGAGGTGCCGGATGGCAGCGAAAAAGGGCTTGAAAATCAGCAGCGGAGAGTCTCCGGGTGTTGCAGACAACTGGGCAGTGATGACCATCGAAGAAATAGGCGCCTTGGATCGCGAACTGGTCGAAGAGGTTTTTGACGTTGCCCGAATGGCTCTGTGGGACTGGGATCCTTCCAAGGACATTCTTCGCGGCACGCGACAGCTTTATGAAATGATGGGCGTCCGGCCCGGTGATTTTGACGGCAGTCTTTTTTCCTGTCTGGATTCACTGGTTCAGAGAGAGGATATGGATTCGATTCGCTCAACCCTGGCTAAAGGCTTTGAATTCGGTGGTGTTGAACGTATTCAATTCAGAGTACTTCGAAGTGACGGGCAAGAACGTTGGCTGTCGGTGAAGGCAAGGGCGAATCCTGCGGAGAAACGGGTATTTGGCGTTATGTTCGATATCACAGATGGGGTACGGAATCAGAAACAGGCGAAACGGTTAGCACTGATGAAGGAGGCCATGCTGGAAGTAAGCCACTCCATCATAGCCCTGAAAGATTCCAAAAGCTTGCTTGAAATCTTATTGGATAAGGCAATGATGCTTATTCCCACCTCCTGTGCCGGGTCCGTACTGATTGTCGGTGAAGATGGGTATCTGCATATGTTGGCTTCCAGAGGCTATGATTCCAAAGGGGCGGAATCGTTTCTGATGAAGATTGAGGATAGCTTTACATACCGGGTCAGCGGAGGCCTCTTTGAGGAGCCTTTCATCGTGAATCATATTAAGGAACTGGTGAAGGACGGATGCATGAAGCCCCTGAAATTACTCGATGGTCGAGAAATCGATTCAAATCTGTCCACCCCCATCCGTCTGGACGGAGACCCGGTGGCCTTGGTTATCGTAGACAGTGTGGAAGATCAAATTTTTACCGAGGAAGATATTGAGCTGATGGGGTATCTTAAAAGTCAGGCGGAGCTGGTGCTGATGAATCTGAAGCTATATCAGGATACGCTGCGGATGTCCCGTTATGACCATTTGACAGAGGTTTTCAACCGGGGATATTTTGACAGAATTTTTGAAGAGCGGATTGAGGCGGGCGCCCAAACCTTTTCATTTGTTATCATGGATCTTGACGGATTAAAAGCGGTCAATGATCGGTTTGGACACCGCGAAGGAGACCTAAGCCTTAAAACCTTTGTATCCACCATGAATGGTGTCTTGGATCCTGAGGATGTTCTTGGGCGCTACGGCGGAGACGAGTTCGTTGCCATTATGCCGGGCAGGTCAGGAAAACTGGCGGAAATGCGGGTTTCAGCGGTTGCATCATTACTGGACAAGGCCCCTGAGCCGGCCTGCAGCTTCAGCTATGGCATTGCAGAGTATCCGGCGGATGGTGCCAGTCTGGTTGAACTGGTTCGTACAGCGGACAACCGTCTGTATGAGCACAAACGCAGTAAAAAATTCAGTAGGAGAAGTGATGACCGTGGAAATCAGAATCAGTGACGAATTAAAAAAACACAGCCCAGACCTTCAGTTAGGTGTGCTGACAGCAAATGTGACATATCGGGAGGAATGCCCGGAATTATGGGACCTTATGGATGAAACCTGCGATATGACCGCGGCCAGCCTGACCATTGAAGGAATCTCTGCCCTCCCTAATGTAGCGGCTGCCAGAAAAGCCTATCGAAGCTGCGGAAAGGACCCTGCCCGTTACCGCCTCTCTTCGGAGGCATTGCTCAGACGGGTGGTCCAAGGGAAGGGTCTTTATAAGGTGAACAACATTGTTGATATCAACAATCTAATCTCCCTGAAGTATCATTTTTCCATAGGAGCCTTTGATCGGGATGCAGTGGAATTTCCGGTGGAATTTCGTGTTGGAAAGGCCGGAGAACCTTACGAAGGAATTGGCCGGGGGGAACTGAATATCGAAAACCTGCCGGTGCTGGCCGACCAAACGGGGCCTTTTGGCAGCCCCACCAGCGATTCTATGCGTACCCGCACCCATCAGGGGATGAAACGGCTGCTTTTCTGTGTTCTGTCCTTTGGAGGGGCCAGCAATATGGAGCCGGCTCTGAAGGAAACCGTGGCACTGTTGGAACGATTCGCAGAAGCCAGCGATATAAGCCTGTTCAGTGTAAAATAGGAGGCGTCGGTGCTGGAAATCAGAAGAGCAGTGACAGAAGCGGACGCAGAGGCCATCTTGGAAATCGATGGCCTTACCTTCAAGGATTGTCACGTTGATACAAAGGAAATTCTTAACATCCTCCGGGAAGACTATCCGGCATATGTGGCATGGCAGGATGGAAAGGCTGTGGGCTACCTTTGCCTGATGCATGTCCATACCCTGCATTATCGCGGGTGCTGGGTGGACCTGGTGGCCGTTTTGCCGGACTGGCAAAAGAGAGGAATTGCCAAGGCATTGATTCAGCAGGGGATGACTCATGCAGCAGAGGCGGGGGCGGAATTTCTCAGTGCCTTGGTGCGAAAAGGGAACAAAGCTTCCTTGGCAGCATTTGAACACCATGGATTCTTGGCGGCCAATGATGGGTTTGATCTTATGATACGGGAATTCGGAGACATGAAAACATCCGCTCAGGAGTAGGTTTCCTGAAGCGGGTGTTTTTTAGAGGTCAGGCGTGTTTTTCCATCCGGTATCCGATGCCGCGGATGGTCTTCAGGTATTTCGGTTCCTTGGGGTTGTCTTCAATTTTTTCCCGCAGGTGGCTGATATGAACCATGATGGTGTTGGAGTCTCCGTAGTAGACATCCTCCCAAATGGATTCATAGAGCTGTTTTTTTGTATAGATCTTGCCGAGGTTTTCCATTAACAGGGCCAGAATCTTGAACTCCTTTGGGTTGAGGTCCAGCAGGACACCGGCTTTGGTGGCAACGTAGCTGTCGAAATCCAGCTCCAAGGGGCCATTCCGAATAACGGCCTTACGGGCGGTGCCGGAATAGGTAAGGAAGCGGCGAAGCTGGGCGTTGACCCGTGAGCCGATTTCCAGAAGGCTGAAGGGTTTTACCACATAGTCATCAGCACCCAGGCCCAGGCCCAGGATTTTGTCCTCTTCCTCCAGACGGGCAGTAAGAAATATGACAGGGATATCGCTGGTTTCACGAACCTTGGTCAGGACCTGAAAGCCATTGAGCTTAGGCATCATGACATCCAACAGGATCAGATCGATCCGATTGGCGTTGAAAAAATCCAGGGCTTCCTGGCCATCGGCGGCCTCCAGAATAGTATGGCCTTCCTGCCGAAGATGCATGGCTAACAGATGGCGGATATCCTCTTCATCTTCTGCAATTAGAATGGCAGGCATATGGGTTCTCGCTTTCGTGGGATGATGGGGCGGTTGTTACTATCCATTATACTGAATCCCGGCATGGATGGGTATTTTTAAGTTTCATTTAAGAATATGTTAAGCTGTGCTTTGGTTAAACAGAGGTATAATGGAAGCGAGAACGAATAATTTGAGGTATTCTATGAAAAAGAACGGTTTTTGGCTATTGGGTCTGATTTCATTCGCAGCGGTACTGATCGTTGCCGGACACGGGGGAGATTCGGCGCCCGAGGGCAACTATCATCCGCAGAACCAGATGCGCAGTCATACCCGTACGGTGACAATCCTGAACCCGGCACTGTTCCATCGCTTGAACACCGTGTTGGAACCGGCTTTGATCGGAAACAGTGATAAGCTTAAATTTTAATCATAATGGTCTGACAACGGATCGTACATTGGAGCAACTCCGGTGTGGGGCCGTTTTTTTGTTGTCGGGTTAAGGCGGTTGCCGGAGTTTTACAAGGACAGGGGAAGAAAATAATCAAAAACTAAGGATTAACCCGGATGGATTCTGTATAATAAGGTTGATACTATCCTATGTATGTATATGAGGAGAACCATGGCCAAAGAAGATTCCATCAAACTATATGGGTTCAATAACCTTACCAAGACCCTGAGTTTCAATATTTATGATGTCTGTTATGCCATGAACGATGAGCAAAAAAAGGCGTACATCGAATATATCGATGAGCAGTATAATGCGGAGCGACTGACAGAGATCCTATCCAATGTTGCAAAGATCATCGGCGCCAACATTCTCAACGTAGCCAAACAGGATTATGATCCTCAGGGGGCCAGCGTAACCATTCTGGTCTGCGAGGAAGAATTCAAGGAAATTGAACCGTCCTTTAACAGCGAGACCCCCGGACCAGATCCTGAGGAGTTGGAAGAACTGGACGAGATCCATCAGTTGGTGAAAAAAGAATCCGTGGTGGCCCATCTGGATAAGAGCCATATCACCGCCCACACCTATCCGGAATCCCACCCCGACAAGGGAATCAGCACCTTCCGCACGGATATCGACGTATCCACCTGCGGGCATATATCACCGCTGAAGGCCCTCAATTACCTGATTCACAGCTTCGATTCCGACATTATCAATCTGGACTACCGGATTAGGGGCTTCACCCGTGATGTGAGCGGTAAGAAACATTTCAAGGATCACAAGATCAACTCCATCCAGAACTATATGACCAAAGAAACCCGCCAGCGCTACCAGATGATTGATGTAAATGTCTACCAAGACAATATCTTTCACACCAAAATGATTCTGAAGGATTTCGACCTGGACGAGTACCTCTTCAATACCAGCAAGAAAGACATTTCTACAAACGAGAAGAAGAAGATTAAGAAACAGCTATCCAAGGAAATGCTGGAGATCTTCTATTCACACAATATCCCCAAAGGACAGAACAAGCTTCTGTAATCCGGAAAGGGCAGGGAAACCTGCCCGTCCTTGTTTTGAAAAGGAGAACGTATGATCAAGGAAATAATGGAATGGATAAAAGCGCTTCTTTTTGCAATAGTCATAGGGGTGACCCTATCCTACTTCTTCACGATCCTTCAGGTGTACGATGTATCCATGAACCCCACTCTGGTTGAGGGGGATCGGCTTGTGCTTCAGAACACCCATGATGTGAAGAAGGGTGATGTGGTGATTTTTAAAACAACATTACCGATTTCTGAGAAGGACCTGAAAAGCATGAACATCGTTCAGCGCTGGAAGAATGGAAAGTACAAGACACTGATCAAACGGGTTGTAGCCACGGAGGGTGATTCCATTACCATCGCTGACGGAAAAGTGATCCTTAACGGAGAAGAGCAGACGGAGCCGTACATTCTGGAGCCGTTTACCGTAGGGGCGGTTACCATTGATACGGTTCCCCCCGGAATGGTGTTTGCCATGGGGGATAACCGTCAGAACAGTCATGATAGCCGCAGCGAGGATATCGGCCTGCTCCCTTCCACAGAGATCAAGGGAAAGGTTATCCTGCGATTTTGGCCGATGAACCGATGGGAGCGATTCTGATTGAAATTCACATATGATTGGATTCCGGGATTTTTCATTGATCGTCCGAATCGGTTTATCGCCACCTTCGCCACCGCCGATGGAACGCTTACGGCCCATGTGCCCAATACGGGACGTTTAAGGGAGCTCCTTGTTCCGGGGGTGGAGGTGTTGCTTTCCCGACATGATGAAGCGCACCGTAAAACGGGATTTGAACTGCGTTTGATCAAGAATCGGGGGTTTTGGGTATCCATCGATTCACAGCTGCCCAACCGGGTTGTGGAGGAAGGCTTGAAGACGGGTCTCATTGATGACTTCGGACCTTTTACCGATTATAAACGGGAAGTGACCTACGGCAACAGCCGATTCGACTTCCGACTCTATGGGGAAACCGACTGCTTGGTGGAAGTGAAGGGCGTAACCCTGGTGGAAGACCAATGGAGCTATTTTCCCGATGCCCCCACCGAGCGGGGGACCCGGCATGTGAAGGAACTGACGGAGGCGGTGTCCCGTGGACTCGGCGCAGGGGTGGTTTTTCTTATCCAGCACCCCCTGGCCAAGGGCTTTACCCCCAATAGGAGGATGGACCCTGCTTTTGGCCGGGCTGTCCGGGAGGCAGCGGCCGCAGGGGTTCAGATTGTTGCATGGAAGTGTTCTGTGAGCACCGATGGGATCTGCCTTACGGAACGGATCCCGGTAGTTCTTTGGGAGGATGGCCATGAAAACCCTGTATCTTCATCGTCACGGAAAGGCACAAAAGGAAGGCTATGAGCATGATTTTTCACGCAGTCTCCGGATCTCCGGCATCGAAGATGCCAACCGAATGGGTCGGTATCTCAAACATCGGGACTTCCTGGCGGAGCTTATACTGTCATCCCCTGCGGAACGAGCCCTTCAGACAGCCAAGCTGACATCGGGGCACACCGGTGAGAGAATCGTTGAGGACGACCGCCTGTATGGCAGCGGATTCCTTTCGGTCCTTGGGGTTTTGCGAGAACAGAAGCGGTCCCTTGAAACGGTACGTATCATCGGACATAACCCGGATCTGGAGGATTTGTGCGGAGCCCTCTGCGGGCTGCGGCGTTTCGGAATACATCTGGCAACCTGTGGCGTAATCTGTATTCGATGTGATATTGAGGACTGGAAGGATCTGAATGAGGGTACATGCCTTCTGGAATGGTCCATACGTCCTATACATGTGTGAGGAATTATGGAACTGCAATTTCTTCTTGAAATTCAAAGGACGCTGACGTCCCCCGCAGGGGACCGCATCATGATTGCCCTGAGCGGAATCGGTGATCATGGATTGATATGGATTGCCGTAGCCCTGGCTTTATGCGCCTCTCCAAGACAACGAAGAGCCGGAATCGGTATTTTGCTGGCCCTGTTGCTGGCACATCTGCTGGGAAATGTTTTTTTAAAGAATCTGATTGCCCGGCCGCGTCCATACCTGGCCTATCCGGAAATCGTGCTTAAAATACCACCCTTGAACGAATACTCCTTTCCGTCGGGACATACGATCACCGCGTTCGCCGCCGTATTTTCCCTGCCCCGTTCCCTGGGTGCTCTAAAAAGAGCCTTGGCTGTTCTGGCGGTGGGAATAGCGTGCTCACGGCTGTACCTTTTCATGCACTATCCCACCGATATTCTGGGCGGTGCTCTCTTGGGGATGGTGATCGGCTACTCGGTTACCTGCGTCCCTTGGTTTAAAGTGAATAAATGTGTGGATAAACCCTCCTGACGGAGGGTTCTGTTTTGGGACTTTAAGGCTAGTGCATAGCAATTGCAACGGGTTTGGCTATTGTGAACAAGTGGACACGGCCTGTGGATAAGTTGTGGGTAAAACCGAGTGAAAGATGTGGACAATTGTACAAACGGTAACAGCAGCCGTACCAGCACGTTCCCGGCTTAGTTCGCAGAAAATTAACCTGGGAGTTCAACGGTGCTGCTTTTATTTTACAAATTCGGGGGTATATACGGTACAGGATGAAGGGAGGGCTCAGAATGCAGATCACCCAAAAGCAGGCGGTTATCGGCATGGTGTTGATGGCGGTGCTGGCCTATGGATCCGGCTATGGTATTGCAAGACTTAAGATGGGAGAGATTCAGCATACCCTGGATACGACGGCCCTTGATAATCGGGTTATGGAAAAACAAATAGAGGAGCTGCAGGGACAAAAGGATGCAATCCTCAAGGAGCTGACACGATTAAAGGAAATTTCCGGCGTTTCCTTGACGCCTCCCCCCTACGTGCTGGATGAAATTAAGCGAAGTGGAGTTACGCCGGACCAGTTGCTGCTGGATCTTGCCGCCCATCCGGAGGTAATACCGGATCCGGCTGTTTTGGGAGGGGTCATGGGCTTTACCCGGGTTGGCATCGTCGACCAGCGGTGGGTATATGGCGCCTACGAGGATGGACATATTGCAGGGGCTACGATTTTTCAGTGGGAAGCAGGGGATTCCGGAATTGCGTGGGTGCCGGTACTGGTGCTGAAGGATTAATTTTCGATATAAAGCAGGAATAACGGATTATTTGACGAATCAATAAAGCTGGACAAGAGTACGAAGGTCAACTCTGTTCAAACACAGGAAGAAGGGATATCTATGATAAAAGAACGCTTCCGTTTCAGGGTATATCTTGAAGCAGAGAATAGAATGCTATACTCAGAGGACTGGCAGGATTTCTCCTGGCCTCAGATTGCCAAATGGGCCCAAGAGGGTCTTTTGATGCAGGTGATAGGACTCAAGGACATTAAGGGCGATGATATTTTCGAAGGGGATATTGTAGAGGTATACAACACATACAAGGAAGAAATCTTCTGTGGCTCAGTGCATTACCACAATGGAGCCTATGTCATCCGCAAGGATGATCATACAAGCCACGGACGATTCATTAATTATGAGATTAAGGTGATCGGGAATGTTTTTGAAACGCCGAAGCTGCTGAACCAGCGCTAACCTCTTCCATGGCAGGTGAAAACGATGCGGATTGTGAAAGTTGATGAATTAAGCCCAGGGATGCGTTTGGGCGAACCGGTTCTGAATACTGACGGAACGATCGATCTTCTGGCCATAGGCACAGAGCTGACGACACGTCATATTGCGCTGCTGCTGCGATTGGGCATTGATGAAGTGCGGGTGGCGGATCCCGAGGATCTTAAAGAGCTGGGTTCAGACGTTGCAATCCATGAACAGATCGTCGCCTTTGAAAAGCGCATTCAGGCAGAAGGAAAGAACGTCGATCTTTCATTGTTCAAAGAGGACATTCGGCATATCGAGACCCAGGATTTTGAATATGTATCCCGAAGCGCCGTCAACCAGAACCTTCGAATCAGTGTTCTTACGGGTGAGGGAAACGTGCCGATCGATCAGAAGCACAAGGTGACCCTGGAAGAGACCAAGCATATTTTCAGCCAAATCAGAGATGACAACAAGCTGGATATCGAGGCGGTGCGGCGAAACGTTCGGGATCTTCTTCCGGATATGGTCCGCAACAACGATGTTCTCATGCGTCTCAAGCAGCTGGAGGAGACCGATGACTACACGTTTCAGCATTCCCTCAGGGTATCCATGCTGGCCAGCATGATCGGCAAGTGGCTGGGGTATTCCAGGGATGAGCTGTTTGACATCTGTGAGGCAGGCCTTCTCTTTGATATCGGAAAGATGAAGATTCCGGAATTTCTTCTGAATAAGAAGAGCAGACTGGACGAGCAGGAGTTTGACCTTGTCAAGAAGCATACCCAGCTGGGATATACTGTATTGTTGAGAACCCCGGGGGTTTCGCAGGATGTGAAGTTTGCCGCGCTTCAGCATCACGAGCGGATGGACGGCAGTGGGTATCCTCTAAGGCTGAGAGCAGGTCAGATTCATGAATTCGCTAAGATCATCATGGTTTGTGACGTCTACGATGCCATGATCTCAGAGCGGAACTACAGGGCGCGGCTGTCCCCCTTCGAGGCGGCCGAATATATCTCATGGAACAGCGGAAGTACCCTGGACAGCCGCATTTGCTATATCTTTCTGAGTAACCTTGCCGAATACTACATTGGTAAGACCTGCACCCTCACATCAGGGGAGACGGGAACCGTCGCCTATGTGGATGTGAATTATCCAACCAGGCCCGTGGTACGGGTAGGGAACCGGTTCATTGATCTTGCAAAGGATCGGAACACCGCCATATCGGAAATCGGTTAATCAGTCGCCGGGTCGAGGCTCAACCAGATCCGGCGATAGTCATGAAGGTGTGAAATGAATACAGTACGGATAAGTTCAGACCTGTTAAACAGGGACGATTTGGATATTTATGCGAAAATGTGCTGCATCCTCCTGGCCCAAGCAGCTCAGGAGGAGCGGGAGGCTCCCCTGGGCCTTGAGGATCTGGCATCCCGTATGGGCTGCACCGTTCGAACGGCGGGAAATGCCCTGGATAAACTGATTAAGAAAGGGCTCCTGATCGAGGAGCCGGTTCCCGAGCTTGCCGAACTGAAGGAAGAGGCCCGGCGTGTAAGGAAAAAGGACCGGCAGTCGCCTGCGGCAACATTCGAGGAATTCGAAGCGGCACCCAAAAGGACCCTAAGCCAGCAGCTGGAATTACTGCGGGGCATCATCCACGAACCGGCCACAGACGGAACCCTGAGGATCATCCTGAACATGGCCGACGGGGATATCGACCGCATACGATGGGCCTATCAGGCGGCTGCAGCCATGCAGATTGCAGATACCCTTGAGGCGATGATGAACCTGCTGCAGAATGGTGAGAACCCAGGGATTCAGCCGGAAGGACTTCCTGAACCGGAAGCGGTCACAGAGGATCCCCCGGTGGTGGAGCTGGAACCTGAAACCCGCAATGTGATCAATCAGATCAATAAAAAACGGATTGCGGAGCTGTACGGGCAAAAAAAGACACTGAAATAGAAAGCCGGCTGAGGATGTCCTCGACCGGCTTTCTTGCTAAACAATGCTGTGAAAGGTGGGTTCCATGGCTTCAAAGGTGCATAGGCTCCGGAATCCGATATCCCTGAGCCGTTCCAGGGTCTCCGGGAAACGGTAGGCCAATACGTCCGGGCTATGGGCATCTGAACCGGTGGTGAGCACTTCGCCGCCGGCCTCGTGATACCAGGTGAGAATCTCCCAGGCGGGCATGGGCATGCCGTCTGGGTTGCGGTAGCCGGAGGTGTTGACCTCTATTCCCTTGCCCTTTTGGATGAGCTCCTTGAAGATCTCCATAAAACGCCCCTTTAGAGAAGCCTTGGGGAAAGCGGCGGTATCAGGATCGTATCGTCGAAGAATATCCATGTGTCCGATAACCGAAAAATCATCAAAGTTCTTCACGATCGTATGGAGCTCATTCAAATAGGTTTCCCATGCATCCAGAGGGGTGCGGTTCTTAAAGTAATCCCTGCGGTAAAGGTCCATCCCCTGACAGGTGTGGATGGAGCAAAGGACAAAATCCGGCTTCTCCTCAGCCACCAACTGGCTGTAGCGGTCCAGCAAGTGTGGCTGGAGGCCCAGCTCAAGGCCGTGGCGAATCGTTATGCGATCCCCATAGACACCACGTATACGCTGTATTTCGGCTCTGTATGCCCTGTGATCCAGATCGAAATCAATGCTTGGATCGGCATAGTCGTAATCCACATGATCGGTGACCGCTATTTCAGACAATCCCAGGGCGACAGCCCCCTGTATCATGTGCTCCATCGGGTGATCCGCGTCGCTGGAAAAGCTGCTGTGGGTATGATAATCGTACATGGTTCCTCCTGTTTTGCATTCCTGTCTTCATTGTACAGCACAGGGATACAACTGCAACTGCCAATGAAAGGGAAACCGTTTGCCTTTATGAAGATTTTTCAAGGGCTTGACAAGGATTCGGGAGCGGGGTATTATGTATACAACGCTTTAGCGCTTTAATGCGATAAAGCAAAAGACGGGAGCGTGGGTCTGATGATGAACCTTAAAATTCAAAATGGAATGAAAGCCCGGCATCATCATACCACCTGAGTTTGTGTCCGCGTTTGACCGGATACAAGCTCCTTTAGTCGTGGGCTTGGGTTCGGGTGATGACATTCCACACCGCACCGGTAAGCCCGGCGCGGTGTTTTTTATTGAAAGGAGGTGCTTAAAATGAGCGCCATGAGACATTTAGAGCCCCACGGAGTGGATACGCTTCTGGGAGAGGAAGTGGAATTTCAGGAAAGTCTGACAGCGCTTTTCAGGGACCGGTTCAGACAGTACGGATATCGCCCGGTACTGACGCCCACTTTCGAGTACCTAGATCTTTTCAGGGAAGCGGAGAGCCTTTCGGGGGACGACATGGTGAAGCTGATTGCCCGTGACGGAAGAATCATCGTCCTTCGGCCCGATGCTACCGTTCCGGTGAGCAGGATGACAGCCCGGCTTTACAAGGATATCCCCTATCCGTTGAAGTTCAGCTATATCACCAGCGTTTACAGGTGGGCCGACCCGAAGAAGGGCGAGCGGCTGGAAATACTTCAGGCCGGGATAGAAGCTTATAATCAGCCGGAGCCGGACTGCGATGCGGAGGTGCTGGCCATGGGAATACAGTCTCTGGCAGATACGGGGATTGAAGAGCTCCATGTGGATATCGGTCACGCCGGGTGGCTGGAAGGGCTTCATATGGACTCGGGGATTCCCGAGGAGTTGTGGCAAAGGGTTCTGGAGGCCATCGAGATGAGAAGTCCGGATACAATCCGAACTCTGATGGAAAAGGCAGGGGTTCAGGAATCAATTATTCAGTCGGTACTGGTTGTTCCAGGGCTTTTCGGCGAAATGGATACGGTTATCCAAGCGGCTGAAAAGTGGGTCATCAACGGGACCATGGGTGCCGCTTTAAGGAATCTGAGAGAGGTGTACACGGCGCTGAAATGCCACAACCCAAAAGCAAAAATCCATGCAGACCTTGGCTTCACCAACCCTTTCCGGTATTATACCGGGGTTATATTCAAGGGATATTCCCCTGGCTGCGGCGAACCGCTGCTGCAGGGAGGAAGATATGATTTACTGGCAAGCCGGTTCGGGGCGGAAAAACCCGCCTGCGGACTTGGCATAAACATTAGCTTACTGGCGGAGGTGCTTGAGAAGATGAAAATCAAAGAATGGAACCCCTGTGCGACCGATTATCTGGTACTTTACGAAGACACGAACCGAAGCGAGGCTCTTTCGCTGTCCCAAACCCTGAGAAACCGAGGTTTCGTCGTTGAATCCGAGTGTTTTGCAGGAGAAACGCAGGAGAGAATCGCCTCCGCAACGTATCGGAATACCCGTGAAATTATTGAAGTGAACGCCGATTGGGTACGGGTAACCAACCTTATCAAGAACGATGTGGTACGACTGCCCCGGGAACAGTTCGTAACCAGCCTGGAGCCGGTAAAGATCGTATCGATTCACTAGGAGGTAGGTATGCAACCGCTGCGAATTGCTCTGGCGAAGGGCCGGATTGCTCAGGATGCCATCGCTCTGCTCGTTCGGGCGGGGTACAATCTTGAGGATTTTGATAAAAAGAGTCGGAAGCTGGTGTTTGAAGATCCGGAGGGCAGGGTGAGCATTGTCTTCGTGAAGTCCGATGACATCCCTGTATATGTTGAAAAAGGCGCCGCCGATGTGGGAGTGGTGGGCAAGGACGTGTTGGAAGAGGCCCAGGCCGATGTCTATGAGATGATGGATCTGAAGTTCGGCAACTGCCGGATGTGTGTGGCAGGCTTTGAGCCCTGGCGGCTGCCGGCCCGCAAGCTGGTGGTGGCCTCCAAGTATCCCAACGTGGCGCGGCGTTACTTCGCCCGGCAGGGGA
This sequence comes from uncultured Peptostreptococcaceae bacterium, assembly GCA_964649745.1. Taxonomy (GTDB): domain Bacteria; phylum Bacillota; class Clostridia; order Peptostreptococcales; family Acidaminobacteraceae; genus CAZEHS01. The sequence goes on along the minus strand of CAZYQI010000033.1, from coordinate 10,508 downwards.
TACACACCGAGGTGCTGAAGCTGAACGGCTCCGTGGAGCTGGCCCCCATCATGGGCCTGGCAGAAGTGATCGTTGATATCGTTGAGACGGGGAACACCCTGAAGGAGAACAATCTTAAGATCCTGGATATTCTCTTTCCGGTAAGCGCCCGACTGATTGTGAATAAAGTGAGTCTTAAAACACGCTATGAAGCGGTTCAGGAGCTGTTGAAAGGGCTGCGGGGCCAGGTGGGGGGAGAAGGTTCCTTATGATACGGATGAAGATCGAAAAGGATGCGGATTACAGGGAGCTGGCGCTTCTTCAGGACCGGGCGGCAGAGGACTGGAGCGCTGTGGATTCAAAGGTCCGCCAAATACTGGCGGATGTTAAGGGGCGAGGGGATGAAGCCCTGCGGGACTGGACCGAGAAGCTGGACATGTTCCAGCCGGGGGACTTGAAGGTTGGTTCCCGGGAGATTGAAAAGGCATGGGAAGAAACCGAACCGGAGCTTAAAGTCATTCTTGCAGAAGCAGCAGAACGAATCCGCCGCTTTCACAGCTTTCAGCTGGAGCGCAGCTGGACCACGGATGCGGAGCCCGGAGTGTGCCTGGGGCAGAGGGTAACCCCCATGGACAGGGTTGGTATCTACGTTCCCGGCGGAAAAGCGGCCTACCCCTCCACGGTATTGATGAATGTGATACCGGCCCAGGTGGCGGGAGTCCGTGAAATTGCCTTGTTCACCCCGGCGGATAAGGCGGGCAACGTCAATTTTCTGGTACTGGCGGCGGCAAGGATGCTGGGGATAACGGAAATATACCGGCTTGGGGGCGCCCAGGCAATAGGAGCAATGGCCTACGGAACGGAGAGCATCCCGCCGGTGGATAAGATAACAGGTCCCGGCAATGCCTATGTGGCAAGAGCCAAACGGGAGGTTTTCGGAATCGTGGGCATTGATATGATCGCCGGCCCCAGTGAGGTGTTGGTGGTGGCAGACAGTTCAGCCGATCCTCAGTGGATTGCGGCGGATCTGTTGGCCCAGGCGGAGCACGATGAAATGGCTGCGGCCATTCTGGTAACAGCGGATCAGACTCTGCTGGATGCCGTGGAAAAAGCGGTGAAGGAACAGCTGGTACTGCTGCCCAGGGCCGATATTGCAGCCAAGGCGCTGGAGAATTACGGGTGTTTAATTCTGACGGATACCCTGGAGCGGGCACTGGAAACAGCCAACAGACTGGCGCCGGAGCATTTGGAGCTGATGCTGGAGAATCCGTGGCAGGCGCTGAAATCGGTCCGTCATGCCGGAGCGGTTTTCCTGGGAGCCAATACGGCGGAAGCACTGGGGGATTATATGGCGGGGCCGAACCACACCCTGCCCACCAGCGGTACGGCCCGGTTCGCCTCACCCCTGGGCGTGTATGATTTTGTGAAACGGACCAGCATCCTGCAGTTCGATCCGGAGGCGGCCAGTGCCCTTTCAGACCCTGTAGCCCGGCTGGCAAGGGCAGAGGGCCTTATGGGCCATGCCCGATCCGCAGAAATGAGGAAGCGGATATGAATCCATTCATCCGAAAAGAGCTGGAAGGCCTCAGCGCATATGTGACCATAGAAAAGCCCCTGCCCTACAGACGCCATGCCAATGAGTCCCCCTGGGACTGGATGAAGGAGTATATGGGAGAAATTCAGGAAGTGGTGGCCCGTACGGCTTTCAATCACTACCCGGAGGGCAGCAGTCTGGAGCTGAGGCGTGCCCTCAGCGGCTATGTCGGAGCCCCTGCTGAGAAAATCGTCATGGGCAGTGGCTCGGATGAGCTGATCAAGATGGCGGCCGAGATCTTCCTAAGCCCTGGGGATTCCGTGGTGATTCACACCCCGACCTTTTCAGAATACGATGTGGCCGCCAGAATCTGTTCCGCGGTTGTTCACGGAGTGCCCTCCCCGTCGGATTTTTCCATAGACACGGATGCAATCATCGAAAAAGTCAACGGGGTGAAGGCGAAAATGGTTTTTCTCTGTGTGCCCAATAATCCCACGGGAACGGTCATCAGTCGGGAGCAGGTTCTTGATGTACTGAACCGTACGGAAGCCATTGTAGTTTGCGATGAGGCCTATCAGGAATTCTGCGGAACAACGTTGGTCAAAGAGGCCCAGAAGGAGGACCGGCTGATTGTCCTCCGAACGCTCTCCAAAGCTTTCGGTTTAGCGGGACTCCGGGTGGGGTATGCAGTCTGTACTGAAAGTACGGCGGATTGCCTGAACCGCGTCCGTATGCCGTACAATCTCAACAGCCTTACCCAGGGCCTTGCAGCCATTGCCCTGAGGCATACGGACCGGATGATGGAGCTGGTTGCCCTTATCTGTTCGGAGCGACAGGGTCTGTATGAAGAGGCGTTGAAAATTCCAAACCTTAAGGTGTTCCCCAGCGGAACGAATTTCCTCCTTTTCAGAACCCCTCAGGCAAAAGCCATCGCACAGCGACTTGAAAGCCAGGGGATGCTGACCCGGCTGTTCCGCCAGGAAGAAATGCGGGACTGTTTGAGAATCAATATCGGAACCCCTGAGAACAACCGCATGATACTGGATGCATTGAAAGAGGTGGACCATGCGACGTGCTGAAATAGAGCGGAAGACGGCAGAAACGGAAATCCGACTGCAGCTGGCCCTGGAAGGCCACGGTGAATTCTCAGGCAGCTCCGGAATCGGTTTTCTGGACCATATGCTGCATCAGGTGGCGCGGCACGGGGGTATCAACCTGACCTATACCTGCATCGGGGACCTGGATGTGGATTGCCACCATACGGTGGAAGACCTGGGGATATGCATTGGCAAGGCATTGCGGGAAGCGGTGGGTGATAAGGCGGGAATAAGGCGTTACGGCGCGGCCTATGTTCCCATGGATGAAGCACTGGCCCGGGCGGTTTTAGATTTTAGCGGACGGTCCTATCTCAGATTTGAAGCATCCTTTTCTTCAGAGCGCGTTGGCACATTGGAAACGGAATGCATCCAGGAATTTTTTCGGGCGCTGTCAGAGCAGGCCGGGATAACCCTCCACATTGATTTGTTGGCGGGAAACAATACCCACCATAGCATAGAAGCCATCTTCAAGGCCTTTGGCCGGGCACTGAAGGAAGCGGTGGAGGTGGTCGGTACGGATACGCCTTCAACGAAGGGGATTCTGGAGTAAAGGAGCGCATATGATTGCACTGATCGATTACGGAGTTGGGAACATAAGAAATGTCTATCGGGCCCTGAATGAAATCGGCCTTGAGGTAGAGATAACCCGGGATCCGGATATAGTGAACCGTTCCAAGGCCATTATCCTGCCCGGCGTAGGGGCTTACAGGGATGCCATGGGGAACCTGAAGGCCACCGGACTGATTCCCTGTCTGGAAGAAAACATAAAGCAGGGGAAGCTTCTCTTGGGCATATGCCTTGGGATGCAGCTGCTCTTCGAAAGCAGTACCGAGGGAGGCGATTATGAAGGTTTGGGATGGATACCGGGTCAGATCGTCCGTTTTGAGCCCGGTCTCAAAATTCCTCATATGGGTTGGAATCGGCTGGAGCTTGTTCAGAAGGATTCCATCACGTCCAATCTGGGAGATGATCCCACCGTTTACTTCGTGCACTCCTATTATTTGAAGACGGAGGATCCCAATGTGATTTTAGCAACGGCGGATTATGGCATTCCGGTCCCAGCCCTGATTCGTAAAGGAAACCTCATCGGTATGCAGTTTCATCCGGAAAAGAGCGGCAACGTGGGTTTGCGCCTACTTCAAAATTTCAAGGAGATGATCAGATGATTCTCTATCCAGCCATAGATATCCGAAACAGTCGCTGCGTAAGGCTGCTGCAGGGGAAAGACGAACATACAACGGTGTATGACCACGATCCGGTTTCTGTAGCAGAGAACTGGCTCAGCAAAGGGGCCCGGCGGCTACACGTGGTGGACCTTGACGGCGCGTTCACGGGTACGCCCCAAAACAAGGGGATCATAAGGGAAATCATCCAAAAGACCGGCATCCCTGTCCAGATCGGCGGCGGGATCCGCAGCTTGGAAGCTGCTCAGGAGTGGCTGGATGCCGGCGCTCACCGGATCGTTCTGGGTACCTCGGCTGTGAAGCAGCCGGAGCTGGTGGAGCTGTTGGCGGAAAAATTCGGGGAACGCATCGTGGTATCCCTGGACTGTTGGCAGGGAATGATCTGCGTGGACGGGTGGGTGCAAAGCTCCAATCTGGAGGCGGTATCTTATGCCGACACCCTTTATGCGATGGGAATTCGTACGGTTGTGTACACGGACATTACCAGAGACGGCACAATGGAAGGGCCGAATCTGGTGGAGCTGAAAAATATGAAGGAGAATTCCCGGATGAACATCATCGCCTCCGGCGGGGTCAGCAGCGAAGCGGATGTAAGGGCGTTGGCGGCGATGGACATATACGGGGTCATCGTAGGCAAGGCGCTTTATGAAGGGAAGGTATCCCTGGAGCAACTGAAGGAGTATTTATGATAACGAAACGCATCATTCCATGCTTGGATGTGAATAGGGGCAGGGTTGTAAAAGGGGTTCGGTTTGCGGAAATCAAGGATGTGGAGGACCCGGTGACCCTGGCACGTTTCTATTCGGAGTCGGGGGCGGACGAACTGGTTTTCTATGACATCACAGCCTCCAATGAGGACCGCAGGTTTTTTGTAGATACCATCGAACGGACGGCGGATGTTCTTCGGATCCCACTTACTGTGGGAGGCGGTGTTCGTTCCCTGGAGGATTTTCAGCAACTTCTGTGGGCCGGCGCAGACAAGATATCGATTAATTCCGCCGCCGTGGCGAATCCTACCCTTATCACCGAAGCGGCCCTACGGTACGGAAATCAATGCGTTGTGCTTTCCATGGACGTGAAGCAGGTGGAGCCGGGCCGCTGGGAGGTTTATACCCATGGAGGCAGAAAGGCCACCGGCATGGATGCGGTGGAATGGGCGGCAAGAGGTGTTGAACTGGGCGCCGGGGAGCTGGTGCTGAACTCCATCGATTCCGACGGGGTACGGGAAGGATACGATCTGGCGCTGAACCGGACAGTTTCTGAGACGGTGGAGGTGCCGGTCATTGCCTCCGGCGGCGCGGGAACCATGACCCATTTTCTTGAGGTACTTACCGTAGGAAAGGCGGATGCAGCACTGGCAGCATCGGTATTTCACTTTGGCGATATACGGATACCTGAGTTGAAGGCATGGCTCCGTTCAAAAGACGTTTTGATGAGAGGGGTGTAACGTTTGGAAACACTGCGAAATCGTATCAAATATAATGAACAGGGCCTTGTTCCGGCCATTCTTCAGGAGCAGGCCACGGGAAAGGTCCTGATGATGGCGTGGATGAATCCGGAGGCCCTTGAAAAAACCGTTGAAACCGGCGAAGCCTGGTTCTGGTCCCGAAGCAGACAGGAGCTATGGCATAAGGGCGGTACCTCTGGGAACACTCAGAAAATTCTCAGCGTGGGTGTGGACTGCGACGGAGACACCCTTTTGGTGCAGGTGATGCCCAAGGGACCCGCTTGCCATACCGGAAGCTGGTCCTGCTTTGAAAACAGCGACGAGGTGGGCCCTCAGATCTTCAACCAACTTTATGGGCGAATAATGGAAAGACAGGAAACGATGCCGGAGGGCGCGTATACCACCTATCTGTTCGAAAAAGGTGTGGACAAGATCCTTAAAAAGGTCGGCGAGGAAGCCAGCGAAGTGATCATCGCCGCCAAGAACCGGAATCCCCAAGAGCTGATCAGCGAAACCGCGGATCTGGTCTACCACATGATGGTTCTATTGGCGGAGCAGGGAATAAAACCCGAAGCGATTGAAGAAGAACTGAAGAAACGCTATAACAAATGAGTGGGTTGCCCCGGAATGGTTTTGGGGCAACCCATTTATCGTTGTAACAGAGCAGGAATCCGCATCAGGGTATTTCATCCCCGGCAGGTTTGGAGTAAACTGAGGGTATCAACCTTTTTTTAGCATTGAAAACTTCTGATCTGGAGGAACCCATATGAAGGATTGGCAGGAAGGGCTTACCCCTTTGATTAAAGAATTCGGAGGCGGCTTGGTGGGATACTCTGACATGACCGATGTAGCCGAGGCGACGGATGCGGGCTTCACCGGAGCCGTATCCATCGGAGTCCCGCTGAAACCGGCCATCGTCCGGGAGCTTACTCAGGGACCCACAGTCGCCTACCATGTGGAGTATCACCGGGTGAACGGCATTCTGGACAAGCTGGACACTCTGGCGGCGGACTGGCTCATCGCTCATGGCTTTGAAGCAAAACCCATGACGGTAGCCAATGTGTCTGTGGACTGGAAGGCGCTGCGAAGCTCCATGCCACATAAGACAGCGGCTCTGAGGGCAGGACATGGCTGGATCGGACGAAGCGCCCTGCTGGTAACCCCGGAATACGGGCCTGCTGTCCGATTTTCCACTGTTTTGACGACGGCCCCCATGGGCCCGGGTAATGTTAAAGCAGATGGGTGCGGAACCTGTCAGGCGTGCAGGGAGGCATGTCCTGCCAAAGCCATTGCCGGCATCAAGTGGAGCCCGGATCAGGTACGGCAGAACTATTACAATGCCTTCGCCTGCCAGACGTTTGCCACAGAAAGTTGCCAGAAGCTTGGGTTTAAAAACTCCATCTGTGGCATCTGCATCAATGTCTGTCCCTATACGCAGAAATATCTGAATCGGAGATAAACCAGGCAGGTTAAATTTTGCCCGAATTGAAGGAATATTCGGTATTTTGACGAACCATACCAAAAGAGTACGTTGAGATTTTTACAAAGGGAGGTGCGGGGTCGGCGTAATGCGCCAGACTCATGGGAATGGGCGAAAAAATCAAAATCCTGATTTGTGACGATTCAAAACTGATGCGACGGAAACTCAGTCAGGCTCTGGAAAAAAAATATGATGTCGTTGTTCTCGAAGCAGATAACGGACAAATGGGTGTTGAGCTATATCGCAGTGAAAAACCCGATCTTGTTTTTATGGATATTGTCATGCCGGTGATGGACGGCGTAACAGCGCTTAAAGAAATCATCGCGATTGATCCCCGCGCCAAAATTGTGATGTCCACCTCAACGGGAACCAAAGAGAAGCTGAAGACAGCACTTGAAGCCGGGGCCATAGAATTCATTCAGAAACCGTGGACAGAGGGGCAGATAGAGGCCATGATGGAGAAAATCGTAAAGGAGAGGGAAAGCCATGTTTAGTCAGTTCTTCGGTCAATTCCTCCTGAACCATGGTTTCTTATCAGCCGAGGTACTGCTGTCGGTGTTGGAAGAAACCTCCAAGACCCATGTGAAGCTGGGGACCATGGCTATCAGTGAAAAGCTGCTTTCTCCTGCCCAAGTGGAAGAAATTCATGGGATTCAGGCCCGGGAAGACAAGCGGTTCGGTCAGATTGCCATCGAACAAGGGCATCTTACCGCAGATCAGCTGGACAACCTCTTGGGCGCTCAGAAGAACGAACACCATCAGCTGGCACAGGTGCTTTTTGACCGTGGACTTTTCGACCTAGAGGCCCTGAACAAGGTGATGGAAGCCTACCGGAAAGAAAATTCGCTGGACGAAAAGACCCTTGAAGCCATGAAGAACGGAGAGGTGGACACCTACGTTGATCTGTTCCTGAACCTGCATGAAGCATTCGATGGGGACACCTGCCGGGATTATGTGTCGCTTTACCTTAAAAACTTCATCCGATTCATCGACCCTAATATCCGGTTTGAAGCCTTGCGGAAAACGGAGGATTATCAGGCAACCTATTTGTCCACTCAGGTTCTGGAAGGCTCTAAACGGATCATCACCGGCATCGGCGGAAGCGGTGAGGCCTTCATGCAGCTGGCATGCCGTTTTGCTCAGGAGCCGGAGGATGAAGTGGAAGAGGTTATGGAAGATGCTGTAGGGGAATTTCTAAACCTTCAGAACGGTCTTTTCACAGTCAACATGTCCGACAAGGGTGTGGAACTGGAAATGGAGCCGCAGATATGTCTGACCCAGGCGCTGCTGTGTGGGAGTCAAATCTATTACGTCCTTCCCGTTATCGCCTCCTGGGGCCGAACGGATCTTGTGCTGGGGCTGTTGGAGGATTAATATGCGAAAATTGGAACCTCAGGAAGAAAAACTGCACCGCTACATTGAGACTCAGGGAATTCATGCAGAGCACCTGATCTTTGAAACATCCTGCCATACGGCGGTGGAGGCGGCCCAGTCGGCCGGAGCTCAATTGGAAGATCTCGTGAAAAACGTGTGTATGGTGATGGAGACCGGGGAATTTGTTGTAGTCATTGTCAAGGGAGAAGACCGGGTGGATTCCAAGCGGATTGCCGGTCTTATGGGCTGCAAGAAGCCAAAGCACGCCACGGCAGAAGCGGTGCTGGAGCATACGGGCTATGCCGCAGGGGGGGTGCCCTCCTTCGGCTATGGGGTTCCGGTGCTGATAGACCAGCGGGTGATGGAAAAGGAGTGGATCCTCACCGGAGGCGGTTCGGATCGGTCTCTGGTGAAGATCGGCACGGAGGAGTTGCTGCGGGTAAGCGGCGGTCGCGTGGAAGTGCTGCGGAAAATCGATGAGCCATAACGCTATATAATCCGTGGAAGAAGCGAAACAGAACCCCAAGCGGGTTCTCTCGGCTTGAAGAAAAACCCTCTGTACTCCGCAACTTTGAACTCCCGGTTGGAGAAAATAACGAACAGGTCTTTCGCAGAAATTCAAACTCACTTCGTTCAAACAGTGAATTTCTAACGGCTACAGACCTCGTTCTATTTTCTTGCCAACCTCCGTTAGGTTGCTCCGCACAGAGGGTTTTTCTTCTGGATAGTCTTTTTCATCAATCTGAGAGAACCCCAAGCGGGTTCTTTTTGCTTCTTGCATTTCAGTTGTTAACCAATGGTTATTCCAGATGAAAAAACATCCATCAGCCGACCGGAGAAAAGCCCGGCTGCAACCAACAAAAGACAACGGGCTACCAAGGGAATAAGCTCCGGAAGGTTTTCATTTTGGAGAAGGGGATCTTGCCGTGCAGGTTCTCCTCGCTAAAAGTAGCCGTTGATGACGATGGGAAGGTAGTAATATGCGCTTAACAGGCTGGCGCTTAGAAGCACCACCAGGTAAACGGGCCTGTGGGCCTCGATGGCAGCCAGGGCCAAGGCAAACTTGCTGATAAACCCCGGGAGAATAGGGATGCCGATCATAGGATACATATGAGGTCAGGCTAAAGCAATTAAGCTCTAAACGGCGTTCGGCTCTTATGTCAATTGACGATATTCGAAACAGATAGTTTTACTTAATTGTTTTAGCCGCCGCGCTACAAGCTCTGCAATGGAAAAAAATGGAGAACAACTGCTATAATGAATGACAGAAAATTTCTTATACTGTGGATTGCAGCGACAACTCCAAATGCAGATTGTGGTTTTTGCATGTACACGGCGTATGAATAACTGAAAACAATACCACCAAGAAATCCATATAAAACATATATGGCGCTATATGAGTGTAAAAGTCCAAAGAATAGAGCGGATGTAAGTATTATGAGGTACATTCGTCTTCGAAAGAAATGCACTAGCCTCATTGCTGAAAAAAATAATGTTTGAAACACTAGTGTTTCGATAACGGGCGCAATGACCACGAACAATAATAGATCATCAAAGATATTTGTGAAGTCCATGGGCTTTCCACCCATTTCCTGAATATCAAACAGTAGAAACAGGGGAATTATTGCGAACGACAAAAAAATCGTGATAAAAATCATATGTAGTATGAATCTATGAACAGGTAATTCTCTGAGATAAGCATCCACAATTATCGATGCATCTTTCAAATGAAGTGCTCTCATGCTAAGGGTTCTCCGCAGAAAAGGCATGTAAACGATGAGCTAAAAAATCTTGAAAATAGGAACACATATTGGGTCGGGCCAAAGCAAGTGCATAATGAATAGTATCAATAACAATTACTGAGGTGTTTCTCGATTGGATTTCATTAGATAGAATCCGTAAATTTTTTTTGTGAATAAGTAGAAAATTAATGAGAGAAACAATGTAACAGCAATTTGCAGAATAAAATATGCAAACGGATTACGGTAAGAATTTCTTATATAAAAATCTGAGCCGGAGGAAAGAAAAAGAAGCACTATACTGCAAAAGAGGTAGATGTTTGTAGGCACGTTTCCATTTGCTATCATTGATCGAATTGAAATGAATTTTAAAGCAATAAAAGAGATGAAGAGGAATACTAGAAATAGAATATTCGCAGTTGTTGGTTGCCGAAACACTTAGAAAAGATTTAACAAAAAAACCGACGTGTAAAAAGCTATTTCAATCAATACTAGAGATGTATGTTTCATACAACAACTCCTCTCAGTAAAACAACCTGCAAAGAAACACAAATAATATGATATCCTTTGCAGGTTGTTTATGGGTATTTTAGTGAATGTATTTGTCTACCATGTTTCCCGGGTCTGTAAAGAGTTTTGTGCTTTCATCCTCCTCGATTAGGTCAGTGACGATT
>CAZYQI010000032.1:0-35385 GCA_964649745.1 uncultured Peptostreptococcaceae bacterium | reverse complement strand
CCAGCCCCCGTATCGGACTTTCACCGACAAGCGTGCGCCCATGCCGGGCGCACCAGAAAAAATCCTCCCCGGTCACCCGGAGAGGATTTAAGTCACTTAGGATTCAATTAAGCGCTCTTTGTTTTAGCTTTGAGAGCAGCCAGTTGTTCCGGGTAGTTCCGAGCAGCGATGCCATCCCAGAGTTCCAGAACTTCTTTGTCTTTGATGCCGATACGCTCTGGCAGGAATACGGGGTCGATGCCCAGTTTCTTTTGCTCTTCATAGTCCCTCAGAGTAGCAATACCTGGTTTCCACAGAAGAACGATTACGATGATGTTGAACCAAGCCATAGCGCCTACTGCGGCAGAACCGAAGTTCCAAACTACGTCAACGGCAGCAACTGCACCGATGTAAGTCATAACGACGATCAAAAGTCGGCTGACAAGAATGCTGTTTTTGTAGCCAGCGCCGTTCTGATTTCTTCTGAAAAGGAACGCGATGCTGGAATCGGTGTAGAAGGCATATGCCATAACAGTTGTGAATGTGAAGAAGAACAGAGCGATAGCAACGAATGCGCCGCCGAAGCCCGGCAGTACAGTGTTAACCGCTGTTTGGGTAAAGTTGGATTTCTCAACGCCTGGGATGAACTGTGTGATAAAGCCGCCCTCTTTGTTGGGGTCCAGAACGTTGTAAGCATTTGTGGAAAGGATCATGATGGCTGTAGCGGAGCATACGAAGAGGGTGTCAACGTATACGGAGAACGCTTGAACCAGACCTTGCTTAGCAGGGTGGGAAACCTCAGCAGCACCGGCAGCTTGAGCGCCTGTACCTTGACCGGCTTCGTTGGAGAATACGCCCCGCTTGATACCCCATTGGATAGCAAGACCGAACACGGCGCCGTAAACAGCGTTCATGTTGAATGCGCAGCTGAAGATAAGTCCGAAAACATCGCCGATCTTGTTGAAGTTAACAAACAGGATTACCAGTGCCAGTACGCAGTAGCCGATGGCCATGAAAGGCACAATGGATTCTGCAGCTTTAGCGATCCGTTTGCCGCCGCCGAAGATAACCCATGCAGTCAAACCTGTGTAAGCAAGACCGGCCATCCAGGGAGCCATGCCAAGTGACATGGAAGCCGCTTGAGCAAATGCGTTGGTTTGGATACCCGGAAGCGCGATGCCGCAACCGAAGATTGTGAGGATTGCGAAAGCGATACCCAATGGGCGGCTGTGAAGCGCTTTTTCCATGTAGTAAGCCGGGCCGCCGCGGTATTCGCCGTGAACCTCGATCTTATACACTTGAGCCAAGGAGGACTCTACGAATGCGGAGCCTGCGCCAAGGAAGGCGATCATCCACATCCAGAATACTGCACCAGGGCCCCCTGCAAAGATTGCAGATGCAACGCCGGTGATGTTGCCTGTTCCTACACGGCCGCCAAGAGCCATACAGAAACCTTGGAATGAGGAAACGCCGGATACAGAGGACTCACCGTGGAACAGTTGGTGAACCATGTCCTTGATAAGACGTACTTGCGGGAACTTCATTAGGACGGAGAAAAAGATACCTGCACACAAACAACCACTTGTCATGATCTTGGACCAGAAAAAATTGTCCGTTGCCGCTGAGATAGCTAGCAAATCCATAGAAACCCTCCCTTAATTGTTATTCCCCTGCTTGTTGCCGACCATTGCTGACCGGCCCCACACGGTGAATCAATTGTAACATGCTCGTAATATACGTGTCAAACGGGCGAATTTTTTTACGGAAACGTTTTCCTTTTTTCATTATCTAAAAAATTAAGCCGTTTTTCAAAATCGTTATTAATTCGATTGTTAAATTCCTGTCTATGCTTAATATTAAATATTGTATATTCTAACATATGTTGTATATTACGCTTCGTTTTCAGGTGTTTACACATCTTTGATCATGCTCCTTGCAAGTGGCCGACAACCTTCACTTCAACACTTTGAGCGGTGTAAATCAACATGAACCGTCAGATTCCATCGATTATAGTTAACTTATTGGCTTAACTTATAATCGTCTAGTGGAATTGTACATAACCGAATACATAAACAGGTCTATTATCTGAATTGTATAAAAATAATTACGTTTATCCCCGCCATCTAGTCCCTAATTATTCCCTCCATGGTATAAAAAAACATGTCCCCGGTAATTCCTGACATGTTTGTATGCTTGTTTAATCCAAATAACCCTGAATACAAACTGAATTTTGATGTCCTTTGTATAACGCCCTTCCTTGGGTGCGCTTACAGGCCGTCCGCCAGCTCCTGATCAAAGAATCGTACATCCGGTCTTTCAAGAAACACCTTTACGATGGCAGGATCGAACTGGGTGCCTGCATGGGTCTTAAGCTCCTGTACCGCGTAATCATCGGGCATGGCCCTCCGGTAAGCCCGTTCCCGTGTCATGGCATCGTAGGCATCCACAACGGTGATGATCCTTGAAAGATAGGGGATTTCCTCACCCTTCAACCCCTTGGGATACCCTGTGCCATCCCACCTTTCGTGATGGGCCAGCACATATTCTGCCAATTCGGCCAGATCATTCACCGAGCTTAGGATACGATACCCTATTTCAGGATGCCGCTTCATCTCTGCATATTCTTCCGCCGTCAGGCTTCCCGTTTTATTCAGTATGTTCTCATCAATGGCTATCTTGCCTACATCATGGAGAAGGCCCATGGTCTTCAGGTCCCTTTGCTGCCGTTCGTCCAGCCCCATGGCTTCACCCAAGGCGCGACTTAGAACACTGACCCGTTGGGAATGCTGCTCTTCCCGTCGGTTTTTTTCATTAAGGGTCTTTACAATAGTGCAGATTGTTTTACCCCGGGCGCTGGATCCCTCAGAAAGCTTGTGGCGATTCATAAACATCTCAGCCGTTTTAAGGGTTTCGCTGAAAGAGCCTCCCTGCAGCACCCGCTCAGCATATCCAAAGGAAACCGAAAGCGGAATATCTCCGATGCGCACTCCCTGACATCGGCTCTTTATCCTTCGTATGATTTGTTCTGTTTGCTGTGCGTTGATTTCCGGCAGGAAGATGGCAAAGTCATCGCCCCCCATCCGTGCCAGGAGCTGATCTTTTCCACACTCATCTGTGAGTATGTCACTGAAGGCCTTAAGCATGGCATCACCGGTGGCCTCACCGAATGCATCATTGGTCAGTTTGAGGCCGTTTACATCGGCAATGACAATGGACCCTATCCCGGTATATTCTTTATCGATACGGCTCATTTTTTCTTCAAAATACCTGCGGTTGAATAGCCCTGTCAGATAATCGTGATTCCCTATAAACTCTAAATGCCGTTCCTGGGATTTACGGGGTCCGATATCCGAATAAATGGCATAGCCGCCATTGGACCAATTCTGATAAAGGATCGGAACCCCCTTTACCGTTACCTCGATGGGGCGTTCCCCTTTTCCATACCGAACAGATTCGATATGGACTTCCTTACCGCCCAACAGGCTCTTGGTAAGGATATTCGCCTCCTCCATTCTATTGCCTGCAATGATGCCGTCCAATTCCTGCCCCTGGATTTCCTCCAGATGATATCCAAAAAGTCTTTCAAATTCACTGTTCATATCCCTGATCAGATGGTTTTCGTCAACCAGCACAATGGCATCCGGGGTATTCCGGAACAGCGCCTCAAAGTACATTTTCTGCCGTGTGACCTCCTGCTCGGTTGCGATAAGCTGCTCCAGAGAGGCCTCCAGTTCTTCGTTCAGTGCGTGAATTTCTTCTTTTTCCTCCCGCACTTCTTTCAGGGCGGATCCAAAGCTGTCCAAGATGACGTTGATGTGGTGTGTGAGGGGCACCAGTTCACCCTCTTTGTGCGGATTTATCCGGCTTATAGTACCCGCTTCAGGATCAACACTGCCCAGGGCACGGATCATATCGGATATGGGATTTTCAACCGTCCTTCGGTGGTGACGAATCAAATTTAATTCTATCAGCACCGCCAAAAATACCAGTAAAAGAGAAGCCCCGAGGAAACCACGCAGTGACGGGTTCATGTCAGTAGATTTCATTAATGTCCACGCCAGTATGATCAGCACGGACCCCAGAACACCCGCCTGGCCTCTTTGAAGGAACCTCTTTTTCATACCCATGCAATCCCCCTGATAATTCTACATCCACATACAATTGCCTGCATTTCATAGTCAAAACACACATTACTCATAGAATAGCATAAATCTTCTTAAGATTCTCATAATTCCAAAACCATTCATTCACATGGGTCTGCATTTTTAGCCGGCAAAAATTTAAGACGATGTCCGTATGTAGATTGTTTATACGGACACCGTCAAAGGTACATCGTTGAACTATTTATCAAGACACACAATCCGGAAGGCTTACATAAAAAACGGTTCCCTCATTGAGGGTGCTTTTACATTCAATTACCCCATTATAGCGCTTAGTGATCAGGTTATACAGGATGTTCAGTCCAAGCCCACTGCCGCTGTTGCCGGAACTCCCTCTCCGGGTTGTGAAGAATGGGTCGAATATTCGTTTTATATTCTCTCCAGATATTCCAACACCGTTATCCCTTACTTCCATTTCAACAGCGTTCGTATTTTGCCGTATGAAAATCTCAATGACCCCATCACGGCGTCCTTCAAGACCATGAATGATGGCATTCTTCAACAGATTGAAAAGAATCAGTACAATATCCTCTGGAAAACATCTTATCTGAAGGTGTTCCGGCTCAACCCGGACGACGAGGGAAATTCCCGACAGCTTAAGACCCGATTCAACCAGCACGGCACCAATGATGTCATTCATGGGGGACAACACCATATCAGAGGATTTTTGCCCTACTGTAATGTGCTTGAAGTTCTCAATTAATCCACCGGCATTCTTTAAGCTCTCACTGAGTATCCTGGAGGATTCCTGCAACGTTTCAAAGAAATCTCCAAGGGCTTCTTGTGATAGCCGTCCATCATTATTTTGCTGTATGGCCCCCCGAATTTCCTTCTCAAGGAAAGTGGATGTTGTGATTCCAATCCCGATGGGCGTATTCACCTCGTGGGCAATCCCCTCTACCAGGCTCCCCAGGGCTGTAAGTTTTTCCTGCTGCACCAGTTGCTCCTGGGTCGCCACCAGGATCTGCATCGTGTGGGTAAGGTTTTGGTTTGCCTGCTCCAGATCCGCAGTACGCTCATTGATTCGGGTTTCCAATTGCCCGTTAAGCTGCTGGATCTCTTGACTTTTTTCGGTGATTTCCGCTTCTCTGGCTTCGATTCCTTCGGCCATAACCTTGAAGCGGCTAATCATATCCCCGAACTCACTGAAATACACCCGGGGGCTCTCGATCCGATAATCACCTGCCGCTATGCTTTGGGTGAATCCAACCATTTTCTCAATCATGCTGTTGAAGTAATTGCCACCTACTATAAGGATCATCAACACCGCTAAAAGACTGCCCACCTGTATGGCCAGCATTCGGGCAAGAAGCTCCCATACCGGTCTTTGATAAACAGAGGTGGGATAATAGACAACCACCCGCCATCCATATTCTTCAACTTCTTTTACGAAGGGCCTGACCATGCTTCCGTCAAGATTGAAATCCGTGCCTTTTTTCAAGGTTCCCATCAGGGCCGTATGCATTAAGTATGGGTCCTTGCCCCTCTGCCGAACCCGTTCAATATCTGTATGGGCCAGATAGGTTCCGTTGCTGTCTGCCAGTGCAACAATGGTATCCGGCTTAACCTTCAGGCTTGATATCACATCGTTAAGCCCTTCAAGGTAGATGGTGCCCACCAGATAACCTGATTTAACCGGCATAACAAGATCAACTGCCGTCTGCCCGGTTGTATAGTTGATATAGGTTCCGGACCAGAAGGATGCCGGGTTTTCTTTAATGATTTCTGCATATCCGGTTCCACTCTGATCCATCCCGAACATGTAAGCATCAAAAGGCCATACCTTTGACACCTTTCTTTCGCTGTTGACCAATAGGATGCGGTCGAAACTGCGCATATGGCCTGTTATTCGTAAGCCTTCATCAAATCCGTCCTCGGGATTGCCCATGTTCACGATGCTTAGGGCAATAACCGTCAATTCTTCAACCGGCCGCTTGAGCATTTCTGCAATCTTGTCGGACAAGGCTTCGGCAATAAGTTCATTGTCGCTGTCTACGCTGGCGGTGATTTTTTTATTCAATTCTCTGGCGCTCATGATGTCGGTTATCCCAATATGGAGAACCAGAGCCATCAGGATCACTGTAATCAGTGCCGTCTTGAAACGAAAAGGGATTCTGCGCTTTGCCATAAAAACTCCTGGGATCTGCCTCATTGAGCACTGTCAATATTCACAAACCGGCCATCCTTCACAACAATGGTGAAGTGTGGGCATACCACGTCTCCGGTGGCATTGATAACGAAATCTTGCTGAAGACCTTTAAAGGTTCTCTGTTTGATGATTGCCTCTTTGATTTTCTCCGGTTCCGTACTTCCGGCAAGACGGATGGCTTTAAAGATCACCTGGGCGGAATCATAGGAATAAACAGCGCCCAAATCGGGAATCTGCCCGTAAAGGGTCTGATATTCCTTTGAAAATTTCTGATAAGACGCATTGGTGCTGCTCGGATCGAACTGTGCCGGAAATATGATTCCCTCCACCGCTTTTCCACCCATGCGTATCACATCGGCTGTCATTCCCCATGTGCCGGAATACACGGAAAAGTTACCACCATCCTTCAACAACAGTTGAGAAAACATGGCGACATCACCGGCATTCATAATCAGCACCACAGAATCCGCCTGCTGCCGCACGCCCTCTGCAATGGCCGCCTCCATTCCCTTGGTGTCCTTCTCATCTATCCTTGCTTCATGGACCACCGTCCCGCCCATTGATTTGAAGGTATCTCCGACAGCCTGCTTCATTCCGTCCACAAAGGTTTTATTGGTGTTACTGTAGAGAATCATCATTCGACTCTTGTGAGCTTTTTCCCGTATATAGGATGCCAGATATGATCCCTGATCGGAGTTTGTAAGGATCGTACGCATAAAATTGTCATCCAGCCCGCTTACAGACGCCGCACTGATGGTGGGGCTTACCATCAGGATATCCTGCCCCTTTATGGCCTCCATCATGGCGGGTGCTACGCCGCTCATGAGATGGCCTATCACCACCGGAACCTTCTCCTTGATGAATTCGGCATCCACAGCCTTGGTCTGTTCGGGATCACTTTTATCATCCTTACTCACCAGCTCCACCTGGCGGCCCAGCAGGCCCCCCTTTCGGTTCACCTCCTGAATGGCCATTTGTATCGCATCCCGACCTGAAATGGCAACAGAAGAGTTGTTTCCCGTAAATCCCCCGGCGAAGCCGATCCGAATCGGCTCTTTGGGACCACATCCGGACAGGAACACTACGAAGATAGCGATTGCAGCAAGTATCCAGCTCTGCCATTTTTTCATCGTACACACCACCCTCCAGCATCGTGATGCCCGTCCACCGAACATCTCTGTACAAAATACTCAGGAAGGCCCCCGATCCTCACCGGGAACCCTCGATCTCTTTTTCTCACTGTACCATAAATACCCATCGGCGTCCGTATCAAACTTTTTTTACCCCTGAACGGCATTGGCTCAGATAGACGGCTGAAAAAGTAAGTAAGCCATAAATAAAAGGAGAGATTGCCGCGCTACGCTCCCAATGACAGACTTAACACCCGTGTGCTTTCAAGGTGTGCATATCATTTGGAGAGCAAGCAACGTGGCAATCGCTCCCTTTAATTGCTTTCATGCAATTCATTTCCAGAACAGAGGGCGCATACGGTTCAGGACCAGCGCCGCGCCTTTTGCAGGGCTTTCCACCACCCCAAGCCCTGCGGAGAGCACATGGGCTTCCAGAGACACCCCGTTTCGGCTAAGATGTCCGGTGCAGCTGGCACAGCATGTGGAAAGCCGCCCTCCGGTGCTTCGGATCGTCTCAACGGCCTCCCGGGCTCTCTCCTGATTCCTTATGGCAAGGCCGCAGCACGGAAGCCCTTCCTGAGGGACAACATTCGCCCCCGTCCACCCCGATATGCTCTCCACGAGCTCTCCTCTGCCGCGATCCGGACAGGGCTGAAAAAGCGCCAGCTCTGTCCCCATGGATTCGCAGGCAACACCCTCTTCCTTTAAATAGGTATAGATATCCTTTACCGGTATCGCGGATGTCTTTCTGAACTGATTCAGGCAGTTCGGGCAGGCCGTTATAAGCTCCGGTACCTGAGCCGCTTCGAGAACGCGGTGGATCCGTTGGCTTATAGCCGACACCCCATCATGATCATTTGAATAGGAAAGCGGCTTCCCGCAACAGTCATAAAGCCATCCGCCACCACAGCTACGAACGATTTCAATGGTCTTCCGGGCCGTATCAGGCAAAAAATTCACCAGATTGCAGCCCGGAAAAAACACAGGCTTTCCTTTTATAATACGACTGGCACCCCATGGGAACCACCTTTTTTCAGCATTCGACCATATTTTGCCCAAGGAGTCTTCCTTTTTCCCAATCATCGGTCTTCCCCCTTTGAAGCAGCAGCTTTTGGTGCACGGATCCTGAGCTTTTTCACTCCGATCCCGGAGACAACAGTCAGCCCAACCAACAGCACCACCGCCCAATAGAAGTGAGTGGAGCCGCAATCAATCAGCTTGTCTCCCAGATTAACATACACACAGACCCCCGGTATGATACCGATGGCCGTTCCCAATAGAAAATCCCGATAGCGCACATGGCTGAGCCCGGCGCCATAGCTGACAACATCAAAGGGCACCAGGGGAACCAATCGGAGCACCAGCACACTGAGAAAGCCTTTCATATGAGGAACCTCATGGGGTTTATGCCCCATTCGCTTCTGCAGCTTTTCCCTGGCCTCCTGGCCGATAACCCGCGCCAGCCAAAATGCCAGGGAACCGCCTAAAAGTGCACCCAGCCAGGTGAGGAGGAATCCCTTGTACATTCCGAAGGTCATCCCCGAGGCGATTGCCAGCACGGCATCCGGAAAAAGTGTCAAGGGAACAAAGGTGAACAGGATCACATAGATCACCGGCCCCCAAGGCCCAAAGGCCAGGACCTGATCGCGGATTTTTTCCGGGGATGCATGCTGCAGCAGGCCCGAATGGGTGACTCCGGCAATGATTCCTCCGAGAAGCACCACCCCTGCGGCATGTATCCACCACTTGGAGAAACGGTTCTTATCAAATTTACTGTTATCTGTTTCGCTCAAGTCCTCTTACCTTGCCTTTCTTGACCGTTCAAACTGCCATCCCGTTTATCCGTATTGATTTTATCACAGCTCCACTTCACTATATCAAGCAACTGAGTGATGATCTATTTGGTTTTGTTATAATCGTCACCGTCACTATTCATAGATCTGATTAGCAATCCTGAATTCCTCCTGTTATGCTGGGATATGGACACGATCCGTATGTTTATTCAGAAAATGAGGTGATTATTTGAAAAACAGATCTTTTTGGCTTAAGGCAGCAGTTCCAGCATTTTTCATCTTGCTGTACTTCGCTTTTGAACCATTCCGCAACGCAGTGAACAACAGCGTCGGGGCGTTAAAAACCTTGGACGTGTCAGCAGTTAAGGCATACATCCTGTCCTTCGGCATCTGGGCGCCCATTGCATCCTTCCTGCTGATGGTGTTTCAATCCGTTGCGGCACCGCTCCCTGCCTTCCTCATCACCTTTGCCAACGCAGGATTGTTTGGCTGGATTTACGGGGCCATCCTCTCCTGGAGCAGTGCCATGGTCGGCGCTGTGCTTTGCTTCTACATTGCCCGCTGGTATGGCCGGAGCACCGTTGAGAAACTCACCAGCCGCCAGGCCCTGGAGCATGTGGACGCGTTTTTCGCCCAATATGGCAACTATGCCGTTCTGATTGCCCGTCTGCTGCCCTTCATCTCTTTTGACATTGTCAGCTATGCCGCAGGCCTTACCTCTATGAATTTTTGGTCCTTCTTCTGGGCCACAGGCATCGGCCAGCTGCCCGCAACCCTGGTTTATTCCTATGTGGGAGGCATGCTCACCGGAGGGGTTAAGCTCTTTGTCACCGGCCTGTTAATCCTGTTCTCTCTCAGCGTTCTTTTTGCCCTGCTGAAAAAATGGCAGACACAGCATAAAAAAGCAGCCTGATCACTACCGCCACGCGGTTCTGATACATAAACCCATTATTCCAAGGAGGATTTAACCATGAATTTTAGAAAAATTACAGCTCTTGTGCTGGCGTGTGCCCTTGCTTTCAGCCTTATTGGCTGTGCGCCAAAGGCCGAAACTCCTGCTGCACCCGCAGAGCCCGTAGCGGCAGAGCCCGTTAAGGAAGCCCTTAAACTGGAACCTGAAATGGAAGCCAACTACGTAACAGCGGACTGGCTGAAGGAAAACCTGGATAAGGTTGTGGTGATTGACGCCAACGCCGACAAAGCCTACAACGCTGGCCATATTCCCGGAGCTGTGAACATCACCTGGCAGATGCTTTCCAACATGAGCGTTAAACAAGGGGAGCCTGGCTGGGGCGTTGTTCTGGGAAAAGACGACCTTGGTAAGAAGCTGGGCGGATTCGGCATCGACGGCTCCAAGGACATCGTCGTATACAACGATCCCAAGGGGCTTGGCGAGGAAGGACGCGTTCTCTGGATGCTGCGTATCGCGGGCCTCACTAACTCAAAAATGCTGTACGGCGGTATTCCTGCATGGCAGGCCGCTGGCTATGAAATCTCAAAGGACGCGGTAACACCGACGCCGGTCAGCTTCACCATCGCTTCCTATGATGATTCCCGCATCGCCACTACCGATTATGTAAAAGCAAACCTGAAAACCATCAAGCTGGTTGATACCCGTTCCCCTGAAGAGTTCAAGGGAGAAACCAACCACGGGGAAAACTATAAGGGCGAGAAAGCCATGGGCCGTATCGAAGGCGCCATCGCGCTTCCTTATTCCGATCTATACAATGTTGATGGCACACCGAAGAGTATTGCAGATATGAAAGCTATCTTTGAAGGCCTTGGCCTCAAGCCGGAGGACGAGATTGTAACCTACTGTACAGTGGGCATCCGATCCGGTTTCACAGCGGAAGAGCTCCGTATGTGCGGTTACACCAAAGCCAAGAACTACAATGCTTCCTTCAGCGAGTGGGCCGGCGCCGGCAACCCTTACGTTAAATAGCAATGAAACGGATCTGGCCCTGGCTGGCCCCGCTGATTTTTGCAGCGGCGGGAACCTCCTATCTCTTTCTTCCCCACTTTGCACTGAGTGTGAATCAGGTGTGCGAGATGCTGACCACCGGGAATTCACGGGGGCTTATGATGGTTCTACACGCCGCGGGAACCTATGGCACCGTGGTGTCGGTAGGTATCGGATGTGTGGCGTTTCTGCTGCCTCCGCTTAAGCCGCAGTATATCCTGGTTGCCAATACAGAGTATTACGGGCAGCTCCAGGGACTTGTTCTAACTGCCCTGGGAGCAGCAGGGGCCATGCTTGTACTGATGATGGCATGGCATACGCTTTGGACTGTACTGCCGGAACGTGGTCGGCAAATACTTAAACGGATTACACTTCATGAATTCACACTGCCTGCCTTCTTCAGCCTTTTGCTGCTGATCCGTATTTTTTAAATGCCTCACAAAGAAAAACCCGACATTTTCCGTCGGGTTTTTTACATTTAATCCAGTATGGCCTCTACATCCGTTATCTCCTCTAAATAGCCTTCAACGGCTTCAGGAGTGGTACCCGTCATTTCACAGCAGGCTTTGTAATCCTCGCTGATTGCCGCCGCTTCGCCCATGCGCTTCCAGGCATTGCATGAGGCAATATGGACAATGCAGACGATTTCGCGGTTGATGATCCTTTCATTGATGGGATTCCGGTGATATAGGGCCGATTCAACGATGGGAAGGGGCAACTCCCACCAGTTCAGCAGATATCCCCCCAGTTCTTCAGGGGTTACCCCCAGGGCTTCTTTGCCTATCTCAGGAGACGCCTCAACGCCATCGAAACCAGTGACAAGGATATCCTTGCACAGGTCTGGGAAATGACTCATCAGTACAACCATGCCCACATTATGCAACAATCCCGCCGATGCAAAGACATTTGGAATTTTCCGTCCGGTAATTTTCCAGAAAAGATGGTTGGTCATCTTATTTGTCAGCGCCGCATGATGCCACAGCTCCCGGATACGGTCCTTCATGGGGCCCTTTACATTAAAAACAGCATTGGACAGCAGGATGCTCTTTATGTTGGCAAGACCGATATACATGATGGCCTGGCTGATAGATCCGGTTTTTGCGCCATAAAATGCAGAATTGGCTATTCTGAGAATTTTGGCACTGGAGGATTGGTCCGCTTCTATGAGGGTAGCGATTTTCTCAACATCCTCATCCCCCTGAATCATTGTTCGTATCTTGCTGTAAAGGCTCGGGATGGTGGGAATATCATCAAGGTTGTTGATCAGATCCATAATCTTCTTGTCTGTGAAGATCTCTTCCAATTGAAACATCTTATCAATCGTGCTCTGCAGCTCGCGGTTGTCCCAAGGCTTGAACATGTACATCTTTGCGACATTTTCTTCAAGAGCCTTGTAAATTGCGCGGCTGTCGGTGTACCCGCTGAGGGCAACCCGCATAATTGCAGGATACTTGTCCTTTACCTGTCTAAGGAAATCAAACCCGTTGATACCCGGCATTCGGATATCCGCCACCACAAGATTCACCGGCGTATGCGCCATGAACGCCAGTGCCTCCTCGCCGGAGGCCATTAATACTGTATGGTAACCCGATTCCTCGAAAAGTCGGTTAAGAGCACTGAGGATTTGTTGCTCATCGTCAACAAACATAATGGTATTCGGCATGCGTTTCCTCCAAATGTACAGGCTTGTGAAACGAAGGCCCCAATGACAAAGGCCCATTGCCGGCGCCTTGTTACCCGCCCCAGCATCCAGTTTCATACCCAAATCTTTTATTGCTACACGGTCTCTTCCTCATTTATCCTTATCGAATCGGCACATGCCGGTGAAATCATCTATCCTCGACGCGCTCCATGAGGGAATCTCGCTTAAATCATTTGTCGCTTTCTAGATTGGCTTCCCACAGTGTTTACAAAATTTATACCCCGCTTCTGCGCCGGTTCCACAGTAGGGACAAAAACGGGTTTCTGTATTCTGAGTGCTCTGTCTTGGAGGTCGTGTATCCTCATCCGATTCCCGGACCCACTCTTCAGAGGGATCTCTTTCCTCAATAGAGTCCGTAACATCCATCACTGAAAAACGGTTCTTAGCGGTTGCGTTCTTATAATGATAGACGGCCTGTATCCCTGCCATAACAATGAACACAATGCCGAACAGCGGGAAAACCACGCTGACTATTCCCTGGACGTTGGCGGTCATGGAAAACGCCATTACGGTCCAGAAAACCCCAAACGCCATGGCGCATAATGATCCGATGAATCCTAAACCCGAAGGACCTCTACCTGGTTTTATGCTTTTCACGAACATCCTCCTTGGAACAAAGTGTCAATAAAATAAGTATACCTCAAAGAGCATTCCTTTGCGGCATACGAACATATTATATATTCAAATATAGAACATGTAATTCTCCTTGGCATCCATCTTCCGCGCTTCCTCGGCCAAATCCTCCAGAGTCATGGCATCGATGATCCCGTTGACGCTGTCGTCAATCCGGGTCCACAGAGAGGTGCGGATACAGTACTCCAGAAGGTTCTTCCGGTCACCCTCCTCCTGGGGCAGGGTATTTACGATGGAAATATCCCCCTCCAATACCCGCAGAATGGAGCCCACTGTGATATTAGCCGGGTTTTCACTGAGGGAATAGCCACCTCCGGCTCCTTTCACACTTTTCACCAGCCCGGATTTTCGCAGGGTTGAAAACACCTGTTCAAGATATAATACGGAGAGCCCCTGCCGCTCCGCAATCGTGTAAAGTGCCACATGTTCCCCGTTGGAGTTCAGCGCCAGATCCAGCATACAGCGCAGTCCGTACCTGCCTTTGGTTGATAATTTCATTCCGCACCTCTTTAATTATAGTATTCCTATCTGTCTGATTAAAGTGTACGGGAAAGCGAAGGGCTTGTCAATCCAAGGTCGGGTACTTAATGAAACGTCCGGATCCGATACCTGCTGTTGATGTCAGGTTCGAATCCGGACGTTTCGGCAGCTTTATCGGCTAGAACGCCGGAACCACTGCTACTCCATATTTCTCATTGATGAATTTCTTCACATCGTCACTGAGAAGGGCTTCCTTGAGCTTAATCAGCTCCGGACGGGTTTCATCTCCTTTGCGCACGACGACGATATTGCCATAGGGGGATTTTGAATCCTCACGGATCAGGGCGGTGTTGGGATCGATTTTAGCCTCCAGGATACGGTTTGTGTTGATGACTGCCGCATCCACATCCGGCAGGGCCCGGGTAAGCTGAGCGGCGTCCACTTCGACGAATTTCAGGTTCTTGGGATTTTCTACAATATCCGCCGGGGTTGCCGCATAGTCCTTGATGCCCTCCTTGATTTTCAGAAGGCCGTTGTTCTGCAGAAAAACCAGGGCCCGGTATTCATTGGAGGGATTGTTGGGAATGGCGATGGTGTCGCCGTCCTTCAAATCAGCAAAGCTCTTTATCTTATCTGAATAGAGGCCGATGGGTTCCACATGGACGTTGGCCAGGACGGTGAAATCATACCCCTTTTCCTTTGCTACGGACTCCAGGTACGGAACATGCTGGAAGTAGTTGCCGTCCAGTTGTTTGTCCTGCACCGCCGGATTCAGCTGATCCGCGTCATCCAGATTGATGATTTCCAGATTCACACCCTCTTCTGCCAGCTTGGGTTTGATGAAATTTAAAATTTCCGTGTGGGGAACCAGATCCGCTCCAATTTTGACGGTCACCGGCTCTGCTGCTCCAGGGGCTGCTTCCGGAGCAGGTTCCGCTGCCTTGGGGGCGCAGCCTGTGAAGAGGCCTGTAAGGGTAAGAACGGAAAGTGCCAGTATAAGTGCTTTTTTCATGATGAATCCTCCTTTTGTTTTGGTTGTTTTATTTTCCACTATTCATTGACTGGATCAGTCAAATTTATGGCGTTGTTTGTTGATGCCGGCAGCGATGAGATCGCCGCCCTTTTGTACCCCCTGTACCATTAGGATCAGGATGAGAACCGTGGCCACCATGATATCGTCCCGATAGCGCTGGTAGCCGAAACGGATGGCCAGGCTGCCCAGGCCGCCCCCGCCAATGACTCCGGCGATGGTGGTGAAGCCGATGATGGTGATGATGGAGATGGTGAACCCCCGCACCAGGGATGGCAGGGCCTCGGGAATCAGAACATCTCGGATGATTTTCTTCGTGCCCGCCCCCAGAGCCAATGCTGCCTCAATTTTTCCCCGTTCCACCTGCTTCAGGCTGTTTTCAAAGATCCGTGCCACAAAGGGAGCCGAGCCGATGGCCAGCGGCACAATCGCCGCCGCAGATCCCAAGGTGGTTCCCACAATCAGCCGGGAAAGGGGCAAAAGAAGAATGATGAGAATCAGGGAGGGGAAGGAACGCAGGGCATTGATGAAGGTTCCCAGAATGCTGTTGACCCTGGGGTTTTCCAGCAGGTGACCCTTATCGGTGATGACCAGTATGATTCCCAAGGGGAGCCCCAGCAGAAGGGCGATCAGAGTGGAAACCACCGTCATATAGGCGGTTTCCCCCAAGGCAGTCCATACCAGTCCGAGAAGATCCGGGTTCATATGCCCTCCCCCCTTTCAAAGCCTTCCGTGTTCCGAAAGTTTTCAAGAATCTGAACGAACCGCTGTCCTGTTTCACTTTCAGGATTCTTGAACAGCTGTTGTACCGTGCCGGTTTCAACGATGCGTCCGTTTTCGATGACTGCCATATGGTTGCAGATATGCCGAAGGACGTCCAGTTCGTGGGTGATGAGGAGAATGGTGAGGTTCAGCTTCCGATTCAGATCCCTAAGGAGCTCCAGGATGGAAAAGGTGGTCAATGGATCCAGAGCCGAGGTGGCTTCGTCACACAGAAGCACATCCGGCCCGTTGGCCAAGGCTCGGGCAATTCCCACCCGCTGTTTTTGTCCGCCACTGAGCTGGGAGGGGTACACATCGGTTTTGTCCGAGAGCCCCACCAGGGCAATGATTTCCCGAGCCCGTTCCTCGATTCGTCCGGGAGGATATCCCGCCACCTCCAGGGGAAAGGCCACGTTCTGTAGTACCGTACGGGAATCGAAGAGGTTGAAATGCTGGAATATCATGCCGATCTTACTCCGTGCGTGCCGCAGATCCTGTTGGTTCAGGGCTGTGATTTCGGTTCCCCCCACCGTTATGGTTCCGCTGTCGGGTTCCTCCAGGCGGTTGATGCACCGGATCAGGCTGGATTTTCCGGCACCGCTGAAGCCGATGACGCCGAAGATGTCGCCCTTTGCAATATCCAAACTGACCCCGTCCAGGGCCTGAACCTCCGTGTTGTGAGATTTGTACGTTTTTTTAAGATTATCGATTTTGATCACGGCGTTGTCCCCTTTCGTTTTTATTCGCTTTTTATCCAATTGAAAAGCCTCTTTCAAGGAAAGAAAGAGGCGAATGCACAGATTGGGCCTGTGAACCTCTCTCATCTTTCAGCGCGTCCGCGCTGCTGGATTTGGCACCTCGCGAATGTAATCGCCGGTTGCCGGGCATCATAGGGCCAGTCCCTCCGCCACTCTTGATAAGAGTTTTATTCAGTTTTTTAAACTTCCTGGAACAGCGGTGTGGAAAGATACCGTTCACCGGTGTCCGGCAGGATGACCACGATGGTTTTCCCTTTGTTCTCGGGCCGCTTGGCCAGTTCTACCGCTGCAAATGCCGCTGCGCCGGATGAGATTCCCACCAGTAGCCCTTCCGTTTTCGAGAGCTTGCGGGAGGTGTCAAAAGCCTCATCGTTTTTTACCCGTATGATTTCATCAATGATTTCCGGATTCAGCACCTTTGGCACAAAGCCTGCTCCGATCCCCTGAATCTTATGGGCTCCGGGGCTTCCTCCGGAGAGCACTGGAGAATCATCAGGCTCCACCGCTACAACCTTAAGCCCGGGCTTCTTTGCCTTCAGCGCTTCGCCCACGCCGGTGATGGTGCCGCCGGTGCCGACCCCTGCCACGATGATATCCACCTGTCCGTCGGTATCCTTCCAGATTTCTTCTGCTGTGGTTTTGCGGTGAATTTCCGCATTGGCGGGATTGTTGAACTGTTGAGGCAGATAAGAGCCCGCCGTATTGGCCGCCAATTCCTCCGCTGCCTTGATGGCCCCCTTCATCCCTTCTGCCCCGGGGGTGAGAATCAGCTCCGCTCCCAGAGCCTTCAGAAGGTTCCGCCGTTCCACGCTCATGGTTTCGGGCATGGTGAGGATCAGCTTATATCCCTTGGTCGCCGATACAAAAGCCAGTGCAATTCCTGTATTGCCGCTGGTGGGCTCGATGATGGTGCCGCCGGGTTTCAGGAGGCCCTTTTCCTCCGCGTCGGTTATCAGGGCGTATCCGATCCGGTCCTTCACGCTGCCCCCGGGATTGAAATATTCCAGCTTTGCCACAATACCTTTTTCAAGGCCTTCATTTCGGCTGAAGTTGCCTAGTTCTAATAGCGGTGTGCTGCCGATAAGATCTGTCAGGCTTTTAGCGATCTTTGCCATGGTGGTGCCTCCTTTTATATAGTGTACTATTTTTATATGTTTTATCTGTTAATTCATCTTAAATCATATATTCATATCTGTCAAGTATGTTTATTTCTAAAAAGATAGGTTTTCTATCCTTGAATCAATCTGTTTGACCGCTATTCCCTACCCCGCATCGTTTTATGAACACGCGACGCATAGCAACAGAGTTTTGGTTTATCATTGAACGTTATTTGATGCCTAACGGCCAAGGGAGAGTTTGCCATGTATCTTCACGCACCCTTATCGCCGCTTACGGCTTTGAGCGCCTTCAACGGCTTCCGACTATGGCTTTCAATGGATAACCGGGGGATACCCCGGCATGGGTTCGATGCGAATCAGGTTCAAAGAGCGAACAGACCGGTGAATCGTCTGAAAGGTTTCCACTGCCTGCCGTACATCCCGTTCCCTGGCACAGCCGGTGCGGATCAGAAAGGTCTGGTTTCCCGCTGAATCCGTCTGTTCCTTCAGCTCCATCACCTTGACACCGCTTTCCGTCATCAGACGAAGCACCCGGTGGGCCTGGCCCCGGGGAGTGTTCAGATCCATTCTCAGGTACCAGGGAGTGGGTGTGCTTTCTGTTACAGCGCCCAGCTCCGGGCGATGGCGTTTCGCCGGTGCTTCCGGCTTCCTTCCCCGACAATGGCTGCGCAGGATCCATGCAATATCCGCCACCACCGCACTGCCGGTGGGCATATCCCCGGCTCCCCGGCCGGTGAAGGTCAGCTCTCCGGCCGCTTCTCCCTGCAGAGCAACGGCATTGAAGCTGTCCTCCACCTTGGCCAGTCCATGGGAGGCGGGAATCATCGCAGGGGTGACCCGCAGCTCCAACTGCCCTTTTACCCGTCGGGATACCGCCAAAAGCTTGATGCGATAGCCCTGGGACTCGGCATATTCAATATCCGCTGGAGTAATGCCGGTAATTCCTTCCCGCTGAACCGCCTTTTCCGGTATGTCGGCGCCATAAGCCAGCCGGGTCAGTATTCGCAGCTTGTGAAGAGCATCAAAGCCCTCCACATCCGCTGTGGGGTCCGCCTCAGCATAGCCCTTGGCCTGGGCTTCTTCCAGTGCTTCTTCATAGGTTAACCCTCCCAGAGACATTCTTGAGAGGATATAGTTGGTGGTTCCGTTGATAATTCCGGTAATCCCGGTTATTTTCTCCGCGGAAAGCCCCTCGTTCAGCGCACTGACAATGGGGATGCCTCCGCACACGCTGGCTTCATACCGCAAGAAAACCCCTGCGGCGTCGGCCTGCCTTTGAAGCTCGGCTCCATGCAGGGCAATGAGAGCCTTATTCGCCGTAACCACGTGTTTCCCGTTTTTCAAGGCTCTCAGAACATATTCCCGGGCCGGTTCAATGCCGCCGATCAGCTCCACCACCACCGCAATCTCAGAATTTCCGATAATCTCTTCAAAATCCGTCGTCAGCAGAGCCTCCGGAACCCTGGCGCTGCGAGACTTATCTGGGTTTTGTACCAACACCCCGGCAATTTCCAGCTCAACTCCGGTATTAGACTCCAGCTCCTGACGTCCTTCCCTCAGGATACTCCACACGCCGGAGCCCACAGACCCCAAACCCAGCAATGCAATCTTAATACGTTCCATGACCCATCCCCGCTTTCTGAAATAAAAAAACCTCTTTCTATTGAGAAAGAGGCTGAATATCAAAAGCAATTAACCTCCCTCATCTCTCAGTACTTTCGTACTGCTGGAATTAGCACCTCGCGATTTTCATCGCCGGTTGCCGGGCTTCATAGGGCCAGTCCCTCCGCCACTCTTGATAAGAGTTGTATCCTATTCAATTTTGTTGAGTGTACCACAGGAATCCCGAGCAGGTCAATAGGATATCGCTTTTTTTAATTTCAGATTTTACTCCAGTATTCCCTTACTGAAGTACCCTGCTGTAGTAATGAACCTCCGGACTAGTAGGGTTCTCAGATCTCTTGAGGCGTAGACTGGAAATGTTTATATAAACTACAATTCCTGAAAAACCGTCAACTGGGATAAGTGAGGTTTCTGTCATCTGCATGGTCAAGGACATTCAGGTACGCCAAGGCCTCTGCCCTTGCCCCCTCAAGATTATGCAGCTTGTAGGTACCGCACTCCACCTCGCTGACCCCGGGAATATCCCCCTGATACTCTGCCGCAAACCGGAAGGCTTGCAACACAAAGGGCAGGATCTCACGGGATTCATATTTGCCACGCACAATCAGGTACATTCCCGTCAGGCACCCCATGGGGCCGAAATAAACAATCTCTCCGCCAAGGTCTCTGTCATTGCGCAAATAGGTTGCTATCAAATGCTCCAAGGTGTGGACCGCACCGTTGTCCAAAATTTCCCGATTGGGCACCTTCATTCTCAGATCAAAGGTGGTGAGGGTTTCGGCACCCACCTGATCGGTACGGGACACGTACAGTCCTTTATTCAAGCGGGTATGGTCGATGGTAAAGCTGTCTATTCTCTTCATGGTGTCCTCCTTGTTGGGTTTTTTATCAATAGCTCTTTAAAAAGCCTGCTTCAAATCTTCAATGATATCCTCTGCAGCCGGCGACACGAACACGTTCTTCTTACTGATAATAGAAACCCCCTTTCGTATTGAAAGAGGGTTTAGTGGCCTTTTGCAGCCTTTTAGTCCTCTCTCATCTCCCAGTACATCGTACTGCTGGAATTGGCACCGTGAGATATTTCTATCACCGGTTGCCGGGCATCATTGGGCCAGTCCCTCCGCCGCTCTGGATAAGAGTGTGGTATTCAGTTTTTTCAATTCATACTGTTTAGGTATGTTTGATATTACAAGAAGATTCCCTGCCTGTCAACGGGGAATTTTAAAAGATTTATCGAATCCACATGCCTACTCTATCACCGTAATCTCACTGCTGATCATCCCCATCCAGCAGGTATAACCGTAGGTTCCCGCCTTGTCTGGGGTGAACTCGATAATATTGTCCCCGACTTCCAGCTTCTTTTGAATGTTGAACGCCGGTATGACGATGGCGCTGTTGCACCCGTTCAGATTCTTTGCCTCCACATGGAGATTAAAGCGCACCGGCACCCCCTTCTGAACCGATATGGCAGGGTATGCGCTGGGCTCCACCTCTCCCTGTATGATCTGAACCCCGTTTTCAATACGGGCAGCAGCCATAGGGGTATCTTCCTCTGAGACGGTGGGTTGACCGGTTGGCAGGGCCAGGGGCGCCGCGCCGCTTAGGCTGAAGCCCCGCTGCATCATAACGGCACCCAGAAGAATCACCAACACGGCGCTGAAACGGAGCATATTTCGGGTAAAACGGTTGCTGAGCAGGGTGCTGAGAGCTCCGAAGCCAAACATCAGGGGCACGGTCCCAAGACTGAAAAAGAACATGGACAGCGCACCGGCAGCGGCGCTTCCGGTACCCAGGGCATACAGCTGCATGGCCTGCAACGGGCCGCAGGGCATGAAGCCGTTCAGAAGACCCACAACCAATGGCCCCCGCTCCCCGGTTTTACCCATCAGGGTATTTCGAATCCCTTCCGGCATCCGGATTTGAACCTTCCGCAGCACAGGCACCAGCCCCAGCATATTGATGCCCATGATCACCATAAACCCTCCGGCCAGAATGGCCACAAGGCCTCTGGCTCCCCCTGAAAAGCTTACGACAGAACCCAACGCTCCCACGATGCCCCCAATGATGGTGTAGGAAATCACTCGGCCCCCGTTGTAAAGCAGGCTGGGCTTCCACCCAGGAGCGGTTGACCCATCGGATTTCGGGATCAGACACTGGGACAGGTTGATGCCTCCGCACATGGCGATGCAGTGCAGGGAGGTGAGCAGGCCCACAAAGAACAACATTCCGTAGCTCATGGAGGCATCCAGCTCCGGAATGAAGCTGAAGCCCACGGTTCTGTTGATTAGCATATAAAGGGCTGCCACCAGTACGCCGATGCCCGCCATCTGCAGGGGTGTAAGGGTCCCGCTCCTTTTTCCAGCCTGTTCATCCCCCAAAACCTCATACCCCGCGCGGCTGATGGCCTCGTGGATTTGTACTTGATCCGTTTTCTCCGAGTCATAGACAACCTGCACGGTGCCGTGCTTAAAGCTGGCCTGAGCCTCAGAGACGCCGTCTATCTTCATTAGGGATTTAGGGATGATCTTTTCACACTGACCGCAGGTCATTCCCTGGATTTTCAGAGTCTTCTTTATTCTAAGTGGCATGGTCGTTACCTCCGTGGTTCTTCATAGGCTCAGTGTAGCAGGAAGATATGGAGATTTGATGGAAGGTTAAAATCCCCCTGTGTGACTGCAGCATCACTCAGAGGGAATCTTCACTTGAATAAAAGTGCGATGATAAAGGCAACTGGTAATTTAGCCACGGATCATACGGTTGGCTACGGATTATTTGCCTTCCTCCGGGAGGAAGGTGGCAGCGGAGCTGACGGAAGGAGCTGGCGAGTCGATATATTCATATCACGCATGCTCCCCCTGTCACGTTGTGACATCCCCCTCCCAGAGGGAGACGACGATTCTATCCATGTTATCCGTGGCAAAGGGTTTATCACCACTCTTTTAAGAGGCCGACTAATCCAAATTATAAGGCTTCAGAAATTTGTCCACCAGTTCCTTCTGACCTTCAGCATTCTTCACTTCCACCTGTGCGAATACCCATTCCTGCACTTTGGCAGGGTCCACTCCGGCGTCGATAAAGGGCTTGGGATTCAGAACGAATACGATATCCTTGTCGTTGGTGCTCATCGTCTTCGCCCATTCGAACATATTTCCGTTTCCAAGGGCTGCACCGTAATGGTCCAAAGTTTCATGATACCCGATGCTGTCCCGGTGGGTGGCAACAATCTGTTTGAAGCTGTCCAAAGGGGTAGGTTCCCCACTGTAGGTGAATTTATCCGCCCCCAGCTCGGAATGTACCATCAGGGTTTTCATGCCGGAATCATACACATACGTTTCCTTATCCAGCTTTGCAGGGTCCAGCCCGGCATCGAGGAAGGGGGTAGCATCCAGCTCCAGCATCAGGTCCGGTTTTTTATCCGCGCTGAAGTCCTTGCTCCATACGAATCGCTCTCCTCCCGGGGAGGTAAGAGCCCAGCCACCGTTCACATCATCGGCAGCCACGTTGTCTCCCAATGCGGTCAGTACCGCTTCAAAGGAGGTGATGGAAAACTTGGCCACCACATCGGTGCTCTGGCAGCCCGCCAGGGCCAACACCAGGGTCAGTACGGTTACTGCAACGATCATCTTCTTCATCATTTTTTCCTCCTGTATGGGTTCATTTTGACGCATAGGGTTTAAAACGTTTCAAACGCAGTGCATTGCTGAGAACAGAAACAGAGCTGAGGGACATGGCTGCGGCAGCAATAATGGGGTTCAGCTTGGGCCCCCCAAAGGCGTACAGAATTCCCGCCGCTATGGGGATGCCGGCCACATTGTAGGCAAAGGCCCAGAACAGGTTCTGCTTGATGTTGCGAATGGTACTTTTGCTGAGTTGGATAGCGGTGGGAACGTCCATGAGGTCGCTGCGCATCAGGACGATATCCGCCGATTCCATGGCCACATCGGTACCGGAGCCGATGGCGATGCCGATGTCCGCCTGGGCCAGAGCCGGAGCATCATTGATGCCGTCTCCTACCATGGCAACTTTTTTTCCTTCTGCCTGGAGTTTTTTCACCTCGTTGGCCTTGTCCTGGGGCAATACCTCTGCCAGTACGCGGTCGATACCAACGGACCTGGCGATGGCCTCAGCCGTTTTACGGTTATCTCCTGTGATCATGGCCACCTCGATGCCCATAGCATGAAGCTTGGCGATGGCCTGGGCACTGGAGGGTTTCACGATATCTGCCACTGCAATGATTCCCGCAGGCTCCGAATCCACAGCGATGTACATCGGGGTCTTGCCCTCTGATGCCAGCCTTTCTGCTGCCTCCATAAGACCTGACAGATCAATCTGCTTTTCATTCATCAGCTTGCGGTTTCCCAAAAGCAGCGCCTTCCCATTCAATGTCACCTGAATACCATGACCGGGAATGGCTTTGAATCCTTCCCCCTTAATAAGCTCCAGACCTACCGCCTCGGCGCCCCGGACGATGGCGTCGGCCAGGGGGTGCTCCGAGCCTTTTTCAGCAGAGGCCGCCAGCTGCAGCAGTTCATTCCTTTCAATGCCCGGCACTGTGATGATATCGGTGATTTCCGGGCGCCCTTCGGTGATGGTGCCGGTTTTATCGAATACAATGGTTTTGATCTTGTGGGTCGTTTCCAGAGCTTCGCCGCCTTTGATCAGCACTCCGTATTCCGCGCCCTTGCCGGTTCCCACCATGATGGCTGTGGGGGTTGCAAGGCCCAGGGCACAGGGGCAGGCGATGACCAGCACCGCAATGAAGATGGAAAGAGCGAATACCGGCGTTTGTCCGGCCAGATACCATGCCAGGGCGGAAAGGGTTGCAATGGCAAACACCGTGGGCACAAAGTAGCCGGATACCACATCCGCCAGATGGGCAATGGGGGCCTTTGAGCCTTGGGCATCCTCCACCAGTCGGATGATCTGGGCCAGAGCCGTGTCACTGCCAACCCGTGTGGCCCGGAATCGCAGGGAACCGTTCTTATTGATACTGGCGCCGATGATTTTGTCTCCGGGCAGCTTGTCCACGGGCATGCTTTCACCGGTGAGCATGGATTCGTCCACCGAGGAATGCCCCTCCACCACTTCGCCGTCCACTGGGATCTTGCTGCCGGGCTTCACCACCACGATATCGCCCACCTCCACCTCTTCGATGGGGATTTCCATCTCAACCTCTCCATGGAGAACAATAGCGGTTTTAGGAGACAGACCCATCAGCTTCTTGATGGCCTCCGAGGTGCGCCCTTTTGAAACGGCTTCCAGGGATTTGCCCAGGAGGATCAGGGTGATGATAACCCCGGCGGTTTCAAAGTACAGGTCCTCCACATAGATGAAGTCTCCAATGGTGATGCGGTAAATGGAATAGAGACTGTAGCCGATGGCCGCCGAGGTGCCCATGGCGATAAGGGAATCCATGTTGGGACTGCGCCGCCAGATGGCCGAAAAACCCACGATGTAGAAGCGGTACCCGGCAATGATCACCGGAATCACCAGAAACAGTTCCACCAGCGCGTACAGCAGAGGATAGTTCATAGGCGCCAGCGCCGGAGGGATGGGCCAGTTCAGCATGCCTCCCATGGCCAGATACAGCAGGGGCAGGGCGAAGATCAGGGACACTTTGAACTTCAGCCAAAGGGTGCTGATTTCCCTTTCCTTGCGTATCTTGTCCGAATCCACCTGATGGGAGTTGTCGATCTCCCGTGGCTGGTACCCGGCTTTTACAACCGCCTGTTTGATTTCGGATATCCGCACCAGCTGAGGGTTGTATTTCACCGTCATCTTTTCAGTGGCAAAATTCACCGAAACGGCTTCGATTCCCGGCAGTTTCCTGGTAGCCCTTTCAACAGCGTTGGAGCAGGCCGAGCAGGTCATCCCATCAATGGGGATGGTGATTTCCTTGCCGGAGGGTTCTGCCAGCACCTCATATCCGGCCTTCTTCACGGCGGCCTCAATTGCCTCCTGTCCTGCCTGGGTTTCATCAAAGGAAACCTGGAGCTTCTCGGTGGCATAATTCACGCTGGCCTCCGATACCCCCGGCACCTTTCCAACGGCACGTTCTATTGCCTTGGCGCAGGCAGAGCAGGTCATGCCTCCCACCTTTATCTGTTGTGTTTTCATATTGGCCCGCCTTTCACAGTATTCTATATCTATTATACCCCATGGGGGTATCTTGTAACATGAGTATCCCATAAATTCGTGGAGAATTTATGGAGATGATTTAGAAACGTGGTGACAAACCTATTATCGCCACGGATAACACGGATTTACACAAAAAAAGCCCGACTGCAATCGTCGGGCGTCTTATGCCTTACTTGGGAAATACGAGGGTGAAGGTGGTTCCCTTGTCAATCTCACTGACCACTTCAATGGTTCCCTTATGGGCATCCACAATGGTTTTCACCAAGGCAAGCCCTATCCCCGCACCGCCGGTGGTCCGGTTCCGGGAACCATCTGCCCGGTAAAACCGCTGGAAGATATGAGGAAGGTCCTGAGGCGAAATCCCGAGGCCTGTGTCGCTTACGGCAACCCGAGTACCTTCCGGAGTGCTTCTTACCGCAATGGAAATGGACCCGTCCGCCGGTGTGAATTTCAGGGCGTTGGAAATGAGGTTGACGAAAACCTGACTCAGCTTGTCCCGATCGGCCAGGAAGGTGCTGTCATCACAATCGACGACCCATCCGATTTTTTTATGCCGGAAATCCGTCTCAAAGGTCTGCATCAGGCGCTCAAGGAAATCTCTGGCTTCGAATTCCGTTCTATCCAGAATCAGATTTTCGCTTTCATAATGTGCCAGCTTTTCAAGATCGCTGACCAGCCGGGTGATTCGGGTGATTTCCTCATGACAGCTGATAAGCCGTTCCGTGGTTGGTTCCCATACACCGTCTATCATAGCTTCCACGTGGCTCTGAAGGGTTGCCAGAGGGGTTCTCAGCTCGTGGGCCACATCCCCGGTCAGGCGCTTTCGAAGCTTCTCCTGATTTTCCAGGGTTTCCGCAAGATCGTTCACCGCTTCGGTCAATTGACTGATTTCCAAGGTGCTGGATGTTTCGTGGCTGCGGTCTCCGTAAGTTCCCTTGGCAATGGACTGAGCTGTTTGGATGACCCGGGTGATGGGCATGCTGATCCGTTTGGAAAGGAGGACGCCGAAGGTCAGGGCCAGCAGGAGGGAAAAGAACCCTACACCGATAAAAACCATGTTGAGGGTTCGGACAAAATGAATATCAATCTCATCAAAATATTCCGGCCCGATCCGTGTTATGAAGACCATGCCCTTTGATCCCATGGTGTAATCGTCCTGGGTGACCATGCCCTTCCACCCCGGGTTCTGATTCATCATATTCCGTGACATGGACTGCATCATTTGCTGACACATGCCGTTGTTGTAGGTGTAGGCGTCCCAGACCATTCCACCGCCGGCATCCTTCACCTGGATAATCAGGCCCTGCTGCATGGCATAGATTCCGACGTCCTGAACCGCCTTCACGTCCCAGGTTCCGTCCTCCAGTATCTTGGATTGGATGAGACCCACGATTTCGATGTTCTTTTTCTCCTGATTCTGCCGCACGTATTCCTTGAAATGCTTCTCCAGTTGGATATTGGAAAGAAGCCCGATCAGCAGGACGCAGATCAGGGCGGTTGCTGCAAAGGAAACGGTCAACTTTGTACGCAGGCTGTATTTCATTTTATTCACCGCCGAATCGGTAGCCGAGGCCGTGGACCGTCAGGATATATTTCGGGGCCTTGGTGTCGGTTTCAATCTTCTGCCGTATGTTCTTGATATGGGAATCCACCGTCCGATCAAAGCCGTCAAAATCCATGCCCAGGGCGGATACAATCAGCTCCTCCCGGGTGAACACCTTGTGAGGATAGCTAATCAGGGTCATAAGGATCTTGAACTCGTTGGGGGTCAGGTTCACCGCTTCTCCCCGCTTTCTCACCTCGTGCTTCCGAGGCTCCACCACCAGATCCTGACCGTTGAAGCTCAGCACATTGACCAAGGGGGATGCCTCCTCCCCGCTTCGCCGCAGCAATGCCTGAACCCGTGCCACCAGCTGTCGTACGCTGAAGGGCTTTGTCACGTAATCGTCCGCTCCGATGTCCAGCCCCTGGAGGATATCCGCTTCCTCCACCTTGGCCGTCAGCATGATGATGGGTATCCGGGAGGTTCTCCGCACATAACGGCAAAAATCCTCCCCGGACATATCCGGCAGCATCAGGTCCAAAATCAAAAGGTCCGGCGAATGCAAATCCATGACCATCTTGGCCTGAGCGCAGTTGCAGGCTTCAAACACCTCATAACCGCTCTTTTCAAGATAAGAGCGTACAACCTCGGAAATTTTCACTTCGTCATCCACAATCAATATCCGTTGAGGCTTCACTGTCATGGCATCTCCCTATTTCAACCGTTTTACTAAGGCCTGCAACAAGGCATCAGGGCCCCTCCCCCTGCACCGGCCACCGGGGTTTCAGACAGATCCGCTTTACTGAGATCGTCCACCACCTGAATGGTGCTGGTGATCATATTCATCCAGCAGGAATACGGAATAACTCCTGTTTTATCCGGGGTGAACTCCAGAATGTTGTCCCCTGGCTTCAGGGCTGTCTGCAGACCGTATTCCTGTATGACCACCGTACCGTTACAGCTATTGATCGTTTCTTTCTCCGCGCGAATATTAAACCGCACGGGAATTCCCTTCTGGACTGCAATTGGGGCATATGCCCCGGATTGCAGATCAATGGTCACTTCCTGCACATCCCCATTGATCACCGCTGCAGTGACTGCCGCCTGTCCATTTCCGGCCGCCGCATACGACCATGGATATCCGGGAAACAGAAGCCCCTTCCCTACCATGACAATACCCACTATCAGAACCAAAACCCCACCGATTTTCAATGCTCTTACGATTCCTTTGTTTTCGCTGTTCATATAATCACCTCCGCTTATAAGAACAGCCTAGCAGAAAGATGTGGAGAATTTATGAGGACAGCAGAATCTTGGGAATGCTTTCCTGATCACCGGAGACGTATCCCAAATACCGAAAGGGCCACATCAAATAAGGAATTCCCCCTACATTTGACGTGGCCCTTTCAATGCCTTCTATTCTCTTAGAACAATCCTACAATCTCTCCGCTTTCAAGGATATCGATCTTGTTGGCTGCAGGAACCTTGGGCAGGCCAGGCATCCGCATGATCTCTCCCGCCAGTGCCACCAAGAACCCTGCTCCGGCAGAAAGCTTCACTTCCCGGACCGTTACCTTGAAGCCTGTGGGACGGCCCAGTTTCTTGGGATCATCGCTAAGGGAATATTGGGTCTTGGCCATGCAGATGGGCAGGTGCCCGAAACCGTCTTCTGTGTGCTTGGCCATGTCCTGCAAAGCCTTGGCTGTGAATTCCACGCCATCGGCCCCGTAGATTTCCTTACAGATTGTTTCAATCTTTTCCCTGGGGCTCAGGTCCAGCTCGTAAAGGGGCTTGTAGGCCGCTTTGCCGCTTTCTGCGATTTCAACGACCTTGTGGGCCAGCGCTACGCCGCCCTCTCCGCCTTTTGCCCACACTTCACTGAGGACCGCTTCGGCACCCAGCTCCTTGCAGCGGTTTTCTACATATTCCAGCTCTGCAGTGGTATCCAGCGGGAAGGCATTGATGGCCACCACCGCCGGCACGCCGAACTTCTGAACGTTCTGGATCTGTTTCTCTAAGTTTTCAAAGCCCTTTTTAAGTGCCTCGAGATT
Organism: uncultured Peptostreptococcaceae bacterium; assembly: GCA_964649745.1. Classification (GTDB taxonomy): domain Bacteria; phylum Bacillota; class Clostridia; order Peptostreptococcales; family Acidaminobacteraceae; genus CAZEHS01. The sequence goes on along the minus strand of CAZYQI010000032.1, from coordinate 6,376 downwards.
TTCTTTGTTGAGATCTTCCTTCTTAACGCCGCCGTGGTTCTTAAGAGCCCGAACAGTGGCAACGATAACGGTTACGGCGGGCTTAAGGCCTGCATAACGGCACTTGATGTCGAAGAATTTCTCTGCTCCCAGGTCGGCGCCGAAGCCGGCTTCTGTCACCACATAGTCGGCCAGTTTGAGAGCCATGGTAGTGGCTACCACGCTGTTGCAGCCATGGGCGATATTGGCGAAGGGGCCGCCGTGAATAAGCGCCGGGGTGTTTTCCAGGGTCTGAACCAGGTTGGGCATCAGGGCATCCTTCAACAAAAGAGCCATGGAGCCGGTGGCTTCCAGTTCCCCTGCTGTAACCGGTTTTTTGTCCTCCGTGTAAGCCACAACCATACGGGAGAGACGGTCTTTCAGGTCTTTCATGCTGGTTGCCAGGCACAGGATCGCCATGATTTCCGAAGCAACGGCAATATCAAAGCCGTCCTGACGGATGACACCGTCACCCTTAGCCCCCATGCCGACGATTGTATTCCGAAGAGCACGGTCGTTCATGTCGATGGCCCGGCGCCACATGATGCGCTTGGAGTCGATGTTAAGGGGATTCCCCTGGTAGATGTGGTTGTCGATCAGGGCCGCCAGAAGGTTGTTTGCCGTTGTTACCGCATGAATATCCCCAGTGAAGTGAAGGTTGATGTCATCCATTGGGACAACCTGAGCGTAGCCGCCTCCGGCTGCGCCGCCCTTAACCCCGAAACACGGTCCTAAGGAGGGTTCCCGGAGGGCGGTGAAGGTTTTCTTCCCGATTTTGTTGAGACCCATGGACAGACCCACGTTGGTTGTGGTTTTTCCTTCTCCGGCAGCGGTGGGATTGATGGCCGTTACCAGTACCAGCTTCCCGTCTGGCTTGTCTTTGAGGCGGTCCAGAACGTCCAGATGAATCTTCGCTTTGTATTTCCCGTAAAGCTCCAGGTCGTCTTCACTGAGGCCCAGCTTAGCGGCCACATCTTTGATCGGTTGCATCTTTGCTTCCTGTGCAATCTGAACATCTGTCTTAAATTCTGCCATGGTTTCTCTCCTCCTGAATTGTATTCTCTTATGTAAGTGATTCTATTCGGCAGACGTCGCTAAAACGTCCAACACTCCCTACAGTATATCTGAATACTGTCCGTTTCAAATTGGGATTTGTCAACAAAACGTCTATTTCTGAATAAAATATATATTTCCCAAAAATAAAGAGCGCAAACAGGTATTACCTGCCGCGCTCTCTGTTTTCTGACCTGAGAGATTCATGCCCTTGGCATTTGCTCCTTCGGTGTCCATTGAAAGACTTTTCAGAGATTCGTCCATTACCGGTTCCTTTTGCCTGAAAGTTTCTGTCTTCGCCTGGCAGCGCTAGACATTGCTCCTTCGGCCCCCATTTAAGAGATCTCCCGTTAATATCATCCGAAACACTATTGTTTGATTGAAAGTTTAGCACCTTAAGTTTTATCGGTCAAGATTTTATTTTCACGTCATTTCTCCATTGCATTATTATACTTAATGATGTATATTATTCCTATACCATAAAGGAGGTGCTCCTGTGTTTGCATTACAGTTGGAAGAGGATGTCTATGTGACAACAGACCGGGATGTCTGCACTCCTGAGGAGGTATGGCATCTGCTTCAGGAAACCCACTGGGCTTCCAGCCGGTCATTGGATACCGTCCGTATATCCATGGCGAATTCTACGTGTTTCTTCATGATGGAGGGTTTCCAGCTCATCGGCTTTGCCCGGGTGATAACAGATCACGTCACATTCGCATATCTATGCGATGTCGTAATACGGTCCGACAGCCGCATGGGCGGCTGTGGTTCTGAATTGATCCGTCACATCCTGTGCCACCCCTCCCTAAGCTCCGTTTCCCAATGGCGGTTGAAAACCACCTATGCCGCTGATTTCTACAGCCAGTTCGGGTTCCGAAAGGTCTCCGATGATATCACTCACATGGAACATTACCCGAAAAACGCATAATCACTGCATAAAAAACCAAAGGAGGATTCATCCATGATCACAGTAATCTCTCATGAACTTCTTACAAAAGGCGATGTATCAGCCATACTTGAATCAACCGGCGCGGAGTATGTTCACGTCAGCTCCAAACCCAAAAACGTTGCGGTGATCAATCTTGGTATGACACCCCAACAGTTCTCGATATTTCAATCCAACAGTGCGCTTAACATTTTCGGCAAAAGCTTCGCCCCCTCCACTCTGGCTAAACTGGGAACAGAAATATGTGTTATTTCAGATGGCACTCTGACCTCGGAGGATTTCTCAACACTTTCTAACGAGATTGCCTTACTCGTAGGGAAAATGACAGTGATTGGCGTGGGAATCGGCAAAGAATTGGTTATGGCCGCCACCGGCGTTGAACAATGGCAGGTTAAAGATAATTTGTGGTCGAACTCTGATTCAAACGCATGGGCAGTGGATTCGTATGAACAGTTAAACGATCTGGGTATTCTTTAGATTTGTTCCACAACCCTACGGCATCTATGTTAAAATAGGGATAAGGCTGGGTATTTGCAGATACGCAAAATAAAACCTGAAGCCGGCGGACTGTTTAATCGGATTCAAAACCGTTAAACTTCCGTCGGCTTATTCGCATCCACAATTCATTCAGGAGGAATCATATGGGCCTTTTTGATTTTGGAAAACCCAAGACAGCTGCTAAAACCCCCGAGATAAGGGCAAAGCTGGACAAAGATATCGAAGGGGTTCTGAAGGATCTCCGACAAACTCATGTGGATAAGTGTCAAAATATCGGACTGGGTGTCACCAAAATGGGTACTGACCTTTCCTACATTGAAAAACGTACTCGCGAGTATTACTCCATCGTTGTACAGGAAATAAAGGCCGGAAAAACAGCGGGCCAGGTCTACCAAAACCTCCTGGACAGTTCCACCACCAATATTGAACGCGATATCCTATTGCGCATGTTTTCCGCCAGATGAAGTGAACCTTGCATCAGGTGAGGTTTCGACCCCATCGGATAACAAATCTCAAGAACATCAGGGGCCTGCCGCGCCCTTGATGTTCTTCTTTTTTCATGCGATGCTATAAGAAATCAACCATGCCATAGGGAGGCAATATGTCCGGCGAAAATTTGAAAACGCTTCGCAAGCGCCTTGGTCTTAGCCAGAGTGATTTGGCTGGCCCGCTGATGACGAGGAATCTTCTGAGCATGATCGAGAACGGTCGCTGTCCTCTCACGGATAAAACTGCTGAAGCTCTGTCACAGCGTATCAACGGTCTCTTTTCTGGTACCCATGGATTTGAGCCCGTCACAGCCGAAGACCTGTCAATCCCTGCCCGTTATCAGGCGCGTCTGGAAATACGAAGCCTGCTGGATTCCATTGCTGAGTTCCGTTTTGACGCCCACTTCACCATGAACCACTACCTTACCCGCATTTCCTCACTGTTCTCACAATGGGATCTCCCCCGGGAAAAGGTACAGGCTTATCGTCTCATTGCTTCTTATTTCGAATACGCCGGCAAGAATCAAGAGGCGCATCTTTATTTCAGCCGAGCCTATGAAAACGCCTCCCGTTTAGAAAACCCCTCCGAACTGGCGGAGACTGCACTTTGCTTATCGCGAACCGCTCTAAAACTGGAGCACTTTCAGAGTGCCATCCAAGCAGCAGAAGTGCTTCGAAGCTACGAAGGCCGCATTGGTGATTTGCTTCTTTTAGAGGTATTTGTAAACCAAGCCACTGCGTATATGGCAGAATCCGATTTTGACAACGCCCTGGGAAGCCTGATTTTCTGCGAACATCTGGTTCCGCAAGACTCCCCGATTTGGCTGGACCAGCTGTTGACCCTGAAGATTGAATGCTATATCAGCAAGGGCATGCTGGGCATAGCCAATCGGATCCTCCTCTCCTTGGAAAGCACACTGGAACAGGAACGACAGGAAAGCAGCGGTGCCTTGAGAATAACCACCGCATGCCTTCGGGGCCGCATTGATCCTTCCACCCTTTGTACAAAAGAGCTGGAGTTAAAATGGAATACCTTCGTTCAAGCGCCGGCCTCATATCCTCATTACGAAGAACTGTACCTGCGTTTGATGGAATCCGCATTCCTTACAGAGTCTTTTCCCCTTTTTGAAAAAATCGCATGGAGAGCCGCGACGGATATATCCCCCCGCACCAATCCCGTTTCTGCCAGAAATGTGATGGATCTGATCCTCAAGGCATGGAACGCCAATCCGGGATTGAACCTGATGCCTCACTGGAGATACTTCCTAAGCAGCGAGGATAACACATCGGCGCCGGGTTATGCGGGACTGGTGCTGAGTTTTATCAGTTTTTTTGAAGAAAAAGGCCCCCATGAAGCCGTTATGGAAGCCCTCCATCACTATATGACCCTTAACAAGACACAAAGAGCGTAGCCGGAATCGGCTACGCTCTTTCAAATGGATGATAAAGACTATGCAGAAGAAAAACCCTCTGTGCGGAGCAACCTAACGGAGGTTGGCAAGAAAATAGAACAAGGTCAGAGGGTTTTTCTTCAAGTTGGAAAGTATAGCCGGATCAGGCCGTACTTTTTACGTCCAGAACTGCAAATGCGATTTTTGATGCATGATCACCGATCCGTTCGAGGTTCGTGAGAATATCCAGAAATATCACCCCGGATCCGGGCGTACAAAGCTGCTTATTCATTCGGGTAATATGGCCGGTACGCAGTTCCTTCTGAATATGATCAATTTCGCCTTCCCGTTCCACTACATGTCTGGCCGTCTCAGAGTCTCCGGATTGCAGGGCATGAAGCGCTTCTTTATACGATCTGAGCACCTTCTCATGAAGCATGCGCAGTTCCGCCTCTGCCGTCTCACTAAACTCCAGTTTGTTTTCCGCTCTGTAAAGCGCCAGTTCTGCCAAATTGTCCGCATGGTCACCCACCCGCTCGATATCGTGAATGGTTCCAAACAATCCATTTACAACATGATGCTGTTCTTGAGATAACGCAGTATTAGAAAGTTTTACTAAGTAGACAGCGATTTCTTTCTCCATCGTATTGATAATTCGCTCAATGCGGAATACCTCATGGGCCATTTTTTCATCTGCATTGAAGAACGCCTCCATGGACTTTTCGTAGGACTCCGCAGCAGTATTCCCCATGTGAAGAACTTCCTTGATGCACTGTCCCACAGCAATGGTCGGCGTCTCAAGGATCCGATCGTCCAAATACTTAATCCCTTCCAAAACGATTACGCCATCCTTTCCTTCAGGAATAAGCCTGTTTGCCAGGAATACAAGTACCCCTGCAAAGGGAAGCTGGATGCATACGTTGATAAGGTTAAATAAGGTATGTGTATTTGCAATTTGTCTGGCAATGTTGTCCGGATCCATCATCACTACGAAATGAAGGATGGGTCTACTGAGTATCAGCACAAAGATGATTGTCCCGATGATATTGAAAAGCAAATGCATCAGCGCTGCCCGTTTAGCCGTTTTGCTGGCTCCGATGCTGGAAAGAAGAGCCGTGACACAGGTTCCGATATTGTCGCCGAAGAGGATGGGGATCGCTGCTTCTATGGGTAACAACCCTTGAGAAGCCAGAGCAATCAATAGTCCAATTGACGCGCTGGAGCTCTGAATAATCGCCGTCAGGGCAAAGCCTGCCAAAATACCCATCAGGGTATCCTTGATCGTTCCTCCGCCGAAACTGGTGAGCATCGTCTTAAATCCTTCAAACTCACGAAGCGGCGCCATGGATTCGCTCATGGTGGCCATCCCGATGAACAGGATGCCGAATCCGATCATAATCTCGGCCCACTGCTTGGTCTTCTTGTTCTTGGTGAACATCCAGAAAGCAACACCAATCCCTACAACCAGTGGGGCATATGCCGCCAGATCAAAGGAAATGATCTGGGCTGTCATGGTGGTCCCGATATTGGCACCCATGATAACGCCAACGGCTTGGGTCAGGTTCATAATGCCTGCGTTAACAAATCCCACCACCATAACCGTGGTTGCGCTGGAGCTCTGAATCACCCCTGTTACGACAGCACCAACGAGAACCCCCATGACCCGATTGTTGGTCAGGACCTCGATCAGCTTCTTCATACGTTCCCCGGCTGCCTTTTCGAGACCGTCCCCCATAACTTTCATACCGTAAAGGAACAGACCAAGACCTCCGATAACGCCAAATATCATCGTCATACATTGTCTCCTCAGCGAATAACCGCTACCATTTGATTTTCTACTGCGTCTTCTGCATCAGTATTATAACACTATTAACATAGGCATAACAAACAGAACCTTCGCATTTGTAACGAATTTCGCCCCTCTTCCACAATCAGGACCACCCGTCTAACGGGTGGTTTGCTTAGCCCTATAAGGGCCTACT
>CAZYQI010000031.1:0-35972 GCA_964649745.1 uncultured Peptostreptococcaceae bacterium | reverse complement strand
ATAAGCTTTTTTGAACCACCCGCATAGCGGGTGGTTTTCGTTTAATACAAAAAAAGCTGCCCCCTATGAAAAGGGAGCAGCAAAAGGGGGCACGGGTTAATCCAGATTCCGTATGCCACGGAGTACTTTTTCCGGTGTAGCCGGCAAATCTCGAATCCGGGCGCCACAGGCCTGATAGATGGCCTCTATGATGGCCGGGGCCACGGTGTTGATCACCACTTCCCCGATGGATTTGGCTCCGTAAGGCCCTGACGCATCGTAGCCGTCGGCCAATTCAATATGCAGGTTCCCAAAGTCCCGGCGTGCCGGGATTTTGTATTCCATGAAGGTATCGTTGATCAAACGCCCCGCCTTGGTGTAGTCCGCCTTTTCATACAGGGCCATGCCGATGCCGGTGACCACGCCCCCCTCCGCCTGTATCCGGCAAAGCCGGGGATTGATGGGGGTGCCGCAGTCCACGACGCCGTAGTAATCCAGAAGCTCCACCTTGCCGGTATCCATATCCACTTCCACCTCGGCGTACCCGGCCATATACGGCGGTGCCGGCTGTCTGGGCACAAAGGAACCGCAGGCCGCCAGCTGTACGTGTCCCTGGTTATAGGTAAGCTTGCGGGAAAACTCGGTTAAAGATATCTCCTGGTGAGTTTTCACACAGCTGATTCTTTCGCCGTCAAGTTCCACATCCTCCGCATTGACGTTGGTGAAAAACACCTGGGCTGCCTGCTCCCGAATCAGCTGTTTCATTTTTTCCGCCGCATCAATGACCGCGTTTCCGGTGGTATAGGTGGTGGAAGAGGCATAGGCACCGCTGTCGAAGGGAGTGATATCCGTATCCGCCGTGTAGACGATGATGCGGTCCATGGAGACCCCCAGGGCTTCTGCGGCGATCTGAACCAGTATGGTATCACTGCCGGTGCCGATATCCGTAGCCCCCAGGAGCAGGGTGAAAAAGCCGTCATCATTAAGCTTCAGGATGGCGGAGGCCATGTCGATGTTGGGAAGCCCTGACCCCTGCTGGGTGATGGCCATGCCCATGCCCCGTCGTTTCCTGCCAGTTTGATGGGAAGCACCCGGGGTTTTCTTTTGTTCCCACTGACTCATGGCCTTGCCCCGCTCCACACAGTAGGGGAGCTGACAGCTGTCCATGAGAATGGGCTCCGGTCCGGCACCCTTGGTGAGCTTGTTGTATAACGGATGGCTTTCCCCTGTCCGTATCATGTTGATCTCACGCAACCGAACAGGGTCTATGGCCAGCTGCTCCGCCAGCTCGTTGATGGCCGACTCCATGGCAAAGGTTCCCTGGGTCACGCCGAAGCCCCGAAGGGCTCCTCCCGGCACATGGTTCGTATAGACCACCTGCCCGTGGAATCGGCAGGCCTCCACTTTATTGTAGAGGGTCAGCACCTTGCCTCCTGCCGAGCTGAAGGTAGTGCTCCCGTGCTCTCCGTAGGCTCCGGTGTCGGACAGCCCCTTTATGTCAATGGCCCGTATCCGTCCATCCCGGTTAGCTCCCAGAGTGATCTCCAGCTTCATGGCGTGACGGGAGTTGGTTCCGCTGAAAACCTCTTTCCGCGTGTAGACGATCTTGGACGGCTTTCCTGTCATCATGGTGACGAGGGCCGGAAAGAATTCTGCATTCAGGGTTTGCTTGGCGCCGAAACCGCCGCCGATGCGGGGCTTTATCACCCGAATGCGGCTCATGGGAAGCCCCAGAGCGGTGGCAAGGGTGCGCCTCACATGGAAGGGGATCTGAGTGGACGCCACCATCACCAGCCTATCGTAAGGATCCTTATAGGCATAGGCCCGCTGGGTTTCCATCATGGCCTGGGCCTGACCCTGGGTATGATAGGTTCGACTGAGGACCACCTCGCAGTGTGGCAGTATCTCCTCCACATTTCCGTAGGCATAGCTGGCTGTGGCCACGGTATTGGTCAAACGGTTGTACCCCACCGGCAGCAGGGCGTGGGCTGCCTCCTCCGGATGCACCAGAATCGGTGATTCCGCAGCCTTCTCAAAATCCAACAGGGGCTCCAACACTTCGTAATCCACCTTTATCAGCTTCAGGGCTTTATCGGCGGCCTTTTCAGTGGCAGCGGCTACAATGACCGCCGCATCCCCCACATGGCGCACATATTCATCCAGGATATAGGTGTCTTGGGGAGACAGCTCCGGCCAGCACTGTCCGGCTCGGGTGAACGGGGTTCGCGGAACATCCTGCCAGGTGAGCACCAGCTCCACCCCGGGAACCTTCCGGGCCGCATCCGCCTTGATCCCCCGAATCCGGGCAAAGGCATGGGGGCTGCGAAGCACCTTTATGACCAGGGCATCCCGGGGAGCTAGATCGTCGGTGTAATGCCCCTTTCCGGTAACCAGGGCCATGCCGTCTATTTTTCGCAGGGACTGCTTAACTGTTTTCATGGGATTTCACCTCAAAGTAACGCTTTACAGCCCGGAGCTGACCGGCGTATCCGGTACAGCGGCACAGGTTTCCGTTCAGATATTTTTGTATTTCGTCATCGGTGGGATTGGAAACGACCGATTCCATATAAAGGATGTTCATGATCAGTCCGGAGCTGCAATAGCCGCACTGATCCGCCCCTTCATCCACCAGCAGGGATCCGATCACTTTGGCTTTTTCCGGCACGCCCTCCATGGTGGTGATCTGTTTTCCATGGGCCTTTGCCGTCAATGTGGTGCAGGATAGGATGGCGATGCCGTTGACATGGATGGTACAAGCGCCGCAGCTTCCGGTATCACAGCCCTGACGGACGCTGAGATAACCCAGCTTTCGCAGGGTTTCGGAAAGATACTCCTCCGCCGGACATTGAACCTCGTGTAAAACGCCGTTAACGGTCAGTTGATTCAGCATGGGCTTGCACCTCCAGAATGGCTTTTCGCAATAGAGCTCCGGAAATCTGACGCCGATATTCGGCACTGCCCCGGGTGTTGGTTCCGTAAACCAGCTCCCGGCCGATGCTGTCGCAGGCCAGAGAAATAAGCTCCGGACTCCACGGATGGCGGTTCAGGAGCTCCATGGCTCCATAGGCCATGACTGCCGCTCCCGGTCTTGCACCGACAGCGATCCGCCAATTCCCGTCCAGCTTTAAAAGTACAAGGTTAAGGGCCGCATAATCACCTGTGGAAAGGCGGACCGACTGATAGGATGCCGCGCTGCAGCCCTTGGGTAGGATCACCTGAATCAAGATATCTTTCCCTGTTTTTTTGAGCTTCAGAAAATGCTCAAGGGCCATCCGGCCCTGACGTAAAAGTACAACCTCCGCCTGCAAAGCCAGAAGAGAGGGTATCAAATCTGAAAAGCCATACCGGGAAAACACGGTGCCCCCCACCGTTACTGTATTCCTGAACTGAACCCCCACCACATCCAGCAATGCTCTGGAGAACAGGCCGTGGTAATCAATGTTCAATGCTGAGGAGCGTTCCAGATCACCGAAGGTCACCATGGCCCCTATGGCATAGCCGTTCCCTTCCTCTGTGATGGTATCCAGCTCCAGTGCGCTCAGGTCAACCGCGGTGGTGATGTTCCTTTTCCCAAGACGGAGAAAGGCCCCGCCCCCTATGACAGCGGCATTCCGGCTGCTGTCCAGCATCGCTCCCGCCTCTTCAAGGGTTGCGGGGCGAACATAGTCTCTGATCTGTATCATCGGACACACTCCTTCGTCAAGTATCGGACAGTCAGGATCAGAGCTGTCACCAAGGGTGAAAGGATCCTTCAAATCTTTTTCAGATAAATACCCAGAAACACCTCAGAAAAATCTCAGAAAAGCCGCACTCCGGATTTATACGGAATGCGGCTTTTAACGCCGGAATCGCTGTTTATCTAAAGCACCGTCTCTTCCACCGCAACCGGCGGCTCAACCGGAGGCGCCACTGCGGGCTTCACCTGTTGATGTACATGATCATAGGCCGCTGACGGTACTGGCTGTGGTGCTTTCTTCATCCCCTTGGTTAGGGCCTCCATGATATTGACGCCGGTGAGGGCTTCCACCGTTTGAGGCAGCTGTGCCATGATATCGGTCACATAACCGGACACCTTGGCCGCACCGCCGCCACTGCCGCTTCCATTATCCACGATAACGATTTTCTCGGTTTTGGACAGGGGCTCGGACACCGCCCGGGCGATTTCCGGCATCTTTTCGATGATCATTTGTGTGATGGCCGCATCGTTGTACTGCTTGAAGGCTTCCGCCTTTTTCATCATGGCCTCGGCTTCCGCCTTACCTTTCTCACGGATGATGTCTACCTCTGCCATCCCTTGCAGTCGTGTGGCTTCTGCTTTGGCCTTACCCTCCAGCTCAATGTTCCGGGCCCGCGCTTCCGCTTCCTGTATATCTTGATATTTAGCCGCTTCCGCATTTTTCTCCTGACGGTATTTTTCGGCATCTGCCTGCTTGCGGATGGTGGCTTCCAGCTCCCGTTCCCTTCGAAGGGCTTCCTGCTCGGCCAGCTCGATTTCCTTCTGCTTGCGAATGATCTGAACCTGCATCTCTGCTTCGGTCAGCTCCCGCTCTTTCTGTTTTTTGGAGATTTCAATCTGAACCTCTGTCTCAACAACCTCGCGCTTGGTCTTGTTGGATTCGATTTCGTAGGCAAGGTCGGAGGTGGCCCGGGTGCTTTCCTGATCCTTACGGTAGGCCTGAACCTTCAGCTCCTTGTCCATGGCGGATTCAGCAATCTGAGTTTCGGATATCAGACGGGCGGCTTCCCCTTCACGATTGGCCTCCGCGGTTTTAATCTTGGTGTCTCTGGCCGCTTCTGCCATGGCGATTTCGGCATCCCGCTTGACCTGAGCGATCCGGCTGGCCCCCAAGGCCTGCAGATAGCCGTTGTCGTCCCGGATGTCCCGGATGGTGAATGCCTTGATCTCCAGGCCCATGTCGGCCAGATCAAGGGCAGCCACCTTTTGAACCTCGGAGGCGAACTTTTCACGGTCCTTGTAGATTTCTTCAACGGTGAGCTTGGAGATAATCTCCCGCAGCTTTCCTTCCAGAACGTCCTTGGCGGTATCCTTTATCACGGAGATGGTCTGATCCTCACGGCCTGTGTTGAACTGCTCCACAGCCGACAGGATGGAATCCATGTCACTCTTCACCTTGATGACGGCAACGCCGTCGGCGATGATGTCAACACCCTGTTCCGTGAGAGCCCCTTCGGTACGGACCTCAATTTTCATGTTCTCCAGAGAGATGCGGTCTGCCCTCTCCAGCATAGGGATAACGAGCCCGCCGCCGCCGGTGATGACTCGCTTCTTAAGACCGGTTACAATGATGGCCTTATCCTGGGGCGCTTTCTTCCACATGGAAAGCAGGCTGAACAGCATAAGAAAAATCGCGCCTACACCAATAGCAGGCAACAGCAATGGTGCTAATAATTCATTCATGACAATACCCCTCTATTCTTTATTTACTGCTGAATTCCTCAGCAATATGAACAATGAAAGCCTTTCCTTCAAACTTTACGATTACGGTGTGCTCTCCCTGGGGGATATACTTCCCTGTCAGGGATTTCGCCGGTGCATTGTATATGTTCTCTTTGAAATGGTATGAAATTGTACCGAACCCATTTTCATAAATAGGCGTTGTCACCAGGGCTTCCAGGCCGATGAGTTCGTCCCGGGTGGCCGCACTGGTATTCTGCAGGCTGTAAAGCGGCACCACCACGAATTTAAAGAGCGCGGTGGATACCAACCCTCCCATGATAAGGGAAAGAAAAAGCGCCTGGCCGAAGCTCCAGCCAAAATGCTCTGCCAGCATTCCCGTACTGCCGAAAACAATGAAGAAGGATGCGATGATGATGGGCTTAAGAGGAGAAGGATGACTGGATGCAGCATCGGCATCCCCATGGCCCTGGGCTCCGATATCCCCTTCCGTCGGTAGCTCACCTCCGGTATCCGCGGCATCCACACCACCTATATGGCCAATGTGCCCCAAAACAAATGCTGCAACAGAATAGATGACTCCGAACCAGAACAATCCCTGATATACCGCGCTCATATCCACCTCCGCACCTCGGGCAAAACTTTCTCGAAATCTGTCGAATATGTATTCATTTCAATTTTATGTCACCTCATTATCATGACACACTCCTGCACAATTCCCAAGGTTCACCTATTTTTTGTAATTCAACTGAAACATATGCCGGAGCAATCATGCATGTTAACTTTCATTTTCTCCCTCTTCAAAATTATTTTTGCAAGTTCTCCGTTTGCATCCTTCATTTTAGGGGTAAAAATGGCGAAATATAGCCTTAAAATGATTGACAGCCCTGTTTAACATTCGTATAATTGTATACAATAATGCGAATTCATCCGGAGGTGCTTTATGAAAAAAAGTATGGCAATCAAAATCCTTGAATCCCACCTTGTACATGGAAAACTGGAAACCGCTTCGGAAATCGCGGTAAAGGTGAATCAGACCCTTACCCAGGACTCCACCGGCACCATGGTATACCTGCAGCTGGAATCCATGGGCATCGACCGCATCCGCACGGATCTTTCCGTGGCCTACATCGATCACAATATGCTCCAGGCCGGCTTTGAAAACGCCGATGACCATGCCTTCATTCAGTCGGTGGCGAAAAAATACGGAATCATTTTTTCAAAGCCCGGGAACGGGATCTGCCACCAGCTTCACCTTGAACGTTTCGCAAAGCCCGGGGATCTGCTGATCGGCTCGGACAGCCATACCCCCACCTGCGGCGGCATGGGCATGATCGCCATCGGCGCCGGGGGGTTGGATGTGGCCATCGGAATGGCAAAGGGCACGTACTATCTGAAGACCCCCCGGATCATCAACATCCGCCTTGAAGGAGCCCTTAAGCCCTGGGCCACCGCCAAGGACGTTATCCTTCACATTCTCGGCAAGCTCACCGTTAAGGGGGGCGTGAATGCCATACTCGAATATTCCGGCTCCGGTGTGAGCACCCTTTCCGTACCGGAAAGAGCCACCATCACCAATATGGGTGCCGAGCTGGGCGCCACAACCTCCCTCTTTCCCAGCGACGCCATCACCCGTGATTTCCTGAAACGCCAGGGCCGGGAGCAGGATTTCAGCCCCTTGGCAGCAGATGCCGATGCGGTTTACGACGAAGTGATCGTCATAGACCTGGGTACCGTCGTTCCCAGCGCCGCCGTTCCCCACAGCCCGGACAAGGTTTCTCCCATCTCGGAGATCGGCCCCATCCCCGTGGATCAGGTGGCTATCGGAAGCTGCACCAACTCCTCCTATTCCGACCTGATGAAGGTTGCCGCCATTCTCAAGGGAAAAACTGTGCATCCCCAGGTGAGCCTGGTTATCAGCCCGGGAAGCAGCAACATCTTGAAAATGCTGGCCGAAAACGGTGCACTGGCCGATATGATCGGTGCCGGCGCACGGCTTTTGGAGGCAGGCTGCGGCCCTTGTATCGGAATGGGTCAGGCACCGAAATCCGGTGCGGTGTCCCTCCGTACCTTCAACCGTAACTTTAAGGGCCGCTGCGGAACCAAGGATGCCGGCGTCTATCTGGTCAGCCCTGAAACCGCTGCCGCGTCCGCTATAGCCGGTGTCATCACCAACCCGGAATCTCTCGGCGCCCCTTTGACTATTTCCGAACCGGATCACTACACCGTATCCAGCGGCTACTGGCTCCAGGGAGCACCGGACCCTTCCACCCCCATTGTCATGGGTCCCAATATCAAGCCCTTCCCCGCCGGGAAACCCTTGGAAGACACCCTGGAGGCCCGGGTTCTGCTCAAGGCCGGCGACAATATCACCACCGATGATATCATGCCCTCCAACGCGGCTCTTCTGCCCTTCCGCTCCAATATCCCCGAGCTTTCCAAACACTGCTTCGGCACTCTGGTTCCCGACTTCAGGGACCGCGCCCAGGGCGCAGGCCAAGGCTTCGTCATCGGCGGCTCCAACTATGGTCAGGGCTCCAGCCGCGAGCATGCGGCTCTGGTTCCCCTCTATCTGGGTGTTCGCGCCGTGATTGCCAAGTCCTTTGCCCGCATCCATGAGGCCAACCTGATGAACGCCGGGATTGTCCCTCTGGTGTTCGAAAATTCCACCGACTACTATCTGGTGAGCGAAAACGACACCCTGCAGCTGTCCGATCTGTCGGATGCACTGAAAACAGGGGTTGTGCACGTTGAAAACCGGACCACCAACTACAGCTTCAAGGTTCTGTTCAGCGGGTCTGAGCGCGACTGTGCCATGCTTCAGGCCGGAGGCGCACTGAATTTTGCTATCCGACAGGAGGATTAGGATGTACAATGTCGTTCTCATTCCCGGAGACGGGATTGGCCCGGAGGTAAGTCTGGCCACACGGAAAATCGTTGATGCCACCGGAGTGTCCATCAACTGGATTCTGGAGGATGCCGGAGCCAACGTTTACGAAAAAACCGGAACCCTGGTTCCCGACAGCGTTTATACTGCCATAGAAGCGTACCGGGTAGCCTTGAAGGGGCCCATCACAACCCCTGTGGGCACCGGCTTCAAGAGCATCAACGTATCTCTGCGCCAGAAGTATGACCTTTACGCCAATGTACGGCCCGTTATGAGTCTGCCCGGAGCCGGCAGAGGGCAGAAGGTGGATCTGGTGATTTTCCGGGAGAACACCGAAGATCTGTATGCCGGCCGGGAGGTACGTATCTCCGAGGATGAGGTGCATGGCATCAAGGTCATCACCCGGAAGGCTTCAGAACGGATTGCCCGGGCCGCCTTTGAATATGCCCGTACCAATGGCCGTAAAACGGTTTCAGCGGTTCACAAGGCCAACATCATGAAACAGGCCGACGGCCTGTTTCTGGAGGCAACCCGCAAGGTGGCCCTGGAATTCCCCGATATCGCCTATAACGAAGTGATCGTGGACAACATGTGCATGCAGCTGGTGATGTACCCTGAAAAATACGATGTGCTGGTGACAGAGAACCTGTACGGGGATATCCTGTCCGACCTGGCCGCGGGGCTGGTGGGAGGACTGGGCCTTGTACCCGGCGCCAATATCGGAACCGACTGTGCCATCTTTGAAGCCGTCCACGGCAGCGCACCGGATATCGCCGGAAAAGGACTTGCCAACCCCATCGCTCTCACCCTCAGCGCCGCCATGATGCTGGACCATCTGGGAGAAAAGGAAGCCGCCCAAGGGATACGGAAGGCCATTGCCGCGGTACTGGCAGCAGGCACCGGAACCACACCGGATCTGGGCGGCACCGGCACCACCGACACCCTGACGGAAGCGATTATTAAAGCATTGTAAATACC
Organism: uncultured Peptostreptococcaceae bacterium; assembly: GCA_964649745.1. GTDB lineage: Bacteria > Bacillota > Clostridia > Peptostreptococcales > Acidaminobacteraceae > CAZEHS01. The sequence continues at coordinate 26,712 of CAZYQI010000031.1, read as the reverse complement.
AGTAAAATTAAGGCAACACCCTTAGCCGCAGATGACGCAGACGAAGCGAGCCTTTGCTTCAGCGTATCTGAAGCTTAGTCGAGCGGGTACAGATCCCATTTCGTTCTCACTGATTCATGAAGTGAAGAAGTGCCAGAACGATTGGGAGTCGTATGAAGGACAATGGATTATCATCAATCATTCGGTTTCGAATTTATGTTGCAGCTGACATAATCCGCAACTTTACTGATATGGATAATAGGGACGGGTACGTCAGAACACATCGCCCTTCATCGGTTTTCATCTGTGGCAAAAGGTTTTCGCACTTATTCTTCTGCGCCTGGAGGTGCACTTATGAAGTATTTCAACGGCAATTCCTTTTTCGATGAGTTAACAGTGAAGGCGGAGGATAACAACCGCATCGATCCGGCCTTTTTTGATAAATACCATGTCATGCGGGGTCTGCGAAACAAGAACGGCACCGGGGTATTGGTGGGCCTTACCGAGGTGGGCTCCGTTCACGGTTACACGCTGGTGGACGACAAGAAGGTCCCTGCTGAAGGCAAGCTCTATTACCGGGGCATCGATATTGAAGATATCGTGCGGGGGTTCCAGAACGAGCATCGCCGCGGCTATGAAGAGACCGCATACCTGCTGCTTTTCGGGGAGCTCCCCTCCCTGGATCAGCTCTGTAGCTTCAAAGAAATGCTGGACGCCAACCGGGACCTTCCCAAGAACTTTACCGAAAACATGATTCTTAAGATTCCCAGCAAGGATATCATGAACAAGCTCCAGCGCAGCGTTCTGGTCCTTTATTCCCACGATGACAATCCCGACGACACCTGCGTCCGCAATGTGCTGAGGCAGTGCATCCAGCTGATTGCCCGGTTCCCTACCATCATCTCCTATGGCTATCAGGCCAAGGCCCACTATTTCGACCGGAAAAGCCTGTACATCCATCCTCCGCAACCGGAAATCGGTACGGCAGAGAATATCCTGTATATGATCCGTCAGGACAACAAATACACCAAGACAGAGGCTGAAACCCTGGACCTGTGCCTGGTGATCCACGCCGAGCACGGCGGCGGCAACAACTCCGCTTTTGCCACCCATGTGGTGTCCTCCAGCGGAACCGATACCTACTCCTGCATTGTAACCGCCATCGGCTCCCTGAAGGGGCCCAAGCACGGCGGCGCTAATAACCGTGTGAAGGCCATGATTGACGACATCAAACTGAATTGCCCCAATTGGACGAACCAAGATCTGCTGAAGGACTACCTGATCAAAATATTGAAAAAGGAAGCCTTCAACGGGGAGGGGCTTATCTACGGCATGGGCCATGCGGTTTACACCCTTTCAGATCCCCGGGCCGTGCTGTTGAAGGAAAAGGCACTGGAGCTGGCCAAGGAGAAGGATGCCGTTGACGAGTTCAACCTCTATACGAATATCGAGACTCTTACCATCGAGATCTTCAAGGAACTGAAGGGACCGGACTTCACCATATCCGCCAACCTGGACCTCTACTCCGGTTTCGTTTACGAGATGTTGGACCTTCCTGAGGAGCTCTTCACGCCGCTGTTCGCCACCGCCCGTATCGCCGGCTGGTGCGCCCACCGCATCGAGCAGATTGTCAGCGACAACAAGATCATGCGGCCCGCTTACGTAAGCGTAAGTCCCAAAGCCAGCTACATTCCCCTGAGCCAGCGTTAATGATCAAATGATTCGATTATGATTTCCGTGGTATCTATCTCTCATGTTCAATTTGGAGGTGTACGATGCTGGTAATCCTGTTAGGCCCCCCCGGGGTCGGCAAAGGGGCTGTGGCCAGAAAACTGAAGGATGCTTATGCCTTTGATATCTTCTCCACCGGAGAGCTGCTCCGCGGTGAAATACGGGAAGGCACAACCCTGGGGCTGATGGTCAAACCCCTGGTGGATCAGGGCAAGCTGATTCCCGATGAACTGATGATAAACATTGTAAAGGAACGGTTGATGAGCAGGGGCAACCTGATTCTGGAGGGTTTTCCCCGCAATGTCGTTCAGGCGGCGGCCTTGGAAGAGATTCTGGAGGAGCACGGGCTGAAGATTGACATCGCCCTGAACTTCAATGCTCCGGAGGACGTTCTGAAAACCCGGATACGGCAACGCCGTATCTGCACGAAATGCAGCGCGGTCTATCACCTGGTCAACTGTCCGCCTTCAGTTGAGAATGTTTGCAACCATTGCGGCAGTCCGTTGTCAAAACGGGCAGATGACGACGAAACCTTCCTGCAGACCCGCCTGGACCGTTATTTGTCCGGTGCGGCACCGCTTTTGGAGTTTTACCGGGACCGCGGCATGCTTTATGAAATAGACGCGGAAGCGCCGCTCCTGGATGTGTATTATCAGGTGCTGGGCAGCAATGTGAAATTCACTCAGGAATCGTTTTAAAAGCGATTTTGCCACGGATTACACGGATTTTCACGGATTAATTTATTGCTGATATCAAAAGGACACTCCCAGGATAAATCGGAAGTGTCCTTCTATTATGTTTCCCTATTAAGTTGCCACATATTGGTCCGAAGAAGTTCAACTTTATCTATATCCGTGTCAATCCGTGTTATCCGTGGCTGATGTATCGTGACTTTTTACAATATCGGTATCTTATGCTCCGCGCACAGCCTTACCACTTCATCGGGCCATACGCTGCACTGCACCTCGCCGATATGGGCCTTTTGCAAAAAGAACATGCACATGCGGCTTTGACCGATGCCGCCTCCGATAGTGTCCGGCATTTTTCCGGCCAACAGCAGCAGATGATAGGGCATGCGCCTGCGCAGATCACAGCCGGAGCTGGTGAGCTGCTCGTCCAGGGCATCGGCGTTGACCCGAACCCCCATGGAGGAAAGCTCCACGCACCGTTTGAGCACCGGATACCAGAAGAGCAGGTCGCCGTTGAGCTTCCAGTCGTCATAGTCCGGCGCACGGTTGGAATGGGTTTCTCCGCTTTTGAGGGCTCCGCCGATTTTCGTAAGGTATACGGCGCCCTTCTCCATGACGATCTTTTCCTCCCGCTCCGCCGGGGTCAGGGAGGGGTACATATCCTCCAGCTCCTGAGCGGATATGACGAAGAGCTCTGAGGCCAGCTGTCTTTCCAGCTGGGGATAAAGGCCGCCGATATAGGCCTCTGTTTCCTTGAACACCTCGAAGATGGCCTGGGCCACGTCAACGTGATAGGCTTCGGTGCGCTGGGTCGGGGTGATGACCTTCTCCCAGTCCCACTGATCCACATACAGGCTGTGGAGATTGTCCAGGATCTCGTCCCGTCGGATGGAGTTCATATCGGTGTAAAGCCCTTCTCCCGGGGTGAATTCATAGCGGTAGAGAGCCATGCGCTTCCACTTGGCCTGTGAAACGATGACCTCCAGCCGATCCCCGCCGATTCCAGGCACATCAAAGGATACCGGCCGCTCATGGTCGTTAAGGGTGTCGTTCATGCCGGAGTCCGGACGTATAAAGAGCGGTGCCGTCACTCGGAGCAGATTCAGCTTTTCCGACAGCTTCTTTTCAAAGAAGTCCTTCAGCTGCTTGATGGCCTTTTCTGTTTCAATAAGGGACAGCTTGGGCTCATAGCCGACAGGAATCACATGATAGCGCTTTTTCATGGGGCCTCCTTGGAATATGCAGGGATGGTGGTTCATTAATGAAACCATCATATCCAGTTTGACAGCAAGGGTCAAGGGCCGCAATTACCAAAACAGCTCCTTGGCTTTCATAAATAAACTATTTATCTACCATGCCTTCATTCGAAGCTGTTCTTCTCCCTGATTCAATTACTCTCTGCATCCAGCTGAAAATACTCCTGCAGGAATCTGGCCAGTCCGTCTTCATGGTGCAGGGGGGCTATCCGGTTGGCATGTTCCTTCACGTGCTCCGGCGCGTTTTCCATGGCAACCCCGATTCCCGCAAATTCCAGCATCTCACTATCATTTTCCTGGTCGCCGAAGGCCATGATCTCCTCCGGCCTTATGCCCAACGCTTCTGACAGCCGTTTGAGGCCATCCCCCTTGCTGATGCCTGCACAGAGGATGTCCAGGCCGTTCTCGATGGAAATCGTCGTGTCCAATTCGGGGATTTCATCGATGAAGCGTTTAACCTCTTCAATGATCTCTGGGTTTCGGTCCATGACCAGCAGCTTGTAAAACGGCTCTGTTCCCAGGTCTTCCGGCAGTGGGCCCTCGCCCAGCACCTCTATTTTAATCCGATGATGCTCCGGCAGCGCCGCGTTCTTGGCAGCCCATTCCGCCGAAAGAAATCCCAGGTGGCGGGTATAGATGGTGTCCCGGGTGTAGAACTGGTTGTATATACCCCGTGCGTCCAACCACTCCAATACACTCCGCAGCACATTCACCGGCAGGGGATTCCCTCCCAGGACCGTATCCGATACCGGATTGTAAATCAGGCCCCCGTTATTGGTAATGACCGGGCCTTCAAGGCCCAGCACGTCGTATATCCTGCGAACCCCTGCATATGTCCTTCCGGTCGCCAGCACCACCATAATCCCGCAATCCACCACCCGGCGGATGACCCGCTGTGTTTCCGGGCTTACTTCCCTCTGCGCGTCCAGAAGGGTTCCGTCCAGATCAACCGCAATAAGCTTTATCAAATGATCACCTCTGCTTTTTAATCGTCACTTTTCCATTATACTCCTTGTTGCTGCTTATCTTCTCATGATTTTTGCCAATAAAAAAGGAGCCTGGGGCTCCTGATCATACACTAATTCTCAGCTCGGTCCATCTGGACGATTTCAAGGTACATTTTGCAGTACTGGTCGAAATCCATCACCTTAGCAGGATCAATATCTTCCTCATTGCACATCTCAACATAGGAATCGTATTTTTCTTTCAGTTTGACCTCACTGAACATAAAGCCTCCCAAGAAACCCTACACATATTATTTCTCACATTTCCATTATATAGGCTTGGGTACGATTGTCAATGCTGTAATATATTTTCCTTCAATGCCCTGCTTCAATTTCGGAGAGTTCTGTTGCTGACAGCCTTGAAATAACAGTGTTGCCGCCCATTTCTATCGCTTTCTTAAAATGCTCTTTACTGGCATCCCACTGCTGTTCATCTCGGTTAATTCGCCCGAGGAAGAAATGGGACGTGGCATCAATCAGCGGAGCCGGTGATTTTTCCAGCAGTGCCTCAAATTGCTTTCGGGCGTTTCCCGTATCTCCCTTGAGGAAGGATATCCCTCCAAGGGTTCCCTGAAGGGCCGTTTCCAGCTCTGCATTCTTAACGGTCATCTCAAGATGCTCCCTGTTTCTTTCTGCCACCCGTATGGCTTCCTTTTCCCGACCTGCCAGGATCAATATGCTGACCTTATTATTTACATAATGGGCTTTATAGATCCCCTTCAGCTTGTCAAAATCAATGCTGTTGATGATTTTCAATGCCCGCTCGAAATCCCCGGCATAGCAGACCCCCGCCGCCAGATTGATACGCAGCACATCCAGCTGTCCTGGATCCTTGACCTTTGCCATTTCTGCTTCGTATGCCTGCAGGAAGGCTTCCGGCTCACACTTGTCCGACAGCAGAGAAATCATATTCTTCTGGTGCTTGATCTGATACTGTGTCCATACCAGCAGCCCCACTATCACTGCACCTGCCATGTAAAATATCCAGTCTCCATAGCTGTTGGCCGCAAATTCAACACTGAGCCATGCAGCGGTTACAATCGCAATCACCCAGATTACATTGCTTTTCATGCGTTCACCTTTCCCGATTCAGAGTCATTTCCATTGTATTATAGCACGAGTTTCCAAGGTCCGTATATTCCTCATACGCGCAGGCTCTGCTTCGTTTTAACTCCTTTGAAATCGCCGTAACGTATAAAGTTTGCTCCACCGCTTGACATCTTCCGGCAGCAGAGGTATGATGATTAACAAATCTGAATTTTCTTACTTTCAACACGTTGATCGGGAAGAGTAGGTTTTGGCTGATGTCCCAGAGAACTGCCGGTGGTGCGAGGCAGTACGGATGCCTTGACTGAATGGACCTGTGAGTGCGGTTTAATCATCGCCGGTTCCCTGCCGTTATCCAGGGGCGCGTATGTTTGTACGCTGCAGGAGTGGACCGAAAGGTCAATCAGGGTGGTACCGCAGGAGAAGTCTCTCTTGTCCCTCAGGGGATAAGGGAGTTTTTGTTTTTTGTATATGCAGTAAAAGCAAGAGCATTAGCCACGGATAACACGGATATGCACGGAGATAGTCCTACTTCTGAGCAAACTTATCCCTCCATTTGCCCTTTCAATTATCCGTGTTCATCCGTGTTATCCGTGGCTGGCGGTTTCATTCCTACTACCTAAGAAAGAGGTGGCTTTATGAAAAAGTATGAGAACATCACCAAAGTGAATCTGCCCGATTCCGAGATTCCAAAGCAATGGTACAACATTCAGGCGGACCTTCCCAATCCTGCGCCGCCCTACTACAGCCCCGTAACGGGTAAGCCCATCACCCCGGAGGAGCTTTCCGTGATCTTCCCTATGGAACTGATCAAACAGGAGGTCAGCCGGGACCGGTATATCGACATTCCAGATGCCGTGCGGAAGGAATACGCCCGCTATCGCCCGGGAACACTTTACAGAGCCACCAACCTGGAAAAGCTCCTCGGCACCCCTGCCCGTATCTATTATAAATACGAGGGGGCCAATGCCACCGGCAGCCACAAGCTGAACACTGCCCTTCCCCAGGCCTACTATAATAAGATGGCCGGCATCAAGCGTCTTGCCACGGAAACCGGCGCCGGACAATGGGGAAGCGCCCTCAGCATGGCCACCAACCTTTTCGATATGGAGTGTATGGTCTATATGGTAAAGGTGAGCTACAACCAAAAGCCTTACCGCCGTTCCTTTATGAAAACCTTCGGTGCCCAGGTAATTGCAAGCCCCAGCCCCATGACCGCCAATGGCAGAAGCATCCTTGAGCAGGATCCGGAGTGCACCGGCAGTCTTGGGATGGCCATCAGCGAAGCCGTGGAGGACGCAGCTTCCCGGACGGATACCAATTATGCCCTGGGCAGCGTGCTGAACCATGTGTGCATGCACCAGACCATCATCGGCATCGAGGCCAAGAAGCAGCTGGAGATGATTGATGAGTACCCCGACGTGGTGCTGGGGTGCTGCGGCGGCGGAAGCAATTTCGCCGGCATCGCCTTCCCCTTTATTCAGGACCGTCTTAAAGGAAGCAAGGTGCGCACCGTAGCCGTGGAGCCCACCGCCTGCCCCACCCTGACCAAGGGCATCTATGCTTACGATTACGGCGATACAGCCAAGGCCGCTCCTATTGCGAAGATGTACACCCTGGGTCATGATTTTGTGCCGGCTGGCATCCACGCCGGCGGGCTCCGATACCACGGCGCATCCGCTCTGGTGAGCCAGCTCCATCATGAGGGACATATTGAGGCTCAGGCCTACCCTCAGAAATCCATCTTTGAGGCTGCCGTTCAATTTGCCCAGTCCGAGGGCATCGTTCCTGCTCCGGAATCCGCCCACGCAATCCGAGGCGCCATTGAAGAGGCCATGAAGGCCAAAGCCTCTGGCGAAGAGAAGGTCATCCTTTTCTGTCTTAGCGGCCATGGATACTTCGATTTTGCAGCCTATGAGAATTATTTTGAAGGAAATCTCCAAAATTTCGACTACTCTGAAGATTCTGTTGAGCAGTCTCTAAAAAAATTACCGGACATCGAATAAGCTGAACAGCGGTTATACTCTCAGGAAATGTTCTGTACGACTGAATATTTCCTGTTTTTTTCGCCTTTTTTTACACTATTACGGAAATTTAATTTGAACGTTAAATTTGCCTTAAATATAATGAACCTTGTAGGCAAGGTGTACAAGGGAGGCATAAATGGAAAACAATCAGGAATTTCAGAAGGTTTTTTCTAAAAAAGATATCTTCGCACTGGCATTCGGTGCGATGATCGGTTGGGGCTGGGTGGTGCTTACCAATGACTGGATCCTTGGAGCCGGTGCATTTGGAGCCATAACAGCCTTTATCGTCGGCGGGATCATGATTTTTTTCGTCGGCCTTACCTATGCCGAGCTGACTGCCGCCCTGCCGGAAAGCGGAGGCCTCTGCGTCTTCACCCAGCGGGCAATGGGCTGGAATGCGGCTTTTTTCAGTTCCTGGGCCATCGTCCTGGGATATGCGTCGGTTGTGGCCTTTGAAGCAGTGGCCTTTCCCTCTGTTTTGGAATATTTCGTGGGCCCCGGCTATTATATGGGTTATCTCTACACGATAGCAGGTTACGACGTCTATGCCGGCTGGCTGGCTGTAGGAGTCTTCAGCGGCCTTGTCATGACCGCCATCAATTACTTCGGTACCAAAAACGTGGCGCTTTTCCAGAACGCGGTCACTGTCCTGATCGCAGTGGTGGGTATCATGCTGTTTGGAGGCAGTGTCGTCAACGGAGATGTACAGAACCTGACACCGGTTTTCCAGAACGGAATCAAAGGCATCCTTGCCATCGCGGTGATGACCCCTTTCATGTTTATGGGCTTCGATGTGATTCCTCAGGCAGCGGAAGAAATGAACGTTCCTTATCGCAGCATCGGAAAAATACTGCTTCTGTCCGTTATCATGGCCATTGTCTGGTACGTGATGATCATCTTCAGCACCTCCATGGCCTTGAGCCCCGCTGAAATAAGCAACTCCGGCATTGCCACCGCAGATGCCATGAAAAAGATGTTCGGCGGAAGCGATTGGGCGATGAAGCTTTTGGTTCTGGCCGGCATCGGCGGCATCCTCACCAGCTGGAACGCCTTCTTCGTGGGCGGAAGCCGGGCCCTTTATGCCATGGCGGAACGGAACATGCTGCCCAAAGCCTTGGGTGTAATTGATCCGAAATTCAACACTCCCGGCAATGCCATCCTGCTGATTGGCCTGATCACCAGCATTACCCCGCTTTTCGGGAAGAAGATGCTGACCTGGCTGGTGAATGCAGGAAGTCTGGCGGTTGTGGTGGCTTACCTGATGGTGGCGCTTTCCTTCATCCTCCTGCGGCTTAAGGAACCCAACCTGCACCGCCCCTATGCGGTTTCCAACTGGAAGTTCATCGGCGGCGGCGCCGTACTGATGACCGGAATCCTGATCCTGCTGTGCCTCCCCGGTTTTCCCGCCGCCTTGGCATGGCCCAACGAGTGGGGAATCATCCTTGGTTGGAGCGCCCTTGGGGGATACTTCTACTGGAAGGCTCCCGGCCGTAAAAAAAAAAATGAAGCAGTGATTACCCCCCCTGTTGTAAGCGAAGTAACTGAAACAAGCATATAGATACAAATCGGCCCCTCACAGGGCCGATTTTTTTATCCGTTGTATAAAATATAACAATTACATAATTATAGCCATTACATTTTGTAAAATAGATGCTATACTGGGTATAAAGCAATAAAAATCTGGAAGGAGAATCGAATATGAGCAAAATTGTTGTCGTAGGTGCGAATCATGCAGGTACTGCCGCGGTGAATACCATTCTTTCCAAAGGCACTGAAGATGAAGTTGTAGTGTTTGACGCGAACTCCAATATAAGTTTTCTAGGCTGCGGCATGGCCCTGTGGATAGGCAACCAGATCGCCGGACCGGAGGGCCTCTTCTACTCAAACAAGGAAACACTGGAGGCGAAGGGCGCCAAGGTGCTGATGGAAACCCCCGTAACCGGCATCGACTACGAGAAGAAAATTGTTCATGCCTGCGATAAAGCCGGAACACCCATAGCGCAGCCCTATGACAAGCTCATTCTGGCCACGGGCTCCCTTCCCATCGTTCCGGATATCCCCGGGAAAGAGCTTGAGAACGTTCAAATGGTTAAACTCTTCCAGCACGCAGAGACTGTTATAGAGAAGCTTAAGAACCCTGAGATACGGGATGTGGTCGTGGTGGGCGCTGGTTATATCGGCGTGGAGCTGGCCGAGGCCTTTCAGCGTCACGGTAAGCATGTAACCCTGATCGATGTGGCCGAGACCTGTCTCTCAGGGTACTATGACCCCTCCTTCACCGACATGATGCAAAAAAATCTTGAAGACCATGGCATTCGTACGGTTTTCCAAGAAAAGGTCCTGGAGATCAAGGGCAGCGGCAAGGTAGAGGCTGTGGTGACAGATCGCGGCACCTACCGGGCAGATATGGCGGTCCTGTGCATTGGCTTCCGACCCAATACGGAGCTGGGTGCCGGAGCACTGGAAACCTTCCGCAACGGTGCCTTTGTGGTAAACCTTAAACAGGAAACCTCTCTGCCGGACGTTTACGCCATCGGGGACTGCGCCACTGTGTTTGACAACGCCCTGGGCAAAACCAACTATATCGCCCTGGCCACCAACTCCGTCCGCTCCGGGGTCGTGGCGGCCCACAATGTTCTTGGTATCCCCCTGGAATCTGCCGGGGTACAGGGTTCCAACGGAATAAGCATCTATGACCTCAAAATGGTATCCAGCGGACTTACACTAACCAAGGCCACTGCCCTGGGCATTAAAGCCCTTGCAACCGACTACGAAGACCTTCAGAAGCCTGAATTTATTGAGCACGGCAACCCCCCGGTGAAGATCCGTATTGTTTACGATGCGGAGAGCCGAGTGATTCTTGGGGCTCAGATGGCTTCCACCTATGATATCTCCATGGGGATACACCTCTTCTCCCTGGCGATTCAGGAAAAGGTCACCATCGACCGCCTGGCCCTGACCGATATTTTCTTCCTGCCCCACTTCAACAAACCCTATAACTACATCACCATGGCAGCCCTTACTGCAAAATAGGCCTGCCCATAGGAAAAGACCGCACCCCTTTGAGGGGATGCGGTCTCTGACTGATGAAAAAGACTATCTAGAAGAAAAACCCTCTGTGCGGAGCAACCTAACGGAGGTTGGCAAGAAAATAGAACGAGGGCTGTAGCCGTTAGAAATTCACTGTCCTGATTCAGCAGGCTGCACGAATCTTGATTCGTTGCAGATCGCTAATGCCTCAAAGGGCTCAACCAATCCAAATCTGAGATTTGGCTATTGCGTTGAAGACCGTGGGGCCCGAAGTGAGTTTGAATTTCTGCGAAAGGCCTGTTCGTTATTTTCTCCAACCGGGAGTTCAAAGCTGCGGAGTACAGAGGGTTTTTCTTCAAACTGAGACCGCACCCCTTTGAGGGGATGCGGTCTTTTTGACGTGTTCTTTAAACAGTCAGCTTGTACAGGGCATGAGCATAAATTTTGGTCATTTGAATCAAATGCTCCACTCCGATAAATTCGTTTCGCTGGTGCGCCAGCTCGGGCATCCCGGGCATCAAGGGACCGAATGCCACGCAATTGTCCATAGCGCGGGCGTAGGTGCCTCCACCTATGGTTATGGGCTGAGAGTCCACATCGCCGGTTTGTTCTCTGTAGACCCCCATCAGGGCCTCTATAAGGGGGTGATCCTTGGGCACGTAGATGGGCTTTTGATGATTGGTATGGATCAGGTCAAATCCGGTTCCCTCCAAGGCTTTCCGGATACCGCCGTATACGATGTCATCATTGCTTGTGATCGGGTAGCGGATATTGACGGTAACCGTCATTCCGTCATCCTTGGCATCAATCACCCCAACGTTGAATACAAGAAGGCCGGACTCGGCATCCTCAAGACCGCAGCCGATATGCTGTCCGTTGTACTCCACGCCGATGCGGGCTGCGTAAGCCGCGATGGCATCGCTCATATCCCCTGGTGCCAAGGGAAGGCCGTTCAGGAAGCTGATCATGTGGGAAATGGCATTGACACCCTTCTCAGGCAGGGAGCCGTGGGCCGAAACCCCTTTGATGGTGATCTGCATCCCCTCGGCAGCTTCCACCACCTCAACGGGAATTCCGGCGTTCTTGCTGTACGCCTCAGCCGCTTCCCGCGCTCCGGAAGCATCCGAAAGAACCGCTACACAGGTATCAGGCACGACGTTGGCACGGGTACCCCCCTTGATGGATACGATTTTCACGCCATCTCCCGCTGTTGAATGGGCAAAGATCTTTTTAAGGTTGAAGATAAGGATACCCTTTTCCCCATGAATGGCTGGAAAATCGGCATCCGGTGTAAAGCCCAGATCCGGTTTCGGCATTTTGGAGAAATAACGGTCCATGCAGGCCCATCCGCTTTCTTCATCGGTACCGAAGATGATGCGAACCTTCTTTTTCAAAGGCACGCCGGTTTCCTTCAGGGCTTTCATTGCGAAAAGCGCCGCCACTGCAGGCCCTTTATCGTCGATGGTTCCGCGGCCATAGATGTTTCCGTCGGCGATAATGGCACCGTAAGGATCGTAATCCCAGTTGTCCCCCTCCGGTACCACATCGATATGCGCCAGAATCCCGAAGGTTTCAGCACCCTCTCCCATGTCCGCATGCATGGCATAATTGTCAACATTGACCGTTTCGAAGCCCATGGATTCACACAGGTCCAAGGTATACTCCAGACATTTCTGGATGCCTTCGCCGAAGGGCATATCCCCAACCGGAGCTTCCTTCACGCTTTTAATCCGTACCATTTCCTGAGTCGTGCGGATGATATCATCCCGCATACCGTCTACAATTGCATTAAGGTTGTTCATGGCTGCCTCCCTTAAAATAGATTCCATCATTATTATTCCAGAACTTTCGTCTGTTGTGGCAGTTGTTACGAAAGCTTAACGGGGGTCGAAGTCCCCTCCGGTGCCGCTCTTATAAACCGCCGCCACCTCGTCCGGCTTCAGATTGCGCCATTTGCCGCTGGGCAGGTCCCCTAGGGTGATGGCCATGATCCGTATGCGTACAAGACGCAGCACCTTGCATCCCAATGCCTCACACATACGCCGTATCTGACGGTTCATCCCCTGGGTAAGGATGATGCGAAACCGGTCTTTTTGAACCTGTGTGACCACTGCAGGCCGGGTGATGCGTCCCTCCAGATCCACACCGGCGGCCATTCGGGTCAGGAAATCTGCCATCACGGGACGGTCGATCCGGACCTCGTACTCCTTTTCGTGAAAGTTGGCGGCCCGCATGATGAAATCAGCGAACTCTCCATCGTTGGTCAGGAAAATGAGTCCCTCCGATTCCTTATCCAGGCGGCCGATGGGATACAGCCGGGTATCGTGCCCTACGAAGTTGACGATGTTGTCCTTCACACGGGGATCGGCGGTACACTCGATACCCCGGGGCTTGTTCAAGGCAATATAGATCTTCTCGCCTCCCGGGCTGATGTTTTTCCCATCCACAGCAATGGCATCCGTCACCTCCGCCTGTGTTCCCAGAACAGCAGGAACACCGTTGACGGTGACCCGCCCTTCCTCTATCAAGGTGTCCGCTTTCCTGCGTGAACAAAAGCCCCAATCGGACAGCAGCTTATTTATTCGCATGATTATCCTCCAAAAAAGACTGAGAGGGTGTTTCCTCTCAGCCTATTGTATCATATGTATTTTTTCACGATACGGTCCAGGGTTCCGTCCTGCTGAAGCTCCTTGAACCCTTCGTTGAAAATCCCGATAACATCGCCCATATCCTTTGCCCGGGTGAAGGCCATGTTGCTCACATTCTCCCGGTGTACGGTTTCAACATAGGCCGCCCGCTCAAATCCCTGGCCCTTCAGGGAAGAATTCAGGTGGTAATCCCCTGAATACCGATCCATGATGACCGCCTCCACCTGCCCCTTCATCAGTCGCTTGAACAGGGTTTCCTCGTTGATGGAGGCCTCCTTGCGGATGGTGGAATCCTTGTCGAAGGCCGGGAAATAGGTATACCCCTGAATGACGCCCACCCGTTTGCCCTTCAGATCCTCCAGCCTGCTGATCCGCATGTCTGAATCGCTTCGCACGTAAAATCCGAAGGCTTCCTCATTCCGATAGGATGCGGAGAAATTCATGGTTTTCTCCCGTTCGCTGTCCCGGCTTATGTTGGGGATCAGATCGCAGGCACCCTCCCGTATCATCCGCAGGGCGGTATCCCATGGGGTAATATACGCCACCAGCTCCAGTCCCTTACGGTTCAGTATCTCCCGGAGGAGGTCGATGTCAATGCCCTCCACATGATTGGTTTTTCGGTTGAATAGTATGTATGGGGCATAAGGGGATGTGGCCAGAACGATCTTCCTGCGTCCGCCGGACTGGGGAACGTCCCTGAGTTGGCCGTCAAAGCTGAAGTTAAGATCCTCCAGGCGGCTCAGCGCCTTGCTCATCACCGCAACAGAACGGTTTTCACCCTCTATGGCGTGACTGATCTCCCCCGTGGTTTCCGCCGCCTCTTCAACCCCTTGGGCAAGGTTCATGACCAGCTCCCTTGCCTCGGAGAAAGAGGACATCAGCTGATGCATCTCATCAGCAAATGCCCGGTTTCCACCGGCCGCCTGCCGGGTGGCATCTTCCACTTCATGAAGCCCTGATACTGCCTGATCCAGCCGCAGGGACTGCCGGTCGATTTCGTGAACGCCTTCTCCCATGCCATCCTTTGTCTTTCGGGCAATCTGGACAATGGCTTTGATCAGCTCCGTGATGTTCCGAACCACCTCTGCGGTCTCCGACGAAAGCTTCCGGACCTCCTCCGCCACTACGGCGAAGCCCTTGCCGTGCTCACCGGCCCGCGCCGCCTCGATGGATGCGTTAAGCGCCAGAAGATTGGTCTGACCGGATATCCGGTCGATTCCCCGCACCATTTCCTCTGCCTGAATCGTGATAGCCTCCAAACGATCCACATGGGATATGGAGTCTTTAAGGGCGATCTCCAGATTCTTGAATGCCTCCACGGTATCCATGATTTCTTTCCGCTTTTCGATAACCTGCTCATTGGCCGCCTTAGCCGAAGCTGCAAGCCCGGCCGCCGATGCGGAATGATTCTCAACCTGCTTATAGACCCGGTCCACCAGAGAGCCGGTGGACTGCAGCCCCGCGGACTGCTCCTCCGAATACGCCGTCAGGTTTTCAATGCGGTTCAGAACCTCTTCCATTTCCAACTGAAGCTCTTCCACTGAAAAGGCAAACTCGCCGATCAGACGCATATAATCACTGGACAGTGACTTGTAGATATCTGTCCGACATTCTTTTCTTTCACTTCCCGACATGTCGGCGACATCGGCAACCGGTTTTCGCAACCGCCTGATCAGATAAAAGATAATGCCCAGTTCGACCAGGGAAATCACAATCCACATTCCGCCCACCAGATCACACACCCCTTCTTCCTTTATATACCATTTTATTCATGGCTCTAATTCATTATAGCCCGTGCCTGAACTAAAGCAACGCCTTGAATTTGGCTGATTGTATGGATATTTACAATTTGCTTCTCTTCCCTCGGATATTCATGCACTCCAGCCTGGGCGGATATTTCCGCTTGGCTTATGCCCACTCTATCCGGGCAAAGTATTTTGAAAATTCTGTGGATACTTATTTAAATAAAAGAAGAAAATTTCTATCGTCTCCAATAGAAATTTTCTCAGCTTGAAGAAAAACCCTCTGTACTACGCAACTTTGAACTCTCGGTTGGAGAAAATAACGAACAGGTCTTTCGCAGAAATTCAAACTCACTTCGGGCCTCACGGTCTTCAACACAATAACCAAATCTCAGATTTGGATTGGTTGAGCCCTTTGAGACATTAGCGATCTGCAACGAATCAAGATTCGTGCAGCCTGCTGAATCAGAACAGTGAATTTCTAACGGCTACAGACCTCGTTCTATTTTCTTGCCAACCTCCGTTAGGTTGCTCCGCACAGAGGGTTTTTCTTCTGGATAGTCTTTTTCATCAGTCTGAGAAAATTCCTATGCAATTTTCCCCTGATCTATGGGAATTTCTATTTCGAAAACGAGGGAACCCTCCTGGGAATTGAGCCGGAACTCTCCGTCCAGCTCGTCTCGGACAATGTCACGGGCTCGCTGGAGGCTGGTAACGTCAGCACTGTCCTGATAAGGCTTCTCGAAAAGCTGGTCCAGAGCTTCTGCTGTGAGACCTTTCCCATTGTCCCTATACATCAGCACCAGATTTCCCTTCTGCTCGTAAACCTGGATTTCAATTCCTCCGCCGACAACCCCCGCTAAACCGATGTCCAGAGAATAGGACACCAATGCGTTCAGCATCTGCGAATAGAGCTCTGGATCCCCAAAAACCTCAATGGCATCGGGGCAGTCGATATCCACCATGTGCCTGGCCTTCTTGAATCGGCCTCCGAAACCGATGAGCACCTGCTCGATATAGTCACCCAGTCGAAAGCGGAACGCTCTTTTCAGCTCTGCTTTCCCTGGCTTATGTCCCGGTGCCGCCTTGGGATAAAGATGATCCAGGCTGTCTCTCAGCCCTACGTCTATCTGATTGGTCAGGGACTCCACAAGAACCAGATACTGCTCCAGATCCTCTTTCCGCATGGATTTGATGCTGTAAATACCCTTAAGCTGGTGCGTCGCCTCCCGAAGTTGTAGAAGCTGGCGGTGAAGCGCATCAAGATTTCCCCGTAGATAACGTATCGCCGGTGGTTCATCGAGACACTCCGGCGCATCTGTCACCTTCATGGCTTCTTCCATACTCCGGAGGCGTTTCAGGGTATCCTCAAGCTCTCCCGATCGCTTTTTTATAAGAGATTCCAGTTCTTCATTGAATTTTTTCAGCTCAAGCTCGGTTTTGCGGCGGTACGTCATATCCCGGGTCACGCCAATGATGCCGCTGCCATAGATCGCATGATCTTGGAAAGCCAGAGCCACGGTTTCCCCGGTCTTAATCACCCGATTTTTTGTTACTATTTCCAAATCTATGGGCCGCAGAGATCCACCGGAAACCCGGTTGGCCGCCTTCACCTCGGCATTGAAATATTCAAAGCTGTCCCGGGTGAGAAGCTCACGAAAATTCTTTTTTAAAAGGTCCTTGGCGCTGTGACCCCATATCCGCTCCGACGATGGGGATACATACAGAAAACGGCCATCCGGATCGGTAAACCAAACAACATCGGATATCCGCTCCATGAAGAGATTGAAAAGCTGACCGGCACCTTTGAGTTCCTGCTCAAGAGCCTGTTCTCGCTCAGCACTGCGGACTGCGGCAGTGGTTTCCTCCGTTTTTTTGCTTAAAACTTCCAGTTCAATGGACTTGAACACATCTTCCTGAAAAATGGCCGGTGAATCTGCCACTGCCGACGCCTCCCAAAACGGGGAAGGCGCCGCTTCGGATTCCTTATGTACCGCTTCAGGTGATTGGACCGGAGCATCTCCTCGCCGCCGTTCCACAAGGTATAATTCGCGCACCAATTGATTCCTCGTGTATGACTGTGCTCCGCCCAAAGCCGTTCCGGTTACGAAAACGAAGTTGTGCAAAAGAAGGGTGTCCATGGAAAAGTTACCGAAGATCACTGCCCCGGCATTATACAAGGCCAGCATGACACCCCCGCAAATCATGGATGCAACAAACTCCAGCCTGAAAATTCCGAAGCAAAGCATGATATGAATCAGCAAACCTGCAAAATAAGCACCCGAAACGGAGGGTGGGGCAAATACCATCATGGTGATGGTTCCCGCGCTGCTGATAATCAGTCCACCCACAGAGAGGAATGCGCTGTAGTCCTGCACCGGCTTCCAATATGTCAGGATAATGGCTATCATGGCGAAGGGGAGAATTCCCAGAAAACGGATGGACCACACCAGGTACCGCAACTCCGGCATGATAAGCCAATCCAACAGCGCATATCCGGCGCATACCAGCGCCAACACCACCAAACCGGTTCTATGGCTTTTTAACAGGGCATCCTTTACGGATTCCTGAAATTCCTCTTCCAGATCCTCTTCGAATCTGACAGTGAGCACGCTCACTTCCCCATTTGTGGGTTCGGAAGCGTTAAGCCGATTGTAATATCCGGGTTCTGCCATTTTGATTCCCTCCGTGATGCTGATCAATGATCCAGTCGTCAATAAAATCATTTTATCAGAATTCCTCCGCTTTAGCCAGAACGGTTGATTCTGGTTAAGGAGCCCTCACTCAGGGTATGTACAGCCCAAGGAGGTGCTGCCATGGATTCCATCACT
Source organism: uncultured Peptostreptococcaceae bacterium (assembly GCA_964649745.1). GTDB lineage: Bacteria > Bacillota > Clostridia > Peptostreptococcales > Acidaminobacteraceae > CAZEHS01. Next base: position 8,728 of record CAZYQI010000031.1, on the reverse strand, counting down.
GTTTTTACCAGCCCCACATGACCCCACTGTAAAACTGCAAAGGCTTTTCTGTCAGAAAAGCATATCCCTTACATCGAACGGGACATCACACAGGACCACGATGCCCGAAAGCTATTGGCCACTCAGAAGATCATGGGGGTACCGGCCTTTGAAATCAACGGGCAGTTCATCGTCGGGCTTGATAAGGCAAAGATCGAACAGGCGTTAAGATACCAGGTTTCCCCCTGCCCACAGTGCGGCAAAAGCCTTCGCACGCCAACGGATAAAGGGCGGTTAAAGATCACTTGTCCCCACTGTGGACATCAGTTCGTGAAATAACAGGACCCCAGGGCTTCCATAACGAGCCCTGGGGTTTTACACGCTTAGTTCAGACCGGAATACTGCTGTTCAAGCTCCAGCACCTTTCTTGAATAGGATGTGCTATAGGAGTTGTTCCTCTGGAAATAATTCTCCGTCCGGCCCTCACCGCGGTTATATTCTGTAAGAACCTGATCGATATTTCCGTATTCCGCCAGCATCCCCCCAAGGTAGGCGGCTCCCAGACCGAGGTTGTACTCCGGATCGAATATCCGCTCAGGATTATATTCAAGCCCCAGGGCGTTTCCGTAGTTGCGCATCATAAACCGTTCTGTGGGCGGAATGATCTGCATATACCCCCGGTCTCTGTGGCTGCCCACCGAGAACTGGTGAAAGTTACTCTCTTTGCTGATCACCGCCAAAAGCAGGGATGGACGCAAATTGAACTTTCGTGAATAGACGGCGGCGGCCAGTGCACTTCTGAGATCAAGGGGCGTTGCCTCCTTGATCCCCTTCGCCAGATCCAGAGTGGAATCCGGGATGGCATTCAGGTCCAGCGTGGTGCCGGAGGCCCTGAATTCCGCTTTCACGGCTTCAATTGCCTGTATGCGTTCTGCTTCTTCCTTTGCTTGGCGGGCAACCTCCTCCTGCTGCTGCAGGGCCGTCATCTGCTCCTGAGTGACAGTCTCCGCTTGTACGGAGATTGCGCCGACAAGGGGCTCCATCATGGCAAATGCCAATACGAGGAGTATGAATCCTGATAGCGATCTTAAACCGTTTGGAAATAATTTTTTGATAAACATTCCTTACACACCTTTCCTGCAATAGAGGGTATCTCCTGTAATAAAGATCCCGTTGATTACGTAAACCAATCAAGTTTCGTGTTATTTATTAACGTCAATTCGCCTTTTTCAGATATAAAAACGGGGCAAAGCGAACTTTTCACATGATAACCATATTTCCGGGATCGTGGCAAGCAAAAATGATATAGTTCTATTATTCTGAAAATTCGGCCAAAAGCTCCACCTGTGTCTGCGCCACCGGTTCATCATTCAAAAAAAAGGCTTCCATATTTTTGAAAGTCATCTTTTGACCTGCGTTTTTTTGTAAATATATGGCTCTAAATTCGTCCTTCTACAAGAAGAACCCCCCGACGCTTCCATCGGAGGGTTCCTGCTAAAACTCCATTTTTCTTGCCTTTATATCCGTAAGCTTTGCTAATTCAGCCTCCAGAGATTTGACAGCGTTTTCCTGTCCCGCTGCGAACTCCAGAAGAATTAACCCTGAAGAGCTGCATTGATTCCCTGCTGCTTCATGAAGTCCCAGCCGCGTCTTGATGCTGCATCCATGTTCTGTCAGCAGCTTTTGTACCTTAAGTGCGTCCTCTTCCCTATGACCGATTTCGATGCCCATGATCGTACGCATGCAAACCTCCTGTTATATGGATTCATCAGTTCATTGATTCCCCGGGAACTATCTTTTAATCACTCATTTTCCATTCAACAGTCCATACCGCTCATGATCTTCCCAACGGCCGTTTATTCTCAAGTACTTTGGCGAGAAGCCCTCCTGGACAAAACCGTTTTTAAGCAGGACCTGCCTGGATCCGAAATTGCGGGGAATCACACTGGCTTCTATCCGGTGCAGACCGCACTCATCAAAGGCGATGGAGGCAATTTTTGATACCGCCTCCGTCATCAGTCCCTGACCCGTGAACCGCGAATCCATTTTATAGCCCAACAGGCAGGACTGGAACGGCTCCCGAATGATTTGATTCAGGTTCACCGCCCCCACCAGGTTTCCGCCGGTCTTCTCCCTTAACCAAAAGCGCAGGCTGCGCCCACGGATGAATTCCTTCAGATTAGCCTCCAGCAACAGCTCCTGATAGCTGAGGGTATAGAAATTAGGCTCTCTGCTGGGCTCCCAAGGCTCCAGATGATTCCGGTTTCTCAGATAAAACGCCAGAACTTCCTCCGCCAGAGGAATATCCGTAATTTGGAATATCAGCCTTTCACTTTCCATTAACTTGTCCATAGACAGCATATATACCCCCCCCTTTTTTAATTAGTATACCCCTCATGGATAGAAGAACGAGGACTTAATACGTAAAAAAAACCGGCTGCTCAGGCAACCGGTTGAACATTTGACGTCATGCGATTTTTTTAAGAGGCTTTCGAGGTGTATGGTGCATGAGATTCATTGGCTTTGTCAGGAACAGCTCTACTCCTTTCAGAGCAGCGCTGTAACCTATGAACGCCCCACACAGGCTGGCAACGATAAAATCGATGTTAAAAACCGGGGCAGTCAACAGATAATTGGTACAACAGAGTAGTGTGCTGAAACCTGCGGTGATGGCCGCTACACTTCTGAAGCTGTTGCAGTCTATCACCCACAGGAAAAGACAGAATCCGAAGGGAATCATTGCAGCCGCCAGCTGGATCCACATTGCCCCAGGTATTTCGTATCCCTGTTCCGCGGGAAACCCTGCAGTGAACAGCGAACTGAATGGGATCATATTGATGTGACCTGTTCCATGCAAGCCGCCGGCGTACTGTTTAAACAAAACAATCTGCAAACCCATGCACAGGAAGAGGTAGGTTCCGAATCCAAGAAAAAGCGCCGTACTGCCTAAATGACGTTTCATTGCATCATCCACCCCTTTCCATATTTTCCTGTACTAATTCTACTACTCATTCCAATATAATACAATACTTAATTATTATTTTTATCCTCTGATTTGCCCGCTTCCGTTTATCAGGTATTTCCCGGTTGTCAGCTCCCGAAGTCCCATGGGCCCCCGGGCATGAAGCTTCTGAGTGCTGATGCCGATTTCCGCGCCGAAACCGAACTCCGATCCATCGGTGAAGCGGGTAGAGGCATTGACGTAAACCGCAGAGGCATCCACCGCGGCCTGAAATTTCCGTGCATTGTCATAATCCCTGGTGATGATGGCCTCGGAATGCCCGGAGCCATAACGGCAAATATGCTCAATGGCCTCTTCTATAGATGGCACCACACGGATGGAGAGGATCAGACTCAGATACTCCTCCTCCCAATCCGCCTCGGTTGCCGCAGCTGCCCCTTTAAGAAAGGGTGCCGCCAAGGGGCATGCCCGCAGCTCCACACCGGCCTCTGTAAGCGCTTCCCCAATTTCCGGCAGCACTCTGGAGGCCGCTGCCCCGTGGACCAAAAGGGTTTCCATGGCGTTGCACACCCCCGGCCGCTGAACCTTGGCGTTCAATACAATGCGCTTCGCCATCTCTGCCTCCGCGGTTTCGTCAATGAACACATGGCACACCCCTGCCCCGGTTTCAATAACCGGCACGGTGGCGTTGGCAACGATGGCTTTCTTGAGCCCCTTTCCGCCTCTTGGAATGATTACGTCCATATAAGCGTTCATGCGGATCAATTCCGTCACCCGCTCCCGATCCGTGTCTTCTATCAGCTGCACGGCCCCCGGAGGCATTCCGGCCTTTTCTCCCGCTGCTATGATGACAGCAGCCAGGGCCTTGTTGGTTTCAATGGACTCGCTGCCCCCTCTTAGGATCACCGCATTCCCGGATTTCAGACAAAGAACCGCTCCGTCCACCGTGACATTGGGCCGGCTCTCATAGATCATTCCCACCACACCCAGGGGCACCCGTATCTGGGTGATTTCAAGTCCGTTGGGCCGCTTGGTGTGCCGGATTCCTTCACCAACGGGATCCTCAAGAAGCGCCACCTCCCGCACACCCTGAGCTGTTCCTGCCAGTCGGTCCGGGGTCAGTCTCAGCCGATCGGTCATCGCTTCGGAAAGGCCGCTTTCTGCTGCAGCCTCCACATCCTTTCGGTTGGCTTCCAAAATTTTCGCTTCTTCTATTAAAAGCGCTTCTGCCATGGCCGTCAAAATTTCATTCTTCTTTATGGTACCCATCTGGGCCAAAATCCGGCTGGCTTCCTTTGCTTTTTTCCCCATTTCCGAAATTGTCATGATTCTTTACCTCCTAAGATCAGCATGTTGTTGGCATGGATTACCTCGTCGTAATCCTTATACCCCAATACAGAAACGATGGCTTCGCTTTTCAAACCCCGAATCATCTCGATTTCATGGGAATCGTAGTTGCTCACGCCGTTGGCGATATGTCGGTTTGCTTCATCCTTAACCGCCACGATCTCTCCGGCCAGGAAGGTACCGACAACCCGGGTAATCCCGCTGGGCAGAAGACTTTTGCGCTGCTGACACATGGCCTTTGCCGCTCCGGCATCCACATGCACCTCTCCCGTTACGCGACTGGAATAGCCAATCCAGTGCTGCCTCGCCGGAACTGCCTTGTCCTTCCTTAAGAAGAGGGTTCCGATCATCTCCCCCTCCATCAGCCGGTATAAGACCTGGTCCAAAGAGGAATCGGCTATCATCATATCGGCTCCGGTGCTGGTGGCGATCTGGGCCGCGTTGATCTTGGTGGCCATGCCGCCGGTGCCCAGAGCCGAGCCGGAGCCTCCTGCCATATCGATGATCTCCTGAGTGATCTCGTGAACCTCCGGTATCAGCAAGGCCCCGGGGTTGGTTGCCGGATTGGAATCGTAAAGTCCGTCAATATCCGAGAGGATGACCAGCAGCTCCGCATCCACAAGGCTCACCATCAGTGCGGAAAGCGTGTCGTTGTCGCCGATTTTGTTGCCATATTTCAGCTCGTCCGTGGCCACCGCATCGTTTTCGTTGACGATGGGAATCACCCCATGGGCCAGCAGGCTGAAGATGGTGTTTCGTGCATTAAGGAATCGGGCCCGATCAACGATATCATCCTTGGTAACAAGGATTTGAGCGATGATTTTTCCGTATTCCGACATGGTTTTCTGATACATATGGATAAGCACTCCCTGTCCCACCGCCGCCGCTGCCTGCTTTTCGGGCACGGTTCTTGGCCGCTCCTTGAGATTCAACTTTCCCATGCCGGCTCCGATGGCTCCTGAGGTAACAAGAATCACTTCAATTCCGCGATTATGGATATCTGCAATCTGGCGGGAAAGGTTCTCAATGCGCTCCAGATTGAGGAGGCCCGTTTTATGGGTTATGCTGGATGTCCCAACCTTTATGACAACCCTTTTTACCTCTTTCAGATAATCTCTTCTATTAAACATATCCGCCCACCCTCTCTACGTTTTAACCCCAATGTTTTCAGTAGTATACCACAATGATATACCCCTCTCAACACAACTTAAAAACCGAGAAAGCCGCCTCGGTTGACAGCTTCGGTTCATCAGGGTAGAATGACGGTAAGTGTATATCATGCAACTGAGGAGCCGGTTATGCCCGGCTGAGAGGATTCCGCAAGGATTCGACTCATCGCACCTGATCCGGATCATGCCGGCGGAGGGAGTTGTTTTTAACGTCACCCCTCTTAGGTGGCGTTTTGTGTTTTACCAATAAGGAGGTCATTATGCCAATTGTCAATGTAAGCCTGCAGGTTCTGCCCCGGGTACCCGATGTGGAGCTTTATCCCACTGTGGACCGGGTGATCGCCTACATTGCTTCCCAGGGAGTCCGTTATGAAGTGGGCCCTATGGAAACCACCATGGAGGGGGAATATGACCGCCTCATGGATATCGTGAAGCGCTGCCAGGAAATCTGTATCGAGGCCGGCGCCAGCCGGGTTATGTCTGTCATCAAGATCGACTATCGCCCCGAAGGGGTGACCATTGATGAAAAAATCTATCAATATCGGTAGCAGACTGAGTCCTGCCATCCTTTCCGCCTGCCTGATCGGCTTGTGGGAATTCTCCGTACGCTCCGGAATGGTAAGGGAGCATGTGCTTCCAGCCCCCAGCCGGATCCTTCAGGACTTCATCCCCAGCCTGCCCGTTATGGGCGTTCATATCCAGGCAACCCTGATTGCCGCCTTCACAGGCTTTGCGGTTGCCACCGTACTTTCTGTTATTCTGGCGGTTCTGATGGACCTGTTCCCCACTGTCCGAAAGGCGGTATACCCTCTGCTCCTCATGAGCCAGACGGTGCCGCTCATCGCTCTGGCCCCTCTGTTCGCCATCTGGTTTGGACTGGGCATCCTGCCCAAGATCGTCATTGTGGTTTTGGTCTGCTTCTTCCCCATCGTGGTGGCGCTATATGACGGCATCGCTTCCGTGGACCCGGATCTGTTGGATCTGATGCGAACCATGAACGCCAAGCCCATGCAGGTATACCGCCATGTAAAGCTCCCGGCAGCCATGACCGGCTTCTTCTCCGGCATGCGGATCGCCGCCACCTACAGCATCATGGGGGCGGTCATCGGAGAATGGATGGGCGGCTCCGCCGGCCTGGGCATCTATATGATGCGGGCCCGCAGCAGCTTCAACCTGGTCCATCTCTTTGATGCGATCCTGGTCATCGTCGTCCTGAGCCTGATCATCTTCTACGCCATCGACCGCCTTCAAAGCGCCCTGATGCCCTGGAGCCGGCGAAAAGAGGACAAATAAAAGCGCTAAACCTTTAGCCGCAGATGTCGCAGATGAATACTGATGAACACAAATAGTTCATCTTCTAACGGGATGAAGGTCATGATAACCCATTGCCCTTCATCTGCGTACATCTGCGGCTAAGGATCCTAATCCCTAAACAAATCATTTAACCACAAGGAGCCTCCATCATGAAAAAACTGCTTGCACTGACCCTCACCCTTGCCCTTACGGCCTCCCTCTTCACCGGGTGTGCCCCAAAGCCTGCTGCTGCACCGGACCTTCAAAAGGTCACCGTCCTGCTGGACTGGACCCCCAACACCAACCATACCGGCCTCTATGTGGCCAAGGATATGAAATTCTATGCGGAGGAGGGGCTTGATGTCAGCATCATCCAGCCCTCCGAGGGCGTTGCGCCGGACCTCGTTGCTGCCGATCAGGCCCAATTCGGTGTTTCCTATCAGGAGCAGGTAACCTTCGCCCGCACCGCTGAGGTGCCACTGCCCGTAAAGGCCATCGCCGCCGTGATTCAACACAACACCAGCGGCTTTGCCTCCTTTAAAGATAAAAACATCACCCGTCCCAAGGATTTTGAAGACCGCACCTACGGCGGCTGGGGCTCCCCCATGGAAACCGCTACCCTTAAGGCCATGATGGATGCCGACGGCGCGGATTTTGCCAAGGTAAAGAATGCGGATATCGGCTCCATGGACTTCTTTGCCGCCCAAAATTCCGGCGTTGATTTCTCCTGGATCTTCTATGGTTGGGACGGTATCGCCGCCGAGCTCAAAGGGCAACCCATCAATTACGTGAAGATGACCGACTATGACAAGGCCCTGGATTACTACACCCCGGTCCTGATCACCAGCGAGAAAATCCTGAAAGAAGACCCTGAATTGGCAAAAAAGTTCCTGCGGGCAACCCGCAAGGGCTACGAATACTGCATCAACCAGCCTGAGAAAGCCGCCGATATCCTGATGACCAATGCACCGGAGCTGGATAAGGCCCTGGTTACCGCAAGCCAAAAATACCTGGCCAAGGAATATGCCGCCGACGGAACCTGGGGCGTGATGAAGGAATCCGTATGGCAGGACTACGCCAAGTGGCTTGAAGATCGCCAGCTGATTCCGGTTCCCCTTAAAACCAGCGAGGCCTACACCAATGATTTCCTCCCCCAGTAACAGGCATCTGCGCCTGGAGGTACAGGGACTCACCTCCCTTTACGACAGACTTCCCATCCTCAATGACGTGAGTATTCATCTGAACCAAGGGGAATTCGTTTCCATTGTAGGCCCCAGCGGCTGCGGAAAGAGCACCCTTTTTCACCACATTTCCGGCATCATGACTCCGGAAAAGGGCCGCATCCTCATCGATGCGGAGGACCGCACCGGCCAGGCCGGCCGGATCAGCTACATGTACCAGAAGGATCTGCTGATGCCTTGGAAAAAGGTGGTGGATAACGTGGCACTCCCCCTGCGCCTGAAGGGTACAGGCAAGCAGGAATCCAGAGAAAAAGCCCTGGAGCTTTTCGAGCTTTTCGGGCTGGAGGGCTTTGAGAAGTCCTATCCCTACCAGCTTTCCGGCGGCATGCGCCAACGGGCCTCCCTGCTCCGCACGTACCTGTGTAACAACGACATCCTGCTGTTGGACGAGCCCTTCGGCGGCCTGGACGCCATCACCCGGGCCCGCCTTCAGGACTGGCTGCTGGAGCTGCTGGCCCGGCTGGACGTATCGGTGCTGTTCATCACCCACGACATTGAAGAGGCGCTATATCTTTCGGACCGTATTTACGTGCTCTCCGACCGCCCCGCCACCGTATGCCGTGAGTTTGAACCTCATTTCGACAGACCACGGGAACGAAGCCTGATGACCGACCGGGAGTTTACCAAGCTTAAACTGGAAATATATCAACTGCTGACATAAAAAGCGCGGGGCACTCAAATTTGATATGCTCCCCATAAGGTAGACAGATGAAATAACAAAAATCTGTTGCCGAATG
>CAZYQI010000030.1:0-38311 GCA_964649745.1 uncultured Peptostreptococcaceae bacterium | reverse complement strand
TTGGTGGGAACAATAGGGATCGAACCTATGACATCCTGCTTGTAAGGCAGGCGCTCTCCCAGCTGAGCTATGCTCCCGCTGACAAAGACTATATTACCGCATCACAGGTTCTCCGTCAACCCTGAAAATCAAAGAAAAACGAAAAAAATCGACTATTTGGCATCCTCAACAATCTGCCGGAGTTCTTCTTCAGAGAAATGATAGCTTGTATTGCAGAAATGGCAGCTGACATCGGCTTTTCCATCTTCTTCAATCAACATCTCCAGGTCTTCCTGACCCATGCTGATCAGGGCCTTTACAATGCGGTCCCGGGTACAGTCGCATTCAAAGAAAACCTCTCCTTCATCAAGGGATGTCCATTTGATTTCCTTCATGATTTCATCGAGGATTTCTCTGGGATCGTCATACTGGGCCACCATCTCAGACATCGGACGCATGTTTTCAACGGATTTTTCCAACGCACTGAGATCTTCATCACTTATATCCGGCAACGGCTGTATCAGAATCCCTCCGGCAGACTTCACGGTTCCGTCTTCATTCATGTTGACCCCTAAAGCAATGGCCGACGGCTGCTGCTCCGAATTGGCGAAGAAATGGACCAGATCCTCTGCAATTTCTCCCGATACCAGCGCACTGCGCCCTACATAGGGTTCCTTCATGCCAAAATCCCGGATAACGATCATCTCCCCATCCGTTCCGATGGCTCCGCCGATATCCAGCTTTCCTTTGCCATTGGCCGGCAGGTGCACCTGGGTGTCGGATATATATCCCTTTACACGGCCATCGGACCAGGCCGAGGCAAAAATACTGCGAATCAGATTGCTTCCCTTGATCTGAAAGCTCACCATCCCTTTGTCCTTCATCATCAGACCCATCATAGCCGTTGCCGTAAGAACCCTTCCGAGGGCCGCTGTGCTTACAGGGGATGTGTCATGAAGACTTCGGGCCTTTTCAACCAATTCGCTTGAACTCACCAGGATAAACCGCACGCTGCTGTTCCCCGCTACGCCTCTGATATAATGATCTTTCATTGTTTTCCTCCGTTTCTAATAATGCAGTGAAACCGTTCACTGTCTGGTTTTATCGGTGCATCCGAATAGTCATCGAAAAAGCCTTCTACTGTAAGATTCAGCCTGCCGCAAATTGCTTCAATCTCCTCTGGGCTGTGAGCTCTCTGCACATGATGTTCTGTTTCCCTTCGAAAGCACTCACCATCTTTTATGAAGAAGGTAAGATCAAAATCCAACTGACGACTCATCTCGTCATAGTGGTTTTCCCATATGAACGCCATATCCTCGTGATTCTCCGCAATAATTGTGTCCTTCAAGTGATTCTTGAATTTCCAGTCCGTGCTGAGATCGAAAATGATCAGCCCTCCCGGTCTGCAAAGACCTTGGCACTGCGTGAGCATCGCTTCCAAGTCGGAGACCTCCGAAAGGTAATTGAAACCGTCACATACTGAAATAACGGCATCGTATTGCTCCGTTGTGCGGAACGCCAGCATATCGGAGGCAATCAGCTTCAATCGCCCTCCGGCGCCCCCCAAGGTATCCTGTGCTTCCTGAAGCATGGATTCAGAGCGGTCAATCCCCGTTACCCAATAGCCGGCGCTTAAAAGCCCCCCTGTTATCCTTCCGGTGCCGCAGGCCAGCTCCAGCAGCCTCTTTGGACGACTCTCCATCGTGTTTAGGATTCGGATGATCCGTTCTGTCCAATCCTCGTAAGGCACATCTGCCATCAGTTCATCGTACCAGCCGGACAAAACATCGTATGGAATCATGGCTGTCTCCCCTATTGCTTGATTGCAATCAAATAATAGCTGATTGCCGTATACATGACCGCAGGCAGGATCAGCGGAATCGATTCTGCCAACCGGAGCATTTTCGGTGTTGAACCAAAGGTTTCTTCATCCGCTGAAATTTCATCCTTGTCCACCGGCTCCAGCTGAGGCACGCCTTCCGGGGCTTTTCTTCCAGCCCTTATGACAGACAACAGCAGAAAAACAATGAAGGCACTGCCGATAGCTATAGTCCCCAAAAATAGGAGCGCCACCGCCATTTGTCCCGGATTGCTGTTAAAAGCGTCTGCGCTGCTGCCGTTGGTAAAGGCTCCCTTTTGAGCAACGTTGGCAACGTACATCATCAGCACCGCAACGCCGTTGTTGGTCATATGAGCCAGTATCCCCGCCCACAGCGAACCTGTGGTCAGCACGATATAACCGAACAGCAGTCCCAAGAAGATGGGCCCCAACAGATTCTGCGGATTGAAATGGAACATTCCGAAAAGCACAGCGGAGATCACAATGCCTTTTTTAGCATCGAACCGTGCGGTGTAGGCATCCAGCATCATGCCTCTGAAAAAGAACTCCTCACAGATGCCGGCGGAGATGGAGATGATGAAGAACAGCATCGACAGATCGGCAAGGTTATCGGCCGATGGGATTGGCATACCATATGCCTTCCCAAAGTATGCCATAACCACAATCACCAGCATGTTAAGGAACAATGTAATGGGCAGCGCCATGATGACGGTGAATGGAATCAGGAAAAACTCGGATAGCCGGAGGGGCTTCAATCTCAGGGCTGATTTCATGTCAATTTTAAGAAATGCACCGATCAAAAGGACTGGCAATAGCACCAATCCGTATTCGGTGATCAGCATCCCTGCCTTGAAATCCATTTCCTGAACCAGGCTTCCTACAGAAAGCAGCAGAAGCGCTCCGACAAAGTAGGCCCACCCTGCTGCGTAAACAGGGTAATGCTTCAGTTTGTTCATTGCGGGTCACCCGTCTCGGTGAATCCGGAAATAATAGCGAGATTCAATGCGACGATCTCCCGAAGGACCGATTCATCAAAATTAAAGCAGGCGTTATGGAGCGGCGCTGTGAAGCCTGCACGTTCATTGCCTGTGCCCATGAAGTAGAAAAGACCCGGCACTTCCTTCTGATAGTATGCAAAATCCTCTGCCAGCATTTGCGGCTCCATCCACACCCGCTTTTCAGGGGGAGCATGGTGAGCAGCCAGTGCCGTCAACCTTTCATCGTTGGTAACAGCGGGATACATATCCCGAAAAATCACATCCACCTTGCAGCCGTATGCCGCCTCGGTTCCGGCTGCATGGTCACGGATACAGCGTTGTACCGCTTTGAATACGGAATCCTTGAAGGTTCGGATGGTTCCGTTCATTTGAACCCTTCCTGCAATGATATTGCAGCGTTCGCCCCCTTCGATGCGCCCAAAGGTCAGCACCATGGGATCCATGGGAGAAACGGCTCGGGCTGAAATGGTCTGCAAGCGGAGAATAAGGTCCGCCGCGGCTACAATGGAATCGATTCCGTGCTGAGGTTGGGCGCCGTGAGCGCTTCTTCCGGTAATGATGATATCCACCTCGCCGTTCTGAGCCATGAAGGGACCGGACTTAAGCCCCACCTCCCCCTGCTTCAAACCGGGGAAAAGATGGGTGCCGAATATGGCCGCAACATGGTGCTGCTTTAACAACCCTTCCTTCACCAACAGCTCCGCTCCCCCCGGCCCTTCTTCCGCCGGCTGAAAAATCAAAAGTATTGAAAAATCCGGCTGTGGCAGATGCTTTAATGCCCAGGCCAGGCCCAGCAGTGCGGACATATGCCCGTCGTGACCGCAGGCATGCATGTTTCCCGGATGTTTTGACGCATAGTCTGCGCCGGTCATCTCATTGACACTGAGAGCATCCATATCCGCTCTGAACGCCAGGCATTTAGACGATTTTCCCTCAAGCCTGGCAATCACTGCGGTTCTTCCCCACTGAAGCTCTGGATCATATCCCATGGACCGAAGCGCATTCAGGAGATACTCCCGCGTTTTTTCCAGCTCAAAATCCAATTCCGGAATCTGGTGCAGCTCCCTGCGCCATCGAATAAGCATCGTTGAAAACGCTTCATCCATCACATTGAACATAATTTCTCCTTTTCTAGGCACCGAAGCACAATTTACCTTCTTAAAGAAGCACTTATTGCCTATAACTGATCCCTGCATATTTGCAATAATAGAAGTCAAATACACCGATTTTAAAGCGCATCCCGGCATTTCAGATGAACAGTTCCTGTTCTCAGGACTATTATATCAAATTACAGTGTTTACAGCATCAGCGCAAGTAAAACATGCAATTCGGTTGACAGTCCCCTATGCCAGTGTTAGTATTATTCTAATTTAGAGGCCGGTTATAAATATACGGTCCTGCAGGGAGGTTTATTTGTATGACGAAAACAATCAATTTGGCAATCGTAGGTGCTACCGGAAACGTTGGCCGCACATTTCTTAAAGTTCTTGAAGAACGGGATTTCCCATACCATAGCCTGACATGCTTCGCGTCTGCCAAATCCGCCGGTTCCAAGGTCACCTGTAAAGGCGTCGAATACACGATTGAAGAGCTTACACCCGATTCTTTCAAGGGCCGCGGCTTCGATATCGCCCTTTTTTCCGCCGGAGGCGACACCAGCAAGGAATATGCGCCTCTGGCAGCAGAAGCCGGCGCTGTTGTAATTGACAACTCCAGCGCCTGGCGCATGGATCCGGAGGTACCCTTGGTAGTTCCGGAAGTGAACTCAGAAGAGATTTTCAAGAACCACGGCATCATCGCTAACCCCAACTGTTCCACAATTCAGGCGGTAGTTGCCCTGAAGCCGTTGCAGGAAAAGTACGGGATCAAGCGGATCGTATACTCCACCTATCAGGCGGTTTCGGGCTCCGGAGTCAAGGGCGTTACCGAACTGGCGGAAGGATTAAAGGGCAACATTCTGACCAAGGCCTACCCTCATCCCATCCACAACAACTGTCTGCCCCAGATCGACGTATTTGTTGAAAACGGGTACACAAAAGAAGAAATGAAGATGATTCTTGAAACACAGAAAATCCTGAAGGATGATGCCCTCAAGGTTACAGCTACCACTGTCCGTGTTCCCATTTTCAATTGCCACAGCGAATCCGTCAATGTGGAGCTTAAAAAGCCTTTTGAGCTGGCTGAACTGGTTGAGCTGTTGAAGCAAAGCCCGGGACTGGTTGTTATGAATGACCACACGAAATCCGAATACCCCTTGGCCAGCATCGCCGATGATACCGACCCGGTATATGTAGGCCGTATCCGCCGGGACGAAAGCCTTGACAATGGCGTTAACCTTTGGATTGTTGCGGATAATATCCGAAAGGGTGCCGCTACCAATGCGATTCAGATTGCAGAGGTACTTGTGGCGAACGGACAGTAGAACATTTGGATGATTTTTTGCCACGGATTTACACGGATTAGCACGGAAAATAGTTGCCAACGGCATGAACAATCGTGAATTCTTCGCAATCTCTGACTCTATTCATCACACGATTCCGTGAACATCCGTGTTATCCGTGGCTATATCATTTTCTCCATTATTGAGAGGGTTTATCCCCGCATACCGCCTTCGGGCGGTTTTTAGTACACTTTTACGTATTACAATACGCGCATATGCATATATATGCATATGCGCGTATACCAATCCGTCCGTCTGTATGCTACAATGTAAGCATATACCACTTAAACCACTCAAATAAATCCCTGAACAGGAGGAAATGATATGGCCTTATTCAAAGGCTCTGCAGTCGCATTGGTAACCCCTTTTCATCCCGATGGAAGCGTGAATTACGAAAAGCTGGCCGAATTGGTGGAGTGGCAGATTTCCCAGGGAACAGACGCCATTGTCGCGTGCGGAACCACTGGGGAATCCTCAACCTTGGACAACGATGAGCATCTGGCTGTTATTGAGCATGTCATCAAGACTGCCGCGGGCAGAGTTCCGGTTATTGCCGGCACGGGCAGCAACGATACCGCGTATGGCGTATGGCTGAGCAAGGAGGCCGAGAAACTGGGAGCCGATGCCCTGCTGGTGGTTACCCCCTACTACAATAAGCCGACCCAAAAGGGACTTATCGCTAACTTCACCGCCATTGCCGATGCCGTAAGCATCCCCATCATCCTTTACAGCGTACCCGGACGAACCGGGGTGAACATTGAACCTGCAACGGTGGCCGAGCTTGCCAAGCATCCCAACATCGCGGGAATCAAGGAGGCCAGCGGCAACATCGCCCAAGTGGTGGAAATAGCACGGCTTATCCCGGAGGGTTTCGCCATGTATTCCGGCAACGACGAAATGGTGGTTCCTCTGCTTTCCATGGGCGGACAGGGCGTCATCTCCGTTGTCGCCAACATCAAGCCTCGGGAAACCCATGACATGGTTATGACCTTCCTAAACGGCGATATTGCTTCCTCCAGAAAGCTACAGATGGATCTTAAGCCGCTGATTGATTCCTTGTTTTGTGAATCCAACCCCATCCCCGTCAAGACAGCACTGAACCTGATGGGTAAAGACGTCGGCCCTCTCCGGCTCCCTCTCACCGATATGGCGGATAACACACTGGCACGGCTTTCTTCCGAAATGAAGGCTGCCGGCCTGCTCTAAAATAAGGAGATCAACATGAAGGTTATCATATCCGGCATTCAGGGCGAAATGGGGCGCCATGTTTACGACGCATTGAAGCAGGTTCCGGATGCTGTCATTGTGGCAGGGGTAGACCGCTTTGCCGATAAAAATCCTGGCTTCCCTGTTTATGCCGATTGGAGTTCCGTTACTGAAAAGGCCGATGTCATCATTGATTTTTCCCACCATAGCGCCGTCGATGCCCTGCTGGATTATTGTGAAGCCACAGCAACCCCTGCCGTAGTGTGTACCACCGGCATATCCGAGACTCAGATTGAACGGATTAGCCAACTTTCTGATACAGTTCCCCTGCTCCGTTCCGGCAACATGTCAGTTGGGGTGAATCTGCTGTTGGACCTGGTTGCTCGCGCAGCTCAAACACTTTATGCAGACTATGACATTGAGATTATTGAAAAGCACCATAACCGCAAGGTGGATGCCCCCAGCGGCACCGCCCTCATGCTGGCAACGGCTGCCAAGGATGCGGTTCCTGAGCACAGAGAATACTCCTATGGCCGTCAGGGCAACGACTGCAAGCGCAAACCCGAGGAAATCGGTATCCACGCCATCCGGGGCGGCACCATCGTAGGGGAGCACAGCGTTATCTTCGCCGGCAAAGACGAGATCATTGAAATCAACCACACCGCTCTCAGCCGCGCCGTGTTTGCCAACGGAGCCGTACGGGCTGCACAATTTCTTATTAAACAAAAGCCCGGGCTTTACAGTATGAAGGATGTACTGAAATAGAATGAACAAGATCAAAACCTCTAGCCGCAGATGTCGCAGATGAAAAGCAATGGATAATCACGTACCCGTCACATGTTCTTTATTAGTAAAGTTGGTGGATCACAAAAGTTACATCATGAGTTCAAAACCCACTAATTCGGTTAAACCCATTGCACTTCATCTGCGCCATCTGCGGCAAAAGGTTAAGTTTTTTCCTCAATACCCATCAACATTCTAACCCCAGAGAGGTAATTATGAACAGTAACCAGTACGATATGACCAATCCTTATGAGATTGCCCGTTTCATTAAAGATGCGAAAAAAGTGACGCCGGTGAAGGCTTACGTTAAAGGAAACCTTGAAGGCCTTTCACATCCCGAAATTAAGATCTTCGGAGAGGCCGGCTTTTCCATCCTTTTCGGCGATGCCGCAGACATCGAGGCCTTCCTTGAAGAACATGCGGCCAAGATTACGGATGCCGTTCTTGAAAACGACCGCCGAAACTCCGCCATTCCCCTGCTGGACCTGAAAAAGATCAATGCCCGAATTGAGCCCGGCGCCTATATCCGTGACCGCGTCAGCATTGGGGCCAACTGTGTTGTCATGATGGGAGCCGTTCTCAACATCGGGAGCTCCATCGATGAGGGCACCATGGTGGATATGAACGCCGTTCTTGGAGCCAGGGTTGCCTGCGGGAAACGGGTTCACGTGGGTGCCGGCGCTGTTCTTGCCGGCGTGTTGGAGCCTCCCAGCGCTACTCCCGTTATCATTGAGGATGATGTGATGATCGGCTCCAACGCAGTGGTTCTGGAAGGGGTCCGGGTTGGTAAGGGTTCGGTGGTTGCCGCCGGTGCCGTGGTCACCCAGGATGTGCCTCCCGGCGTGGTGGTTGCCGGCGCCCCCGCCCGCATCATCAAGGACAAGGATGAGCGCACGGAGGAAAAGACGCAGCTGCTGGACGATTTGAGAAAATAGACGGACGATTAACGTAAAAGCACTTGAGCGGGAAACCACTCAAGTGCTTTTTTGCGTCATTGTTATGCAACACAACGGACTCTGTTATCAATCCACAAACGCAAAGATATACGGTATGTTCCGGAAATGATCTCCGTAGTTCAGGCCATATCCCACAATGAATTTATCCGGAATGGTGAAGCCGATGAAATCCGGCACGAAATCCGCTGTCCGTCGGCTGGGTTTGTCCAATAGGACACAGGAACGGATGGAATCCGGTCGCCGGGCTTTCAGATGCTCCACAACCGCCTTCATGGTGATGCCGGAATCGCAGATATCATCCACCACCAGAACATCATAGCCTTCAAGATCCATCAGCTTTAGGTCTTGTATCATCTCCACTTTTCCTGAGGAGGTTTCTCCGTGTCCATAGCTGGAGGTGGTCATAAACTCTATATGAACCGGAAGGTCGATTTCACGAACCAGATCCGCCGCAAAGATGAAGCTTCCCTTCATAAGTGAAATCACCAGGAGGTTCCCGCCCTGATACATGCCTGTGAACTCCTTGCCCATCTCCGCTACTCTATGATTGATTTCCGCCCGCGTAAACAGGGTTTCTCTGCGTTTGTTTTCAATGCTCACAGCGATATTCCTCCCGCAATGGATTTTCACCCGCACGCTAAAGCAACCACGGGGATGCTATCTATTCTAGAGAATACGCAGTAAAAAGTCAATGTGATGCATCCACCATTCCTGACATGATTTTAAGGATGATCTGATCGGTTATCATCATCCCTTCATTACTGACACGACCGAGGTTCTCAATGGTTTCCTCCACAGTTCTTCCGATGATGCCGTTATGAGCAGGAACCGTACAATGGCCATTACCCAGGAGAGCCGACTTAACAGCAACGGAAGCCGAGGTGGAAAGCTTCAGGGCACACCCTTCCTTGGCTCCGTCACAGATCATTCCGCTGACATTGGCGATCATGTTCTGGATGGTGCTGTTGATATATTCCATACGCCCATCCATGAGCCAGGATATGGCCGCCCCCGCACCGGTTGCAGCTGCAATGGAGCAACCGCACATGGAGGACAACCGGCCTATCCGCTTCTTGATATAACAATTGATGATATGGCTTATGGCCAGAGCCTTTGCCATCCGTTCCGGTTCTGTTTTAAAGAAATGCTGGTATGCCGCCAGGGGAAGAACCGCTGTGAGCCCGTTGTTACCGCTGCCGTTGGAACTCATAACCGACAGATTGACCCCCGCCATCCGGGCATCCGATGCAGAAGCCGTCATGATGGTTGCCAGATTGATCATATCGCAGGCTATCAGGCCGTTATCCACCTGATCGTTAAGGGTTGCCCCCACAGCCAGGCCGGATCGGTTTGCCAGGCCGTAGTCTGCTACAGCTATATTCATGGCCATTCCATCCAACAGGAACGCGATATCCGTATAATCAATGGTTTCAATGGTCTTAACCAGCTGTTCAATGGTACTTCCGTAAACCATCTCCGCCGGATCCTCCTGAGCGGACACCGTCATGCTGTTCTCCAGAATGACTTCCCCGTCCAGAGAGATGTGGGTGAAAAAGTCGTGCCGTCCTTGGATAATGGCAACAGCACTGTGCTCGGTGGTAGAAACTCTGGCCTCGATCAGTATTTTTTCATCGGTATCTGCCAAATGAACGGTGACACATCGTTCTTCCAACATCTTCTCCGCAGTGTTAAAAACCTCCGGAGTGATACCGGAAAGCAGCTTCAGACCCTTTGATGAATCTGCAAGGGCCATCCCAAGGGCTGCGGCCATATCCAGACCCGTTCGTTTGCTGTTTGGAATTCCAACACCCATGCCATTCTTGAAAACATTGGGGCTGATATATATCTGCATTTTTTTTGTTTCTTCCCCTTGGATCAGTTCCGCTGCTCTAGCCGCGGCAAGGGCGATGGCCACCGGTTCTGTACAGCCCGTTGCCGGTACCACTTCCTTGCGCAAGGTCTCGATAATGCTGGTTTTAAGGTTCATAGGATTCCCTCCAGGTATCGTGTTTCTCAATGACTATTTGTTACGCAAGCTTCGTGCCAAAGTGGATGCATCACTATAACCCCCTGTTTACAAGCTCTCCAGGATTCGGCTTAAAAACACGTCTCATTTTGAGATAGCGTTTGCCGCTTTAGCGGTAGTCAACATGTGCTCTTTTGCCTGTCATTGCGAGGAGCACAGCGACGTGGCAATCTCTCCCTGCATGTTTTTATCGATTTTATAACCTGTTCGCAACAATCCAAGGGAGAGATTGCCGCACTGCGCTCGCAATGACAAGATGACGAACTTCTCACCGGGCTTTAAAACAACAAAAATCTCACTTTGAGAAATTCGCAAAGTGAGATTTTTTACACCCATCTGTCTTCATCTGAAACATGCTTTAACGCTTGAATCAGCTGATCGTCCAGATTTGGCATCTCCTGCCTCAGTCTTTCCCGCATGGCTGCAGTGCGGGACCGCTCGGTATCCCCCTCGTGGGGACACGCCCACGGTGCAGGGGGGAATCCGATACGGTCACGGATCAGCTTGATTTTGCTTTCCTTGCAGTAGATCAAGGGGCGGATCGTGGTGCGTCCGCTCTCTTTTTCCACTGAAACCGGATGGAAGGTTCTGAACCTTCCGTTGTGCAGCAGGTTCATCCATAAGGTCGCCAGGGCGTCGTCACTGTGGTGTCCCATGGCCATGCAGTTGCAGCCGTACTTGTCCATCATCCTGGCCAGAGCCCCACGGCGGAGCTTGGCACACATATAGCAGGGGCTGCCCCCTTCTCTGTTCTCCACTGCCTGCCAGATATCCGTCGGTTCCACCTTCAGATCGACGCCGTGTCCAGCCAGCCATTCCTTTAAGGGAGCCGCATTCCCTCCGGCGCCATAATCCAGATGTACCCACACCGTTTCAAAGGGGATGCTCAACCAGGTTTTCAGCATCTCAAGGCCCAGGCCCATGGCGATGCTGTCCTTTCCTCCCGATATGCCGATAAGAATGCGGCTTCCCGGTTTTATCATGCCGAATTCCTCGACAGCTTTGCGCATATCAATAAGAAGATGTTTTTCATGCCATTTTTCGATTCTCATAGTTTTCTCTTTCTCTGATGTTTTAAAAGAACAGCGATACACCCTTCATACGCCCTCATCTGCGGCTAAAGGGCTTAATTTTTTGGTGCTTTATCGCCATTCAATCGGTCTTTTCGTCTGGCAAGGGATGCAAATATCCCGATAAAGCAAAGAACTGTCATCAACCCGAAGTTCACATGGTAGCTGACCGTAAACGTATGCTGGGAAGCAGGACTCATTACCCCGTTCCCCATGAACAGCGTCATAACCAGGGCGGTAAGTCCCATGCTGAAGGCTTGCCCCAAAGAACGGGCAGTGCCCAATATTCCGGAGGCCGCCCCGTAATGACGCTTTTCAACAGCATTCATGATGGCATTTGTGTTCGGAGATACGAATAGGGCAAGCCCCAAACCCATCAGTCCCAGCACAAGAATCATCAGCTCCACCCGGTCCGAAGGCATAACCGCAAAAGCAGCCAGCCCCAAGGTGGTCAATGCCATCCCCGCAGATGCGACAACCCCGGCATCATACCGGTCGGACAGCCTTCCTGCGACGGGAGAAACCAAGGCTTGTATAACCGGTTGAGAAACAAGGACCAGTCCGGCCAGCTGAGGACTGTACCCCATCACCGACTGCATTTGAAGACTGAGAAGGTAGCCCACTGAAAAGGTTGCACAGTAATTGACAAGAGCTGCCACTGAGGAATACAGCACCACCGGATTCAAGCTCAGAAGCCGGATGTCCAGCATGGGGGTTTCTGTCCGCTTTTCTATATGCCAAAAAAGCAAAAGTGCCGTAACTCCCAGAGCCAGAATCAACAGCCCCTTTGGCTCTGTGATCAGTGTCAGTCCCCCCATCAGACACAGGATTCCTGTACCGTATATCACAGCCCCCTTGCCATCGAAGGGCTCGTTTTCATCCTCTTTCCATTCCTGCTTCAATTGTATGAGAAGAAATCCCATGGTCAGGCAAATCGGTATAATGACCCAAAACACACTTCTCCACCCCAATTGACCGGTCAGAACCCCTCCCAGAAAAGGGCCGGCCGAAAGACCCGTGTAGGTTGCCGCTGCAGTAAGACCAAGAACGCTTCCCCGCTCTCCGGGAGGAAACGCGGAGCTTACCATGGCGACGATGGAAACGGCCATGGCTGCACCGCATATCCCCTGCAGCGTGCGGCTGGCAATGAGCATGACCGCATTGACCGAGGCACTGCAGAGGAGTGACATGACCATGAAGGAGAGAGTGCCCCATAAAAGCACCCTTTTACGGCCCAGCATATCGGCTGTTCGTCCAAGGGGAAGTATGCACATTGCCGTTGCAAGAAGATAGGCCAGCTGCACCCAGCCCAGCTGAAGCGTGCTCATGGACAACTCCTTGCCAATGGTGGGCAGGGCCACGTTCACAGAGGAACCGGTATACGGCCCTATGAAGGACCCCAGTATGGCAATGGCAAATACCGCTTTTTTATTAACCTGCATTGGATTCTACCCTTTCCGTCATTCGATGACAATATCCAGGGTGCTGAGGAGACCCACGACTTCCGGTATCGAAAACCTCGCTTTTTTAACCTTGTTAATCTGCGGGTTTATCCTGTAATGTCGGGCACTGGTAAAGACCGCCTTGGTGAGGTCACAGTTTTCAAAGGTGCTCCCTGCCAGGGATGAACCGCTGAAATCCGCCTCCGAGAGCTGTGCGCTGATGAAATCCGTTTCCAGGATATCACAATCGGCGAACTTTGTTTTCTTCAGATTCAGCTTTGTAAAGTTGCAATTGCTTATGCGGCAGCTGTTAAAGCCGATGCTGAGCGCAAAGGAATCACATTTGTCGAAGGAAATCCCCTCCAGCTTGCACTGGACGAACTCCAGTCCCAGAAGGCGGCTGTCGAAAAAACGCGTCAACGACAGATTGCAGTTCTCAAAGATGCATTTTTCAAATCGCGAGTATGAGAAATCAACAGAGGTGAAGTCACATCGCAGAAAATGACAGTTGTAAAATTCAATGCCGGTCCCTGCGGAAAAATCCGAGTTCATATCAGTGAACACGTCACCCTCATAGGTTTTTTCTAAAAATCCATTCATTTTCAGTCTCCTTTATTCGGTGCCTGCCAGAGAGTATTATATCACAGCCCTTGAGCAGCACTGTTCAAATATCCTGCCGGATTATATAATGACAATGCATCCATCTGCACTATCAAAATCTTATGCCTGAACAGGAGATCCTATGCTTACGAACGTATATCCCTCCGTCTACCAACTGGAGCTGAAGCTGCCTGACAACCCCCTCCGCGTCATTAACACGTACCTGATAAAAGGATCGGTCCGTAATCTGATCATCGACACCGGTTTCAATACCGAGGATACCCGTAAAACCCTTTTGGATGCCATGGATGAGCTGAAGATGACCAGAGATCAGACCGATCTTCTTGTAACCCACCTTCACTCGGATCATTCCGGACTGGCAGCCCATTTGGGAAAGGTAGGAATGACCGTGTACACCGGAAAAAAAGATGGAGCGCTGCTCAATGAGATGACCCGTCGGAGCTACTGGAAAAAATTCGAAGAGCTGAACCTTTTAATGGGAATGGCTCAGGACCACATAACCTTTGAGGAACACCCCGGATTCAAATACTGCCCCAAGGAAACGGTGGATTACCATTTGTTGGTTGAAGGTGATGTGATTGACCTAGGGGACTTCCGCTTCTCTGTTTTGGATATACCGGGGCATACCCCGGGTCATATCGGGCTGTATGAGGCTGATAAACAGCTTCTTTTCAGCGGCGACCACATTCTGGACAGAATCACCCCCAACATTGCCTTTTGGGGATTTGAGCAGGACATACTGGCTGTTTATCTGAATAGCCTGGATAAGGTACGTCCGTTGTGTGTGGATTACTGCTTTACAGCCCACCGGAATATCCTTAGGGACCACACCCGAAGGATTGATGAGTTGAAGGGGCACCATGTGAAGCGGCTGGCGGAGATCATGGCTATTCTGGATTCCGGACCTAAAACCGTACGCCAGATTGCTGCATCCATGAAATGGGACCTTCGGATAGAAAGCTGGGAGCTATTTCCCGCCAATCAAAAATGGTTCGCTGCCGGTGAAGCATTATCGCACCTGGAGCACCTGACTGCAACCGGGCTTTCCAAAAAGCAGCTTGAAAACGGCATTCTTTATTACCGCCGGGGATGAAGCCGGTCGTTCATCCGTTGGCATTCTATAGGATCTGCTTTACCCGGCCAACCAGGCCTGAAGTCAGCCTTACTTTTATCCCATGGGGATGCTTGGGGCTGTTGGTAAGGATGTTTTGAACCTCTCCCTCTGTCAGTTTTCCTGTCCGTTGATCTTCCTTCAATACAATCAACACCTTTGCCCCGATTTTTATTTCTGTTCTTACAGAACCAGACATGTATGTTTCCTCCTTCTATTTTTGCTTCTCAGCTATACAGAATAAAGCAATATGAACCCTTCCTATGTTATAACCCATTTAGAATCCAATTACCAGATCTGATTTATATAGAATTTATTAAATAGTTAAGCAATTCTTTCATTTAACTTAAGCCTTGATATCCTTTTCTTCTGATTGTAATATATAAATATACACAACCGTTAATGTTTAGTGATCGGAGGGAACCCTATGAAAAGTATTCGAATGCGACTCATTCTATCAAACTGCCTGTTAAGCATCGCCTGTCTTGCCATAGCGATGGGGATCAGCTATTATCTGTCCTCGAAAATCGTATTGAACGTCTCAAAGGAGGAATCCATTCAGTCTGCGATGGTTTATGGTGAGCAGATCAATGGCTGGACAATGGCCCAGGGAAAAATGGTTTCAGAGATGGTCAACGATATGCAGAATGTGGGCAATTATGATTCATCCTATCTCTTCAGCTATTTCCAGGCTAAACAGAAAGAAAACTCCCAAATTATCAGCTTCTATGCCGGTTTTAGCGACAAGCGCTTCATTTCTGGAGACGGCTGGGTGCCAGACAGTGATTACGACTGCACCACCCGGGATTGGTACACTGCTGCACTGGCCAAGAACGGCCTCGCTTACACCGCTCCCTACCTTGATGTGACCACCAATAAGATGATCATCACCGTCGCCCGCCCCATTGTTAAAGACGGGGCCGTCATCGGCATCGGTGCTGCCGACATCTATGTTGATTTTCTGACCACCTTGGTTGAACAGGCTAAAGCCGGCGAAGGAAGCTATGCGTTCCTGCTGGATGCCGACAAGAATTTTGTTGTTCACCCTAACAAGGAATTCCAGCCTACCGAAGAAAAGCTGATCCCCATCACCGAGGCAGCGGGAGGACTTTTTAAGGATATGTCCGCCCTACGTGAGGACGCTGCAAAAATTGAAAGACACAAAGACTATGACGGTACCGACAAATGGTTTGTCGTTGCCCCCATCCATGAAAATGGATGGACCTTCGCCTTTGCAATACCTCCCAAGGTGTTTAACGATCCATTGAATCAACTGATTATGGGATTTTTTGCCGCTGCAGCAGTAACCCTGATCCTTACGGTGGTCGTGTCAATCCTCAGTGCCAATGGATTTGTTAATCCCATCCTGGAATTGACCAATTACATGAAATATCTCTCCCATGGGGATCTCACGCAAAAGCTTGTCGTTCGTTCTAAAGACGAAATCGGTCAACTGGGTGAAATCTACAACCAGACCGTGCAGGATCTGGGTTCATTGATCCAGAATATTAAATCTGTTTCATCTGAACTGACCATGGCATCACAAAACCTTGCGGCAACCTCGGAACAAACCAGCGCAGCTGCTGACGAAGTGGCCAAAACCGTCGATGAAATCGCCAAGGGTGCTCAGGATCAGGCTCTGGACGCTGAGCAAGGGGCTATCATTGGAAAAACCCTGTCTGACAGCTTTGAAGCCCTGGCCGGTAATACCGAGCATATGCTCCTGGCAGCTGCTGAATTAATGCGGGCAAATGATTCCGGTGTTGATGCGGTAAATGTTCTCAAGGTTAAAACGGAGTCCACCAATGCAGCCAACGATCACATCCAGGCGGTTATAACACAGCTTCACCAGAAAACTCAGCAAATCGGCACCATTCTTGATGCAATCTCCGCTATATCTGTACAAACGAACCTTCTGGCGCTTAACGCCTCCATTGAGGCTGCACGGGCCGGAGAACACGGCAGAGGCTTTGCCGTAGTCGCAGAGGAAATCCGTAAACTGGCCGAGGAGTCTGCAAAATCTGCGGATCAGGTCCGGAGCATTGTAACAAACATTCAGGCGGACAGCAATAAGTCTACCGAAAGCATGGCTGAGCTAAAATCCATTGCCGGAGAACAGAACACAGCGGTGTCCAACGTATTCAGTTCCTTTAACTCCATAACAACTTCGTATCATGAGATTTCCTCTAAGATTCGACAGATTGGAGATTCTGTATCCCATCTTACTAAAGATAAGGATGCCATTGTTGCCAGTATTGAGAACATCTCTGCAATTTCGGAGGAAACGGCTGCTGCCTCTGAGGAAGTAACCGCCTCTATGGAGCAACAGGTTTCTGCTGTTGAAGAAGTGGCACGCTCTGCTGAAAAACTCAATGATATCTCCCTGGAGCTGAATAAGGAAATAGATAAGTTCCACATCTAATTCCCTCTCACAAAACAGTCAGGCGTTCACGTAACTGCTTCTACAGCAACGTGAACGCCTTTTTTAGTGTACCTGAGCTTCGCGCCATAATGGAAGAGTGATGTACTGCCCTGTGAGGGGATCATCCGCAAGAATTTCCTTAAGATCTTTACGAACAAGGAATGTTGCCCACCGATTGGTATGGTTGTCCAAGCTTTCTCCAATATAAACCGCATAATAATCCTTTTCATAGGGTGTGACCCCGTTGCTGTCCGGAGTGCTGTCAATTCGCATAATGGGTTTCCCTGAGGTTTTGTTCGACTGATTGTATTCCTGTACCCGGCTATTGAATTCAACGATTTCAGGAACCTGCTCCATCAGGTACTCCATCACCAGGGCATCTGCGGGATGGAGGTCCTTTTCATCTGATTTAGCAGGCACATTCATGTCTACGGCTATTCCATTCACGGTTATGCCCGTTACCCGTTTGTTTTCTTGATTACATGTCACTTCAAACCGCTGCCCCATGGTTCTGTTATAGACCGCATAATCCCAATAACCGTTTATCCGGGCTGCTTCCGTAAGAAAAGCCACGTATTCCCCGTGGGTTGCCTCGTTATAGCCGATCTCCACAGAGTCAACCGTAATAACGGGATACGTTCTCTCTTGATATAATTCAATCATTACGATGAAAAACCCAAACCCTTCCAAAACATTTTTGATGGGATGGTTCCAGCCAGCAATATTGCTGACAACCAGAGGAACTCCCCGTGGATTTTGTTCCCCATTCTCTTCTGAGCTATTCTGTGCCGGATCGGGACTGGTCTTAGGTACTTCCGTTTCGGATGTCCGTATTTCTTCTGACCCCGGAGCCTCCGATTCCGAAGGAGGATTCCCGCAGCCATTCAAAGAAAACACCATGGTAATTGCAAGAAGAATCGCCAATGCTCTCTTCATCAGATCCGTTCCTCCACTTACGTTTTGTGAGCACCCTTGATCTTTATAAAGATAACCTTCAGATAGTTTCCTTCAGGATATTCGCTGATGGTTTTGAAATCTTCCGGAAGGCCGAATTCATGCAGAATTTCATAGGACTGGCCACATGCATCAAAGGCTTTATCCGCAAAACTCTTGAACCGTTTCATATCGAATGCGCTGCAATTGGTTGATGCCACAAGGATGCCATCCGGGTTAGTGATCGCGATGGCTTCTTTCAAAAGGGCTGTATAGTCTCTTTCTGCTGAGAAGGTATAGTCCTTTGATGTGGCATAGCTGGGGGGATCCAATATCACCATCCCATAGGTCATTCCCTTGCGACCTGCATAGTGGAAAAAGTTGAATACGTCCTCCACCCGTATTTCCTGAGTCTCCGGTTCGATTCCGTTTACCAGGAATTGCTCGCTGGTTCTAGGAAGGCTGCGGTTGGCCAGGTCTACACTGGTGGTTTT
Source organism: uncultured Peptostreptococcaceae bacterium (assembly GCA_964649745.1). Taxonomy (GTDB): domain Bacteria; phylum Bacillota; class Clostridia; order Peptostreptococcales; family Acidaminobacteraceae; genus CAZEHS01. Next base: position 19,990 of record CAZYQI010000030.1, on the reverse strand, counting down.
TATCGCTCCTCCCAGTGCCGCAAAGACCGAAAAGGCCCCCGTATAGGAGAAGGTGTTCAATACGGTTCTGCCGTCAGCGTATATGTCTCGGATGGTTCTTCTTACATCCCGTTGATCCAGAAAAACGCCGGTCATGGCGCCATCATTCATATAGGTAGCAAAACAAACTCCGTTTTCTTTAACGATCAGGGGTTCCGGCGCCTCGTAGCCGGCTACGAAATCATTTTCATCTATGTATTTGCCCGCCGTATCAAACCGTTTCTTCTGGTAGATGCCATTATAGCCCGCCACTTCCTTAAACGCATCCAGTATGGTGTCCTTGAATGCATAAATCCCAACAGAGTAGAAGTTGAACACGTAGTATCCGTCGTAATAATCGATGATCAGACCGCCGATACCGTCCCCTTCGCCGTTAAAAACACGGAATGCAGTGGTGTCTTCTGATTCAAATAACGTCTTCCTGAAACCGATGGCCTTGATCAGCTTTCCTTTGAAGAAGCCCTTATCAATAACCGTCCTTTCATCCCTGTCCAAAAGCCATCCCATGCCCTTATTCTGGATACCATAGTACCCCACGGCAAGAAAACGGTCTTTCTCATCGTACAGCCTTACGATCTGCCCTTCCTTTTTCAGCGCCTCCGGGTTTTCAATGGCGTCGCGGAGCAGGACAGGATAGCCTTTATGGTACCGCTCCAGATATTTATTTCGTATCTTCAATTTTACCGGTTTATCTGCTTTTGACATGACACTCTCTTTTCTTTTAGATTTCTTGACGGTCTTCACTCATTGCCATACTCCTTGATTTTGCGATAAAGCGTGGCACGGCTTATCCCCAGGGCTCTGCCCGCTGCTTCGATGTCCTTTCCGTGTATCAACAGCGCCCTGCGTATCGCTTCCCGTTCCAGCTGCCCCAGAGGAATAATCCTGCCCGGATTGTCGCCACGCTCTGCATCGTCAAAATATCGGGTATCTTCACAGCCCTCAAGGACACTGTTCCTTGTTCGAAAACGTTCAGGAAGATCGTCGCAGGTAACGATCCTGCCGGTTGCCATTTGCAGCGCATAGGACAGTGTATTTTGAAGCTCGCGAACGTTACCGGGCCATTCCCAATCCATCAATATCCGCTTTACGGAGTCATCCAGCCTCATGTCCGGAAGGCTGCGGTTCGCACAGATTTCGTGGACAAAATATTCTGTAAGAATCGGTATATCCGACCGGCGGTCCCGAAGAGCCGGCAGTTTAAGAGGGATCACATGAAGCCGGTAGTAGAGATCCTCACGAAATGTACCCTGTTTGATCTGATTTTCCAGGTTTTGATGGGTTGCCGCGATGATGCGTACATTGATGGGAATCCGTTCTCTGGATCCTATCTTATCCAAAACCCGCTCTTCCAGCACCCTTAAAAGCTTAGTCTGCAGATGGAGAGACATATCGCCGATTTCATCAAGAAAAAGGGTCCCACGATCGGCCATTTCGAATTTTCCGATATAACCGCCCTTCCTCGCTCCGGTGAACGCTCCTTCTTCATACCCAAAAAGTTCACTTTCTAAAAGATGGTCCGGTATCGCAGCACAATTGATGGGAATAAACGCTTCACTTCTTCGGGCGCTGGCCGTATGGATAGCCCGGGCAAACAGCTCTTTTCCGGTTCCGCTTTCACCCAATATAAGAACTGTACTGTCTCCAAGGGCTGCTTTTTCCCCCATTAGACGACTGCTCATAATGGCTGGGCTTTTCCCGATAACTTCTGAAAACTCCGTATACACTGCTGAACCGATCATCTGGTTAACGCTTTTCAGTACATCCTTCAACTTTTCAACCATCACCAGATATTCCGTTTGCCTGGTCCCTGTATGGATGGCCTTGATTGTACACAGCACTCTTCCTTTGCTCTTGGGAAGTATGAACGTGTGTCTTCCAACTTTCAGGCCGTGGGCGTCCAGACAGGATTCCGGCAGGTACTCCCGAAGATTCACCTCCGGTGTGATCTGAAGGATGCTGCATCCCAGCCGATTGCTGTGTATAACTCTTCCCTGGGCATCGGTTATCAGTACACCCTGCACGATTTCCTCAACCAGTGTCCGGAGTTCCATTGCCAGCTTCTCCGTTTCCTTAAGCCGATGGTCCTCCAATGCCTTTGACGCGATCAGATCCGCCATTTGCTTCACAAATGCCAGATAGCTGTTTTTCCGTTCCAGCAGCTTGACCCTTGAGGATTCATTAAAGGCAATGAGCCCAATTACGCCGGCAACCTCTCCTCCGATGGTGATTGGACAGCAAAGCTCGGCCTTTTCTTCGCAATCCTCTTTCCTTCCGCAGGATTTGCAGGCTTCATGGGTACGGGGGTCTTCGATGATAAAGGATTCGCTCTTCTTAAGCGCATATGCAAAAACAGACCCCTGGTCCACAGGGGTATTGAGATCCTTCGACAGAATGCCGGTGCCTACCAGTCGTTTCAATCGATTGTCAACAATGAGAACATCGACATCGGTAATACTGGCAATGGCGTCGGCAACCTGTTGCAATGTTTCTGTTATCTGTGCGATAGCAATCATGTGACCGCTTCCTCTTTAGAATTATGTTCCAGCATCTTCAGCAGTTCCTCCGGGGAAAGGGGCTTTGAAAAATAATAGCCCTGGATAAAATCACAACGGGATTCCTTAAGATTTAAATATTGTTCCTCTGTTTCAACCCCTTCGGCCACAACCTTCAGACGAAGATTTTGAGCCATCCCGATTATGGTGCCGATAAGTGACAGATTGCTGTTCATATCGGTTATAAATGATTTATCAATCTTGAGTTTATCCAAGGGCAGCCTGCTTAGCTGCGCCATGGAGGAATACCCGGTGCCAAAATCGTCGATGGATATGCTGAGCCCCATGGCTTTCAGTTGATTCAGCTTATCTACACTGGCCTCTACATTTTCCACTTGAACGCTCTCGGTCACTTCGATTTCCAACAGCTTGGGATTAACGTCATACTCCGCCAGGGACCGTGCCACTGTGGTAATAAAATTCTTGTCCTTCAGTTGTTTGGCAGATACATTGACAGCGATAAAAAGAGTGCCATAACCCAGTTCTTTCAGTCGTACCAACTGACAGCAGGCCTCCGAAACGACAAATTCGCCAATTTCTCCGATCAAGTCCGCTTCCTCTGCCACCGGAATGAAGCGTGTTGGAGATACCAACCCCAGTCTGGGATTCTGCCACCGAGCCAGGGCCTCCATCCCCATCACTCTCCCAGTTGCGGTATGCACAATGGGCTGATAGGCCAGATAAATCTCTCCGTCACGGATTGCGTTGCGAAGAGATGTTTTCATGATGTAAGCGTCGCGAACCAGTTCTCTCATGCTGGAATTATAATACTTTATTGAATTGCTGTGCTCCCTTTTTGCGTCAGCCATGGCCATTTCTGCATGGCGTATCAGAGCATTACCATCAATACCGTCCTGAGGATAGATGGATATACCGATACTCACCGTCATATTAATTTCGATGCTGTTTATAAAAATCGGTGTTTTGAGCTTTTGAACGATTCGATTAACAACCCTTTCAACCAGCTGATCTACATTTTTTCCCCGGAGAGCAATTACAAATTCATCTCCGCCATATCGGGCCAAAAGGTCCGAATCACGAAGACTGGATTTAAACAGCTCTGCCATATGTTTAAGGATCATATCCCCGGCAGCATGACTGTTGTTCACATTTATCAGATTAAACTCATCCAGATCGACAAACAGGAGTGCCATCTCTTCTTCCGCAGCCGCACTGAAGACCATGGCACGAAACTCCTCAGTGAAATGAGCCCTGTTGCTTAGGCCGGTCAGCTCATCTTTGTAGGATAGAAAATCCAGTCGTTCTTCCTTTTGACGCAAATCAGAGATGTCATTGATCAGCAGCACATGCTCCTTCGTATTAAATGCATTGGCCTCAAGCTCAAAAGCATTCACCCATGCAGTGAAGGTTCTTCCGTCCAGACTGGTTGCCTGAACATCGCCCCGCCAGGAGCACCCACTGTTCAGACGTTCCATTATCTCATCAAAAATGTCCTGTCCGAGAACGCTTAACTCAGAAAGGGTTTCAATCCATTGGTCCTCATAAGGTCCTATGAGATCATGAAAGGTTTGATTAACCCATGCAATGGTTCCATTTTCATTGAATATACATACCGCTTCGGTGCTTTTCTCCAGAATACGGGAAAAAACACTGAGTTGCCGTTCGTAAAGTTTTCGCTCCCGCAGATCGGTGTAGGTGGCATAAACAGCCGCTTTTTGATCTCTCGTGTAGACGGGATAGGCGAGAATGCTCACAGGGATATCCTCGCCGCTTTTATGGGACCGGGTTGTTTCTATATGTACACAGATACCGGCGATGGAGCGGGAAGAACAACTCTCAGCCTCTGCCCTAAGCCTATCTGAAACAATCACCGAATTGATGGCACGCCCCACCACTTCCTCGGGAGCATACCCGAACAATAGGTGAAATGCCGGGTTAACCTCCAAAATGATATCATTATTGTCTAAAAGCGCAGTTGCCACCGGGGATTTGGTAAAAAATTCATTGTAGTATCCCGGTACGCACGTTGGTGTAGAAACCAGACCGTTCTCAGCTGATTTCTCTGTTGTGATACTCGCTCTCTTTTTCATGACAATTCCTCTCCCGGCCTGTATATCAGTAATGATGAGGTCATTACTATCCAGTTTACGGATCAGCACTACCATGGTTATACCCTGATTGTAGCATAAGCTTTCAAAAAAAACAGAAAATCCCCAGTATTAAGGGGATTTCAGGACTTGCTTACACCCGAAATAAATCTTCTATACTTTCCAGTAAGGGTTCCGCAGCGCTGTATGCCCTTACATAGGCTATTTCCGGCCTTTTAAGCAGAAACATCCGCGTTCCTGTGAGCCGTGCCGCTTCCAGCTTTTCAGCAAATCCGCCCGGAGACGCACTGTCTTTTGTAACCATCACGGATATGTCCCACTGTCGGATAAGGGCCGTGTTTAAATCTGCACTGAAGGGCCCCTGCATTGCAAGAATATGGTCCGCTCTGAATCCCAGCTCCAGACATTTTTCGATTAGTGCCGGCACAGGCAGCATCCGGATATAAATGCGGTCCCTATTCTCTAAGCTGCTGAAATATGGCAACTGATTGCTACCCAGGGTGAGCAGAACATTCCCTGCTTCATTCCCCACAGCGTCGCACAGGGCTTCAATCGTTGAAAACGAGAGGAGGAACGGTTCATCTGCTGTACTTAGTGGCCTTTCGTAACGGAAACAAGGTATTCCGGTTCTCTGTGATGCCTCCATTGCCGTAAGCGACGCCTGAACCGCATAGGGATGGGTGGCATCGACCAGCAGCCTCACAGCATTTTGTTCAATGATTTGGAGGAGGGCATCCGCATCCAGGGGACCCACATGCACATTCAGGCCATGCTCCACAGCCAGGGATTCCCCGTAGGCGCTGGTAACCGTAACAAGTACCGGAAAGCCTCTTTTCTGAATGGCTGCGGCAAGATCATTCCCGTCGGAGGTGCCTGACATAACCAGAATCACAGGGTGTACCCCCTGGGTGTTATCATTCGGTTCTTATGGGTGTATGTTGCCTGGTTTCCGATGATCACCGTTGAGAACATATCTATTTCACACTCGGTGAAGCAATCCAGCCTGCTGATGGTTGCGGTTTCCCCTTCCCTGGCAGCATTGCGCACGATGCCCACCGGGGTTTCCGGCCGCTTATACTGCAGCAGGATCTCCTGAGCCCGAAGAATATGGTCGGGGCGGCCTTTGCTCTTGGGGTTGTAGAGACACACCACAAAGTCCCCTGCTCCGGCGGCATGAAGACGCTTTTCAATAACGCTCCACTCCGTCATCAGATCGCTGAGGCTAATGGTGACAAAATCGTGCATCAGCGGGGCCCCCAAAACAGCTGCTGCTGCCTGGGAAGCGGTGATTCCCGGTACGATCTCCACCTGGATGTCATGACCCTCCCGTTGAACCAGCTCCAGCATAATTCCCGCCATCCCGTAAATTCCGGCGTCGCCGCTGCTGATCAGAGCAGTGTCCTGCCCTTCCAGAGCATATTTCAGCACCTGCTGGCAGCGGTCCACCTCCCGCCTCATACCGGAGGAAACCACCGTCTTTCCTTCCAGAAGATGTTCAACCAATTCGATATAGGCGGAATAGCCCACAATTACCGACGAAGCTTCCAAAGCCTTATGGGCCTTGGGCGACATCAGTTCTTCGCTGCCGGGTCCTATTCCTACCACGCGTATGATTCCAGTCTGCATGTCAGCAGTCCTCCCAAATTGATAACGTAATGCCGTTCAACGCCCGTTTCGGCAGCAGACACCTGCCCCCGGAGGCAACAGCGCCGGCCGGTTCCGATACGGCCCCCACACCGGTAACACTTTTTACAAATTTCGATTGTACACACTCGGATGCCGCCTGTTCCAATACTTGCGCCGGATAGGTAACCAAGGGAACCTTCAAGACTTCCGCCAATCGGTTCAGGCCGGGCTCCCGGGCCTTCAAATCGATAGAAGCGATTTTGGATACCGCTCTCCGATCCAAGCCCAATTCAGCAAGCCCTTCCTCAACCAGCTTCATAATAGCATCATAGTCTGCATCCTTGCGACACCCCATTCCCAGGGTAATACACCGGGGAATCAGCCAAACCTCTTTTGCTTCCGGCTCCACCGCATACGGTGTGATGAGAACCCGCCAGCCATCACTTCCCAATGGACGGGACGACACCGCATAATATCCCTCCGGAAGGAGATTCGCCCCCGGCTTCCATGAACAGACCCCGATTTGTTCTCCCTCCAACAACGCTGCTGTTGCCCGCTTGGCCGATTCAAGACTGGCGATGGCACAGTTCCGGCTTATTGCCAGCATATCCACCGCGGTGAGTCCTTCCCCATCGGTAGCCGTGGTAACCGCTGCCTGGGCTCCAAGCCGGCCCGCAATTGTCACCGCCAGTTCGTTGGCGCCGCCTATATGGCCGGAAAGCAGAGGGATCACCCATTTACCCTGATCGTCCATCACCAACACCGCCGGGTCCGAATCCTTCCCCTTCAGGTACGGCGCAATCATCCGCACGGCAATTCCGGACGCCATAACAAAGATCAGGGCATCCATCTGGTCAAACAGCTTTCCCGTTAAAGCTTTAAGATCTGGAACAATGGCCTGGGAGTCACTTTCGCGCCATGAACCAGAGGTGTGAACCACAGCCTCCGGGTAACTCTCCGTCAGTTTTTTAGACAGGGCAAATCCCTTTCTTGAAACAGAGAGTATGGCGATTTTCATTATTTGGCGCTCCTGTATTCGTGAGTGAAATTCGGGTCATACAGCTTCGACAGGGCATATTCATCCCCCAGAAATCGGCCCACAAGAATCTGCGCGGTTTTCCGTATGCCGGCCTCCCGTACCTTGTCTCCAATGTCTGCCAGGGTACCCTGAATGATCCGCTGATCCGGCCAAGTGGCTTTTTCAACAATGGCCACCGGGGTATCCGGGCTATAGTGGGTGCAAAGTCGCGCCACCACTTCATCAATCATCTGCACTGAAAGAAAGATAGCCATGGAGGCTTGATGGGAAGCCAGCTTTTCCAGCTGCTCGGCCTCCGGTACCGGGGTCCGGCCTTCAAGCCGCGTACAGATAACGGTCTGGGATATCTCCGGCAGGGTGAATTCGCGGCGAAGCGCAGCGGCGGAAGCCACAAAGCTGCTGACGCCGGGGATGACCCTGCAGGGTATGCCCAATTCATCCAACCGGTCTATCTGCTCACGGATAGCACCATAGATACTGGGATCTCCGGTATGAACACGTGCTACGGTTTTACCTTCTGCGAAGGCTTCCCGCATCACAGCGATTACCTGATCCAGAGTCATTTCAGCGCTGTTATGCACCGGTGTGCCGACTTTTCGCTTTGCCAGCACCTCCGGGTTCACCAGGGAGCCGGCATAAATGATTACATCGGCCTCTTCCACCGCCCGCTGCCCCTTTATGGTAATCAGCTCCGGATCACCGGGGCCTGCTCCTACAAATATCACCTCAGCCAAGGGTAAGACCTCCTTTTTTAACAATCATCGTCGAAAGATAGGGCACATTGCCTGCGGCGATATCCTTGATATCCGTACACAGGGCCTCTTCTTCACTGCCGCAGCGGCTGATAAGCACGAACTTATCCTCCAGGCCCATCTCCGTCAGCAGTGCCGCCAGGGCCACACTGTCATGGGAGGGCTTCATGATGACGCAGTTGTCGAAGCTCTCCAGGGCCGCCCGGGCATTGCCGCAGCCCTTTTCCAGAGGCACCACCGCCAGGGTTTCGTGGCCCAGGGTAAGAGGTATATTCATTCGGGATGCCACTGCGGTAAAGGAGGTGATGCCGGGGATGGTTTCTACGGCCACTCCCTGTTCTAACAGATAAGGCACCATATACATATAGGTACTGAAAACCGTGGGATCCCCCAGGGTTAGAAACACCAGAGTCTTTCCTTGTTCCGTTTCCTGGTGAATACGAAGGGCATTGGCTCGCCATGCGGTCTCCAGTACCTCACGGTCCGCCGTCATGGGGAATACCAGGGTAAGCATCTCCGTTCCCGGCCGTATGTAATTCTCCGCTATCTTCAGGGCAATGCTGCCCTCGTCCTTCTTCGATTCCGGGCACACAATCACATCTGCCCTGCCAATCAATTCAACCGCCTTCATGGTGATCAGACCCGGATCTCCCGGTCCTACACCGATGCCGTAAAATTTACCTTTCATCCTTCCTCCTGGTTGCCGACAGGATCATAACCGGGTTATGGGCCTCCATCATGGTGAGGCTACCGACATTTCGTCCACGGGCTATGGATACCTGTATCATTTCAATCTCTTCAAATGAGCCATTCTTGACATGGAGGGATGCCTCTGCGGCATTTTCCAGGGTCACCGTGTTGATGACCATACGGCCCCCGGGGCACAGATGCAGAGCGCACCAGTCGATTAAAGCCCCCATATTCCCTCCGCTGCCCCCTATGAATATTCCGTTGAACATGGTGAGCCCCGTCAGAATCTCGGGGGCAGCCCCTGACAGTACATGAATATTGCCCGCACCTGCTTTTTCAGCGTTGAGCCGTATCAGTTCGACAGCTTCCGGGTTTCTCTCCACTGCGGTTACACTTCCCTGATGTGCCAGAAGTGCCGCCCCCACCGTAACCGACCCAGTTCCTGCACCGATATCCAGTATCGAGTCCCCGGCGCCGATGCGAAGCTTCAGGAGGGACAGCCAGCGAACCTCTTCCTTTGTCATCGGAACAGAACCCCTCTGATAAGCACTGTCAGGCAGGAACCCTGCGCGATAATCGGAATTATGCATGTATACCGTCCTTTCTTAGACCCATGGAGATAAACCATTTGCCACGGATAACACGGATTCTCACGGATGAAAAAGGGATGATCTGGCCTATCAAATGAGGCCACTCCTACGAATAATAGTATATGATCATGTTCTCGTGACAGAACGCCTTACTGACTAATCCGTGGAAATCCGTGTTATCCGTGGCTATCAATATATCGACTTGTTCACCGCTCCTTTAGAACGGCTGCCAGCTCTGCCGGCAGTATGATCACCGCGTTCAGCGGTTCAAAGAGCATCGTCTGAATTTCCTCGATGGGAGCGATGGTTATGGCTTCATTCTCATAGGACAGATTTTCCCCCACTGCCATCCACAGCGCGTCCTTTCCCAGCAGCATCAGCTCCGATGAAATGGCCCCCGGCGTCATAACCGTATCGGTCAGTATCCCCGCCAGCGTTTTTCCGTCGAAGGGTTCCAGGTTCAGCTCCCTTCCATGGGCACTAAGGAGCACTGCTTTTTCCCATCCCAGGCCCAGGCGCCCGAAAAAATACTGCAGTGAACCGATCCCCGGGATGACATTCAGCCGGACACCTTCCAGATGCTTGCGAAGATAACCCAGGAGGCTGTGGAAGCCGGTATCTCCGGATACCGCTACAGAAATTCTCAGGGTATCCGCATGTTCGGTGATCCAGGCGGCTGTTTCGGCGTAATTTCCCTCCAGGAGCCGGGATTCGTTGATGATGCCGGACAGCTCAGACAATTGCCTGCGCCCTCCTACAACCACATCGGATTCCGAAAGAATGCGTCGGGCTATGGGAGTCAGCCAGTCCGGATTGCCGGGACCGATGCCCACTACATTAATCTGCTTTTCCATGCCCCATCACCTCCAGCATAACTCTGCCGTTATGGTCCATTCCCACCACACCCTGCTCCAGGGTGAAAAGGATGGTTCCAACCTTCAGTCGGTTCTGTACCCGTTCCATGGACCGTTCACTGACACGCCTTGCAAGGACCGGAAATACCGAATCGAATCCCGCCTTATGAATGATTTCCACTGCTTCTTCGGTGGTGTTGCTCTGGAGTATTTCTATGATAAGGGATTGCGGAGCCCCTTGGGCGCCGGCCCAGGCTCCCAGGGTTTCCAATCTGCCATCGGCCATACTGCTGTGCGTCTGGAAAATACCTGCGGCTACCTTGACCAATTTTCCGATATGACCCACCCAGAGGATTTCCTCAAAGCCCGCCTCAGCAGCCCTGTCCAGCATAAATCCGGCAAAATTGCTGGTTTTCACCACCTGTTCTTCAGACAGGCCCAGGGTAATACCGATATCGCGGCCATAATTGCCGGGGGTCATAACGATGCGCCGCAAGCCCATGGCCTTTTTCATATTCAGATCAATCGCCAGAGATTCCTTTAACGCATCCTCGCTCATGGGTTCCACAATTCCGGAGGTTCCGATGATGGAAATCCCCCCTTCAATTCCCAGTCGGGGATTGAAGGTCTTTTTAGCGATTTCTTCACCCTCCGGCACGGCGATTGTCACATCGAATCCCGCTTCCGGATCTATGTAAGGCTTTAGAACAGCTTCGATCATCCTCCTGGGAACCGGATTGATGGCCGGCTCGCCGACCGGAATCTGGAGGCCCGGTCGCGTGATCCTTCCAACTCCTTTTCCTGCGAAAAAACAGACCGTTCCTGATGTATTCCGTTTCACCGTTGCAACCACAAGGTGTCCGTGGGTTACATCCGGATCGTCCCCTGCATCTTTGCGAATGGTTGCTTGAGCCCAATCCTCACCCCGTTTGGGATCAAGCACCTCCAGAGGTACCCGCCAACCCTTGGGCGTATCAATGGATACCGCCAAGGGCGCTTCTCCTGTTTCGAGAAAAAGGACAGCGGCCAATGTTGCTCCTGCAGCACAGGTACCTGTGGTATAGCCATATTTCAGTTCTTTCCCATCACGGACGAGGGTCTGCTCCATTTTCTATTTCCTCCCGCAAGACATACAGCAACGCATTGATAATCGTAGCAGCCACCGGACTGCCGCCTTTGCGGCCCCTGATCACCACAGCTGGCACATCAATCTCCAGCAGTGCCTCCTTGGATTCCGCGGCTCCTACAAAGCCGATGGGAACCCCCACTACCAGATCCGGCTTCACCAATCCCTGACGTATATGCTCCATCAGGACGAAAAGTGCCGTCGGCGCATTCCCGATGGCAAAAATACCGATATCCGGGCGCCGGCATATCTGTTCCATGGCCACCATGGATCGGGTAATTCCCCGTTCCTTGGCCTCCGCCGCAATGGAAGCATCCTGAATGGCCGTGATCACCTCGCCTCCCCAGCGGCTAACCTCACCGGCATTGATGCCGGATGCCGCCATTCGGGTATCCGCATAGATACTGCGGCCCTTTTGTATCGCATCCAGTGCTTTTTCCAAGGGGTTGTTATGAAAAACAATCAGATCCTTATATTCAAAATCCGCAGTGGTATGAATAACCCGTTTTACAACCTTCAGCTCAAGAGAAGTGAAGGAATGGGGGCCCATTTCAGATTCAATGATCATCATGCTCTTGCTTTCAATGTCCTGGGGGTTGATCACATTGATTTCCGGATACGTCATAGTACCTCCTGAGGGATTCGCTCAAATGCTTCTTCCAAATGGGCCACATACATTTTTCTTATTTCCGGCATTTCGCCCATGCCGATGAGGATCGGTTCCGCTTTATAGCCGTTTTGTTCCAGAATTGTCTTCCAGGAATCCTCTTCGTCACCGGCCATGTCGTTCTGAGCGTGATCCCCCGCTACCAGCATCAAGGGCATCATGTAGACCTTTTTATAACCGTAGGGAGCCATCATTTCCAGCACCTCCGGAAGCTCCGGGTATCCTTCCACGGTGCCCACATGCACATGGGAATTGCCCGTCTGCTTGAAGGTGTAATCCAAGGCCGGATAAGCGGCATTGGAACTGTGAACACTGCCGTGGCCCATCAGAAGAAGGGCCTCATCCTCTTTCAGCTCCGGGGCATGTTGAAGCATGATGTCAATCACCTGTCTATAATCCTGCGTGGTACTTAAAAGCGCAGCTCCCACGGAGAATCGGTGAAAACCCCTTCGGTATTTCTCACAGATCCGGATGGTGTCGTGGTATTCTGAGCCGTTAATGATATGAAGGGGCTGTACCACCACGGTGGAATATCCCTCTTCATAAAGCTTTTTCAAGGCCTCTTCCGGGGTATCAACAATCATGTTGTCCCGCTGCCGCAGTACCTTAATGATCATTTTAGAGGTAAAGGCTCTTCTTATCGCGTAGCCGGGATAGGCTGCCGAAATCTCTGCTTCAACGGCATCAATGGTTTTTGCCCGTGTCTCCGCATAGGATGTGCCAAAGCTTACAACGAGTATTGCCTGTCGATCCATGCTGAAATTCTGATGTTTTTCCGTAATCATGCTAACCTCCTGAAAGTGAATACAAAAAATCCCCAACTGCAAGTCAGGGATTAACAAACATGGCCTGTGGGCATGCCTGAACGCACCTCCCAACGAAGCGTTTCAAACAATCTGCGGCAGGTTTCCTGGCTTGCCAATCATCCTTATGTCAATCCCTTCCCGGTTTCCCAGTGGTAATCACTGACACGTCATGGCTTACAGTAGCGTGGGCTGCGACGGAATCACACCGTTCTTCCCTATTATCCAATGCGATGGCACCGACAGATTTCAAACAATAATCTTAGAACAATTATATCTGATAGCCTGTTTTCACACAAGCGGCTTATTTCATTCGCGTTGCCAGAAGCTCAATGGCTTTCAGAATGTCCTTCATCGTCACATAGATCCTGTTCAGGGTATATTGAAGACTGATCAATATTATGAACAGAATTAGCACCGCACCCCATATGTACTGCTGATAGTCCATCCCCTGCCTCCTATTCGGTTATACGGAGCTGTTTTTTTCCCAACGCACTGCTGCTTACCTTATCCTTAAAGGAGTCCGGAACGGTGATGATGCCGGGATCCCCATCACTTATATAGCGGGTTTCCGGGTTTTTTTCCATGCGCTTCAGCCAATCCCCGGCTTCGCCTTCATCGTCACCGCAGCGGATGCGGTTCACCGCCATGGGATCGAAATCAACCATATATGCCGGAAGTTCCGGCTGCCATCCCACATTGCAGATGCCGATATTTCGGTATTCAATGCCCTCATAGCTGCCGGATATCACCGCGTTCATCGGCATCTCCTCCTTGGGACGGATCCCATAAGGAAGGGCCAGCAAATTCACCGGTTTCCCGGTAATGGCCTCCACAGCCGCTGCATTCTTTCCAACGGTGACGGCAATTTCCTCCGCCGTGAGCTTGGAAAGCTTATCGTGGCTCCATGTGTGATTCCCCAGTGTATAGCCCTTGTCTGTGAGATATTTCAGTTTTTCCTGAAGCTTCTCCTTTTGACCGAAGGGAACGCCGCCGTTGACAAAGAACGTGGCTTGAGGATTAAAATCCGGGTGTTCGGCCCTGAAATCTTCCATAATGCCTACCGCACAATCCCCTGTAGGTGCAGCCCCCTCTTCCATGGCCTGATACTGGCTCTTGTCTCCATCGTCAAAGGTAATGACAAAGGGAGTGAGCCCCGCAGGGACATCCACGTTTCCTTCAATGAAATCCCCAAGAGCTATGGGCCTGTACCCTTCCTTATAAAGTCTCTCCAGATCTTGACGGAAGGCCTCCGGAGTACGGTCATATTCCGAATCCGATTCAGCAATCCGATGGTACATCAAAACCGGTATGCGACCGGCTTCATTCACATTGTCAGGTAAAATCACTTGCGCTTCCTGTTCAGCCGTTTCCTTCGAAACCGTCTCCGGCTCCAGAGCTCCCGGCGTTTTATTTGAACAACCGGAAAACGTTAATACCGCTGCAATTCCGCAGCATGCAATTCTGTATTTTAAGTTCATATGGACCTGATTCCTTATTTTGAATTAGAAGACCGATGATAAAGCGCTTACACCATTAAGACCCTTAGGCGCAGTTCTATATTCTTCTCCGGTTAGCATACCCTATTCCACACACTTTTGCCAGAGGCACCCCTTCATTAATAGCTGTACTATCGTCCATTTATTTGATATACTATCAAGGATTTCGCAAAAGGAGTGAGCAAATGTTCGACCAGGATTCCCAAATTGAAGCCCGTCACAAGCTAATGATTTTGCATATCTTATCTGAGTTCAAGATGCCGCTTACCAATACCCAGTTGACAGAATTTGTAATGGAATTGCATTTTGTGGATTACTTCACGCTTCAGCAGTATATTGTGGAGCTTATTGAAACTTCCTTGATAGAGGTGTCTGAATCGGGCGCTTCGCCGAATTATATGATAACCAGCCAGGGTCTCAATGCTCTGAGCTTTTTTAATGACCGCATTCCTGAAGATATCAAAAATCGAATGGCCAAGGCAGTGATCATTAAAAGACGATCCATCTACCGCGATGCCGAGATTCTTTCAGAGTATCGCCAGGTAAACGAACAGGAATACATCGCTCACCTCCGCGTTGAAGAGCACGGACACACTCTGATTGACATCGAACTGAATCTGGTAACCAACCGTCAGGCAAAGGACGTTTGCAGACAGTGGAAAGAAAATGCCCCAGACATCTACGCCTCCCTGATCCGCAGCCTGATTCCCGAAGAAACAGCAATACTTGATACCGAAAAGTAGAAACAAGGCCCGCTCTAAGCAGATGAAAGCACTGCCTGAGTGGGCCTTTTCGCGATCCATGATGCAATTTACGCAAATAAAAAACGGCCATGGGCCGCAAATGTATGGGAGCCTTCTCTATACCTGTTCGTTGGAGCGAATGACTTTGAATCCGGTGGTGATCAGAGCCTTTTCCTTACAAAGGGACTCATCATAAATTCCCATCCCCTTGAAGTATTCAAAGTTCTTGATATAGAGCTCATTGCTCACCGGTACCTTGTATTCGCCCTTGTCCATTTCAAAGATAAACTTTACTTCCATCATCATCCCTCCATCCCTATGGTATTATTCTGATACCCAATTTGTTATAACTTAAACGGGATGATGATGGAAAATAAAAATCACGACCATGGACCTAGTTTCACTTCATTGCCTGAATCAGGGTTCTCACCTGTCCAATCAGATAAAGGGATCCAAAGCTCACCAGCACCTCATCCGGCCCGAGTTCATCCAGCGCCGTTTGAAGTGCTTTTTCAATTTCCGGTATCGCCTTGGCAGGCAGTCCTCTCCGGTTCAGCTCCTCTGTCAGTCCCTCTGCACCGAGAGCCCGTGGGCTGTCCGGTACAGTTGCGATGGCGCGGTCCAAACAGGGCACCACTTCATCCAGAATACCGCCAAAGTCTTTGTCTGAAAGCACGCCTATCAGACCCACCACTTTTCGTCCTGGAAGATATTGGTTTAGCGCACCTGAAAGACTTTTTGCTCCATGAACGTTATGAGCGCCGTCAATCAGGATCAGCGGGTTGCTCCTCAGCACCTCAAGGCGTCCGGCCCATCGGGTTTCCTTGAAGCCCTTGTAGATAGATTCCCGACGGATAACCATGTTCAGGCGGTCCTTCATGGCTTTCAGAGCCGTAAGAGCCAGCATGGCATTCATCACCTGATGATTCCCTGCCAAATGAATCTCCAGATCATCAAATCTCTCGTCTTCGAAAACAGCATCAAAGCTTGTTCCTTCTATGGTGCCCTGCTTGATTGTGAAGCCATCGGGATTTGATACCAGCAGGCAGGCGTGAAGCTCATCAGCCGTTTTTTGAATAACCTCCAGAACCTCCGGCTGTTGCGGTGCGGATACTACCAGGGATTTTTTCTTGATGATGCCTGCTTTTTCCCCGGCAATTTTTTCGATTGTGTCCCCAAGGTAATCCGTATGATCCATGGCAATGGGTGTGATAACGGATATCAATGGCCGCTCAATGACATTGGTGGAATCCAGCCGGCCCCCCATCCCCACCTCAAGAATAACAAAATCAGCCTTCTGGCGCTTGTAAAAATCCATGGCCACAGCCGTTACGATTTCAAATTCTGTGGGATGCGACATTCCCTGAGCCAGCATCTTGTCTACCATCCTGCTTACCAGCTCCGTGGAGGTGGCCAGGTCCGCGTTCTCAATGCAGTTTCCGTTCAAACGGATCCGCTCATTGAACACCTCCAGATACGGGGAGGTAAAAAGGCCCACACTATACCCTTCCTCAATCAGCACCTCGTTGATAAAGGCCGAAGTGGATCCTTTTCCGTTGGTCCCCGCCACATGGATGAACCGCAGTTCGGTCTGCGGGTTCCCCATAAGCTTCAGCAGGTGCCGTATATTATCGAGCCCCAGCTTGCTTCCGAATCTGTAGGTGCTGTGTATATAAGCGATTGCTTCTTCATAGTTCATAGTAAAACCTCTCATTATTCTGGATAGCCACGGATAACACGGATTTTCACGGATGCAAGCAGGAAGCTTTATCCGATGCCTTGCACTATTGACCCCTCCGTGTCCATCCGTGTTATCCGTGGCTAATTGTCTATCTTTTACTTATACCTTCGCCGCCACGATCACCAGCCGCTCTGTTACCTTTTCCAGCATCTCTGTGAATTTCTTCTGCTTCTCTTTTTCTT
The DNA here is from genome assembly GCA_964649745.1 of uncultured Peptostreptococcaceae bacterium. Lineage (GTDB taxonomy): Bacteria > Bacillota > Clostridia > Peptostreptococcales > Acidaminobacteraceae > CAZEHS01. Next base: position 3,015 of record CAZYQI010000030.1, on the reverse strand, counting down.
CAATCAGCAGCTTCTCCGGCGCCTTGGCCACAAAGCCCTCGTTGGCAAGCTTGGCGGTCACCCTGTCAATCTCCTTCTGCAGCTTTTCCTGTTCCTTGGTCAGGCGGTCCAGCTCTTTTTTGTAATCGATCAGATCATCCAGCGGCATGAATATCTCGGCTCCCTCGACCACCGCCGCCACGCAGTCCTCCGGAATTTCATCACGGCTTGCTGCCAGGGTCACCTCGGAGGCAGAAGCCAAAGCCTTGAGGTATTCCGCGTTGTTTACCAGCAGTTCTCCGGTTTTCGCCTGAGCCAATACCAAAAGACGGGCTTTTCGTGAGGGGGGAACATCCATCTCCGCGCGAACATTTCGCAGTGCTTTAATGGCATCCATCAGCAGGTTCATATCCTTCTCAACCCCGTTGTCCTGTCGGGCGGATGTCATCACCGGCCAATTTTCCAGCATGATTTTTTCGGATGCGCCGGGGATATGCTGCCATATTTCTTCTGTGATGAACGGCATGAAGGGGTGCAGCAGCTTGAGGATAGACCGGAGCACGGTCAGCAGCACCGCTTTAACGGTGTCCTTCGCCGCTTGGTCATCTCCATATAGGCGCTTTTTCGTCAGCTCAATGTACCAGTCGCAGTACTCATCCCACACGAACTCATACAGCTTCCCGGCGGCAACGCCCAGCTCGAACTTGTCAAGGTTCCGGGTCACCTCGTCGGTAACGGTCTGCAGCCGTGACAGGATCCATCTGTCCGCCAGCTCCAACTTCATCTCATCATTCAATTCCATTGATTTGTCTTCAAGGGCGGAAATTACAAACCGTGAAGCGTTCCACAGCTTGTTGGCAAAGTTCCGGCCGGCTTCCACCCGTTCGATCTGGAATTTAAGGTCGGCTCCCGGACTGTTTCCTGTCACCAGCATAAAGCGAAGTGCATCCGCTCCGTATTGGTCGATGATATCCAGAGGGTCAACGCCATTTCCTGCGGATTTGGACATCTTTGCTCCATCAGCAGCCCGTACGAGGCCATGGACGAATACGTATTTAAACGGCACTTCGTCCAGCTGCTCCAAAGCGGAGAACACCATCCGTACAACCCAGAAGAAAATGATGTCATACCCTGTTACCAGCACGTCCGTGGGATAGAAATACTTCATATCCGGGGTTTCATCGGGCCAGCCCAGGGTTGAAAACGGCCACAACGCAGAGCTGAACCAGGTGTCCAGAACATCCTCGTCCTGCTTGAAGTGGGTACCGCCGCATTTGGTACATACGTCGGGCATTTCCCGGGCAACAACGATCTCGCTGCAGCTCTGGCAGTAGTACGCCGGTATCCGGTGTCCCCACCACAATTGACGGCTGATGCACCAGTCACGGATATTTTCAAGCCAGTGCTGATAGATTTTTGTAAATCGTTCCGGCACGAACTCCATCCGGCCATCGCCAATAACGCCCATGGCGGGCTCTGCCAGTTCCTTCATGGAGACGAACCATTGATCGGACATCATGGGTTCTACAACGGTGGAGCAGCGGTAACAAACGCCTACGTTATGCACGTGGGGTTTGATGGCAACCAGCAGCCCCTGTTCCTCCAGATCCTTCACCACTGCCTTTCTGGCTTCATAACGATCCATTCCGGCGTATTTTCCGCCGTTTTGGCTGATGGTGGCATCCTGATTCAGTATGATACAGTGCTCAAGGCCATGCCGCTGACCGATTTCAAAGTCGTTGGGATCGTGGGATGGCGTTACCTTCAGCGCACCGGTTCCGAATTCGATATCCACATGGTGGTCTGCCACAATGGGAATTTCCTTGCCCACCAACGGAAGAATAACCGTCTTGCCCACATACTTGCTGAAACGGGGATCGTCGGGGTTAACCGCAACGCCGGTGTCCCCCAGAAGGGTTTCCGGACGGGTGGTGGCAATCTCAAGATAGTCCTCCGAATCCTTCAGGAAGTACTTGATATGGTAGAAAGCGCCGTTCTTTTCCTCGAATTCAACCTCCGCATCGGAAAGAGAGGTTTTGCAGTCCGGACACCAGTTGATCATGCGGTATCCACGATAGATCAGACCCTTTTCATAGAGCTTAATGAAAACCTCTGTAACGGACTTGTTGCAGCCCTCATCCATGGTGAAGCGTTCTCGGCTCCAGTCACAGCTGTTCCCCAGTTTTTTCATCTGGTCTACGATGCGGTTTCCGTAAACTTCTTTCCAGGCCCAGGCCCTTTTAAGAAACTCATCCCGGCCCAGCTCTTCCTTGCTGATGCCTTCCTCCTCACGGATCTTCTCAAGCACTTTCACCTCAGTGGCAATGGAGGCGTGATCCGTACCGGGAAGCCACAGGGCCTCAAACCCCTGCATCCGTTTCCAGCGGATCAAAACATCCTGAAGGGTGTGGTCCAGGGCATGACCCATATGCAGCTGCCCGGTGATGTTGGGCGGTGGCAGAACAATCGTGTATGGTTTCTTGTCGGGATTCACTTCGGCTTTAAAGCATTCCTTGTCCATCCATCCCTGATAAATACGATCTTCAAAATCCTTCGGCTGGTAACGGCTTTCCATGGGCTTCTGCATTGTCATCACTCCTATTTCTGTATTTTGTTCCATAAGTATTCCTTTTTCCAAAAACAAAAAAACCTCTTCATCCACACTGGGACGAAAAGGTCAATTTCCGCGGTACCACCCAAATTCCTAAAGGCTCTCAAAGCCAATAACGGAGCTACCCGCCCGAGCCTATGACTTCAACCCGGATACTCAGAAGCGACCTTCCGACAAACGCACACCGGAAACCTTACAGCCTGGGGTTTCCTCTCTTTAGGGGCATTGCCGTACTCCTCTTCATCACTGCATTTAGCTTATTTACACCATTATAGTCAGTTCCCCGGGCGCTGTCAACGATTGCTTACCGACTACCGCACGATATGAAACGAATAACGGCGTTCCAGATATTTCACCAGTTCCTCCACCACGGGAGTTTGACACTTACATAATGAAAAAACCGCCAGAAGCCTTGTAACGGCTTA
>CAZYQI010000029.1:0-40920 GCA_964649745.1 uncultured Peptostreptococcaceae bacterium | reverse complement strand
AGTAGGCCCTTATAGGGCTAAGCAAACCACCCGTTAGACGGGTGGTCCTGATTTACAAAGCTTTCTTTGCTTGCCGGAGGAAAAGTCGGGTATAATGGATTTAAAGAATTTTGAGGAGAATCGAATGACCCAAATAATGATTCGTATGTTTGTCCCCAATTATAAAGATGTCGGGAATCCTATGGTACGCCGGGGGTATGGTTATCTTGCCGGAATAACGGGTATCTGTGCCAATCTTGTTCTGTTTTCAGTCAAACTGTTTATTGGGTTTTTGACCAACAGTATCGCTGTCATGGCAGATGCGTTTAATAACCTTACAGATTGCGCCTCCTCCATCATGACCTTGGTGGGATTCTGGACCTCCGGCAAGCCGGCCGATAAGGAGCACCCCTTCGGACATGGACGAAGTGAACATATTGCAGCCCTGGGGGTTTCCATACTGGTTATCGTGGTGGGGATCCAATTTGTCCGTAGTTCCGCAGAACGTATAATGAATCCGGTGCCCCTTTCCTACGACACACTTACTGTGCTCATCCTGATAACGACCGTCGCCGTTAAGGCATGGCTGGCTGTTTTTTACCGCACGGTGGGTAAATCCATCAACAGCAAGGTGATGGAAGCCACATCCATGGACAGCCTGGGGGATGTGGCCACGACGGGCATCGTTGTGGCGTCCCTGATTGCAGGGCCCTATATCCCCTTCGCCTTCGATGGATTCATCGGTCTGGCAGTAGCGCTTCTGATTATCTGGAACGGCTGGAATTTGGTGATGGATACCCTGAGCCCTCTTTTAGGGGAAGCCCCGGATGAGGAATTTCTTGATGCACTGAAAGCGAAGGTGGATTCTTATGATGGCGTTTTGGGCCATCATGATATTGTGGTTCATAATTATGGTCACGGGCGTACGGTAGTATCCCTGCATGTTGAAGTTCCGGTGTCCATGGGAATGATCGGTGCTCACGAGCTGATCGACTTCATGGAAAAGGAAATGGCCCGGGATATGGGAATTGATCTTGTGATTCACATGGATCCCGTTGACACTGAAAACGAGGAGACCATGGCCTTGAAAGCCTCTGTGGAGGAGGTGGTGAAGTCTATGGATACCGGACTGGGTTTCCATGATTTCCGGATCGTACATAGAAATGGATTAAAGATGATTTTCTTTGATATCGTCATCCCATCAGGGCTGGACATGGAAGCTAATCTGTTGACAGACCAGCTGACCGAAAGGGTTATGGCCCTTAGCGGAGATTGTCAGGTTCATATTCAGGCAGACAGAGAATTTGCCATGCTCCACGCAGCCAACGAAGGGCATAAGCAAGGATGAAAGTTTCGTAAAAGGTGAGTTATCTAGTTTTAAATAAACATAAGGGGGATATGCCAGATGCGCTTGGTGACGCGTTCTGATTTTGACGGCTTGATTTGCGGGATGCTTCTTAAGGAAGCGGGAGTAATCGATTCGTGGGTTTTTGTTCATCCAAAAGATCTTCAGGATGGCCTTTTTGAGCCTACTGAAAATGACGTTCTTGCCAATGTACCGTTTGTTCCAGGTTGTGGCATGTGGTTTGACCATCATTCCTCGGAGGAGAACCGTTCAGGATGGACTCCGGGTGTCAAAGGCGAAAGTAGGCTGGCTCCATCCGCTGCCAGAATCATTTATGAGTATTATGGTGGCGTTCAGCGGTTTACACATTATAATGATATGATTGAAGCAGTCGATAAAGTGGACTCAGGGAATCTTACACGGGAAGAAATCCTTAACCCTCAAGGGTGGGTGCTTCTCGGTTTTATCTCCGACCCCCGAACCGGGCTGGGACGATTCCGGGATTTCAGGATCAGCAACTATCAGCTGATGGAACAGTTGATCAATCATTGCCGGAATATGCGAATTGAAGAAATTTTGGGGCTTGAAGATGTAAAGGAGCGGGTAGACTTATACAACGATCAGGCTCGTCATTTTATTGAAATGGTTGGTAAGCATACGGTTATTGACGGCAATGTGATCCTGACAGATCTTCGAAACGTGTCGCCCATCTATACCGGCAACCGGTTTATGATATACAGCCTGTATCCGGAACAAAACGTGTCAGTTTGGATTGTTGACGGCAAAATGAAGCAGAATGTTTCTGTTGCATGTGGTTACAGTATTCTTAACCGAACCTGCGCGGTGGACATCGGTGAACTGATGCTGAAATACGGCGGCGGCGGTCACCGGATGGTGGGAACCTGCCAGGTTCCATATGATCAGGCGGATGCAGCTATTGCTGAAATTACCGAGGCACTGAAGAAATAACCCTTCCATATCTGAACTGAAAGAGAGCATGCGAGTTCGGGCGTGCTCTCTTTTCTTTCATGGCGAATGGAAGTTGGGTATCTGTTGAAGAGGGTGATTTCATCCGTACTGTAATTTAAACTTCAAATGGATAATAAAATTCGATATAATCAAAATGTAGAGTGACTTGACACGCATCAATCATAAAATACCTATGGAGGTACGCAATGAGTGCAGGAAGACTGGAGAAAGTAAGACAGCAGATGGGGTTGTCAAACTATGAAACCCTTATAATCAGTGATCCGGTATCAATTTATTATCTCACAGGTCTGATGATTCATCCGGGAGAGCGTATGTTTGCCCTGGTGCTGGAACAAGACAGAATGCTTCTTTTTGTAAACAGATTGTTCCCGGTAAACGCACCGGAAGGTGTGGAAATGGTATGGTACAGTGACACAGAGGACCCGTCGGAAATTCTTTCCTCCTACATCCCTCAAAATAACGGCCGTGTGATCGGAATCGACAAGGCGTGGCCGGCACGGTTCCTTCTAAAGCTTCAAGGCAGGATCCCCGATGCTGTTTATCAAAATGGCTCCATGGCCATTGACGGTGTGCGCATGATGAAAGATGCATCGGAACAGGAGAAGATGCGGGAGGCGTCACGGCTGAATGATAAGGCCATGGGATTACTTGAGAAACGGGTAGCCGAAAACAAGTCGGAAACAGAAATGATTGCTGAGCTGCAGGGTATCTACAAAGAAATGGGAACAGGATTTTCCTTTGATCCTATCATTTGTTTTGGGGCCAACTGTGCAAATCCTCATCATACATGCAACGAAAACACTGTAAAATCTGGAGACACCGTTATCATGGATATCGGATGCATGTATGAGAAATACTGCTCGGATATGACCCGGACCGTGTTTTATAAATCGGTTTCGGAGGAAGGCAGAAAGGTATATGACCTGGTGCTCAAAGCGAATCTTGCTGCCATAGCGGCAGTCAAACCAGGGGTACGCTTTTGCGATATCGATCATGCGGCCCGCAGCGTAATTGAAGAGGCGGGATACGGACAGTACTTCACTCATCGGACAGGGCATTCCATTGGCCTGGAGGTCCATGATTACGGCGATGTTTCAAGTATCAACGAGGAGATTCTGAAGCCTGGGATGATTTTCTCCATCGAGCCGGGGATCTATCTGGGTGGTAATCTCGGTGTGCGGATCGAAGATCTGGTCATGGTAACAGAGGAAGGCTGCGAGGTTTTGAATAAGGTTTCGAAAGAGTTGAAGGTAATCGGCTAGATTCAGAAGGACGGTACAAATGCACGCGTTCACTGAACGTAAATAGTAAAAACAGTTGAATCCCTTTTTAATACCCGGCATCTGCATGTCAATAAAAACAATTAAATTACCATATTATTAAAAATGGATTTTGAAAAGTTGTGTTGAATCTGTTGGTATATCTTCAATTAGGAGCGTGAACCTATGCTACTCGCCAACAGATCAGGTCTTGTTGTCATGGGGGATATTTTAGCCGGAAATAGGGAGGGGGGCGCACTGGGGGCGGTTTGGTTTAGACCAAACCGCCCCCAGCGCTATTTTTTCAGAATGCAAGCCCTCTCAGGAAGAGATTCACAAGGCTCTTCATTTACTGAATGTACGCTCGAATGATTGCCTGATTCGGTGCTCAGTTAAAAAAGCTGTGAATCAAGACAATGTCTTTTATTCCGAGGGAAACGAGAAATCCATACTTTCAAACAAGATACCCAAACCTTCACAATCAGATCTTGTGTAGGTTTGGGTATCTTGTTTGGAGATCTCCTTTTTTAACTAAATGCCAATGGCCTGAAACGGCCCTTTTATGGAAATGTTGCTGAGAAGATCTGTCAATTCTTCGGGTGTGATCGTAATCCCCGATTGTACCCAATAAGCAATGACATTAATGTTGGCTGAAAGGATATACTCTACAATGCACTCTTTTTTGGCCAGTTCTTTTCCTCCGGCGGTAGAAAGTACGGATTGGAATCGCCGGATCAGGTTGCGCTTGACCAATTGATAAACTGCTTCCCGGAAATTAGGACGGGCGTGAGCGCTTAACAGAACTCTGAACAAATCCTCTTGAGACTGGATATAGCGGACAATCGGCAGGAAAAACTGTGCTAATTCATCGGTTCCGGTAGGAGGATAGCGAAGGGTGTCTGCATTCCGTGACAGGTAAGCCAGCGCTTCTATCTGTTCATTTTCAATAGCAGTGACCAGTTCGTTCAAATCTTGATAGTGGAGATAGAACGTACCGCGATTGATTCCTGCTGCGGTTGTCAGCGCTTTAATGCTGATTTGTTGTAATGGGCGTTCTGCATAAAGAGGCAGAAATGCTTTAGAAATCTTATTCCGTGTCTTAGCAATCTTTCCGGTATCTTTGTTTTGGACCATGGGAACCTCCATGATTTTATTTTGATGAAATCAACAGTTCGAATTTTGGTGTTCATTCGTTTTTAAAATGGCTGTGGTATTATCACTATAAATCAACACGGTGTCGTTTTCAATCCTGGGATGGTTGCCGAAGCAAAGCTGAATACGAGTACCCGCTACCTCGGATATGACTGGGAAGGCATGGGCGGGTTAAGCGGGTACTCGTTCAGAATAGAAGAACAATTTCCATGGACGTTAAAAACAGAACCCAATATCGGATTATTAAGACGAGGAGAAAACATGATGAAAAAAAGACTGATTCCTGTAGTGTTACTAATTCTTTCCATGGCTACTGGAGGAACCCTCTTAATGACACAAGGGAAGGATGCCGTCACTATGGCAGGTCTGGAGAAAAACAGTCTACTCGCCGCGGATACAGTGAATGCATCCTTCCAAGGCGTTGGAGGCCGCGTGCTTGAGATTCAGGCGATTGAGGGCCAGGTTGTCAAAACCGGAGAGGTTCTCATGATACTGGATCAGGCAGATATTGATCTACAGATTGCAAAATTGCAGACCGATGTCCGACTGCAGGAGGTTAAAATCCAGCAGGCAATGAATCTAGTGACCCGCCCCGAGGATCTTAAGCGGCAAATTCTCGCAGTCGAGGCTGCCCGGAAAGCTCTTGGGCTGGTTCAAATCAATTATGACCGCACCCAGGCCCTGCTGAATTCAGGAGCCATTGCTCCTGCGACAATGGATGTTGTTAGAAATCAGATGGATTTGGCCCAAAATACCGTTTCTCAACAGGAAACCTTGGCGCATAAACTGCAGGCTCAGGTGGATACTGATGGTCGGAATTATGCCTATGGAGTGAAGCTTCTTCAGACTCAAGAAGAATCCATGGCTATTCAGATGCAAGGGTTGATGCTTCAAAAACAGCGCTGTGTCTTGTTGGCTCCAGCGTCTGGTAAAATCACCCGAGTTATTCCCAAGGTTGGGGAAAATATTGCAGCGGGTGCTACCGCAGTCATGATTCAATCCGACAACCTATATTACACACTTTATGTTGATGAAACACAAGTATCTCAATTCAAAACATCTGGTACGGTTTCCGGGTATCTTCCCTCTCTCCGGAAAAATGTGGCTGGCATCGTTCACAGCATCAGTTCTGCACCCCAATATGCCAGCATGCGGATGAGTCGGGAAAAAGGGCAGGCAGATACCAGCTCGTTCCAGATTCGTGTTGATGTGCCGTTTTCGCTGGAGTTGTTACCGGGCATGACCGTGGAGGTGAGCACCGTTGAAGGCAACCGTTAATGAATGGCTACACCTTATTTCTGGAAAATTCATTATCGGAGCGCTGATTATCCCTCTGATTTTTGCAGGGGCCTCTGGGTATCTCTTTCAAAATGGAGCTCTTTATGAGGTGCCTTTGGCAGTTATAGACCTTGATCACAGCACCTTCAGCCGATTGTTGATTGGAAAAATTGAGGAATCCCAATACGTGCAGGTTTGTGATGTCTATGATAACACTCTGGATTCCGATATGCTGCTTTATAATGAAGCATACTCTGGAGTGCTCTATCTCCCAAGTGGCCTGGAAGCGGCTTGGATACAGGGTAAATCCATTAATCTGGGACTGAATCTGGATATGACTTTACCGGCTGGTACCAACGTTCTTCGAAATGGCCTCAGCGAGGTGATCGGCACCGAAAATGTCGGGAGGAATTCTGCTGCACTGGTGCTGGAAGTCAGGCCGCTCTACAACCCCACTAATCTCCCCCTCATGAATATGGTAATGTTGTTTGTGAATGTTTCCCTGCTGGTTTTCCTGGGGCTCAGCACAATGAAGATTGTACCACGCCTCCGTGAAAATGGAGATCTTGAAAATGCCTTGGTGCACCCCGTTGGAATAATTCTTCGGACGCTGCCTTATACTTTCACCGCCTGTATTGCCTTCTATTTAGTAGTGGGTGTGCTCAAGCAGGTGGGGGGACTGCGGTTTGAGGCCAATTGGATTCAATTATCAGTACCCTTGTTCCTGTATATGTTAAGCACTAGTCTGATGGCCATGCTGATTGGGTGGTCCGCGCCCACAGAGACAAAAGCTGCGAATAGGGTTTTGTTTATTACGCTGCCGTCGTTCTTGCTTAGCGGAGTGCAAATTCCCTATGCCATGCTTCCTGAGCCAATGCAGTGGGTGAATGAATTACTTCCTTTATCCCTGCACTTTAGATTTTTAAGAGGAATGGGTTATAAAGGCGGTGAACTGAGCTTTTTCGTGCCGGAGATAGGTCACTTTCTGTTTTTAATCAGTCTGTTTATGCTGGGGATTTTTCTCTTGATGGCGAAAGAAATTGGAACCATCTGCACGACGGTTCAGAAAGATCTGGATATAGGGCTGCCGTCCAGATAAATAGAAGAGATTCAACTATTTTTTGAAGCAGGAAAATTTTTAAGATGTTCAACAAGGGCAAGCACCTGTTCGTTTAATCAACAAATTCGATGTTTGTGTTGATTGACGCTGAGTGCTCGGTTGTTATAATTGGATTGTATACAACGGACGTACGGATTATGAGGCTTCACATCTTATAGATATGCGTTTTGGAAAGTAAGACAAACTGCTGCCCATGACAGGAAGGTGTTGCTTTGTGAGAATAGGGATACCAAAAGCCTTGCTCTACCATTATTACGGGCCGCTTTGGAAAAAAATGTTTGAATTACTGGGCTATGAGGTTGTTTTGTCGGACAGCACCCATAAGAACCAGATAGAAAAAGGAATTAAGGTGACAGTGGGAGAAATCTGCGTCCCCATCAAGATATTTAACGGTCATGTCATCGACCTTATGGAAAAGGACGTTGACCTGATCTTTATTCCGCGATTCATCTCTATAGAAAAGGATTACTGGTTCTGTCCCAAATTCATGGGATTGCCGGAGCTGGCAGGCTATACGGTGCCAGGGGCCAAGGCACGTATGCTGACAATCGATATCAAGAGCAGCAGTGAAGACGCAAGTGACTATACCTGCTATAAATCCCTGTGCAGATTGCCCGGTGTTACGCCTAAGAAGCTGAAGTCGGCGTTGAAAGAAGCCGCGGCTCATTGGCTGCGATTCAGGGAAATATGCCGGGCCGGATATACCGTTGAAGAAGCGGAAGAACTATGCGGCAGCGGGATGGAAATCCTTCCTCCGGCCAATGTGGCAGAAACACGGGTGACACTTGGGGTCTTGGGGTATGTATACAACATCTATGACCCGTTTGCCAGTCTGGACATACTGACGAAGCTCCGGGCCATGGGTGTGAAGGTGGTTACCTTCGAGATGCTTGACGAGAAGGCCTTGCTTGCCCATCGAAGAGATCAGGTTAAAAACCTGTACTGGACCTTCAGTGACAAGCTGGCCGGCGCCGGCGAAACCTTCCTGGACTGCGACGATATCGATGGGATGATTCATGTAACGGCCTTTGGATGCGGGCCGGATTCTATCATCGGAAAGTTTCTTGAACTGGACAGTGAGGAACGTCATAAGCCGATGATGACCCTTCGCATCGATGAGCATACAGGGGAAAGCCATCTGCAAACAAGGCTGGAGGCATTTGTTGATATGATAGCCCGCAAGAAACAGCAGAACGGAGGTCGGACTGCATGAAGGTAGCGTTTCCTTATATGGGATGTGTAACGGCCTATAAGCGGATATTCGAAATGCTTGGACACGAAGTGGTCATGCCCTCCAAACCGACCAAGGGTACCATTGATCTGGGCGTCAAACAGAGCCCTGAGTTCATTTGCTTTCCATTCAAGGTGATGATGGGAACCTACATCGAATGTGCAGAAGCCGGTGCAGAGGTTATTGTTGCCTCCGGTGGAGACGGCCCATGCCGGGCCGGACTGTATCCCACTGTGCATGACCGCATATTGAAGAACATCGGGCATAAAGTTGAGTTCATCGTATTCGATTCCATGTTTCGGGATTTCAAGGCGTTTTATGGAAAACTTTTACGTGTCAAAGGAGAATCTTCAGTCTGGCGATTGTTATACACAGTCCTGTTTGCCTTCATTATGGTGAACCAGATGGATAGGCTTGAAAAACGCATCAAGCTGCAACGCGCCTATGAAGTGAATCCTGGGGATTTCAGCCGAGCCTGGAGGACGATTGTTGAAAAGTTCGAGGGGTGCTGGACCATTGGTGCGCTTATGAGTGCCTGGAGAAAATCCAATGCGGTACTGGATGCAATCCCGAGGCGTACCGTAGTTGAGAAGGACCGGGTACGGATCGGAATCGTCGGTGAAATATATGTAGTAATGGAAAGCTCTGTCAATATGGATGTAGAAGAGAATCTGAACCGATTGGGAGTAGAGGTGGAATCGTCCCAGTATATTTCAGACTGGGTGAATCACAATATCCGGCCATCGTTTATGGGAAGCAGTTCATCCCATAAGGTGATTGAAAAAGCGAAACGGTTTGTGAAGATGAATCTGGGGGGCCACGATATGGAGAATATCGGTTGGATGGTGGATTTCCGCGACCGCGGATTCGACGGCGTGATCCATCTGATGCCCTTCGGATGTTTGCCGGAGCTGGTCACTCAAAGTGCCGTCCCCACCATATCAAAGGATCTGGACATCCCGATCCTATCCCTTTCGCTGGATGAGCAGATGGGTACCGTCAATAATCAAACCCGTCTTGAGGCGTTCACGGATCTTATCCGCAGTGCCAAGAGAAAGGCTGCCGCCGCAAAGGTATCACAGCGCTCTCCCTGGTTGACACCGTTCACCCCCTTGGGGCATATTGTTTACCAGACAACGCAGCGACGGCTTGAAATGGTTGCTCAGACATCCCGGTAGGACCTCCAGGAGGAGAATATGCAGATATATATTGGAATCGATATTGGTTCCGTCAGCACCAATGTGATTGCCATTGACAAGCACGGTGAAGTTCTTTTTGCAGAATACATACGTACAAACGGTCAGCCTCTTGAATCGGTCAAACGGGGCATGCGGCAGTTGGGCGAAAGCCTGAAGGGAAAAAATGCCGACATAGCAGGGGTAGGAACCACCGGCAGCGGACGTCAGATGACGGGGATCATGGTGGGTGCCGACGTGGTGAAAAACGAGATTACAGCCCATGCCACTGCTACGGTGAACATTTGCCCCGATGTACGGACCATTTTTGAAATCGGCGGACAGGATTCCAAGATCATTCTGGTTCAGGACGGTATGGTGGTTGATTTTGCCATGAACACGGTATGTGCTGCAGGAACGGGCTCCTTCCTGGATCACCAATCCGAGCGGTTAGGGATACCCATTCAGGAGTTCGGAGATATGGCTCTTTCAGCCACAAAGGATGTTCGTATCGCCGGCCGGTGCACTGTTTTTGCAGAATCCGATATGATTGCCAAGCAGCAGTTCGGGTTTTCAAAGGCAGAAATCATAAAAGGTCTGTGTGATGCCTTGGTACGTAACTACATCAACAATCTGGGCCGGGGGAAAACCCTGAAGCCCCCCTACGTATTTCAGGGTGGAGTGGCCGCCAACAAAGGGATACGGGCGGCTTTCGAGAAAGAGATGGGAACTTCCGTGCATGTGCCCAAATATCATAACGTGATGGGTGCCATCGGTGCAGCGCTGCTGGCCAGAGATTATGTGGAACAGACCGGGGAACCGAGCAAATTCAGAGGATTTGAGGCTGCGGATGTGGACTTCGAGCCGTCCAGCTTCGCATGCACCGGCTGTGCCAACGGCTGCGAGGTAATCAAGGTCAAGCAGGGCGGTGACGTGGTTGCCATGTGGGGAGATAAATGCAGTAAATGGACCAACTCCATTGCATAGAAAAACGGGCTGATTCCTCAGGAGGAGTCAGCCCGTTCATTGTAGGTTTAGTAGTTTTTCGCAACCACTTGGAAGTAGCTTTCTGCATGATCGCAGACAGGGCAAACCTTAAGTGCGTCGGTTCCTTCATGGACATGGCCACAGTTGATGCATTGCCATACAACCTTTTCGTCCTTGTGGAAAACAGTGCCTTCGGTTACATTCTTAAGAAGTGCTCTGTAACGGGCCTCATGCTCCTTTTCAATTTTAGCTACAGCATCGAAAAGATATGCAATTTTTGTAAAGCCTTCATCCTTCGCATCCTGTGCAAAGGTGTTGTACATGTCCGTCCACTCGTAGTGTTCCCCTTCAGCTGCCGCCAAAAGATTCTCAGCAGTGGTGCCTACGCCGTCATGGAGAAGCTTGTACCATATCTTGGCATGCTCTTTTTCGTTTTCGGCTGTTTCCAGGAACAACTGGGCAATCTGTTCGTAGCCCTCTTTCTTGGCAGCACCTGCGAAGTATGTATACTTGTTTCTAGCCTGGGATTCACCTGCAAATGCAGCCATCAGATTCGCTTCAGTCTTCGTTCCTTTAAGAGTACTCATTGATAATCCTCCTTTTGATAGTTGGTCGCTCATTCTTTACCCACTTCATTTTAACCCAAAACAGGGTCCTTAAGCAAGTGTAATTATAGTTATTACAAAATTAAATTCATTACAATTCATTGGTTTTACAACCGGATGAAAAAAGCGGTATAATTTGGAGACGTCATTAAACAATTGCCGATGGAGGGAATGAAACGATGGAACGTGTACTGGTAATAGGTGGTATGTACCGACATTTCAAGGGGAATCGTTATAAGGTGCTGCATGTAGCCCGTCACTCGGAAACCCTGGAGGAGTATGTCGTCTATCAGGCGCTTTACGGAGAAATGGGCATATGGGTACGCCCAAAGGAAATGTTCCTTTCCATAAAAGAGGTGGAAGGCACCCTGGTTGAACGCTTTGCAGAGGTGCTTTAAAAGCCCGGTGATAAAGTCGAAATACTCTTAGCCACGGATTACACGGATTTTCACGGATTATATAGTTAGGATATTTGTTTGGATAGGATACAAGGTTATGCGTCAATACGCGGAATTCGCATCACTACGTACCAAAATGAACCCTTTCATCCGTGTCAATCCGTGTTATCCGTGGCTATCATATATTTTTCGCCGGTCTTTTAAAAGGGCTAGGGCTATACGTGTTCCCTTGATCTTCAAGGCTTATCCGTTTTGCACCTGGTCCTCGTGTCCCTGGCGGATTACCTGATACTGGCCGGTTTCGATGTTCAGATCATAGATGCTGAAGTTGGTCTTGATATCAAATCCTTCGTGATGAACTGCCAGATTGATAGAAGCGGACCCTTCCTCACCGCTGACAATCCGGTGAAAGACCCCGGTTGGCCACACCAATACGGCTCCTCCTTCAAATACCAGTTCCCCATTATGAAAAACCTGATCCGGTGTTACGGTGAAGTGTTCAATTCGGCCATGGGCGGGGGTATAGATATCCACCTCCCGACGGCCATGGAGTACAATGAGATTGTCCTCCTGTGCGGCGTGCATGTACCAGGGCTGGCTGACGCCCCCCACTGCTCCGGGGGACTGTGCGTTATGCGCATGCAGAACCCTGTCGATGGAATCAATGTGCGGTATGGCCTTTAGCGGGAACAGGTCGAAGGTAACACCGGGAGTTTTTCGGAATACATTCAGTTCAAGGATCCGGTAAAGTCCCGGTATTTCAGATACAATTTTCATGGCAGCTCCTCCTTTAATAAGGCACATTCCTGGCAACGATGTGCCTGCTTCAATTGTAGCACAGAATTTTCAGCGCAGTCGTTGCGATATTCGTGCAATGGGGGTAAGATTACCCAAACGTCACTATTTGTTCATGAAGTGTGGCTAATCGCCGCTTTCTCTTTGATAACAGCATATGACCGGTGATGCCGGCATGCTATAATAAGGGTGTAGGAATCGTGTTGAATAAAATTGAGAAGAGGGCAGGGACCGGCATGAAAAAAATCCTGATAGTTGCCACAGGGGGCACCATTGCATCGCTGAAAAATGAACAGGGTTTGAAACCAGAGCTGGACGTTAAGGATCTGATCCGTTTTTCAGGAATCAAAAGTGACGAGTGTATTCTTGAAGGAATCATGGTGATGAACATCGACAGCACCAACATGACCCCTGGCAGGTGGTTTGAGATAGCTGCTGCCATTTATAAAAACTACAATGATTATGATGGATTTGTAGTGACCCACGGGACCGACACCATGGCCTATACCAGCGCAGCACTGAAATATATTTTCAAGCATCTTAACAAGCCCATTATTGTCACCGGCTCCCAATATCCCATTACCGAGGAATATACCGATGCCATCCAGAATTTTTCCGACGCGGTTCATTTTGCTATGGAAGACCTGGCGGGAGTGTTCATTGTTTTTGACGGAAACCTGATTGCAGGAACCCGGGCTATTAAGGTTAAAACAAAGTCATATGATGCCTTCGAGAGTGTGAATTTTCCCAATGTGGCCACCATCAAGCATCATAAGATCAGCTACAACGGGTATGTGATTGACCAGTTCCGCAGGAAAAAAGAGAGGTCCGCATGTCGGATGCGTACAAAATACAATGATCGTATCCTTGTACTCAAGCTGATTCCAGGAATGTACCCTGAAATTTTCGATTACATTCGCCAAAACTACAAGGGTGTTATCATCGAAAGCTTCGGGATTGGCGGGATTCCCAATGATGACAGGAATCTTTCCCATAAAATTCTCGAACTGGTGGAAGCCGGGGTGGCGGTGGTTCTGACTACCCAGTGCATGGAAGAAGGGGTGGAGTTTGGAATCTATGAGGTTGGCAATCAGATTCCCACGGATAAGGTGATCTTCGCAGGGGATTTCAACACCGAAGCCCTGGTAGCCAAGACCATGATTGGCATGGGGAGCTATGATACCATAGAAGAACTGAAAAGGTACATTGAAACCCCTTCAACAATCAAGAATGAGTAGGGCGGAGGATTTGGGCCATGCGGATAGGCGGATTTTCAGATAAATTTGGTCAAAGCATTGATACAATCAGGCATTATATGGAATTGAACCTTATTATGCCGGAGAAATCAGGGGGTCAGTATCGGTTTGACGAAGCCTGTGAACGGGACCTGGCGCGGATCCTTTATTTTAAGGAACGGGGCTTTTCACTGCAGGAAGTTAAGACCATTCTCTATTATGAGCGCCTGGGAAGACTTACGGAGCATCAGCACCTATGCTGTTACACCGAGCTTGTACGAAACAAATATCGCTCCGTGATGAAAAAAATTGATGACCTTACAGGGGTGAAGCAGTTATTGGAGAACAGCCTGGCCGATCTGGAGGATCAAAAGGCAGAAAAACGGTTTGCCTTGGGGCTGGATCTTTCAGCATTGGGGCTGATTGCCTGCCACAAATGCGGCAAAGCCCTTACCTTTCAGGATGCACACATTGTGGATAACCAGATCATGGAGGGAACTTTGACCTGCCTCTGTGGCAGTACCTATAAGGTGAAGGACGGTATTCTGGTGGTGCCGGGAATCTGCCGGGTTTCGGAGGAAAAATACGATATATCCGATTACCTTCAGCAAACCAACCCGGATTATCTGGACAGCATCTACAGAGGGCTTGAGTGGACCCATCGTCGTGCAGGAATACCGGATGCATCGGGTAAGGTTTTCCTGGAACTGGGCTGCGGAATCGGCTTCTTTCTCAGACACAATCACAAGGATTTGCCGGAGGATGCGGTCTATATGGCTGTAGACCGGGATATCAGCTCAATAAGATATTTAAAGGATATGTTGGAACGTTCGGAGGTTAAACGGCGGGTTGTGTTCATCTGCAGTGATTTTCGGGCCATGCCCGTGGGCAGAGCCAGTGTGGATGTACTGGTGGACCACTCAGGAACCAGCAACTTCAGTTTTGAAAACAGCGAATTCCTCATCGGCGAGGTGATGCCTTGGCTTAAGGCGGAAGTGATGCTGTTGGGAACCTATATTTGCTTCAACAAATTTGGAAGGAAGAACCCCCTGTCCTTAGAACAGCGAAAGCTCTTTACGGACGCTCATATCCGTGAAGAACTGAAAAAGCTGGGGTTCCAGCTGTCAGGAGAAGACTGGTCCGCGCCGATTCACGGAGGCGGGCCCTATGAGGATTTTTTCCATGGGGATGAGACCGTATACCGATACACGACAATTGCTGAAAAGAAATAAGGTGGGGTCGGCCCCACCTTACGTTCTTTTTTGAATGAAAATTATGTCGCGTCACTCTTGCAGTAGGGTTCACCCCACCAGATAGAATGGGGTTAGGACAACACAAGAGGAGGCAAGCCATATGAAACGTATTCAATTCCTGTTGGGAAATGTAAGAATCAGCGTGAAGGTCTCAGCCCAGGACACTGCCATGAGTCGGATAACAACAATGAACCATGAAATGCGCCTGGCGCAGATTGAAGAAGAACGACGGACGTTGCTTACTCGGTTTTGACAGTTCGCACGTATTCCATTCTCAGCATGATCAGTCCAGGTTCAGGCTCAACTGTTCTAAATTGACGGAAGCCCATCTTTTCGTACAGCATCACCGCAGGTTTGTTTTTCAACGCCGCAGTCACTGTAAAGCGGGAGATGTTTGCGGCTGCATCGAAAATGAACCGGATAAGGTCGGAGGCAATTCCCTGCCGGAAATAATCCGGGTCAACGACAACGCGCTGGATATCCAGTGCGTTCTTTTCTGGGCTGAAGGCCAGCATGCCCAATAGAATTCCATCCTGAACCATACCGATAAACAGTTCATCCGAGGCGATCAAATCCGCCGCCGTATCCTTTATCCTGGGAATAGAAAAGCCAATCAGTTTTTCTTCCAACGTATAAGCCTTCCGCTGCAGCTTAAGAATGTCCTTTTGGATGGAAGGGTTATCGATATCCAGTTCAACGATTTTAGACATAGTGTGATACCTCATTGGGATGTTTGTTCTTAAAGGATGATAGGGAGCACCTGTCACTTCGCGATAGAAAAGAAGGGTTTTTTCTTCTCGTAAAACCGCTCTGTCTATTATACTATTAAGACAAGCTTTGCGGTGCATTGAAATCAACTGGAGGAACCATGAGCAAAAAACTCTTCAAGGGCAGCGTCCTGTTCGGACCCTTGCCGGCTGTTCTTGTAACGACAATCAGTGCGGAAGGTAAGACAAATGTGTTCACCGTAGCTTGGGCAGGCGTGGCATGTACAAGTCCGCCCATGGTAACCATTGCCGTACGGAAGGAACGGATGAGCCATGTTAACCTCACAGAAACAGGGGAGTTTGTCATCAATATTCCTACCCGGGACATGGTCAAGGTGGTGGACCTCTGCGGCTGCCGTTCAGGATATAAGCTGGATAAGGTGAAGCATTTGGGTCTGGAGCTGGAGGATGGGGTTCAGGTAAAGGTGCCGTCACTGAAAAATTGCCCGGTTGCCTTGGAGTGTGTGGTGCGCTCTGTTACAGAACTGGGAACCCACGATCTTTTCCTGGCGGAGGTGGTTCAAAACAAGGTGGATGAGTCGATCATCGATTCGGAGGGGAAGATCCATTTTTCCGAACCCGGGCTGATTGCATATAGTCACGGAGAGTATTTTGGTCTTAACGCGAAGCCGCTGGGCACATTTGGATATTCTGTGGCGAGCAAAAAGGTGCGTCAGGAGAAACACCGGCAGCGCCGAAACACCAATGGGAAATAATTTAGCTCATACAACCGAGAAACCCTGTCTGGCATACATTGCAGACAGGGTTTCTCAGTTGTCGGTGGGGATGCGGTAATCCCGGGGAATCTTAATGGTAAAGTGAACCCCCTTTTGGGGTTCGCTTTTCAAGGTAATGACACCTCGCAACAGGGTGGTGACAAGGTTAAAGACGATGTAGAGCCCCAGCCCGCTTCCGCCGGCCCCTCTGATGGTGGTGAAGAAAGGTTCAAAGGCGTGTTTTGCCTGGTTGGCGCTCATTCCGCACCCATTGTCGGTGTAATCCATAACGATATAATCCTCATCAGCGGAGTAGGCGATGACAATTTTGTAGGGTCCCGCGGAGTCGAATCCGTGTATCAGTGAGTTCATGACAAAGTTGCTGAGAATTTGAGTCAGTATTCCAGGGTATCCTTTGGTGTTCAAGGATTCCTCACACCGTATTTCAATTTCAACATTCTTCTTCTTGATTTCAGGGTGGAGATTTGTCAGGATACGTCGGGTATACTCCAGATAATTAAAGGTGCGGTATTCATAATTGGTCTGATCCACAGCAATCAGCTTGAAGTTTTCCAGCAGATCAACACTGCGCAGCAGATTATTTATCAGGATCTGCGCCGACTCCAGAGACTCCTCTGTCAGCTCCTTGCACATATGGAAATCAAAATCTTTCTTTGCATAGAGACTACGCATATCCTGCAGGATGGTCAACAGGTAGGTGGAGCTGGTTACGCAGATGCCCAAGGGGGTGTTGACCTCATGGGATATGCCGGCAACCAGCCCTCCAAGGGCAGCCAGTTTTTCGGACTGCACAAGGTATTCGTGGGCCTGCTTAAGACCCACATAAGAGCTCTGAAGCTCCTTGTTGAGGGTTTCCAGTTCAAGGGTTCTCCGGTGGATCCGGTCTTCCAGCTCATTGTTGAGGAAATGCAGCGCGGTTTCAGCCTCCCTGCGCTGTTGAACCTCCTGCATCAACTGCTGGTTCTGTTCCTCCAGCTTCTGCTTTTCCTTCAGCAGGTCAGCGTAATAGTTCTTACGCATGGAGGTCTTTCCAAGACCGATCAGTTTTTCTCTAAGCTCGTTGCTGTCAGAATCTTTCATAGAGAGTCATCACACCTTCAGCTGTCACAGTGGCCGGATTGGTCACCACACAGGGGTCATTGAGTATCCACGGAATCAGGGCGGAGAAACCGTCTGCCGTTACCCCCTGCTCAGCCAGGGTGCGGTTGGGACGGATGGTACGGATAAAGGAGCGCAGATACTCTTCCAGGGAGCATCCCGAATACCCCAGGGTATCTTCAAATAGTGCGGCAATGGCGTTGTAGTCTGCTCGTGCACTGTCATAATTATAACCTACCACAGCGGGAAGCAGAATACCGTTTAATTCCCCGTGTACCAGATCGAACCGGCCCCCCAGAGCGTGGGCGGCAGCATGAACCAGCCCCAGACTGGCATTGGAGAAGGAAAGACCAGCCTGTAAGGAAGCCTGCATCAACGCATCGCGGAGAGTTAGATTGCCAAGATCTTTTGACAGGGCAGGGAGAGCGGTAAGAACCAATCGGATTGACTCAGCAGCGTGTAGCCGTGTGAAGGGTGAAGCTGCGTTTGAAACATAGGATTCAATGGCGTGAGCCAGCACATCCAGACCGGTATCAACGGTGATATCGAAATCTGCAGTCAGGGTTATGGCAGGGTCAACCAGAGCCAGGTCTGGGACCAGCATCTTGCTGACAATGGCCATTTTATAGGCTTCCTCTGTATTGGTAATGATGGCAAATTGCGAAATGTCTGCCGCCGAACCGGCGGTAGTGGGCACACAAATCAAAGGAGGGATTGCCTCCGTGATTTCATCGACTCCTTCGTAAATGGAAATCGGACCCGGATTGGAGGTCAGGATTCCGATCCCTTTGGCACAGTCCAGAACACTGCCTCCACCGATTGCCAGAATGAGATTGCATCCGGAGTCGATATAGTGTTTTGCGCCGTCCGCGCATTCATAATCTTTGGGGTTAACCGTAACATTGTCAAAAATTTCAATTTCAAGGCCGTCGTCATCCAACTGGTCAACGATTCTTCCGAACCATTTGAGGTTGCGGATTGTCTTGTCTGTCACAAGAAAAATCCGGGATGCTCCAACGTTGATTGCAAATTGTCCGGCCAAACGGCTGGCTTCGCTGCCATAGACGAACTCCGGAGCGATGAATTTTCTTAATGGTATGGGCATAAGCACCTCCAGGGTATTTTTACCCAGGGATCAAGGGGATAAACAAGGTCATTCCAGCTCTAAAATGGTGTAATTCGTTCGATGCAGATGGAGCCGTTTGCCATCAATCAGAATTTTTGTGGTTTTTTCAAGGTCACTGGTTTCCAGCAACACATTCTTTCCCTGAAATACGCCGATGATTGCACCGCTTTCCGATTTTACAACAAGGATCCGCTTGAGGCCGGAAACTCCAGAGATTAGATTGTTCCAGCGTTTGTCCAGGAAAGGGAGTCCGCTTCCGCCCCCCTGAGGTTGGGACAGCTCATCCTGTATGCTTTGGAATTCTGCCATAAATTCCGCATTATCCAGCTTGTTTTCAACACCCTTTTCAAGGATAAGGGCGGTATTGCCCACCATTGTCATGCTTCGGCCATCCATTGTGATGAGGATGGCGTTGGCGATATCGCTTTTATCAAGCCGGACATTGTCCCCTTCGTAGTATTCGGTACGGTTGCCGTTGAAATCATATACGGATACCGAACGGCTGAGACCCAAAAGGTCGGCCTGAGTGTCCTTGATGGCACTGCGTTCCTTGGCGCAGCCCGAAAAAAGTGTCACAGCGGCAAGGGTCAGAATCAGAAAGATGAGCAGATGATGTTTTCGCATAAAGGCCTCCCATTAGTATTTAAGTCAAAATTCTTTGCCACGGATCACACGGATGTACACGGAAAAACCTTTAGCCGCAGATGAAGGACGATAGATTCTATCTCCTAAGCGTTCCGAACAGGCCCCGCACAAGATCCCGGGCCACCTGACGGCCGATGGTGTTCAGTGCGCTTTTGGCCATCCGTTCTACGGGGGTGCTGCTGGAAGCACGGCGACGAGGTGGTTGATAGGCCGGCTCTGCGGCCTGTTTGTCGATTTTATTCTGCCCCTGAATCATTTCGAAGGCAGAAACCCGATCAATGGCATTCTCATATTTCCCGGCTATTTCGGAGGCGGTTATCACCTGGCGCCGTTCTTCCGGGGTGATGACACCCAGCAGGCTGTGAGGCGGAAGCACCCAGGAGCGTTCAACGATTCCGGGGCGGCCTTCGCTATCAAGGAAGGACACCAGCGCTTCGCCGACGGCCAGCTCGGTTATGGCGGTTGCAACATCAAGCTCAGGATTTGAACGGAAGGTTTCAGCGGCGGCCTTAACCGCCTTCTGATCTTTGGGTGTAAAAGCGCGGAGTGCATGCTGGACACGGTTTCCCAGCTGTCCCAGAACGTTTTCAGGAACATCCAAAGGGCTCTGGGTGATGAAATAGATTCCCACACCCTTAGAACGAATCAGGCGTACAACCTGCTCAATCCGATCCAAAAGGGCCTTAGGGGCATCCTTGAAAAGCAGATGGGCCTCGTCGAAGAAGAAAACCAGCTTGGGCTTGTCAAGATCTCCAACCTCCGGCATTTCCTCAAAAAGCTCCGACATCAGCCATAAAAGCAGTGTTGAATAAAGAAGGGGATTAAGGAAAAGCTGATCGGCGGCCAAAAGGTTGATAATTCCTTTTCCATCACTGCTTATAGTCATCAGATCCGACAGCACCAGGGAGGGTTCACCGAAAAATTCGCCGGCACCCTGGCCTTCAAGGTTCATAAGTCCCCGTTGAATAGCTCCCACCGTTTGCTTTGAGATGGTTCCATAGTGTGTGGTGTATTCACTGCTGTGATCGCCAACATAGTGGAGCATGGAGCGCAAATCCTTCATATCCAGCAGAAGCATTTTCTGATCGTCCGCAATCTTAAAAACAAGATTGAGCACGCTGGTTTGGGTATCGTTAAGATTCATCAACCGTGCTAAAAGAAGGGGTCCCATGTCGGAGACGGTGGCGCGGATCGGGTGCCCTTGTTTTCCTTCGACATCCCAGAAACGAACTGGGAACGGGCTGAAGGGGTAATCCGTCATGCCAAGCAGCTCCAGCCGTTGGGTCATTTTTGGACTGCTGATACCGGGCATGCAAAGGCTGGCCAGATCACCCTTAACATCGGCCATGAACACCGGAACTCCGGCATGGCTGAAAGCCTCTGCCAATACGCGGAGGGATACGGTTTTGCCGGTGCCTGTGGCTCCGGAGATGAGGCCGTGCCGATTTGCCATTTGAGGCAGTATGCTCTGAATGATGTCGGATTTTGAAAAATTCAGGGGTAAAGTGGTCATTTGGCTCCTCCTTGGATATCCTTATAAACACATTATCAGTTTACGGAAAAATACGCAATCAGCGGAAATCTCTATCTCAGAATGATTGAATGGTAAGTGCTGAGGGTATAAAATAGAGGTATTAAAACTCGCGGGACAGGAGAAACATCATGTCTGATATAACAGGTTCGATTTCCAGCACGGAGCTTCTGAATATCCTCCCATCGGCGGTGGCCACCTATGATTACACCACCGGCGATGTTCTGATGCTGAATCACCGGTTCACCGAACAATATGGCTACACCCTCGGGGACATGCCCAACATTCGGTTGTGGTGGCACCAGATGTTCATAGACCCCGAAACCAGCGAAGAAATTAAGGAACATTGGGAAGCGCTTCAAAAGGGACATGCGGAGATGGCAGGACCCACGGATTCCGTGCAAAAGCCCCTGGAAGTACGGGGGAGTGTGCGTTGCAAGGATGGTGAAGACCGGTATGTGGAACTGCGTATCGTATTCATGGGCCGGATTATTGCCATTGCTTTCACAGACATTACCCGAGAGGTATTGATGGCAAAAGAACTGGAAAGAGCTGTGACACTGGATGGGCAGACCGGCTTCCGAAATAAAAAGGCGTTCACGGAGGTGTTTTCCCACCAGATGGAACGGGCCAGGCGCTATCACGAACCCCTGGCGATTATCCTGATTCGGGTTGCTGTTCTGGATAAATTCGAAGAGGAGTACGGGAAGGAGGCCGCCGGGCGAATGATGGGCTTTGTCGGGCGTCAGATCATGGCAGCTGTACGAAACTGTGATCTGGCCGGCAGAACGGGAAGCAATGAGATATCTATCTTGCTTCCGGCGACACCGACCCTTGGAGTGGCCGTCGTAGCGGAACGGATAGTGAAGAAAATCAAGGCAACTCCCTTCTACTATGATGGAAAGGAAATTATCGTGGAGACCTGTATGGGCGTTGCCGCATCGGATGACGGTATACAGACAGCAGTAGAGCTTCAGAGGATTGCAACGGATATACTGGAAACCCAGGGTATGAACCGGAAGTAAAGGATCCATACAGTTATTTGATGAATACCTGAAGGGTATGAGGTTTGGAAGCCGGTTAAGGATACTCTGAAGTGAAGAATATATATTCGAGCAGCGGCAGATTAAAAATCGGTCGCCGTTTTTGTGCAAACCTCTGGGAATCCTTAAGGTTATGTAATAAAATAGTGCAGTGGATGCAAGCTTTTCATTGCAATGAGTATACGGAATTCTACTGAAATCAGTGGGTTTTCTGGGGCTAATGAAATTATTGGAGGAAATGATGGAAAACCAAAAGCGTGAAACTTTTTCCGGCGGATTGGCGGTATTCTTCGCCACCCTTGGTTCAGCGGTAGGGTTGGGGAATATATGGAAATTTCCTTATCTCACAGGAAGTCAGGGTGGGGGCGCCTTCGTATTCATTTACCTTCTCTGCGTTTTGCTGGTAGGGCTTCCGATCATGTGTGCGGAATTTGCCATCGGACGCAGCACCCGCAGCAATATCATCGGTGCATTCACAAAACTGAAAGCAAATCCGGCCTGGAAGGCAATCGGCTATATCGGGATTGCGGCCACCTTTCTCATTATGTTTTTCTACAGTGCCGTGGCCGGCTGGGTGTATAAGTACGTTTACCTTACGGCAACCGGGGCCTTTCACGGGCTCGGCGGGATGGAGAAGGAAGCGGCTGTCAAACTGACCAACGATGTGTTCGGTGGCACCATCGGAGGCGGATACAGCCCCATGCTCTGGCAATTCATCGTGATGGCGGTGGTTTCGGCAATTCTTATCGGGGGCATCAAGAACGGCATTGAAAAGGCGACGCGGATTATGATGCCCATGCTTCTTGTGCTGATCATCATCACGGACATTCGGGCCTTAACCCTGCCGGGAGCGGCGGCCGGCCTGAATTTCCTGTACAGCGTGGATTTTTCCGAAATAACCGGACAGACACTGCTGACCGCATTGGGACTGGCGTTTTTCAAGCTGTCTCTCGGGATCGGTTGCATGATCACCTACAGCAGCTATTTCAATAAGGACAACAACATGATGGAAACCGCCGCGAAGGTTGCGCTTTCCGATACGGCAGTTTCTCTGATGGCGGGGATGGCGATCTTTCCGGTGGTATTCCAGTTTGGTATGGAGCCGTCGGGAGGACCGGGGCTTCTTTTCATGACCATTCCTCTGGTTTTTTCAAAAATGGTTTTCGGCAATGTGCTTCTATTCTGCTTCTTTCTCCTGACCGCCATGGCGGCCACCATGGCCATGCTGTCTCTGGTGGAAGTGATCGTGGCCTTTCTCAACGAGGAATTCAGGGTTTCAAGGCCCATGGCGGTGCTGTTATCAACCGGAACCATCTTCATCGTCGGAGCACTGTCTGTTCATCCCACAAGCCTGCTTGCGGGTGCTACCGTGTTTGGAAAGGGCATGTTTGACCTTTTCGACTATGTATCCTCCAATATCCTGCTTCCCGTCGGTGGCCTGCTTATTGCTGTATTTGTGGGATTCTTTATGGACTGGAGCAGTGTGCGGCGGGAGCTGACCAATGATGGGCAAAACGGTAACGGCGTCCTGATTCCGGCATATGGCGTTATTCTTCGATTTGTAACGCCTCTTCTTATGTTTATTGTTTTTCTGAGCTCCATAGGGGTATTGAAACTATTGTTCCCAGGGCTGTTCTGATGCCTGATGATACAAGGAGGAAAGATATGAAGCTGATGCAGGAATTTAAGGCCTTCGCGATGAAGGGCAATGTGGTGGATCTGGCCATAGGTGTTGTTATTGGTGGAGCTTTTGGGAAGATTGTCACCTCCCTGGTGAATGATCTGTTGATGCCGGTACTGGGCCTTTTGATGGGCAAGGTTAATTTCTCGGATATGAAGTACATCATAGAACCGGCGGCAGGAGATGTACCGGAGCTGGCAATCCGTTACGGGGCTTTCATACAGTCCGTTTTCGATTTTGTTATCATTGCGTTCTCCATCTTTATCGCCATTCATCTGGTCACCCGTTTTGTAGCCAAGCAGAAGGCGGCAGAGGTGGCTGCTCCCCCCGAGCCGCCTAAACAGGAAGTGCTTCTGGAAGAGATCCGCGATTTGTTGAAGGGCCAGCAGCGTTAAAAGTCCGGCGATAAAGTCAAACTATTTTTAGCCACGGATAACACGGATTTTCACGGATCATTCCTTCGATGGTTCTATGTACCATAGCAGGAATCTATAGTTACATTCGTAGGATTGGACTGATTTGAAATACCGAATCATCCCCCATTTTTGTCCGCGGGAATCCGTGTTATCCGTGGCAAAGGGTTTATCACTAGGCCTTAGGTCTGATAATAAAAAGAGAGCATGCCGATGATTATGCGCATGCTCTCTTTTGCTGTCAGCAACCCTGAATCAATCCGCGTTACTCAATCCGAAAAAGGCTTCGGATGCGGGAATTCCTTCAGTGGTCAGAATATTAAAATCCTTGAGGGCGAACCAGCCCTGCTTGCCGCCTTCGGTTTCCACCTGACACCATTGGCGGTCATCGGTTGCGGTGATGGTGGCAGTGGTACCCTCGGACAGCTTAAAGGAGGGCTTTGACAGGTTCCGTTCAGAAAAAATCTGAACAGGCTGTTTAACAAATACAGAGGCATGTGTAGGGTAGGTGTCCTTTTTTACTTCCCGGATCTGATGGCTGGAATCCAGATCATAGCTCCTGTTAAAGAACCAGGTCTGCAGGAGGCTTCCGCGGGCCAATGCCAGGAAACCGCCTTTGCCGTCAAGAACGATGCCGTAATCGGCCAGGCCTCCCGTCTGCCCCATTCGCTGAATCGCTTCTCCGTTGAAGCAGTAAAAGGTCGAGGTGTAATCGTCACTGGGGCCCAGATCGCTGATGAGGATTTCCTTCATGCCGTCCGATGGGTCAATGTCGGCAATGCCAAAGGTTTCTGAGAAATAATCCCCTTCCGCT
Organism: uncultured Peptostreptococcaceae bacterium; assembly: GCA_964649745.1. Taxonomy (GTDB): domain Bacteria; phylum Bacillota; class Clostridia; order Peptostreptococcales; family Acidaminobacteraceae; genus CAZEHS01. The sequence goes on along the minus strand of CAZYQI010000029.1, from coordinate 16,263 downwards.
TCAACGCTCAGGTTGTTTACTTTTAGCACGGCGTGCATTTCCTCCCGAAACCAGAGGATGGTTTCTTCGGTGCCGTCGCTGTTAAGGTCCGCGTGAATCTCCTGCCCAGGCTTGTACAGCTCTATACCGGAGGGCGAAGGATTCGGAGGGGCAGAGGGGGTATTCATGGATTCGAAAAATTTCAGCAGTGCCATATTGTATTTTTCAACGGCGCTCAGGGTGTCATAGGAGAACGCCGGGTCTGCCCGGTACCAGGGCTTGCTTTCAAAATAGGTCTGGAGTGCAGCGGTTTTAAAGATATAACCGTGGCGGGCCGCAATTTCATTCCGGGCGATGGAAACCTGATCCGGCAGGAGGCCATAGACCTGCTGATCTTCCAGCCTGGCGGTGCCGCTAAGAGGCAACACGTAATCCCCGGAGTTAGAGGCGCTCTCTCCCAAGGGAGATTCCTCAATGGCTGCGGTTGCGGGCATATCAGAAGGGGCTTTTTCAGGAATCGGAGCAGCAGGGCTACAACCGGCAGTAACGGCTGTTATAAGAACCACTGAAAAGAGCAGCTTAAAGCGCATCATAGGTTTCATAAGCACCTCACATAATATGGATATTGTTCTGGTTGTAGTATACCACAATCACTGTTTTTTTATCCTGGTTCAGCCGCGGGGGAGGGGGCGGCGGTTTATTGGCCGGTGAAAAGCTTTTTTGGAAATTGACAATCCCATCGCTCGGCGCTTTTTCTTTTGTGGTAAAATACAGATAATTCAACTAATTACTGAGGAGGCATATCATGCCGGAACGAATAAAGTGGTTATTCCGAGAGGATCAATTTTCCGGAATGGAAAAGACACCATTGCCCCAGTGGCTGAATTCCGAGGCCGTTAAAAATGTTCATGCCTACCATAAGAAAATGCCCGGATATCAGCTGACACCACTGGTTTCACTGGATGATACAGCGCGAAGTCTTGGGATACATAAGCTGTGGGTTAAGGATGAAAGCCGTCGCCTGGGCTTGAATGCCTTTAAGGTCTTGGGTGCCTCCTGGGCCATCGGGCGCATTTTGGCTCAAAAGGCCGGTTGTCCGGTGGAGGAGCTTTCTTGGCAGAATCTCAGGGATATCGCCATGAACGTTTCGGAGCCCATTACCTTTGTTACAGCCACCGACGGCAACCATGGAAGGGCAGTGGCGTGGGCAGCGCAGCAGCTGGGCTGCAGGGCGGTGGTATACATGCCGAAGGGCTCAGCCGCTCATCGGCTGAACGCCATTCTGGATACGGGAGCTCACGGAGAAATAACCGATATGAACTATGATGACGCTGTCCGATTGGCAGCCTCCATGGCGGAAAAGAACAGTTGGATTTTGGTTCAGGATACCGCTTGGGAAGGGTATATGGAAATCCCGCAGTGGATTATGGAAGGATACTCCACCCTGGCGGAGGAAATTGATCACCAGCTGACATCCCAGAGCGCGGAACTGCCCACACATGTGATCTTGCAGGCAGGGGTGGGCTCTTTTGCCGGGGGGGTGCTTGGTGCCATGGCATCCCGTTGGGGGGAGCGTCTGCCGCGAGCAATCATTGCAGAGCCAGAGGCAGCGGCCTGTATTTATGAGTCCGCCAAGGCTAAAGACGGGAAGCTTCGCGTTGTTGGGGGAGATCTTTCAACCATCATGGCAGGCCTTGCATGTGGTGAACCCAATCCAACTGCATGGCCTATTCTGAGGGATTACGCGTTTTCCTGGGCTTCGTGTCATGACAGTGTGGCTGCTTGTGGCATGCAGCGGCTGGCCAGACCTCAAGGGGAGGATCCCTCGGTTGTATCCGGGGAATCCGGTGCGGTAGGGATGGGTATTGTGGCTGCGCTGTGCGGCGGTAATTCATCTGTCATAGCCGAAAGGCTGGGCATCGGTCCCGATTCCCGTATTCTGATTATCAGCACAGAAGGAGACACCGATCCGGTTAATTATCAGCAAATCGTGAATTCTCAGGGTCCGTGGGGATTATCTGAGATCTGTGAGCGATAGAATCTCGGCGACAATAGGAGCAGGGGGGGATTTGAGTGGAGAACGGTCTTAGAATGATGGGGGAAACTCTCAGTGAAGGGTTTGCCATCGGAAGACTGAAAACGGATCATCAAACCGGGAGCAGCTCTGTATGGTTTGACTATATTAACCCTGTTCTGAATAAATGGCTGGGTGTTCCGGAAAGCCTGTTTTTAAGGCTGGAAGGAATGGAGGTGCTGTCTCAGGGTGACATGTCAGAGCTGTATCAGATAAGCGAGCTTCAGGAAGCCGTTCGAACCGATACCCCCATGGCCTACAAGGTTTTTTGCATGAAAATGGAGAGCTTTCTTGATGTAATTTCATGGAAAACCGGGCCGGATCAGTTCGCCATGGTTGTAAAGAAGCTGGGGGCTGAATTTCGGGAAAATCAATCCCCCTACAGCGTAGATCGTATCAATCGATTTCAGGTGGAAGCCGGCTTGAAATTCCTGATAAACCATATGACAGACGTGCTTTGGAGGTTGGATGAAGATTTTCGCTTTACCTATGTCAGTGCATCCGACAAGATCATGCGTGGGTATGAGTGCGAAGATGTTCTGGGACGCCCCCTGTGGGAATTCATTACCCCTGACAGCGTTGATGTCTTGAGAAAATATCATCAGGAAGTTATCGGCATGAGCTCCCAGCTTCAGGCAAATTTGCAGTGGGCTAAAGAAATTCAGATGATCTGTAAAGACGGACGCATGATATGGGTCGGTGTACACCTTACCCCGGTCATGAACAGCAAAATGGAGCTGGATGGTTTTCAGGGGGTCGCTCGGGATATTACGGAACAACGGGATATTCAATCATCCTTGCTGGAATACCGCTATCTCATGGAGGCGGTTCTTGATAACATGGCTCAAGCCATGGTGGTTATCAATTCGCGGATGGAGATTGCGGCGTACAATAAAAAATTTCTGGAGCTTTTTGGTTTCGAAGCCCCGGAAATTATTGTAGGGACCCCATTTGAAGATATCTACAAGGATTGGCAGCGACGAAGGCAGACAAACCGTGAAAGTATGGAGCTGGATATCGGGGTCGTGAATTTCTGTCGGTCCTATACCCGCGAATACTGGCAAATGGACGAGAAGCGGGAAAAAATATGGGTACAGATGTTCCATAACCCCCTTCCCAGCGGCGGGTTTGTAAGAACCTATTCGGATATTACGGATCGGAAGCGTTACGAACTGGATCTCTATGCCAGCCGTGAAAAGCTGGCGGTTATTGCGGCCACAGACGAGTTGACCGGCGTGATGAACCGACGCAGCGGATTTGCCATGCTGAGGGAGCTGGAAAAGTCCTGTCTGAAGGAACGAAGAACCTTTTCCCTATGCTTCATCGACGTGGATGACCTAAAAGGGGTAAACGACAACCATGGTCACGGGGAAGGGGACATCGTGTTGAAAACCATTGCAGATCTCATCCGAAACTCAATCCGCGGCGGAGATATTATCTGCCGTATCGGTGGAGACGAATTCATGGTGCTCTTTCCGGGCTGTGAGAAAAATGTTGCAGAAAAGCTGATATGCCGCATACGGAAAAGCCTTGCGGAAACGGCGGAGTCCATGGGAAAGAACTATCAAATGAGCTTTAGCTATGGGGTGGAACAGATGAGTGCTGAGGACCCAATCACTCTTGAAGAGCTGATCAGAAGGGCCGATCATCTGATGTACCGTGTGAAGAGACCAACAGAAGGATTTTGCGGAGATTTGGGATAAATATGGAATCGAACCGACCTTGAAAAGCCTTGTGCACAGCCGAGAACTGGGTTATAATCAAGCTGAAAACTGAACAGCTCTGCTGGGGGAGCCGAAAGGCTGAGAAAGACAGATATGTCTTGACCCTTTGAACCTGATGTGGTTAGTACCACCGGAGGGAAGCGTCGACACTTTTATTTTCACGTATGCAGTGAGGCCTATCCAACGGATAGGCCTCTTTTTATTGGTGCCGTTCCGCACTCGGGCAGGGGTGTTCAAAAAAAAGGAGGAACGGGGAATGGATGGTTTAAGAATCGGAGGCGTGTGGCTTAAAAGCCGATTGTTCATGGGAACCGGGAAATTCGGAAGTCCGGAGCTGATGGCTGCATCGATTGCGGCTTCGGGGGCGCAGGTCGTTACAGTGGCGCTCCGGAGGGTGGATTTTTCAAAAAAAGGGGAGACGATTTTGAATCACATCCCTAAGGAGTGCATTCTTATGCCCAATACATCTGGCGCCAGAACCGCCGATGAAGCTGTCCGGATTGCCCGTCTGGCTAAGGCATCCGGGTGTGGAAACTGGATCAAGATTGAGATTATTCCGGATCAGAAATATCTGATGCCGGACAATGCTGAAACGGTCAAGGCTACCGAAATCCTGGCCGCCGAAGGCTTCATCGTGCTGCCATACATGGTTCCGGATCTGGTTATGGCAAGGCGCATGCAAGAGGCTGGTGCGGCAGCGGTTATGCCCCTGGGGGCTCCCATCGGCTCCAACCGGGGTTTTAAAACCCGGGAAATGGTGCGGATACTCATTGAGGAGATGGATTTGCCGGTGATTGTAGATGCAGGAATTGGGCGTCCTTCAGAAGCGGCAGAGGTTATGGAGCTGGGAGGAGCCGCTGTTTTGGTGAATACTGCGGTGGCAACGGCAGGGAATCCGGTGGCCATGGGTGAAGCTTTCGGCCTGGCAGTAGCCGCTGGACGAAAAGCGTGGCTTGCCGGTCCGGGGCGCATACTGGAAGGGTCGGAGGAGTCGTCGCCCTTAACCGGATTCCTGGGTGCATGATATGAGCTCTCACCCTTATTCGTTCTTAAGGACGGCACAGGAGCTGACCCCGCTTCTGAAGACAACAGCGCTCTCAGGCATCTGTGAATTTCCCCGGGAAGGGATCCGGGATCCCCATCAGCTGGCAATGCTGCTTTCGCCGGGAGCCCTGGACCTGCTTGAACCCATGGCACAAACCGCGAAACGGCTCACCCGGCAGCATTTCGGGAATGTCATGCAGATGTACGCCCCCATCTACCTTTCAGACCATTGTGTGAACCAGTGTACCTACTGCGGGTTCAGAGCCGGCGGAACCCATGGACGAACCCGGCTGGAGCCGGAGGATATGCGCCGTGAAGGGGAACATCTTCACCGGATCGGATACCGCAGCGTACTTCTGCTCACCGGAGAATCCCGGAAATACAGCGGCGTGGATTATATGGAGCAGTCTCTGCTGACCCTGGGGGAGTATTTTCCCATGATGGGTCTTGAGGTTTATCCCTTGAAGGTTGACGAGTATAGCCGACTGGTGAAGGCTGGAGCGGAATCCCTGTCTCTCTATCAGGAAACCTTTGATCAAGAGCTCTACAGCCGCATCCATCCTGGCGGGCCCAAAGCAGATTACAAGTGGCGGCTTGAAGGCCCGGAACGTGGGTGCCAGAGCGGTATGCGCTCGGTGAATCTCGGCGTGCTCCTGGGGCTCGGCGACTGGCGGCGGGATGTTCTTACCCTGGCCCTTCACGGACGTTGGCTCCAGAAGAAATACCCGGAGGTACAGATCGGTTTTTCACTGCCGCGAATGCGTCCGGCAGCAGAGAGCCTGTTTAATCCCCGCATGGTAAATGACCGCGAATTCGTACAGGCGCTGCTGGCCCTGAGGCTTTGGATGCCTCAGGCGGATCTGACATTATCCACCCGGGAGCCGGCCCATCTTCGCGATGCCCTTACACAACTGGGAATAACACGGATGTCGGCTGGATCCAGTACACGGGTTGGGGGGTATACCGAAGGGACGTCCGCATCCGAGGACCAGTTTAAAATATCCGATGACCGAAGCCTTGCGGAAATGGAGAAAGTGCTTCTGAGCCTTGGAATGGAGCCGGTCACTCAGGACTGGGTACCGCTTAGGGGAGGTGCTGTCCGTGCATAGCAAGGAAGAGAGGCTGGCGGCGCTGAAAAACGGACTCTACGGCATCACCGCCGAAAACTGGTCTCGGGGCCGAAGCAACGCCGAAATCGTAGCCGCCATGATCCGGGGGGGCGTACGAATCATACAGTATCGTGAAAAGGACAAAAGCATCCGCGAGAAATATGAAGAATGCCGGATTTTGCGCCAAATCACAGCGGAGGCAGGGGTGCTCTTCATTGTGAATGACCATATTGATATTGCCCTGGCAGTAGGCGCTGATGGCGTGCATATCGGTCAGGACGATCTGCCGCCGGAAGTGGTGCGGAGCTTTATTGGTCCGGAGATGCTCATGGGCATTTCAACTCACAGCCCTGAGCAGGCTCAGGGGGCAGTGGAAGCGGGTGCGGATTACATCGGCGTTGGCCCCATCTACAGTACCCAAACCAAGGTGAACGTCTGTGCACCGGTCGGCCTCGAATACCTGGAGTACGCCGTGAGGAGCATAAACATCCCCTTCGTGGCCATCGGCGGAATCAAACGCCATAACCTGAGCGAGGTGATTGCCTGCGGCGCCAGGTGCGTGTGCCTGGTTACCGAAATCGTCGGGGCAGAGGACCCCGCTGCCTGTGTGCGGGAGATAAGGGATATGTTGAATAGCAAGTGATAAACAGTGACACGGTTAATAATCATTCTCAGGAGGATACACCAATGAGTGAATTCATGACACAGCGCCAATCGGCGCAAAAGGGCATCGTCACGCCCCAGATGGAAGCGGCCGCAAAGCACGAGGGATGCACGGTTCAGCAGATAATGAAAGGACTTTCGGAGGGTACCATTTCCATTCCGGCCAACAGGAATCATAAAATCGTATGGGGCAGGGCAGTAGGAGCCGGGATGAAGACAAAGGTGAACGTGAACCTTGGAATCAGCCGTGACTGTATATGCATGGAAACCGAATGGGCCAAGGCACAGTTGGCGGTGGATATGGGGGCCGATGCGGTGATGGATCTCAGCGCCTATGGGAAGACCGCGCCGTTCCGTCAGCGCCTGCTGGATGAGCTGCCCCTCCCCCTGGGAACCGTACCGGTTTACGACATACTGGGCTTTACGGAGCTGCCCCTTGTTGAGCTGACCGCAAATCATTTTTTGCAGGTGCTTGAAAAGCACGCAGAAGATGGGGTGGATTTCGTCACCCTGCATGTCGGTGCAAACCGGAACATGCTTGAACGGGTCAAGACGTTTCCGCGCACAACCCGGGTGGTTTCCCGCGGAGGTTCCCTGATGATGGCATGGATGCAGGCTACAGGCTGTGAAAACCCATACTACGAGTATTTTGACCGGGTGCTTGAGATCTGTGCAAAATATGACGTCACCCTCAGCCTTGGGGATGCCATGCGCCCGGGCAGTCTTGCAGATGCCACCGATGGAAGCCAGATATCCGAACTTATCACACTGGGCGATCTTACACAGAGGGCTTGGAAGGCCGGTGTACAGGTAATCATCGAGGGGCCTGGGCATATGGCGTTGAATGAAATTGCGGCAAATATGCTGCTTGAGAAAAAACTGTGCCATGGTGCGCCGTTCTACGTTCTGGGGCCCTTGGTAACCGACGTGGCACCCGGCTACGATCACATCACCGCGGCTATCGGCGGTGCCATTGCGGCCAGCTCCGGTGCAGACTTCCTCTGCTACGTAACCCCTGCGGAGCATCTGCGGCTCCCGGATCTGGATGATGTACGGGAAGGCATCGTAGCCTCCAGAATTGCGGCCCATGCGGGGGATATCGCAAAAGGCATTCCCGGCAGCCGGGACTGGGATGACGCCATGAGCCGTGCCCGTCAGAAAATCGACTGGGAGGCCATGTTCACATTAGCGCTGGAACCCGGTAAACCCAGAGCATACCGTGCTTCATCCAAGCCGGCGGAGGAAGACACCTGCACGATGTGCGGGGATCTGTGCGCCATGCGGACAATGAACCGACTTATGGCAAAGGAGGAAGAGCAGAGTGCTTGAAGTGAACGGCGAGTTGCGTCCTGTCCAACCGGGGCAGTCCATCCTTGCACTACTAAATGAACTGGGAATCAATCCGACGCACGTGGTGATCGAGCATAATGGCGGCATTCCTCAGCCCGGCAGCTGGGAGGAGGTTTTACTTCAGCCCGGAGACCGGCTGGAGATTGTAAGGTTCATGGGAGGCGGCTGATTAATAATCTTGCTGTTAGGTACTGGTGCAGTTTGGGTATGTATCTCAAAAGACCGTATAAAAGGTGCTGTACAGGCGCAATTCATTCAGGGGGATCCCATATGGATCAGGGCAAAAGGAGTAATGACGGACCATACTTAATACCGGGTCATCCGTTGCAAAACCTGGCGAGAGAGAATCGCGCCATTGAAGCTTTTTTGGCAGAAACCCTGAAACCACACTTGGAGGCCCTGGAAGGTGAGAACAGCCCTGAAATAAGGGGCATCCTTCTGGATGACGTTATCCATCTGGCCCAGATTGAACGGCACTACACGAAAATCAACAAATTGATCATGCCTCATATTGTGGCATATGCCGGGGTTGCACCCCAAAGGGTCATACTGGGCATTCAGGAGGACGTGCTTCGTATGATCCGAGATCTGAAGGACAGTCTGGAGACCGCGGATCCAGAGCCCAATGGCTTACGGGCTTTTGCCGCCTTCCTGATTCGGGACATCGAAATCATCATACGGCAGGAGCGGGAGGCATATGCCCAGGAAGCCAGCCGACTTATCTCCGATGCTCAGTGGAGGGAAATCGCCAAGGGGCAGAACAGCTACGGGTATTGCATGATTGAACCCCTGGGCGTATGGCCTCCGGATGAGGAAAATGAAGTCCATGAGCCTGCATGAGGGCCCGGTTGCCCGGCCTGCTTCTTTTTGCTATGATTGAGAGCATAGGCAATATGAAGGTGGATTGGAGCAGCTGATGAAGGACAATACATGGATTGGGGTAGCCCTTGGGGGTTTTGCTGGGGCTCTGGCACGTTTTGAGTTTTCCAAAAGCGCGTTTCTATGGGGCGGTGTTCCCCTGAACATACTGATGATTAACCTGCTGGGAGCCTTCCTGCTGGGGCTTTTCCTCGAACTGAGCCTTGAAAGGCTGAAGGTGTCGGCATTTATGCGGGCAGCCATTTCCACGGGATTTTTGGGTGCGTTTACAACCTTCTCGGGCTTATGCAGCGAAGCCTTTGGGCTTGCCGGCGGATACGGAGTCGGTATGACGGGCCTTTACCTGTTTTCTTCAGCTGCCGGCGGCATGATGGCAGCCTTTTCAGGGATACTGACAGCCCGGATGCTCATGAGATGGGCCGGTGAGCGTCATGAGTAGCGGCCTTTGGATATGGGTTGGCATCGGCGGAAGTATCGGCAGCGTGTGCCGGTATGGGGTGGCTCGATGGGCGGGAGACCGTTTTAAGGGGCTCTTTCCCTGGGGTACACTGATGGTCAATGCAGCGGGGGCGTTTCTGATGGGCGCCCTCCAGGGAAGCGCTGCGGCGCCCTTATGGATGCTTTTTTGCGGGACCGGCATTCTGGGGGGCCTTACCACCTTTTCAACCTGGATGCTGGAAACCTTCAGGCTGGTGGAAGAAGGAGAATATGCCTCTGCTTTTCTGAATATTTGCGGAGCCCTGGGGGTTGGGATGGTTCTGTTCACACTGGGCTACCGCCTGGGGGGAGGATGTCTATGAATGTACAGGTGAAAACAAGGCTTCGGATCTACACGACAGAAGCGGCCAGACACGAAGGACACTGCCTTTTTGAGCTGATTCTAAAAAAAACCAGAGATGACGGGATGGCGGGCATCACAGTTCTGCGGGGTATTGCCGGTTATGGCAGGGCGGGCCATACCCATATGGTGCGGCTGATTGAGCTCAGCGGGAATCTCCCGATTGTGATAGACATTGTCGATACAAAAGAACGAATAGATGCATTCGCAAAAGTTGTGGTGCCCTGGGTGACAGAGGGTATTGTAACAGTTGAGGAAGTCACCCAGCTGACGGCGGAGTGAACAGAAAGAAGTTTCCGGGGGTTCTTATCATGGGAGGGAGATGCGGATGAAGGGGTACGTTTTTTTTGCCAAGGGCTTTGAAGAGATTGAAGCGGTTACAGTGGTAGATGTTCTCAGGCGGGCAGGGCTCGACATCACCACGGTCTCTGTCGCCGGCACCCGGGAAGTGGTGGGTGCCCACGGAATCCCTGTGATTACAGACGAACTGTTTGAGTACGTGGATCATCAAGGGGCGGATATGCTCATCCTGCCGGGAGGAATGCCCGGAACCAACAATCTGGCTGCCAACCACAAGCTGGGAGAGGTTTTGAAAAAATACCATTCTGAAGAAAAATGGATTGGGGCCATTTGCGCAGCACCCCTGGTTCTTGGGGGTCTCGGCATACTCAAAGGATTGAAGGCAACCTGCTATCCCGGCTTTGAACCCCAGCTGGAGGGAGCCGAAATCGTACATGCCCCCGTGGTGCAGGATGGACACATCATCACCTCCCGTGGGGCAGGAACCGCCCTGGAGTTTGCCCTGAAGCTGGTGGAAGTGGCTGTAGGGGTTGAAAAGGCCAGGAATTTGAGGGAAGGGCTGATTGTGGCCCATAACTGACGAATCCCAGAGGCCCAGCTGTGAACGAATAAAAAAGGTGTACACTGAATAAAAAAAGGTCACTGAATAAAAAAACTATACACAAATCACAATAATCCTACACACTAAACCACCATTATTTGGTAGACTATTTTAGTACTGAATAAGGTGGTTTTTTTATGCGAAAGAAAAAGTATGAATGGACAGAAGCTAAATACAGGAAATACATAGCAGGCGGTCGTGGAACGGGATCTGGCATGGAGTACAAACCTTGGATCTATGTCCATGGAATCCCGTCGGCCGGAAATGTCAACGAGGAAGGGTCACAAGGATGAGGCAAAAGAAGTTAAGTTATCCCGAGGGCGATAATTAAAAAATGTTGTGATTAATTTCTTTGGCCTAGTCTGACCCCTTTGGCACTTTCAAAGCTGGCTGAATTTTTTCGCATGCTTTAGATAAATGAGAGAACTTAAAAAATAAATAGGTGAGTGATTCACTGAAAGAAGCCATTTCATCGACGCAATGAAATGGCTTCTTTCAGTGAATGCTTGTAGGAATAGTGGAATCAAGGGCTACGTGGTATTGGGTACGTATGTTATGTTTTGAAATGGTAATAATAAGCTTCTATAGGCATTGTTGCTAAAACTAGATATTGCGTCACGCGTAAAATGACGGTATATTAATACTTATAAACGCCAAAGATAATATAAATAGTGTCTGTGCATTTATAAAATTATAATTTTGTCGAATTTTGTCGAATAATGTCGAAAAAAGAATAGAGGGCATATACCATGTCAGAAACAGGCAGTGATATCACAATAAAGAAATCCGTCCAGAGCCTCATCATCCTGGCTCAGCTCAATCAGGTAGCTCTGGACGGTGCCCAAATTGACCACAGCTTTGCTCTGGAGGGCCGGGATGCCACCCGGGATGAATTGCTCCTTATTGGTAAACGCGCCAACCTCAAAATGAAGGGTGTCCGGGTAAAACCGGAACCCCTTTCCAAACAGCCCGTTCCATGCCTCCTCGGTGACACCCAGGGGGGCTTTGTTGTTATGACCAAAGGACCTGATGCAGGTTACTTGAGGTAGAGGCGCGTTTAGCAATAAAAATGAAAGAGGTGATTACTGCATTGCAGAGATTAGGGGTACGTCATCAAGCCTGGTTGCCGTTTGTGGGCGATTGACTTCAATAGAGTGGGACAACTTGACGATTCTTGATTGTCAAACTCCAATACAGATAATAAAAGCGGCCGTTTGTTCTCTTTCAATAAATGATTTTTACGGCGTAGCAATTGTCAAGCATGATGATATTTTATGGACGTAGGGAAGAACCAGGACGAGTTAACGTGGGGGTGGGACCTTAATTGATCAGGCTGGTCATGTTGCGATAATCAAGGATGAAGTCCGTGATGTTGCAGTGGTTTTAGCTATATCAGAATTGAAAGAAAATGGAAGCATTCGGTTTTCCAGTCTGGATATAGGACCTAACTTATAATGCCCCACAAAGCAGATGAATAGAGCTCTATACCCTTAAATTGCACATAATATGAAGCGCAAGATCAGGATACAGATAATTTACATATGATAATCATGTTGAAAAAACGAATTAATAGTTATGTGGGTTATTTGGTCCGAAATATCATGCTTGACGATAGGGGGAGGTGCAATGACAAAATTTAAAAATGCTCAAGAGCTCTGCAGAACATTTTAAAGTTACACTACTCGGAAAATCATCCGTAATCACTCTAATGAGGAGATTTGAAAATGAAGAGACAATTAGCCAAAATCACAGCACTCTTGTTAATTCTATCTGTCAATTTTATAAGCTTTGCAGATACCTTTCAGTACCAATATGATTCTGGCGGGTTGTTGAAGGAAGTAAACGGTCAGAACGGGAATCTCAAGTATACGTACGACACCAGCGGAAACTTGCTTACAGAAGAAGGAACCATGCAATTTACCGCGCCACAAAATGTCGCAGGGGTGTCCGGTAACGGAAAGGTAACAGTGAGTTTTCTCCCTCCAGCCTGTAATGGGGGGAGCTTTATCACATCGTACACGGTTACCGCATCTCCAGGTGGAAAAACGGTTTCTGGAGCAAATAGCCCACTAACTGTGTCTGGCCTAACTAACGGTACACCTTATACCTTTACGGTAACGGCTACAAACGGGTTAGGCGGCAGCCCGATTTCTGCTGTATCCGCTCCTGTTACGCCGATGCCGACAGTACCGGATGTCCCTACTGGAATCACCGCAACCACAGATGCAGTGCAGACAAAAGTCTTCTTCACCGCACCAGATAACGGCGGCAGCCCAATTACCTCATATACAGTAACCTCGAATCCGGGTGGGATCACGGCCAATGGCCTAACAAGTCCTGTAATGATAAACGGACTGACGAGAGGTACGGCTTACACATTTTTTGTCAAGGCGAACAATGCGGTAGGATCCAGCAGTTCGTCAACAGCGTCCAGCAGTATTCTTGCAAACGTCACAGCTCCGGCGGCACCCACCGGAGTAAGTGCTACAACGGAGAATGCAAAAGCGATCATTTCGTTCGTCGCTGGGGACGATGGTGGCAGCCCGATCACATCGTATACGGTGACCGCAAATCCAGGTGGAAAGACAGCTACGGGGACATCCAGTCCAATAACGATGACTGGACTCACGAACGGAGTGACGTATACATTTACGGTAAAGTCTACAAATGTAGTCGGTACTGGTACTACATCATCCCCTTCTGCCAGTGTTACTCTGCCCACCTTATTACCAGCAGCTCCTACTGGGGTCACAGCTGTTGCGGGGGTACGCAAAGCCACCGTAAGCTTTACCGCGCCGGATAACGGCGGTAGCCCTATTACATCATATACGGTGACGTCAACACCTGGTGGCATAAATACTACAGGGAAGACCAGTCCGATTTCCGTGACTGGGTTAACAAATGGGACGGCTTATACATTTGCAGTTAGAGCAACGAACGCCTCTGGGATCGGGCCTGCGTCGGAATCATCACCGAGTGTTACCCCGTCTGAATCGGTACCCGGGATACCTCGATACATCGGTACGATTGCGGGAAACAGTCAGGTGAAAGTGAGTTTTTATGCACCGGTAGAAGATGGCGGTCGCCCAATTACATCGTATACAGTGACTGCAAGCCCAGGCGGCGCAACCGCGACTGGGACTTCCAGTCCAATTGTCGTAACCGGGCTGACTAATGGGACCGCGTACACATTCACTGTGAAAGCGGTCAATGCAGTGGGCGTGAGCCCAGCATCCAATCCTACGTCCAGTGTAACACCGTTCCTGTCTGTACCCGGAGTGCCTCAGTATGTATCTGCAAGTCCAGGATCAACAAAGGCCTCTGTATCATTTTATGCACCATCGAGTGATGGGAATAGTCCGATAACCGCTTACACAGTGACTGCAAGCCCAGGTGGCGCAACGGTTACTGGATTATCCAGCCCGCTCGTTGTAACCGGGTTGACCAATGGGACCGCGTATACATTTACTGTGAAAGCCACAAATGCAGTGGGAGTAGGCCCTGCATCCAATCCTACGTCCAGTGTAACACCGTTCCTGTCTGTACCCGGAGTGCCTCAGTATGTATCTGCAAGTCCAGGATCAACAAAGGCCTCTGTATCATTTTATGCACCATCGAGTGATGGGAATAGTCCGATAACCTCTTACACAGTGACTGCAAGTCCAGGCGGCGCGACGGTGACGGGAACATCCAGTCCAATTGTTGTAACCGGGCTGACTAACGGGACCGCGTATACATTTACTGTGAAAGCCACAAATGCAGTGGGTGTGGGCCCTGCATCGACACCATCTTCAAGTGTAATACCATTCCTGTCTGTACCTGGAGTGCCTCAGTATGTTTCTGCAAAACCAGGATCAACAAAGGCCTCTGTATCATTTTATGCACCATCGAGTGATGGGAATAGTCCGATAACCTCTTACACAGTGACTGCAAGTCCAGGCGGCGCTACTGTGACGGGAACATCCAGTCCAATTGTTGTAACCGGGCTGACTAACGGAACAGCGTATACTTTTACCGTGAAAGCAGCAAATGCAGTGGGAGCAGGTCCTGCATCCAATCCTACATCCAGTGTTACCCCGTTCCTATCTGTGCCCGGAGCGCCTCAGTATGTTTCTGCAACTCCAGGATCAACAAAGGCCTTTGTTTCGTTTTATCCGCCATCGAGTGATGGAAATAGTCCGATAACCTCTTACACAGTGACTGCAAGCCCAGGGGGGGCAATCGCCACTGGGACCTCCAGTCCAATTGTTGTAACCGGTCTTACTAACGGTACAGTGTACACATTCACTGTGAAAGCGACGAATGCGGTGGGAACTGGAAGCTTTTCTACAGAATCGGCCAGCATAATCCCCGCAGTCGGGGTGCCGTGGGCTCCGGCAATTATGAATGGCACCTGTGACAATGGACAAGCTACCATAACTTTTATTGAACCAATATATGATGGTGGAAGCCCTATAACGTCCTACACCGTTACTGCAAATCCGGGGGGGATAAGTTCGACCGGCTCAGGAAGCCCTCTGACAGTAAATGGGCTTGCTGCTGGAACTGATTATACATTCACCGTAACTGCAAAAAATGCGATCGGGACCAGCCCTGCATCCACAAGTATTACTCCTGCACCTCTGAAAACAACGTATAACTCCAAACAGTATGCACTCATTCGGAGTGAAATCAATACGTTAAATGAAACAAAGACCATAGACATGAACATGAATTCTGCTGGAGTGGCCACAGATTGGCTCATAGTAGGCTATACACCGAATGGGAAGGGCCCAAGATTAGCATGTTCTATTGATGGATCTAAAATTTTTGATTCACGAGACTATTACTATACTATGAGTTTGGACCCTTGCCCAGTAAGCCGATCACATGAATTCAACAAGTCTAATCCGGCGATTTCGGCTACAATCGGTTATGGCGCCTATATACGGGTTTATAAAAAACAGTGATGTCTTGTAAAACTGAATTGATTTTAAAGTTGGTTTTCAGCTCTGCAAAAGCGAATTCTTAAGTTGTGAGTAGACGTTTTGGTACCAATCACATGAATATATTCGGGAGGAACCGTTGATTATGACACTAAAGAGAACGATGGTCAGCAGAATTATATCTGTTATTCTAGTCCTGATCATGCTTTTAAGTAATACCGGTTACGGGTTTGCAGATACTCTCACTGCAAGTGCTTCATCTGTGGAACCGCCAGTTAACAATGTCGTTGAGAAGACGAATCGGGATAAAACGGAGATACTAGTCAAAATGCGGGGTGGTAGTCTCGGCGGGCAATTAAACAGTGAAGTGAACTTCCCAAGCATTCCGGACCTCCCGAATGACAGTGTGACAGTCATGCCTGGAGGTGCTGTTCAGTCTGTTAGAAGCGACCTGAGTTTGTCGGCAACATCATCTGAGTCGCCAGAAGGCTTAGATCAAATTGTGGACGCGGTCAAGAGAGAACTGAGTCTTCAAAAAACAGAGATTAAATATATAGACGGAAGAGTAAAGAAAGAAAAGGACAAAGCGAAACAGAGTGAGTTTAGATTGTTTGCAACAGAAGCCACTCCAGCTAGGGTGTCGAAATATGCAGTCATCGAAATTGATGAGTCAGATGATATTAACGCTGCTGTAAGCGAACTCTCCAAGTATAAGGAAATAGAGGGTCTGTAAAGAGTTTTGTGCTTTCATCCTCCTCGATTAGGTCAGTGACGATT
>CAZYQI010000028.1:0-41082 GCA_964649745.1 uncultured Peptostreptococcaceae bacterium | reverse complement strand
TGTTTGGGACATAATCCTTTATGTTATAACAGGACATTATCGCTTATCGTTCAGAGTTTTACAGGACAAATCTTTACTCAAAGACCTAAACGTGCTATAATCCAATCCAAACAGCAACAGCGATGAACGGATGAGTACAGATGGAATACGTTGAAGAGAGTCAGGGATGGTGGGAGCTGACACGGAAAACGTCTGGAATATGGTCCGGGAGCATGCCGGTCGAGATGCGTTCAAGACCGGTGCGGCTGGCGTCCGTTAACACGCCGTAGCTTTATGCTTGCAAAGGCTGCCACGGCAGCGAAGCAGGGTGGTACCGCGAACAACCTTCGTCCCTACAGTTGGACGGAGGTTTTTTTGTTTTTGAGATAAGAGAATTAATAGTAAAGATCAAGGCTTAGCCGCGGATTGCACGGATTGGCACGGATGTGGCCCATGGGTTAAGGGTGTTGTCTCATCTCCCTCTTGAGGGGGATGTCACAACGTGACAGGGGGAGTAAGCGAGTAACAACTCCCACCGTCACCTACGGTGCCACCTCCCTCAAGAGGGAGGTCAATATAAACCCTTCCGTGTAAATCCGTGTGATCCGTGGCAAAATGTTTATTCACTTATAAGGAGGCTTTCCAATGAGCAAAGGTACTTTTTATGTGACAACACCCATTTATTACCCCAGCAGCAATCTGCATATCGGTCACACCTACACCACGGTGGCGGCGGATGCCATCGCCCGTTTCAAGAGGGCTACCGGCTATGATGTGATGTTTCTGACCGGTACCGACGAGCATGGCCAGAAAATTGAAACCGTAGCCCAGGAAAAGGGCTTGGAACCCAAGGCGTTCCTGGATCAAACCGTAGGGGCTATTAAGGATCTGTGGGGTACCATGGAGATTTCCTATGACTATTTCATCCGCACCACAGACGAGGATCACAAGCGTCGGGTTCAAAACATCTTCACTCGCCTTCACGATAAGGGGGATATCTACAAAAGCTTTTACGAGGGCTGGTACTGTACGCCCTGCGAATCCTTCTGGACGGAGTCTCAGCTAAAAGAGGAGAAATGTCCGGATTGCGGGCGCGATGTGCATAAGGCCAAGGAAGAGGCCTACTTCTTCCGACTCTCCAAATATGCAGACCGTTTGCTGAAGATGTTTGAGGAGAATCCGGAGTTTTTGGAGCCGGCCAGCCGGGTCAACGAAATGGTGAACAACTTTATCAAGCCGGGTCTTGAAGACCTGTGCGTATCCCGTACCACCTTCAAATGGGGAATCCCGGTACCCTTCGATCCGGACCACGTGATTTACGTATGGGTAGATGCGCTTTCCAACTACATCACCGCCCTTGGGGCCACTGAGGATGAGACCCAGATGGACAAGTACTGGCCTGCGGATGTTCAGCTGGTGGGCAAGGAAATCGTGCGTTTCCACACCATCATCTGGCCGGCTATGCTGATGGCCCTGGATATCCCCCTTCCTAAAAAGGTCTTCGGGCATGGCTGGATTCTCCTGGAGGGTGGCAAGATGTCCAAATCCAAGGGGAACATCGTGGACCCGGTGGTCCTGATTGACCGTTACGGGGTGGATGCCCTGAAATACTTCCTGCTTCGGGAATACAGCTTCGGGCAGGACGGTCTGTTTTCCAACGAGGTACTCCTCAATCGTATCAACTCCGATCTGGCCAACGATCTTGGGAACCTGGTGAGCCGTTCCATTGCCATGGTTGAGAAATATCGGGGTGGCGTGCTGCCTGTGCCGGCCGCTCTTACGGAGTTCGATGAGAGCCTGAAAACACTGGCGGTATCGGTGGCAGATGAGGTAGAGGCCCGCATGGACAAGCTGGACTACAGCAATGCCCTGGAGGCCATCTGGAAGCTGGTGCGCCGGGCCAACAAGTATATCGATGAAACGGCTCCGTGGATTCTGGCAAAGAGTGAAGAGGATTCCGACAAGTTGGATACGGTGCTCTACAACCTTTGTGAATCCATCCGCATCGTAGCCGTGCTGATTCAGCCCTTTATGCACCACACGGCGGACAAGATCTTTGTCCAGCTGGGCGTGAAGGGTGAAACAGGTCTGACCCAGTGGGATTCAACCCGAATCTTCGGCGGCCTGATTACCGGTTCCATTCTCACCAAGGGGGATGCCCTGTTCCCCCGTATTGATATTCCGGCTGAACTGGAAGCCTTGGAGGCTTTGAAGGCTCCCGTGGCAGAAGTTGCTGAGGAGATCGTTGAAGAAGCGGATGCACCAATCAAAGAAGAAATCACCATCGACGATTTTGCCAAGGTGGATTTCCGCGTGGCAGAAGTGCTGTCCTGCGAAAAACACCCCAAGGCAGACAAGCTGCTGATTTTGCAGCTGAAGGTTGGCAAGGAGCAGCGGCAGGTGGTGTCTGGAATTGCTCAGTGGTACAAGCCGGAGGAGCTGGTAGGCCGCAAGGTGATTCTGGTGGCCAACCTGAAACCGGTGAAACTGAGAGGTGTGGAATCCAACGGCATGATTCTGGCGGCCAGCAAGGGCGACAGGCTGGAGCTGGTCAGCGCGGATATCGTCAGCGGGGCAACTGTTTCCTGACCAATCCGTTCAATACAAAAAGAGACCGAACTCCGGTCTCTTTCAGTCTGAAGAAAAACCCTCTGTACTCCGCAACTTTGAACTCCCGGTTGGAGAAAATAACGAACAGGTCTTCCGCAGAAATTCAAACTCGCTTCGCTCAAACAGTGAATTTCTAACGGCTACAGACCTTGTTCTATTTTCTTTCCAACCTTCGTTAGGTTGCTCCGCACAGAGGATTTTTCTTCTAGTTTGCCTTTTTCATCCGTCTAAAAGAGACCGAACTATGGTCTCTTTTTTGTGGAAAAAATCCTTGCCACGGGGAATACCGATTTCCATGGATTAACCGGTTTTTTACAACGCTGAATCTCCCGTTCCTTATCGGTGTTGATCCGTGTAAATCCGTGGCCAAATAATCCGCCGCCTGCATCACACACCTTAAAACTATATACGCGTACTAATATCGCGGAGAGGTCACCGGTTGGGTTGATGATCCGTTTGAGACAGTCTTCATGTACTGAGACATCCGGAGGTTGTATTCGTACCAGCGGTCCTGATCCTCGGAATCCGCAGGATTGTTCAGCGTGAAATTCCGAACCAGCTGAGTCCGAATGGCAAGAGGGGCAGATTGGATCTCCGGCCAGGCGTCCACGGACATCCAACTGAGATGGTCCAGATCCACTTGTCCGGTGGTTTGCCACTGTACCAGATTGTTGTGAGCAATCAGACGGTCCACGTTGACATAATTCAGCGCCACATAGACCGTGATGGCTGTAATCAGGATGGCCTTGAATAGCGGAAAGCCTTGCTTCCAGATCCAAACCAACAATGCGGCCAAGGAAGCAGCCATGAAAACCATAAAGAACTGCACGAACAGTCGAAGCTCGGTGAAGCCATAAGCTGCTTCATAGAGGTGCATCCGATAAAAAGCTGAAACCAACAGGTTAAGAGTGAAAATGGTCAGCAGGGAATGACAGGTCCGTAAAGCACGGGAAAGCTTGGTGAGAGCATCACTTGTTTTTGATGCAATCATAAGGATCACTGTCATGTTCACCAGAGCTGCGGCAACCAATTCAAAGAAGCCTCGCCGGGCGTATACCGCATACGTAAGGCCATTGGGGAGGCTGGCCCCGGGGCTGTACAGATACGTGAACTGCACTCCGGTGAAAACCAGATATACAGCGCAGATAAGGCCGATCACGGTGATTGCGCTGACGGGAGAAAGGTTTCTTGAGGCAGGCTGATTAGAACCCTCGGAAAAGGAACGATATTTCAGGCTCCACAGGTATCCGAAAAAGTACAGGGTTGTGAGGGTGATAAGAATCGTGTGGTCGATGATGGATTCAAGACGAAGGTCTTCAAGAAACCGGAAATGTTCCCCGATGAGATGACTGAAAACCGCATCGGAGCTGGTTAACAGTATCATGATAATAAAAAGGAGCGGCAGGGCAATGAGGAGCCCCTTTAGAATTTGACTCTGCGTCTCGGACAACGTGCCGGATTTTCTGCCGGCAAGATTTCGGGCAGCAAAGGGGAACAGCTTAGGTGCAGTACCGACGCTTTGGGAAATGAGCTTGCTGAACACAGAACCTATGGAGGAACGGCCTATGTTGCCCCAATCCCCATAGCGGGAGGAAAGCACATAAGCGGTCATACCCAAAGGGATTGCCAAGCCGTTCAGAACACGGAGCGCTTCATTGTTGAAAAGGGCATACGTAACGCAGAGGGCCAGGGTTGAAATCAGAAGAAACGCGCTCAGCAAAGGCTGACGGTATTGTCGGCTGCAAATCCGGACAGCCCCTATGGTCAGCACGGCGAAGATCGCGACAGAGATCCCGAAGCGCTGGCCATTGAAAAAAACATCAAAGAGGATGCCAAGGATGGCTGCACAGCCTATTGCGATAAGCTTCTCCCTGGAGGTGGCTTCCGTATCGACCTGGGAAATGTATTGTCTTTTCTCTAGCAGCGCCATGGCTGCGGGAGTCATGGGTTTGGGTATGTTCATGGAATCATTGTTCATGGGGTCCTCCGTTCCGTTTATATACAATAAAGATAAAATATAGAAGTATAAGATTGCAAAGTGCCGCTGTGGGGGAAGAAACTCGGATTGCGCGTTGCTCATCCTCGTAGCCCGTGGGTATGCTTCGCATTACTGCTGTGGGAAAGGCAACTCGGATTTCGCTTTGCTGCATCCTCGTAGCCCGTAGGTATGCTGCGCATACCAGGGGCAATGTACTGTTGTGAAAGGCAACTCGGATTTCGCTTTGCTGCATCCTCGTAGCCCGTAGGTATGCTTCGCATACCACGCACATCGTACCGCTGTGCGTATGCTCCCGAATCCCCCTAGTCGGGGGATTCGGGAGCCGGGCTATATTCCAGAATATCTCCCGGCTGGCACTGGAGCTCCCGGCATATGATATCCAGGGTTTCCAGGCGAATGGCCTTGGCTTTTCCTGTTTTTAGGATGGAAAGGTTGGCGTTGGTTATGCCTACCCGCTGGGCTAATTCGTTGAGGGAAATCTTGCGCTTCGCCATCATGACGTCCAGATTTATGATAATCGCCAAAAGATCCCCTCCTTAAATGGTAAGATCGTTTTCTTCCTTAAATTTCACAGCCTGCTCAAAAACCTTGGAGAGGATAAGGATGAAGCAGCCGGCAAAAAGGAAGATCAGGTATTCAACGTCGGTATGGATGCCCTTAATGTCGATGGTTATAATCTCCACGTGGCCATAGGCGGGGTTGATAATGAAATTAATCAGATAGCAGGCCGAAACAGTAAAGCAGTCATAGGCGATCCATTTCAGGCTTTTAACATTGTCCGGGGTGAAGGGATTGCTTTCAATAAGCGTGTTGGTGATGCGCAAGAAGCGGTACAGAATGTGGCCAAGGGCCAGGCCGCCAACGATGTAAAACCCCAAAAGCAGGTAACCTTGAGGTATATAGGCCCAGAAGTATTCCGAACTGATCACCCGATAGAAGATATAGAAAAACACACCGGCCCCGCCTATGAGCAGGAGGCTGAGCACTATTTTGAGAGCTGTTGCTAAGGACATTTTCCCGTATAATCGCATGGCTGTACTCCTTTGGGTTCTATTCTCAAGGATAGGTTATAGGCAATGGTGACGAATGTCAATAATAAATTATCGAATAACGATAAATTATTATTGAACGACAGGGTAAAAAGATCCGCTCAGTACCCCTTGGAGGAGGTGCTGAGCGGATCTTTTTAAGCTGCTCTTGGATACATTTAGAAGGAAGGCGGCGTCATGGCCCAGATAGATACGCATTCGCGATCCCCTATGTTGACATAGCGGTGGGGGATGGTGGAGTCGAAGGAAATGGAATCCCCTTCCCCAAGGTAATATTCGTCGGCTCCAACCTTAACCAGGAGATGCCCCTTCAGTACATAGCCGCATTCTTCCCCTTCGTGGGACATCAGATCCACGTTGGAGGGTTCGCCAGCCTTCAGGACAATGTACAAAAATTCAATATTTTGATGCGTGTCAGGGGACAATAGCTCATAAATGCCATTGGTGCCATCGATAACCAAGCGTTTTCGTTCATTTTTACGGACCACTGGGTTTGAACGGACCACCGCTTCCTCATCGAAGAAATAGCCTACATTCACAGAGAGGGCTTTGGCAATGCGATAGAGAACCGTCACTGAAGGCATGACAAGATCCCGTTCAACCTGGCTGACCAGACCGGTGGAAACCTCTGCGGAAGCAGCTAGTTCCTTGATGCTCAGCCCTGAACGGGTGCGCAGGTCCCGAATTTTTTTCCCGATATCAATATCCATAAGGCACCTCGTGAAGTTAGTGGTGGTTCATAAGACAAATTTTTCATGGTGAGTCTATTATATATGATAATCGGTGTTTTGGTCAGGATAATGATATAAGTTTTACAAAAGTATCATTTAGCATTTTGGAGGGCGGGAGAGGGTGTTGCCACCTGTGTGGTCATGTGAAAGGACTTGGGTCCGTGCTGCGATACTGTTTTTCAGAAACGAAAACGAATAATATAATGAATCAATCATCAATATATTGAAATATTCTGTGAACCGTGGTATCTTTTATTCAAGATGCGAAATTGTCGCATCAGGCCATTATTCGATTTATACAACAAGGAGGCGTAACATGGGTCAGACACTGGTTGCTGCAGACAACACGTGGGTTTTGTGGGCGATTTTGGTCGGCTGGGCTAGCGTAAGTATCTGGTTGGAGCAGAAGTACACATGGGCATCAAAGGTGACAGGGGCAATCATCGCGTTGGTAGGGGCCATGGCATTATCCAATTTCAATGTTATACCAACGGAATCACCGGTTTATGACAGCGTATGGGGTTATGTGGTTCCTCTGGCGATCCCCATGCTTCTTTTTCAGGCGAACATCAAGAAAATTTGGAAAGAATCAGGGCGGTTGCTGGTGATTTTCTGCATTGGAGCAATCGGCACCGCAATAGGTGTTGTCATTGCATTTTTGCTGGTGAAGAACGGAATTCCGGAGCTTTATAAGGTGGCAGCTATGATCTGCGGCTCCTATATCGGCGGGGGTGTGAACTTTGTGGCTATGTCGGAGGCTTTCAAGGCACCCGGGGAAATCGTTTCCGCAACCATCGTGGCCGACAATATGGTCATGGCGGCATACTTCTTCGTACTGATGACCATTCCGACTATGGCGTTCTTCAGAAAGTTCTACAAGCATCCCCATGTGGATGAGGTGGAAAGCGGCGCCGGCATTGACGAAAATCTGGCCAGCAAGTATTGGCAGAGCAAAGAAATTTCACTGAAGAACATTGCATTTGCAGTAGGGGCTTCCTTTGTCATCGTGGCGTTTAGCGTTCAGGTTGCGGCCTTCCTCGGCACCGCGATTCCCAAGGGAACTCCGGCTATGGATGCTCTAAATTCGCTTTTCGGCAATAAATACCTGGTTCTCACCACGGTTACCATGCTGTTGGCCACCTTTGCTGAAAAATATTTCGGCAACGCACCGGGAGCGTCGGAAATCGGAACCTTTCTTATCTACATCTTCTTTGTCGTCATCGGCGTACCGGCATCCATCCCATTGATCCTCCAAAAATCACCGTTGCTGTTGGTGTTCTGCCTGGTGGTGGTTCTGGTCAATATGACATGGATGCTGATCATTGGTCGTCTGTTAAAATTCGACCTGGAAGAGATCCTTATCGCATCCAACGCCAATATCGGCGGCCCCACAACGGCGGCGGCCATGGCAATTGCCAAGGGGTGGACCAAGCTGATCGGCCCTGCGGTCCTGGTGGGAGTATTCGGATACATTATCGGGAACTATATTGCAATTCCCATCGGCAATATGCTTTCAGGCTGGTAAGCAGCGGATAGGGCAAATCTCCGGAAGTGTAGGAATAAGCGTCGGCAAAGCGGCATAAGGGGGAAGAGCTGTGTTTAAGGTTTTTGACGGACATGCGGACATCTGGAATGATGTCGTGAATAAGCGTGCTCAGGGAGAGACACACGTCATTAAGCGGCACCATCTTGAGAAATTTAAACAGGGTGGCGTCTTCAGCGGGATATTCGTGGTTTGGGTGGACACGCCCTTTGACAACCCAGCCCGGCGATTCTGGCAGACCGTGGATGCCATGACATCCGAGCTGGAGGAAAATGCCGGTATTCTTCGGCCGGTTCGGACCTCGGCAGATTTTTCTCAGGCTGCTGAAAACGGTCAATTCCCCATTGTTTTAGGAATTGAAGGGCTGGACGGACTGGAAGGGGATCTGTCCATACTCAAGGCCATGCATGAAAAGGGTTTTCGGCATGCATCCCTGACCTGGAATACGGAAAACGCCTTCGGCACAGGAGTAAAAGGGAACCCGGACCATGGTATTACCGATCTGGGTTTATCCGCTCTGAGATTTATGGAATCCAGTGGAATGATCATTGATGTCAGCCACGCCAACGAAAAGCTTTTCTGGGACATCGAGAGGAACACCCATAAGCCCTTCATTGCATCCCACTCCAATTGCAAGGCAATCTGTGATGTTCCCCGCAATCTCACGGACGCTCAGATTAAAGCCATTGCCAAAAGAGGCGGCGTCATCGGGATGGTAGCCTACCACGAATTCATCAGCCGGGATCCGAAGAAGCAGTCCCTGGAAACCTATACCGAACATATCGCGCACATAGCGGAACTTGTCGGAATCGATCATGTGGGCCTGGGCTTCGATTTTGTGGATTATTTGGATGATGAGGCATTGAGCAGCTTTGCCAATGAAACGGCTGTAACGTCAGGCCTTGAAAATGCCTCTCAGGCCAGCGATGTGGGAAGGCTACTGGCTGAAAAAGGCTTTAGCCGGGAAGACATTGAAAAGGTCTGCAGCGGAAATTTCTTAAGAGTGATAAAAGAAGTCATCTCATAACACCTTTTGGGCCCGGCATAATTGTGCCGGGCCCAGCTTGAAGAAAAACCCTCTGTACTACGCAACTTTGAACTCCCGGTTGGAGAAAATAACGAACAGGTCTTCCGCAGAAATTCAAACTCACTTCGGGCCTCATGGTCTTCAACACAATATCCAAATCACAGATTTGGATTGATTGAGCCCTTAGAGACATTAGCGATCTGCAACGAATCAAGATTCGTGCAGCCTGCTGAATCAGAACAGTGAATTTCTAACGGCTACAGCCCTCGTTCTATTTTCTTGCCAACCTCCGTTAGGTTGCTCCGCACAGAGGATTTTTCTTCCAGGTAGTCTTTTTCATCAGTTTGGGCCCGGCATAATTGTGCCGGGCCTTTTCATTGCAGGAGGCCCCTATGGAAAGGGAATGGGAGAAGGCGTTCTTATCATGGACTTCATCGTTAAAAATGCATATAATAAGAGGGATATAGTGAAGGAACATGAAATGGAGAGCATCATGCACGTTGAAATAGACGGAATGAAACTGAATTATAAAGAGCAGGGTGAAGGAAAGACAGTGGTCCTGCTTCACGGTTGGGGGGGCTGCGCGGACAGTTTTCTGCCGGTATTCAACCACCTGACTGCCACTCATAAGGTATATGCCTTGGATTTTCCGGGCTTTGGGCTGTCCGATCCGCCGACGGCACCCTGGGATGTCACAGACTATACAGAGATGCTCCGCAAGTTTTTTGAGCGCATGAATATAGAGAAGGCCACGCTGATAGGCCATTCCTTCGGGGGCAGGGTTTCCATCCTGTTTTCGTCCACATATCCGGAACGGGTTGAAAAAGTGGTGCTGGCCGACAGCGCGGGCATCATACCGAAGCGGGGCTGGAAGTATCATTTCAAAGTGTATCAGTTCAAGCTGGCAAAAAAGATTTTCCTGACGTTCTCTGCCAAGGGAACACAGGAGGAGCGGCTTGAAGCGTTTTACAGGAAGCACGGCTCCGCAGACTATAAGCAGGCCGGTTCTGCCATGCGGCAAACCTTCGTAAAGGTGGTCAACCAGGACCTGAGAAGCTGTTTGCCGAGGATCAAGGCACCTGCACTTCTGGTTTGGGGAGATGAAGACAAGGATACACCGTTGTATTTCGGGCAGATCATGGAAAAAGAAATTCCGGATGCCGGGTTGGTGGTGTTCAAGGGAGCCGGGCATTTTGCCTACCTTGACCGCATCAATGACTTCAATATCATCGTATCAAAATTTCTGGAGGGCTGAAATTAGTGAAAACCATCTTATATCTGGTTCCGGCGTTACTTTTTCTGTATCTGGCATGGGGCGAAAGTCTCCGACAGCTTCACATGGCTCAGCTGGAGGGCTATAAACCCAGCCAGTATCTACATTGGCTCAAGCACAATAAGCAGAATGCGTTCTTCAAGAATCACCCTCTGATGAAGCCGGGCTCCGGGGATGCGCCGAAAAAGCCCCTGGTGTTCACCAACCGGGCAAAACGCCTTTTCGTTATTAACAGTGGATTGCTGCTGGCGTGGATGGGGCTGAGCTATCTCCTTTCCGTGGGCCCCTTGAGCTTTGTGTTTCTGCTGATGATAGCCGGTGCGTTTATTCCGTTGATCATGCTCCTGGCCACCCGGATTGCTTACCCCATGGAGATGCGGATTCAAAAGGGCTACTACCGGGATGCACAGAAAAAGATAGGCACCATGGCCAATCTTCGGGTCATCGGCATTACAGGCAGCTATGGTAAAACCAGCACCAAATACTTTCTTAAGACGATTTTATCTGAAAAATACAATACGCTGATGACCCCGGAAAGCTACAATACCCCCATGGGCATCACCCGTGTCATTCGGGAACAGCTCACTGCGGAGCACGAGGTTTTCGTCTGCGAGATGGGGGCCCGGAATGTGGGCGACATCCGAGAGCTGGTGGAGCTTGCAAAGCCCACCATTGGGATCATAAGCTCCATCGGAGCGCAGCACCTGGAAACCTTTAAGAGTGTGGAGAATATCAAGAACACCAAAAATGAACTGATAGAGGGGCTGCCTCCGGGGGGCACTGCTGTGTTCAACGGCGACAATGAGCACTGCGTGGAGCTGGCGGCGCGAACTGCCCTTGAAACCCTGATGTACAGCATTGAAAACCATTCAGAGGATATGGCCGTATATGCCGACGCTATTGTAACCACCGAAAAAGGCCTTTGTTTCACGGTTCATACCCGGGACGGCCTGAGCTTTCCATGCCAGACGGAGCTGCTGGGCAAACATAATGTCAGCAATATCCTGGCGGCTGTCTGTGTGGCGCTTAAGCTGGACCTTACCGTGGAGCAGATACAAGGCGGTGTGCGGAAGATTAAACCGGTTCCCCACAGGCTGCAGCTTATCCCAACAGCCAACGGGGTCATTGTAATCGACGATGCCTTCAATTCGAATCCTGCCGGTGCCAAGGAAGCCTTGGATACCATTCGGGAACTGGGCACGGGTAAACGTATTGTCATCACCCCCGGCATGGTGGAGCTTGGCGCAGTGGAAGCCGAGGAGAACAAAGCCTTCGGAAGAGCCATGGCAGACAGCTGTGACTATGCCATCCTGGTGGGACTGAAGCGTAGCCAGCCCATTGCAGAAGGCCTGAGGGAGGGTGGTTTTCCGGAGGATAGGATCCTTGTAACGGCGAACCTGAATGAGGCGACGACAAAAATGGGACAAATCGTCAAGGCCGGAGATGTGGTGCTTTTTGAGAACGATCTACCGGACAACTACAACGAATAGCAACGGATTTGGGAAACGGAGGATGTATGGGTAAATTGACTGTAGGCGTGATTTTCGGCGGCCGTTCGGTGGAGCATGAAGTATCGGTTATTACCGGCCTTCAGGTTATTGAGAATATGGACAGGTTAAAATATGATGTGGTGCCCATTTTCGTCAGCAAGGAGGGAGATTGGTACACCGGCAACGAGCTTCTGGACATTAAGAACTATAAAAATCTCAGCGGACTGTTGGGCCGGGTGAGCAGCGTATACCTTCCTCCCGTTCCGGGCATCGCGAAGCTGCATGTTCAATCCAAGCCAACCGGATTTTTTAAAAAGGCTCCGGAGCCCATTACCCTGGACGTGGTGATTCCCGCTTTTCACGGAACCTATGGGGAAGATGGGGCTTTTCAGGGCCTTATGAAGCTGGCGAACCTTCCTTATGCCGGTTGTCGCGTTATGGCGTCGGCCGTAGGGATGGACAAGATCGTGATGAAGGACATCTTCAAGGCCAACGGCATCCCCACAGTGAACTATGCCTGGTTTATGCGGAAGGAATACCGGAACGATAAGGAGGCCGTGCTGAATCGCATCGAATCCCAGTTGAAATATCCGGTATATGTAAAGCCGGCAAACCTCGGATCCAGCATTGGCATAAGCCGTGCTCAGGACCGCCAGGGGTTGATTTCCTCCATCGAGATTGCCGTGCAATATGATAGAAAGATCATCATAGAGGAAAGCATCGAAAACCTGATGGAGATCAATTGTTCCGTGCTGGGAACCGATCATGAGGTTCAGGCCTCTGTATGTGAACAGCCGGTTTCCTGGGAAAGCTTTCTCAGCTTTGACGACAAGTATATGCGCAGCGGCGGAAAGGGTATGAAATCGGCAACGCGAAATATTCCCGCCCCTATCGGAGATGAAAAAACAGCGGAGATACAGGCCCTTGCCATGAAGGCATTTCAAGTGTTGGACTGTTCCGGTGTATCCCGCATTGATTTTCTTATGGAAAAAAACACCCAAGCTGTCTATGTGAATGAAATAAACACCATTCCGGGGTCTTTCTCGTTTTACCTGTGGGAGCCCATGGGAATCACCTTCAGCAATCTTTTAGACCGACTGATTCAGATCGCGCTGGAGAACCATCGGGAAGAGAACGGCTGCCTTTACTCCTATGATACAGAGCTTTTGGAAAAAGCGGATTTGAGGGGTTCGAAAGCCGGAAAGATGAAGTGATGTCCAACAGGTCCCTTTCCGGGACCTTGTTTTTTAAAAATGAAATCCCCGGAGGATCTTATGCTGTTCGATTCCCATTGCCATTTGGACGATTCCCGCTATGATGACGACCGGGACCAGGTTTTCGCCCGGGCTGCAGAAGCGGGTGTACGTTATGTTGTAAATCCGGGGGCGGACCTTGAAACCTCCCGGAACGCCGTAGCTATGGCGGCTAAACACCCCAATGTCTATGCAACCGTGGGGGTTCATCCCCACGATGCAAAGGATATGGATGAGGACATATTACAGTTCATTGAACACCTGGCCGGTAAGCCCAAGGTTGTGGCCATAGGCGAAATAGGTCTGGACTTTCATTACGATTTTTCGCCCCGGGATGTGCAGCGGCACTGGTTCATCCAGCAGATACGCCTGGCGAAGAGGCTGAGCCTGCCCATTGTCATCCATGATCGTGAAGCCAATCAGGAGGTCTTCGACACGCTGAAGGCGGAGAAGGCATTCGATACGGGAGTGCTGATGCACTGCTATTCCGGTAGCGCGGAGCTGGCAAAACACTATCTGAAGCATGGGGCCATGCTTTCCATAGCTGGACCCATCACCTTTTCCAATGCCCGAAAAACCGTTGAAGTGGTGCAGTTGGTACCCCTGGAGCATCTGCTCATAGAAACCGATGGACCCTATCTTACGCCGATTCCCTACCGGGGAAAGCGGAATGAACCGGCCTATGTGCGCTATGTAGCGGAAAAGATTGCAGAAATCAAAGGAATGACCGCGGAAGAGGTAGGGGAGCTAACCTGCCTAAATGCGCTGAGATTTTTTAGGATCAAGGGATAACCCCATTGCCTTTCATCTGCGCCATCTGCGGCGAAAGGTCTAATCTTTACAGGAGCGTAAAAATGAAGCCGATTATAAAAGAAACCATCGTCGTAGAAGGTTATCACGACGCAAGGGCTGTTAAAACGGCGGTGGAGGCCGAGATCATCATCACATCCGGCTTTGGAATCAAGGAGGATACCTTCAGGCGGATCGCGTGGGCTCAGGAGCAGGTGGGGATCATCATTCTGACGGATCCCGACCATGTGGGGGAACAGATACGGAAGCGTATTGAAGCCCGGGTGCCGGGGGTCCGCCATGCGTGGATCAGCCGCAGGGAAGGCACCAAAGACGGCGATGTCGGCGTGGAGAACGCCGCTCCGGAGGTTATCCTGGAAGCTCTTCAAAAGGCTCGGTGTGCGGAACGGGTAATCAAAACGGCATACACTGAGCAGGATATGATTCGCTGGGGTTTAAGCGGGTGCTCGGATGCCGCGGACAGGCGGGATCGCCTTGGAACCCGGTTGGGCATCGGATATGGGAATGCAAAACAGCTTCTGCACAGACTAAATCACTATGGCATTTCAGCCATCACCATAGAAGAAGCCCTGGAGGCTCTGGAGAAATAGACCATGGAACTGACAAGACCCAGTGTGATCAAGGATATCATGGAACGATACGGCTTCCGGTTCTCAAAGAGCCTGGGACAGAACTTCCTTATTGAAAAATCCGTTCTGGAAAAGATTATCGATGGTGCCGGGATTACGGAAGCGGACAATGTTCTGGAAATCGGCCCCGGAATCGGAACCCTGACACGCTATTTGGCGGAAAGCGCTAAAAAAGTTGTATCGGTTGAAATCGACAGCAGTCTGCTGCCCATTCTGAAGGAAACCCTTCAGGATCTGCCCAACACCACCGTGGTTCACGGAGATGTCCTGCAGGTGGATCTAAAGGCGCTGATAGCCGAACATTTTGATAATGTACCGCCCAAGGTGGTGGCGAATCTTCCGTATTATGTGACAACTCCCATTGTGATGAAGTTCCTGGAGGAAGAGATTCCCGTAACCGACCTGGTGGTCATGGTCCAGAAGGAAGTGGCGGACCGCATGGCGGCCAAGCCGGGGGGAAAGGATTATGGCTCCCTTTCTGTAGCAGTCCAATATTTCTGCGATCCGCAAATCCTTTTCAAGGTGGCCACCGGCTGCTTTATGCCGGCCCCTACCGTGGAATCCTCGGTGATCAGACTGAAGGTGCTGAAACAGCCCAAGGTGGAGGTTGTCAGTCGAAAAATGTTCTTTGCCACCGTACGGGGCGCTTTCGGAAAGCGGCGGAAAACCCTTCTGAATGCCCTATCCGACAGTGGCCTGACGTTATCTAAGGAACAGGTGCGCTCGGCTCTTGGGGCAGCGGGAATTGATCCTTCACGCCGGGCGGAGACCCTGAGCATTGAAGAGTTTGCCACCTTGGCAAATGCTGTAACGATAGAGACGGAAGCGCTGATATGAAAAAAACAGCAGGCTTATTTTGCATAGGGATCCTTGTTCTACTGACTGCGCTGGGCTGCACTCCGGATTACAAAAGCCAGTACCAGAAGGCTGTAGATTCCTACTTTGGAACGGTAGAAGAGGGACATTACAGCAATGGATGGTTGAAAGCGGAGATGGATGTTCCTGAAAAGTGGGCCGTGGCCAAGGATCCGATGATGGATGCCGTACGTTCTGTCGGTGATGCAGTCAAGGATCAGGAAGCTCTGGATAAGGCAAAAAAAGATTTGGATACCCTGCCCATCTATAACTTGCTCCAGGTGTTCAAGAAACCTGTTGAAAATCAGAAGGATTTCAATCCCAGCCTGGTCATGATTGCGGAAAAAACCAAAGAAAAAGGTGTTGCGGATGCCGTGACCTACCTTGAAGCCAGTCGGCAGGCCATGGCTCAGCGGCAGATGCCCATGGGCTTTGAGCAAAAGCTGGATGCGCCGGTGGAAAGTGTGGACATCGGCGGTATGGAATTTGCCCATCTTCAGATTGTCGTAGAAACAGGAATGTTCCAAATTACACAAGACTGCTACGCCCGGATGCAGGGAGATACCGTACTGGGGATTATGGTGTCCTGGAAGGACGAAGCGGAGAAGGCAGAAATGATGAATGCCCTGAGTACTTTGAAAATAGGGGAATAGTTAAAGCGCCAGTACATGGTTGGTGAAAAGGTTACAAGATCAATAAAAGGCCTTGCCACGGATAACACGGATTAAAGGGTTTCACATGAACGCCTCTTATCATTTTTCCGTGCTTATCCGTGTAAATCCGTGGCTGAATAGTCCGTTGCTGTTGTCACCACGTTGCTAAATATTAAGGGAGAGATCGCCTCGTCACTACGGTCCTCGCCATGACAGTCGTTAATTCTGTCATGGCGAGCGTAGCGCGGCAATCTCTCCCTTATTTTTGAACATCAATGGTTGCTATCTCTATTGCAGATCCTCTTTCATTTCCTGCTTATAATCCAAATACGTATTCAATGCGGGCAGATAATTCAGAATCCCATTTTTCGCCTGTGGAATGCGGAACCGTTCCTCCATGGCTTTGTAGGGGATGGATTTTCGTCCCCCGTTGCTAGACTGATTCCAGTAGTGGTGAAGAACCTCGAAGGGAAGCAGATAGTATTCATCACAGAATTTAAAATGGATGATTAGAAAAGCAAGCCCCCTTTGGGCCGTGAAATCCTTCATATAGTCTACCTGATGGCCGTGGATATTGTACAAGGGCAAACTCTTCTGATCGGTTTCCTTGGCATCGAAGGTTACGGGAATCCCTTGGACCACACCGAAAAAATCCACCGTAGCCTTCTTTTCAAAGTAACCCTTTGTGATCAGGCCTTGCTCGTTGATATCCACCACCTTGATAGGGGTGGCCGCCTTATCGATTCGGCAGAGTCCGTTTTTATGGTAAAAATCATTGGACAGTGTGATCAGATCCTCCAGGGTATCGCCCCGATGTCCGGTTGTTCTCCATGTGGTCATGCCTTCTCCTTTTGTATCGCCTAAGAGGATAAGAGGTTGAATAGGGTATGTTCATTATATCACGGCAAGTACGGATTTTTGCAGGGGGGGTACAGAAAAGAAACGATTGGTAACATGCAAAAACGGCTTGTGGATAACCTGTTGATAAAATGGGGAAATACAGTGGGTAAATTCTAAGAACGTTTCAAATGGCCACTTATAACGATTGGCAACCTGCATAATTAATCCACAGGCATTTTGCTAAAAACCAGTTGACAAGAGATTCAATACAGTGTAGTATTTAGCTATAGACCCCCTCCCTTGGGGGGGTGGACGATATAAAACGGGAGGCTTATATGATAAATATAACCGAAAAAGCTCAAAAGGCCATAAGTGAAGCAATCAAAGAAAAGGATCAAAGCATCCGCATCCTTGTCAAAGGCTATGGCTGAGGCGGCCCCTCATTTGGAATTGCTCTGGACGAGCAAAAGGATGGAGATAAGGTCATCACCGTAGGGGATCAGAAATTCGTTGTTGAAGAACAGTTGATCGAGGTTTACACAGGTTTTTCCGTGGATTATTCCGACAGCTGGTTTGGTAAGGGTTTTATGATTCGTCCACAAATTGGCGGATCTTCGTGTTAGAATAAAAGAAAAACCAAGGAGGATTCGTTAATGAAGAACGTGGTTATTTATTCGTCCAACACTTGCGGATATTGCATAGAGGCAAAGAAATATCTGGATTCCATCGGAGTGTCCTACACAGAAAAGAACGTAAGCACTGACGTGGAAGCACGGAAAGATTTGATGGCAAAGGGCTTCATGGGTGTTCCGGTGATTTATGTAGATGAAGAGATCATACAAGGCTTCGATAAGAAGAAGCTGGATGAACTGCTGAAGTAGTAAACGTTAAGAGGCCGTATCGCAATAGGAATATGATTCCGGTTGCGATACGGCCTTTTGTTTATTACGGTTTGTGCGGCCTTATTACAAATCCGCTTCTATTCCCTCCAGGTCCAGCAGTGTTACGGTGGAACGGTCATAATCAATCAGTCCCTCCTCCTTCATATGGATAAGCTCTCTGGAGAGTGAGGGCCGTTGAACCCCCAGCAGATCCGCCAGCTTTTGACGGTTTACCGGCATCTGGAGGGTTTTATTTTTTTGCTTCTTATAAAGAGACATCAGGTAGTCGCATAATTTCTGGCGGATGGAGTCCATAGAAAGGATCTTAACCCGGCGGTTCAGCATCAGGAGCTTTCCGGAAAGCAGTGCAAGGAAATTTTCCAGGAGCTGGGGACTGACACTGAGTCCCTTAAGTAAGGCGTCCCGGCCGATAAAGAGAATTTTAGATTTTTGTGTGGCGGTGATGGATATGGGGTATTGACGAGGCGTAGTGAAGAGGATTGCTTCACCGAATATATCCCCAGTGCCTAAATGGGTGACAGTGACCGTTCTTCCCGAGGGATACAGATTGTGAAGCTCCACCTGTCCCTCCAGCACAATCCCGATATGCTCGCAAAATTCCCCTTCGAAGGCGATGGCGGAGGTTTTTGTGAAATCCCGAACCTGGGAATCCAGAGAGTGGAAAAGGCTGTTCAGTGTATTTTCGCTGAATCCTGAGAAAAGCCGACAATTCAGAAGGATCGGATAATATTTTTGCATAATACCTCCAACAGAAAATAGAGCGTAACATCGGTTACCGTATAGAGAGAGTTTATCGCGATATACTCGAGTTGTCAATTCGGAGTGTAACACCGGGAATTAAGAAAGGATGCTCACCATGGAACGAAAAATTGTCAGCATAAATGAAGAGTTGTGCAACGGCTGTCAGCTGTGCGTCAACGCCTGTCATGAAGGAGCCATTCAGATGGTGAACGGTAAGGCGAGACTTGTAAGTGATCAGTATTGTGATGGTCTTGGAGATTGCCTGCCGGCGTGTCCTACCGGAGCCATTAAGATCATTGAACGAGAAGCGGATGAGTATTCTCAAGAAGCTGTTGATCAAAGGCTGGCAGAAATGAAAAAGCCGGTTACCGAGGAGCCCATGCCCTGCGGCTGTCCGGGAACCATGGCCAAGAAGATCCAGCACGGCCAAGCAGAAACGGCAAAACCGCCGAAGGTTTTGGAAGCGGCAGCGGAAAGTAACCAGCCTTCTGCACTTTCACAGTGGCCGGTTCAGTTGAAGCTGGTGAATGTGAATGCCGATTATCTCAAGAATGCAGATATCCTGATTGCAGCGGATTGTACGGCCTTCGCCTACGGCTCATTTCACAGGGACTTCATTCAGGGGCGCATCACCCTTATCGGATGCCCTAAGCTGGATGACAATCAATTCTATATTGAAAAGCTGACAGAGATGTTCAGGGTGAACCAACCCAACAGCATTACGGTGGTGAGGATGGAGGTCCCATGCTGCGGAGGCATTGTGCAGGCGGTGAAGCAGGCCATGCTGAACAGCGGAGTGATTGTTCCATATAGTGAAGTGACGATTGGGATTGATGGCAGTAAGCGGTAGGCGCCTGTGGCGCAAATAAAGAGGACGACAAAACAAACCCAAAACTGAAAGGAGAAAAATCATGTCAATGTTCTGTTACCAATGTCAGGAGGCTGCAGGCGGAAAAGGCTGTACAAAGGTAGGGGTATGCGGCAAACAGCCGGAGGTATCAAATCTTCAGGATCTGTTGATTTTTGTTTTGAAGGGTTACTCGGAATACAATCAGCAGGCCCGGGCGGCGGGGATCAACGATCCTAAGAATGACCGCGTTCTCATTGAGGGTCTTTTCACCACCATTACCAATGCCAACTTCGATAAGAAGGCATTTGAAGCCCGTGTGACCAAGACGATAGCAGTCCGTGATTCCGTAAAAGAAGCATTGCAGAAGGCGGGAAAACTGACAGACAAGAAGTATCACGACTCAGCCATCTGGAACGGCTCCGTTGACCAGTTCGACGCGAAGGCCGCCTCTGAATCCGTTGGTGTTCTGACAACGGCCAACGAAGACGTACGTTCACTGAGAGAGCTCACTATTTATGGACTTAAAGGCATGGCGGCTTATGCGGAGCATGCTCTGAACCTGGGCTTTGACGATGCAGAAATCGCTGCATTCATTGAAAAAGCGCTGGTGGCCACAGAGGATGATACCTTGGATGCAGGTGCGTTGACGGCACTGGTTCTGGAAACAGGCAAATACGGCGTACAGGTGATGGCGCTCTTGGATAAGGCCAACACCACCAGCTACGGGAACCCTGAAATCACAGAAGTGAATATTGGCGTTCGGAACAATCCTGCCATCCTCATTTCCGGTCACGACCTGAAGGATATGGAAGAACTGCTGGCTCAAACCGCAGGTACCGGGGTTGATGTCTACACACACAGCGAAATGCTTCCGGCCAATTACTATCCGGCATTCAAGAAATATGATCACTTCGTAGGAAACTACGGCAATGCCTGGTGGAAGCAGAAAGAGGAGTTTGAATCCTTCAACGGCCCCGTCCTTTTCACAACCAACTGCATCGTACCTCCCAAGGACAGCTATAAGAACCGTATCTATACCACCGGCGCTGCAGGTTTTGACGGCTGTGTGCATATAGCGGAACGTCCGGCCGGAGGCAAGAAAGATTTTTCCGCCATCATTGCCCACGCCAAAAAGCTGCCTGCTCCTTCGGAGATTGAAACAGGGAAGATCGTTGGCGGATTCGCTCACAATCAGGTGATGGCATTGGCCGATAAAGTGGTGGATGCGGTTAAATCAGGCGCCATCAAGCAGTTCTTCGTTATGGCCGGCTGTGATGGCCGCATGAAGGATCGGGATTACTACACGAACTTCGCAGATGCGCTGCCCAAGGATACGGTGATTCTCACAGCAGGCTGTGCGAAATACCGTTACAACAAGCTGCAGCTGGGCGATATCGGCGGCATTCCAAGAGTGCTGGATGCCGGACAGTGTAACGATTCCTACTCTCTCGCAGTGATTGCGCTGAAGCTCAAGGAAGTATTTGAGCTGAACGATATCAATGAGCTGCCCATCAGCTACAACATCGCATGGTATGAGCAGAAGGCTGTCATCGTTCTGCTGGCTCTTCTTTCCCTCGGCGTGAAGAATATTCACCTGGGGCCCACACTTCCCGCTTTCCTGAGCCCCAATGTGGCCAACGTGCTGGTTGAGAATTTTGGAATTGCAGGAATCACAACCGTAGAGAACGATATGAAGATTTTTCTTGGCTAATTATCAGTAAAACAAAACGGCCCGTTTCAATCAGGTAGAAAATCCTGATTTGAGACGGGCTGTTTCTATTCGGAGGATTTTCCGGATGTGCGCGTGCAAGGGTCAAACGATGGGTAAATAATGCCATGCCGGCATACGTCAGGTGCGGTTGAGCCGCGTACAAATATTATCGTCAAACAATTGACATAAATCAACGGCAAGGGTATGATAAAGACATAAATACCCCCTGGGAGGGGGTAGGGGTGCGCGAAGGCCAGGCATGGTGAAAAGTGATGATACAGGAGGAGAAAAAATGGGAAGAAAAGTACTGATAGTTGGTGGTGTGGCAGGCGGAGCCAGTGCGGCGGCAAGATTGAGGCGGGTTGATGAAACGGCACAGATCATTCTTTTTGAACGGGGAGAATATATTTCCTTTGCCAACTGCGGTCTCCCTTATTATATCGGAGGCGCCATCGAGGAGCGTTCTGCCCTGCTGGTGCAGACCCCTCAGGCCATGAAGGCGCGGTTTGAGATGGACGTCCGCATCCAGCAAGAGGTTATCGGCATCAACAAAGAGCAAAAATCCGTAACGGTCCGTAAAACCACAACCGGCGAAACCTATGAAGAAAGCTACGATAACCTTATCTTATCTCCGGGATCCACGCCGCTTAAACCGCCGATTCCGGGCATTGATGCACCCAATATCTTCACTCTTTGGAATATCCCCGACACCGATGCCGTGAAGAATTATGTCACAGAAAAGCGGCCCCGGAGAGCGGCAATCATCGGCGGAGGGTTCATCGGCATTGAAATGGCTGAGAATTTCAGAGATCTCAAGCTGGAGGTGAGCCTGGTGGAAATGCTGGACCAGGTGATGGCACCCATCGATTTTGAGATGGCTCAGCAGGTACATCAGCATGTGAAGGCCAAAGGGGTCAGATTGTATCTTTCGGACGGCGTTAAGTCCTTTGAATATAACAATGGTGTGACCCTGATCACCCTGCAAAGCGGTAAGCAAATTGAAGCGGACGTGGTGATGTTGTCCATCGGTATCAAGCCCAACTCACTGCTGGCAAAGGATGCGGGTCTGGCTGTCAACGAGCGGGGCGGCATTATCGTGGATGAATATTTGAAAACATCGGATCCTTCCATATATGCAGTGGGAGATGCCATTGAGGTTGAAGACCGTGTGCTGGGGGGCAAAACCATGATCCCTCTGGCGGGGCCGGCCAACAAGCAGGGACGGATTGCGGCCAACAATATCTGCGGAGCCGGTGAAACCTACAAAGGGACACAGGGAACCTCCATTGCCAAGGTTTTCGATCTTACCGTGGCAGCTACCGGGCTCAACGAAAAGACCCTGAAGCGTCTTGGGAAAGAGCTGGGCCGGGATTACCAGGTTTCGATGATCCATGTCAAATCCCATGCAGGGTACTATCCCGGAGCCATTCCCATGACGATCAAGCTGATTTTCGGCATGGAGGGCAAGATTTTGGGTGCTCAGATTGTCGGTTATGACGGAGCGGATAAACGCATTGACGTTATCGCCACCGCCCTGCGTATGGGGGGTACGGTGCAGGATCTCACGGAGCTGGAGCTGGCTTATGCACCGCCATATTCCTCTGCGAAGGACCCTGTGAACATGGCGGGTTTTGCAGCGGAAAATATTCTGGGTGGAAAGACCGGTGTCATGCATTGGCACGAAATGAAGGATATCGATCTGGAGGTTTACCAAATTGTGGATGTGAGAGAGCCGGTGGAAAGAGAACTGGGCTTTATCAACGGCTCGGTGAATATCCCGGTGAACCAGCTGAGGACGCGCATGGGCGAACTGGATCGTTCGAAAAAAACGGTCATCTATTGTGCGGTGGGCCTCCGGGGCTATATTGCCGCTCGAATTTTGAAGCAGCACGGGTTTGAAGAGGTATTCAACCTAAGCGGCGGTTACACAACGTATTCCACTGTGTTTTGCCAAGATGACAGCAAACGTTGTGGAGGGATCACCGGTGGCGGCGCCGGTACAAACTATAAGGAAAGCGGCGACGTAGAATCAGACGAGGCGGTTGTTGCCGGAGGTGAAACCTTCAAGCTGAATTGCAGCGGACTGCAGTGTCCGGGCCCCATCATGCAGGTGGCGCTGCGGATGAAAGAGCTTAAGGCAGGAGACCGGCTCGATATTCTGGCTACGGACCCCGGTTTTGCCAGCGATATCGGCGTTTGGGCAGAGCGGACAGGAAACATGCTGCTGGATTCCGGAAAGGTGGACAAAGGCTTCCGAGCTCTGTTGCAGAAGGGCGCCGTTAAACACACGGCCAACCAGCCCAAGACTGGTGGCGATGACAAAACGATGATTGTGTTCAGCGGAGATTTGGACAAAGCCATCGCTACCTTCATCATTGCCAACGGTGCGGCATCCATGGGTCGTAAGGTGACGCTGTTCTTCACCTTCTGGGGTCTCAATATCCTCAGACGTCCGGAGCCGGTGCCGGTTAAAAAGAATCTGATCAGCGCCATGTTCGGCATGATGATGCCCAGGGGCAGTAAGAAACTGGGGCTTTCCCAAATGAACATGGGAGGCATGGGTGCCGCCATGATCCGGGGCCTGATGAAAAAGCACGGCGTTGATTCCCTGGAACAGATGATGGATATGGCAAAGGCCAACGGCGTTCGCCTGGTTGCCTGCAATATGTCCATGGATCTCATGGGCATCGCTCAGGAAGAACTGATCGACGGCGTTGAGCTGGGCGGTGTAGCCACCATGCTGGGCTCTGCGGAAGAATCGGATATGAGTTTGTTTATTTAAACATTTAGCCGCAGATGTCGCAGATGAAGGGCGATGTGGATTGTGTTGTTTATTAATCGCATACTTTGCTGTAAGCTATATGAAACTGCAACGTTACAGATGACAATTGAAGTATGATGAGTACGTCATTACCCATTGCCCTTCATCTGTGTTAATCTGCGGCTAAAGGTTTTGAACTCTTTTTAAAATGCAGGAGGCTGAAGTGTCTACAGAACTATCCTATTTTGCTGTATTTCTGGCGGGGGCGGCGTCCTTCCTTTCTCCCTGTGTGGTGCCCCTGATGCCGGTTTATCTGAGCTATCTGACGGGCAGCTCATTGGAAGATATCGAACACAACCCGGCAAAGCTCAGAAAAATGATCTTGATTCAATCGATGGGGTTCCTGGTGGGGTTACTGATTGTTTTTTCCCTGCTGGGTCTTACGGCTACGGCAATCGGTCAGTTCCTTGCGCTGAATTCTCTGATCTTTAAAAGACTCAGCGGGGCGGTACTGGTTGTGTTCGGGCTGTTCCACGGAGGGTTCCTAAAGATCCCCTGGCTCAGCCGTGAAAGAAAATTTCGGGTTCGATCCGGAAAACCCCGGCTGTTGAACTCGGTTCTTATCGGAATGGTATTCAGCTTCGGTTGGACACCGTGCATCGGTACTGTGCTGGGCTCCATCCTGGTCGTCGCAGCCAACAGTCTTACTTTGATGGAGGGACTCCGGCTGCTGATCATCTATTCGGTTGGTTTCAGCATCCCGTTTCTGATTACAGCGGTTTTTCTGACTGAAATTCTGAAAAAACTTGAAAACGGTGGACGGTTTTTTGATATTATAAAAAAAGCAACCGGTGTGCTGATTGCACTGACAGGGGTGCTTATTCTCACCAACTGGTTGGACCGTCTGCTTTTGGTTTTCTAAAGGAGGCAGCTATGCGAATCAGGAAATCGTCGTTTGCGGTATTACTATTAACGGCAACCTTGGTGCTATTCATTTCGGGATGCGCTCCCAAGGCTCCGGCTTCACAGCCGGACATTTCTGAAACCCAAGGGCCGGTGCAGGCCAAGGAGTTGAAAACAGGACCGTTCAAGGACATGCTGGCGCCGGACTTCAAACTTATGGATATGGCCGGCACGGAATGGACCCTTTCCCAACTCAAGGGAAGCTCTGTAGCTTTGGTGTTTTTCACCTCATGGTGACCGGGGTGCAGGGCCGAAGTGCCCGCACTTCGTGAGGCTCACGAAGCGTTGAAGGAGAGCAATTCTAAAATTTTGGCGATCAATATCACGGCCAGCGACAAGCTGGAGGATGTAGAAGCCCTGGTGAAGTCAGAGGGCATCGATTATCCGGTATTGTTGGATGAGAGCGGCGATGTTTCATCTGCCTATGGAATCCGATCCATCCCAACCGTAGTCATCATCAATAAGGATGGAATAGTGGCCCAGCACCATGTAGGCTCCTATGAAAAAGAAGAGCTGCTGAAACTGTTGGAAGCGAACAGATGATGCGGGAGTCATAAAACGGGTAGGCATCAGATAAATAATGGGAAGGGTGAAAGCGGTGGCAAACGAAGAAGCGAGAAAAAATGTGTTGAATCGGCTGAAAACCATCAAGGGTCATATTGCGGGTATCGAGAAGATGGTAGAGGACGGCAAATGCTGCGATGACATATTGCTTCAGATTGCGGCAATCAAGTCTTCCGTGCATAAAGTAGGGCTTATGATCATGGAAGAGAATATGATGGGATGCCTTACACAGGATAAGGATGGTAATCCTGTGGATCGGGCTCAGTTGGAATCCCTGATGAAATCTCTTATCCAGTATGTGAAATAGCAAAGGTACGAAGAGGGGGTATTCTCAGGGTATAAATCATTTCTGAGGAGCCCCTTCACTTTTTTAAAATACCCCTTGAAAAAGAACGGCGTTCTGCTACAATTGAATTGTAACGATTACATATTGAAAATCTTTATTTGTTTGTAATCCTGCGATTCATTTTTTGTTTTGAAAGCCTTGTATAGGGTATCATACGGATGCCCTGCAAAGGGAATAAAACCTATGAGGAGGAACGATTATGAAAAAGTATGTATGCACAGCTTGCGGGTATGAGTACGATCCGGCCATCGGTGATCCGGACAGCGGAATTGCACCAGGCACATCTTTTGAAGATATTCCGGAAGATTGGGTATGTCCCCTGTGCGGCGTTGGCAAGGATATGTTCGAGCCGGCATAAACCAAGACGCCTGAGCTAAGTGAGCGATTAAAGGAGAGATTCTGGATGAACATGAAGATAGAGGACATTGGTGAATACTTAAAAAGTCACAATATCAAGCCGTCATACCAGCGGATAAAGATCTATGACTATCTGTATCATCATAGAACCCATCCGACGGTGGACGAGATCTATCAGGTATTGATCAAAGACATACCGACCCTTTCAAAAACCACTGTCTACAACACCTTGAATCTGTTTGTCCAGGAATCCATCGCTCTGCTGCTCACCATTGAAGAGAACGAGACCCGTTATGATGCCAATATAGGGATTCACGGACATTTCAAATGTGAAAAGTGCGGACAGGTAACGGACTTTGATGCAGATATTTCGGCGCTGAGCGTAACCGTGCTGGACAGCTATCAGATCCATGAGCAGCATCTGTATTTCAAAGGGATTTGTGCGGCCTGTTCCAAAAAGAAGAACTGAGGAGGAGTGCTCAAGATGACCAAAATGCTGGAAGTATATAAATGCGAGCTTTGCGGAAATATCGTAGATGTTTGTCACGCATCAGGGGGCGAGCTGGTTTGCTGCGGGCAGCCGATGACGCTGCTGGAAGAAAAGACAGCGGACAAAACCACTGAAAAACACGTACCTCTTGTGGAAGCGGTAGAAGGCGGCTACAAGGTGACGGTAGGCTCCACTCTTCACCCAATGCTGGACAACCATTATATCGAATGGATTCAGCTGGTTACAGAGAAGCAGGTGTTGGTGCAGTATCTCAAGCCTGGTGATGAGCCGGTTGCCGTGTTCAAAACAGATGATAAGGCTCTTTATGCCCGGGAATATTGCAATCTACACAGCCTCTGGAAATCCTAAGGACAGGTGACAACATGATGAATAAGCGGGTGGAAGAAGCCATTAATAAGCAGATAAACGCAGAGCTTTACTCGGCCTATCTTTATGCCTCCATGGGAGCCTATTTCCAGTCGGAAGGCCTACCCGGGTTTGCCAATTGGATGCGGGTGCAGTTCCAGGAAGAACAGTTCCATGGT
The DNA here is from genome assembly GCA_964649745.1 of uncultured Peptostreptococcaceae bacterium. GTDB lineage: Bacteria > Bacillota > Clostridia > Peptostreptococcales > Acidaminobacteraceae > CAZEHS01. The sequence continues at coordinate 14,111 of CAZYQI010000028.1, read as the reverse complement.
TTCAAATTCTTCGACTGGGTCTGCGAGCGGGGCGGAAGGGTCGGGCTGGAGGCCATAGACGGCCCCCAGAAAGAGTGGAAGGATGCTGTGGATGTATTCGAGACAACCTTGAAGCATGAGCAGCTGGTCACCTCTCTGATCAACAACCTGATGAGCATCGCCATCGAGGAAAAGGACTATGCCACCGTGAACATGCTGCAGTGGTTTGTCAATGAACAGGTTGAGGAAGAGGCCAATGCTACAAAGATTCTCGATGAGCTCCGGATGGTGTACGGAAACGGACATGGCATGCTGATGCTGGATCGAGAGTTGGCTGCCAGAGTTTACGTACCGCCGACTGCCACCGCTTAAGAGGGTTTCTGAATAGAACATCGGATGCAGACAGTCTGGGGTTTAAATCTATCCCGGGCTGTTTATGCTGTGAAGGTTAATCGATTGAAAGATGACAACAAATCGGGGGTAGAAGGATGTTTTTATGGAAAGAGGAGTATGCCATCGGCAATGGGGCCATTGATGAGCAGCATCAACGGCTGTTTGAGCTTGGGCGAGAGGTTCATCAGTTGCTTACCACAAAGCGGGGTGAGGACAAGTACGATGATCTCATGGTCCTTATCAGGGAGCTGAAGGATTACACCGTGTATCACTTCGAATTTGAAGAGGGAATGTTGGAAGCAGGCGGTTACCCCGATTTGGATCTCCACGAGCAGGAGCACCGGAAGTTTATTCAAAAGATGGATGAGCTGGCAGACCAGGATCTGGATGCTTTCCAGAACAAGATTGCCTTTGAAATGCTGGGTTTTGTGGCCAACTGGATTGAGCGGCACATTCTTGATACGGATTTTAAATATAAAGAATACGTGTAGAGGGGAGTCTTCGGGCTCCTCTTTTTTCTATGCTATAATGAAGGCATATGAATAGTTGAATGGAGAGTGAGCACATGATAAACGAGCAGAGATTGATTGACCGGTTCATGGAATATGTTCGGATTGACAGTGAAACCAAGTCAGAAGGCGTATTTGGACGGTTTCTGGCAGAAAAGATGGAGCAAATGGGTCTGGTGGTGGCATTTGATCAGGCTGGGGCCGTTATTGGTTCCGATGGAAACAATCTTGTGGGAAGGCTTGAAGGGACATTGCCCGGGGAGCCGGTGATTTTATGTGCCCACATGGATACGGTGGTGCCTGGTAAGGGGATTGTTCCCGTGCTGAAGGATGGCGTTATCACCAGCCAGGGGGATACGATCCTGGGTTCCGATGACAAGGGTGGAATTGCGGCCATTGTTGAAGCGGTTCAGATGATTATCGAGAGCAAAACACCCCATAGAACCATCGAACTTGTATTCACAATTGCTGAAGAGGGGGGACTCAATGGGGCAAAAAATATGGATATGGCCCTGATATCCGGATCCAGAGGCTTCGTTCTGGACAGCGGAGGTTCTCCGGGAGCCATCGTGGTGGGTGCTCCCTATCAGGATAAGATTGAGGCCCGGATTCTTGGCAGACCTGCACATGCAGGCATATGTCCTGAGGAAGGCATCAGCGCCATCCAGGTGGCGGCCGGGGCCATACAGAACATGCATCTTTTAAGGATAGATAATGAAACCACCGCCAATATCGGCATCATCAGAGGGGGAGACGCTACGAACATCGTCTGTTCGGAGGTCTGGATCAAGGCGGAGGCCCGGAGTCTTACCGAAGAGAAGCTGGTAGCTCAAACCCAGCACATGGTCAAATGTGTTGAAGAGGCGTGCACGAAGTTTGGCGCTAAGTCAGAAATTGAGGTTTCCAGAGAATACGGCGGATACGCTGTTACAGACGGAGAGCCTCTTCTTGCCTTCACGGAAGCCACGATTCGCGATTTGGGGATGACCCCTGTACGGATGACATCCGGCGGAGGAAGCGACACCAATATCTTTAACAACCGAGGGCTTAAGTTGCTGAATCTGGCTACCGGGATGTCCAAGGTCCACACGTTGGAAGAGTATGTGGAGGTTAAGGATATGGTGGATCTTACACGGCTGGTACACCGACTGGCAGTGTCGTGGGATCTGTAAGAACATATTTTTAGCCACGGATTAACACAGATCTCCTTCATCGATTTTCATCCGTGGCAAAGGGGTGATCACCTGGCGTCTGGAGATGTAATGGATGTACTTGCATAGTTCTTTAATTGGATTTATAATAATACGGATTGCCTTCTGGGGGATCGGACTATATTAAAGAAGGAAGTGAAGGGATGGAACGTAATCGACAGGCGCAAACGCCGCTTTTCGACGCCATGGTGGCTTATCACCGCCGCAACGTCGTCCCGTTCGATGTACCAGGACATAAGCACGGAGCCGGACTCCCGGAATACAGGGAATATTTCGGCAACGCCATGATGGAGTTGGATGTTAACTCCATGCGATGCCTGGACAATTTATGCAATCCAATCAGCGTGATCAAGGAAGCGGAAGACTTGGCTGCAGAGGCATATGGTGCAGACGGTGCCTTCTTTTTGGTCAACGGGACCACCATTGGTGTTCAGACCATGATTTTGGCGGCGGTTAAGCCGGGTGAAAAGATCATTCTTCCCCGAAATGCCCATAAGTCAGCGGTAATGTCCCTCATTCTCAGTGGCGCACGGCCAGTGTATATCCAGCCGGAAATTGATGAAAACCTGGGTATTGCCATGGGTGTTTCGCTGGAAGCAGTTGCAAGGGCCATCGAGCAGAACCCTGACGCCAGAGCTGTTTTTTTGGTGAACCCAACGTATTATGGTGCGTCCAGCGATATCAAAACAATCTCGGCTATGGCCCATGCCCGCAACATGCTGGTTCTGGTGGACGAAGCCCATGGCGCCCATATGCGGTTTCATCCGGACCTTCCAGGCTGTGCCATGAGCCAGGGGGCGGATTTGTGTGCCGTAAGCCTTCATAAAACCGGGGGCTCTCTCACCCAAAGCTCTATTCTCCTTATGCGGGAGGAACGAATCACCTATAAAGAGGTCAAAACGGCCATTAATCTGATGCAGACCACCAGCGCCTCCTATCTTTTAATGGGGAGCCTGGATGTTGCCAGAAAGCAGCTGGCCCTTGAAGGCGAAGCGATACTGGAGCGTGTGATCAAGCTCTGCAGGGGTGCACGGGAACGGCTTAATAAGATCGAAGGGGTGTATGCCTTCGGAAACGAGCTTACCGGAAACCCAGGGGTGTATGCCTTTGACGAAACCAAGCTGGGGATCAACGTTCGGGGCCTTGGACTTTCGGGCTTTGAAGCGTATGATATCCTTGTTGATGAATACAACATACAAATGGAATTGGGCGATATGTACAATGTGCTGGCCATCGTCAGTGTCGGCGATACGGAGGACTCCATCCGCACCCTGTGTGATGCCGTTGAAGATATGGCGACCAGACACCGACTGCCAAAGCCCTTGGATCTTAAAACCAATGTCCTTTATAATCCGTCCCTGATCATGACCCCCCGTGAGGCCCACTATAGCCCGAAGCATATCCTTGCTTTGGAGGATGCAATCGGAGAAATCAGCGGGGAAGCCATTATGACCTACCCGCCGGGGATTCCCCTTATTACACCGGGTGAGCGATTTTCGGCTGAAATGGTGGAGTACATTAAGTGGCTCAAGGAAGAAGACAGCCAGCTCCAAGGGGCTGAAGACCCGGATGTTAATTTTGTGAAGGTTGTTGGTGTATGATTTAAATCCACAGGAGGGTTTATGGATTACAAGGAGCGGTTCGGAGAAGCGGAATCCCTGGTGAGGAACCGGCAGTTTGAAGCAGCGATGGAAGCCTACAAAGAAATCATGGAAGAGACGGAAGGTACAGATACGCACTTCTGGGCCCTTAAGCATTTGGGAGATCTGGTAGGCTACATCGGGTATAAGGATTTTTTTCAGTCCATCGACCTTTATCAGAAGATCATTTCCGAATACGAGGGAGAGGACAATGCCCTGTACGAGCTGACTCAACTGGATGTAGCCAGAGCATATCTTGAGATGAGTCTGGAAATGATGGAGAACTTTGAGAGCACCATTCAGATTTTCGAGCCTCAGCACGAGGCCATGGTCACCTATCAGCAAGAATTGATCAAACGTCGTGATCAGTTTATCGAAACCGAAGCCGATTCGATTTTTAAAAACCGGCTGTAATCAAAACGGGGAAGACCACTGTTATGCAGTTGTCCTCCCCGTTTTTTTCGCGTTTCTCCGCTTCATACACGGATCAGCCCCTTCGGGCCTCGGCGATACCTTTGTTGGCCAAGTCATCCGCCAGATGGTTCATCCGGACAATCGCCCTGAATTCATCTGGAGAAATCTTTAGTTTGTTCTTTTCAAGGAATTTAGAATACCATTTGGAAACCTCAGCAGTTTTGGCAAGGTCCAAATGTCCCTTGATGCTGTAGAAGGATGGATTTTGAAAAGGAGACAGCAGTTGAAGCAGCTCCTGCCACAGGTCCCTATTTTCTACAGGCTCTTTTTTTGAGTTGACCCATCCGTTAACCTGCCATTTATGATGCCAACCCTGCTGAAAGCAGTTGATCACATAGGCGCTGTCCGAATAGATCTCAAGAGAAACGGCATTGGATTTCAGTGCCTTCAGCCCTTCAATCAGGGCGGTCAACTCCATGCGGTTGTTGGTGGTGTTCCGGACACCGCCGAAAAGTTCCTTAGTGGTACCCTGATAATCCAATACAGCTCCCCAGCCTCCGACATTCTCCGTATTCTGATTTCCGGAGCACGCACCGTCCGTATGCACTTTAACGATTTTCATCCCGATTCACCTCTCCATTATTCTAGCATGAATAGGGCAGCGGTTTCAATTCAACAGAGGTTTGAAGCCCATAGAAACTGACAACGGGAAGAGTTTCTGGTACAATGATGTTTAAATAATGGAGGTGCCGTCATGGATGTCAGAATGGACCGTTTCGACTATATGATCCTGGAGGAGCTTCAGGAAAATGCAAAAATGAGTATCGCCGAACTGGGACGTGTGATTGGTCTTTCCACCACGGCTACCAAGGAGCGGGTTAAGAAGCTTGAAACGGAAGGGGTCATAGCAGGGTATCACACCCTTATCAACCCCAAGAAAGTAAACAAGGGAATTACGGCTTTCATTACGGTTCCGGTTGGGGATATCAGTGTTAGGGAAATGGGAGATATGCTGGCGAAACTGCCGGATGTAGTGGAGTGTCACAAGGTTACGGGAAATACCTGCTTTATGGTAAAGGTGCGGTCGAGAAACCCGGAAGAGCTGGAAAAGCTGATTGACACCATCAACCAAATTTCCAAGAACACCTACACCTATATGGTGCTGTCAACGAATAAGGAAACCGTGAAGCTTAATCTGAATGAAATAACCATTTCGGACTGATGGACAAAAAACAACCACACCCGGCAGGGTTGTATGGATCCGCTGGGGTGTGCGGACCGCGCCGGGTGCGGCATCGAAAGTGTTACGAGGTTGCGTGTTTATTTGCAGAGGTTATTATCAACCCGGTTCAAGACCTGTTCAGGTGTCATACCGGTGGCGTTGATCAGCAGCATCTCACTGCCGTCGATGCCCTTAATCATACATTGGGCAGTCTCTATTTCCTCATAAGCGGAGTCGATTCCGCTTATAACTGCAATATCTGCAGAGTGGGCAGCCTCGACATAGGGCACGATCCGGTGTCCCTTTTCTCTAAGCACGGTCTTGATATCTTCAAGACCATCCTGAACGGCAATGGTGTATGTTTTCATTGAATCTTCCTCCTCTTCGTGATTAATACCCATAAACAGGATGTTTTAAAACAATGGGGGCATAATATTTACAGCCTTAAGAGGTGCTATTCACACAAACCTGTGGATAAGCTGGGGATAATGTGGGCAATCCTGTTAAGAACCTGTTAAGAAGTTTTAAAAGTGTGCGAAGTGCAGAACCTTTTAGAGATTTAGTCCACGGAATTCAATAATAATGCGTGACGGTATAGATTAGGGGTATGAACTGACATCATTGGAACAGGAGATGAAGCCATGCTGCCTAAGGGAACGGATATCAGGATCGAAGAGGACGTGCTTTATTGGGAAAATCATGCAGATATATTGACGGTAACAGAAGCGCAGATTATTTCCAATGAAATTCGAAGTTTGGTGGAGCGGACCCCTCTGAAAGGATTGGTCGTAGATAACCGCATGCTGGCGGGAGCCTGGTCGCCGGAAGTGGATCGCGTTTGGATCGATCTAATGGCGTTTCTCCCGAAACACGCCTTGAAAACAGCTACAGTATGCAACAATGTGATTAACAAACTTCAGTTTAACTATCTTTCCTCCCAAGCCGGTACAGCGGACACAGTAAAGGCCTTTGTGGATGAGGAAAGGGATGCCTTGTGCAGGTTTTTACAGGTTCAGGCAATTCGCATCTAGAAAAGTAGGAGCTAAGCGCAATATTCCGGGTAGCGGAAGGAGTTTGGTATGTTGGTACTCAAAGGTTACGGTGTTCTCATTGGTGTCATGAGCCTGCTGGGATTTCTGCTCATGGGTGTTGATAAGCTCTTGGCCAAATGGGATAAGCGGCGAATATCGGAGAAAACACTTTTATCCGTGGCTTTTTTTGGCGGAGCTCTCGGTGCATGGATAGCCATGGTGCTTTTTCGCCATAAAACCAAGCACAGGGCATTTTCCTGGGGCCTTCCAGCGATGGCGGTTCTTCATTTTGTCCTTTTTATGGGGATCGTTTTTTTGAGATCCCAAGGAGGGCTTGAATGAGATACGAAATGACAATACGGGGAATGACCTGCGGTCATTGCCAGAGCAGGGTAATCAAAGCCCTGCAGGAAATATCGGGAGTGCTGGCTGCGGAAGTTAATCTGGATCAGGGAACGGCCTGGGTGGATGCCATTGACGGGGTTTCTCCTGAAACAATGTGTGAAGCGGTGGAAGACCAAGGCTACCCAATCACAAAAATTGAAAAGAAGCACAAGAATACCTTGTCGGAATAATCGGCAAGGTATTTTTTAAAGGATGATTCTTAAGTTGTGTTTTCTGATTAAAAACCATTGGTTTGGGATATCAGTAGAAAGAGAGGAGACAGGGGAACCTTTATACGAAACTGCCATGGGGGCATTGCTGAATTGCCCATCATGTTGCTATTGATATCCACGCTGAAAGGACTGAATCCGGTTGAAGGGAGGGTTAGCATGCGCATCATCGACATATCCATGACAATCCGTGAGAATATGCCTGTCTTTAAGAATAAAGCGGATAAGCGGCCCCTGATATGGATGGCAAAGGACACGAAGCATCAGGGGATCCACGAAACCCGGATGGATATCGATCTGCATACCGGTACCCATCTGGATGCACCGAAGCATATGATGGATGGGGGAGATTCCATAGACCATTTGGATCTTTCAAAGGTTATCGGAGAATGCAAGGTCATTGATCTCACAGATGTGGAAGAATGTATTCGGAAAGAAGACCTGGAAAAACAGATTATTTTACCGAATGAATTCATTTTGCTGAAAACTAAGAATTCCTTCGATGATAAATACAATGAGGCGTTCATCTGGCTGGACCCTTCGGGTGCTCAGTATTTAAAAGAACTTGGAGTGTCCGGCGTGGGAATAGATGCCCTGCGCATTGAAAAGGAACAGAAGCGGCAGGACACCCACAAAATCCTCTTCGGCTCGGGGATTGTGATATTGGAAGGGTTGCGACTGAAAGAGGCTCCTGCGGGGGTTTATCACCTGTATGCACTCCCTTTAAAAATACAGGGAGCCGAGGCTTCGCCGGTTCGGGCGGTGCTGGTACAGGGGGAGTAAGGGGCGGTCCCTTACAGGAGGCGGTGTTTTGGCAGCTCCAGTTTGATCTGAAACAGCCTTTCCTGATAAAGATCCACCTTCATCTGGCCATCCAACCGGCCGACGATATTCTGAACAATACCCATCCCCCGTCCCCGTGCGGGGGATTTCTGCGAGTAACCCTCCCGGAACATGTGATGAAGACTGGGGGTTTGAGATTCAGGAAAGGTGTTTGTGAGAACGGCGATGGTATCGATGGGGTCATCGTAAAGATGCAGGATCACCAGCCTGTTTTCCGGGTCGGGAACGGACTCGGCCGCCTCAAGGGCGTTGTCCAGAAGGTTTGCAAAGAGGGATATCACCGTAGGGAGCTTACGGGAGCCGACGGTCATTAAAGCGCTGCACGTAAACTGAAAAGAGATACCCTTGCTGCGGGCGGCTGCTATTTTTGAAAACAAAAGGATGTCCAATTCCTCGGAACCGGTATCGACCGAAATGAGCGAGGTGTTCATCACCGAATCGGAGTAATTGTCCACATACTCCTGCAATTCCTCCAGTTGCCCCTGCCGGGCCAGCTCGTGGATAATCATAAGGTGGTTCTTCATATCGTGTCGGTGCCGGCGATAGGCCTGAAGCTCGCTTTCGATAAATTGCTGGCGTTGGTTTTCCAGGCTGGCGTAGAACAGCTGGTTTCGAAGCAGTCGAATCCGGTAGAAGAGGGCCGCGATCACACAGTTGAATGCAAGGATCAAGAGAATGGATGTCCCCAGGGCGGGGCTTTGGTAGGAGTGCAAAATGGCGGCCAGTATGTTCAGGGATACCAGCTCGGCCAATATAAAATAGAGGAACTCCCGATACAGATCCTTGGGAAGAGAAAATCTTTTCATAGCAAACCTCCGTTTCATTTTGTAGATTTCTACGGGGAAGAGGGGAAATCCTCCGTCATTTCATGGCAATACCCGGCATTTTCGTGTCACTTATGGGAAACGCGGAGGAAAAGGCCGTATAATGGGATCAAGAAGGGAGGTGTTGACTGTGATGCTCTTTGGAGTTGAAGTATCGGTGGTGCTGGTATGGACCATATTGGCGATTGTATTCGCGGTACTGGAAGGAATAACGCTGGGACTCACGACGATTTGGTTCGCGGTCGGCTCATTGGCCGGAATGGTTATGGCCATGCTGGGTTTCAATATGCAGGTTCAATTGATTGCATTTATGGTTTCGGCGCTGTTGACGTTTGCATTCATACGGCCGCTGGCGAAAAAGGTCTTTAAGGTTGGAAACACGAAGACTAATGTTGACAGCCTTATCGGTAAGAAAGGTATCGTGCATGTTGCCATTACACCCTACAAGGTGGGGCAAGTCAAGGTGAACGGTCAGGTTTGGACTGCCAAAACCGATCAGGAAGATGTACACGTTCCTGAAGGGGAAGAAATTGAAGTGTTGCGGGTGGATGGTGTAAAACTGATTGTGCGTTTGACCGAAAGCCCAGAAAAAATTGAGGAGGAATAATTTATGGGTCCCATGGGTTTTATTGTATTTATCATTCTGCTTTTCTTTGTGGTGTTATTGCTGGTTACCAACGTCAGGATCGTTCCCCAGGCCAGCTCCTTTGTTATCGAGCGTCTCGGCGCTTATCATGTTACCTGGGATGTAGGCCTGCACGTTAAACTTCCGCTGATCGACAAAATCAGCGCAAAGGTTTCACTGAAGGAAAAAGTGCTGGATTTCCCGCCTCAACCGGTTATCACCAAGGATAACGTCACCATGCAGATCGATACGGTGATCTTTTATCAGATCACGGATCCCAAGCTGTTCGCTTATGGGGTGACAAACCCCATCATGGCCATTGAAAAGCTGTCCTCCACGACTCTGCGGAACATCATTGGTCAGCTGGAGCTGGACGAAACCCTCACATCTCGTGAGCTTATCAATACGCAGATGCGCGCAATACTTGATGAAGCCACAGATCCCTGGGGTATCAAAGTAAATCGTGTTGAGGTTAAGAATATCATGCCTCCGGCGGATATCGTCGATGCCATGGAGAAACAGATGCGGGCCGAGCGGGAACGTCGCCGTGCCGTACTGGAAGCAGAGGGCTTCAAGGCCTCTGCAATCCTTAAGGCAGAAGGTGAGAAGGCATCCAGAATTCTCAACGCAGAAGCAGAGAAGCAATCAACCATCCTCAAGGCAGAGGCTTCAAAAGAAGCTCAGATCCGAGAGGCGGAAGGTCAGGCGGAAGCCATCCTTAAGATCCAGCAGGCCAGCGCACAGGGTCTTGAAATGCTTAAAGCGGCCAAGGCCGATCAAGCGGTACTGGCACTTAAGAGCTTTGAAGCCCTTGTTAAGGTAGCGGACGGAAAAGCCACCAAGCTTATTATCCCATCCGAGCTCTCCAACGTAGCCAGCCTGGTTGCGGCTGCAGGAGAAGTGCTGCAAATGGGCAAGGAACAAAAAGAAAACGCCTAACAAATAAAGCTGGCTTATGCAGAAAACTGCTGAGCCAGCTTTTTGTTTGGGAATATGGCGATGGTTTTCATTTTATTTCAGTTCCTCCGGCGAAAGCGTTACCGGTTTTGACTCGATGGGGCTTGAGAGGATCAGGGAGGTTCGGGTATTTCCCATTTTCTTTATATCCTCAATCAGCGTTTCCAGCTCCACCATGTTCCGTACCATTACCTTTATGGTCATGCAGTCGCCCCCGGTCACATGGTGACACTCCACCACTTCCCGGCGGGTGGATGCGAACTGTAAAAAAGCCGTGTATCGGTCTGCGGCCATGGCGATATCGATGAACGCCATGATGTTGCGATCCAGTTTCGCAGGGTCAATGCAGGCTTTGTAGCCGGTTATGATGCCGGATTCCTCCATTTTTTTAACCCGCTCTGAGACGGCCGGTGCAGTCAATCCCACTTGCAGGCCAAGGTCTTTCATGGAGATGCGGCCTTCTAACTGCAGCAGCTCGATAATTCGATAATCCGTTCTGTCCATAGGGGTCCTCCAAACAATTGATATTTCGGCAATAAGCTGAATAATGGCATTGAAACAATAGCCCTCTGTCATTTTGTTAACGATTATTAAGCATTATTATAAATCACTTTCGATGTAATGTGTACACATTTTAGTGCAAATGCTAAAATACGATTAATATACCCATCCGTCGGATTTCAGTATCTTATTTTTCGGAGGAAACCATGAAACCGGTAAAAATAACCGAAACCGTTCTGCGAGACGGCCACCAGTCCCTGATTGCTACCCGGATGAAGACAGAAGAAATGCTCCCTGTACTGGAAGCAATGGATCAGATCGGTTACCATTCGCTGGAGATGTGGGGAGGCGCCACCTTCGACGCTTCCCTGAGATTCCTCAGTGAGGATCCCTGGGAGAGGTTGCGCAAAATCCGTCAGACCGTTAAGAAAACCAAGCTGCAAATGCTGCTTCGAGGGCAAAATTTATTGGGGTACAAGCATTACCCGGATGATATCGTAAGGGAGTTCGTTTACCGGTCTGTGGGAAACGGCATTGATATTTTGCGTATTTTCGATGCCCTTAACGATACCCGGAATGTCCGTGTTGCACTGGATGCCGCAAAAAAAGCGGGGGGCCATGCACAGGCTGCTCTAAGCTATACGACAAGTCCGGTTCACAATATCCCCTTCTATGTAAAATTGGCAGCGGAGCTTGAATCCATGGGTGCCGATTCCATCTGCATCAAGGATATGTCCGGAATACTCACACCCTATGCCGCTTACGATCTGGTAAAGGCCCTTAAGGAAACAGTGGCGGTGCCCATACAGCTTCATAGTCACTACACATCAGGATTGGCGGCTATGACCTACCTCAAGGCGGTGGAGGCCGGTGTGGATATAGTGGATACTGCCATTTCCCCCTTCGCCATGGGAACATCACAGCCGCCGACGGAGCCCATGGTGGCAGCGCTGGCGGGGACGCCCTATGATACCGGACTGGACCTTGCAAAGCTCAATGTGGTACGGGATCACTTCCAGCCAATTCGCGATAATTATATGGCGGCAGGAATCCTCAATCCCAAGATGTTGGGTGTTGATGTGAATACCCTTTTGTATCAGGTTCCGGGGGGAATGCTTTCAAATCTGGTTTCACAGCTGCAGATGCAAAATGCCGTTGATAAATACGATGAAGTTCTGAAGGAGGTTCCCCGGGTTCGCGAAGACCTGGGGTACCCGCCTCTGGTCACTCCCCTCAGTCAGATGGTAGGAACCCAAGCGGTGCTCAATGTTGTTTTGGGCCAGCGGTATAAAATGGTTCCGAAAGAAATCAAGGCATATGTACGGGGCGAATATGGAAGGCCGGCTGTGGAAATATCAGAGGAAATCCGTAAGCGAATTATCGGGGACGAACCTGTGATAGCGTGTCGACCGGCAGATCTTTTGGAGCCTCAGCTGGAAGAGAACAGGAAGCTCATAGGGGAGTATATGGAGCAGGAGGAAGATGTTCTGTCTTACGCCCTGTTTGGAAAGGTTGCGCTGGACTTCTTTAAGCTGCGGGCGTCGAAAAAGTATCACATCGACAACACCCTTCCCGGTGAAGAACAGCGGATTCACTACATTTAATGGTCAACTATAAAAAAGCCATCGGTTTTCGATCCGATGGCTTATCTTATAGTCACACTAAAGAAGCAGGTCAAACAGGTTTCCGGAGCTTTGGGCAGAAATGCCCAGCTGATTTACAAAGCCGCTGTTCATCATCTGGTAAGAAGGTGCATTCCCAGGGGTCTTAGGCAGATTGAGGAGGGTGCTGGCCGGAGTTTTAAGCAGCTGATCGGTTCGGCTCTTAAGCTTGTCGGCCAAGCCTCCGTTTTCGACAAACAACGCTCTCGCCTCATCGGGATTCTGAGCGAGGTTTTTTTCCAGTTGATCCGCATCAATTTTCAGTGTCCCGGAGGCGTCCTTGGTGATGCCGAAACGCTCAAGTGAACCGGTCTCTTTTGATACAAGCTGGTCCAGTTGCTGATTAAAGACCTTCAGTGCTCTGTTTTCAGAGTTGTTCCTCAGTGTATCCTGAAAGCGGTTATACGCAGAAACGAGAGCGGTTACATTCTCCTGTAAACCAATGGTGTCCGGAGTTCTTGCAAGCGTAACGGCAGAAGCACTGGTGGCCTTCAACGCCAGCTGTGTCTTCCCGAAATCCAAGGTTACAGCATTGCTGTCGGTTTCCATATCTTTTCCGTTGTAATTGAACTTTGCATTTGCCCCAGGGAGAGCCACCTGATTGAGGTTCAGGGAGTCGCTGAGACTTCCGCTTACCGTGAACCCGTTTTCCTTGCCGGTTTTATCAGACTCAATAATCAGTTGCTGGTTGCCCAACGTATCGGAAGCTACCCGGGCTTTCACTCCGGAATCCAGTCCGTTAATGGCTTTTGCCGTTTTGCTAAGCACAGAACCATTGCTTTCTCCGGCCTGGATGTTAATAGATACCCCATAGTTTTTGTTGTTGCGGGTTATGGCGATCTCATACCTTCCGGTATCCAAAGTGGTTTTCTGTTTGGCAGTTAAGAGTGTGCCTTGGTTGGTTTGCTTGGAGGCCAACTGATCGACACGGATTGTGCTGCTATTTTTAAATTGATTGTTGGTGGTAAACCCGTCTGCAATGTTGTCTTTTGCTATCAGTGCGCTACGATCAGTTTGTCCGGTAAGTTTTTTGGCTTCTCTATTAAGCTCCAGGGCGTCGGTTCTGAAGCTTTTCATAACAGCACTTAAATCGGATGAGAGGGCACGATTAATAGACTTCCCGTATTTTGCGGCCATGTAGGCGCCGGCAACGTTGGAGAAGCCTGAGGCGTTTAAAGGTGTGAGTTGTTTCAGTGAGCTGAAAAGGGTATCATAAGACTGAAACGACGAAAGATTAATCATCCGGATCACCGCCCTGAATGCACATATCTACATATATAGTATACCCTATTTTGCACGATTAAAACGATGCGGCAATCCCTTTTTTTGGAGGATGTATGGATAAGCTGGTGAAAATTCTGAATATTGCTGCGTTTAGCTGCAGTATTGCGGCGGCTGTGCTCGTGTTACTTTTGGCCTCAGGGTTGAGCGAAAATTGGGTGAGTACATCCCAGATGAACCGGATCATCAGCGATTTTGTTGCAGGGTATGCCTGCTGTTATGGGTTGGCATTATGGATAAAAAGATCAAGCATCACCCTTGCGGTTGGGCTGATGGTCATAGGAACCCTTATTCTGGCTGCAAACATCGTGACGGCAGGCTGATGGAAAAGATTACAATTCTATTAAATTTAATGTCAAGCATTTTTGATTATGTCCCAAAATAGCCAAAACATTAGCACCAGCTT
>CAZYQI010000027.1:0-43759 GCA_964649745.1 uncultured Peptostreptococcaceae bacterium | reverse complement strand
TTATTGCTGTATTTTTAATGTCCGTTTTTGCTGTATCTTATTGTACCGCTAACATATGGAAACAACTCAGCAGAATATAATGCCCCCAAAGTCAAGACACAGGGAAAAGGGCCTCTGCTACTCAGATTATGGAAGCTATTCGTGAACCTTTAGCATTAGTTCAAAGTGAATACCTGAACAATATTGCTACACTCACATGGGTTTCGCAAACTTACCTTGATTTGGCTACGATTCTGAAACTCCCGATCATACACCAACCTTGATTTGACGATCAATCAGAGATAACAGGGCAAATTAAAGTTGTGGGATTAACAGTACGGTGTTTTATATCTGAATAAAGGTGGCATCACAAAGTGGGAACATGATTCCTCTTTGTGATGCCACCTTTTGTTATTAAAAATGATTGTAACCGGCTATCCCGTAATCATTCCCCCGAGGAGGATATCCATTAGTCGGCCGGAGAAAAGGCCGGCTGCAACCAGTAACAGACAGAGCGCTGCCAGGGGCACGAGCTCTGGGAGGGGCTTCATTTTGGAGAAGGGAATCTTGCCGAGCAGGTTCTCCTCGCCAAAGTAGCCGTTAATGACGATGGGAAGGTAGTAATACGCGCTTAACAGGCTGGCGCTTAGAAGCACCAACAGGTAAACGGGTCGGTGGGCCTCGATGACGGCCAGGGCCAGGGCAAACTTGCTGATAAACCCCGGGAGAATAGGGATGCCGATCATGGAGAAGGCGCTGAGGGTGAAGGCGCCCATAACAAAGGGCATTTCTTTACCGAGCCCCTTGAAATCGGGAAGATCGTGACGACCGGTTTGTTCAATGAATGCTCCGGTGGCAAGGAACATGATGGACTTGGCCAGGCTGTGGGCAAGCATATGGTAAAGGGCCATGGCGGTGCCCGCAGCCGTTCCCAACCCGATGCCTAAAAAGATGTAGCCGACCTGAGAGATGGAGGAGAAAGCCACCATTCGTTTGATATGGCTTTGGGTTCTGGCTGCTAGGGAGGCATAGAGGATTCCGGCGGACGCGGAACAGGCAAGCGCTGTAAAAAACAGATGGGAGTTAGGTAAAACGGGTCCATAAACAGAGGCCATCAGCTTGATAAGGAGGAGGGGCGGGGCCTTGATTACCAGAGCGGAGAGCAGCGCACTGGCAGGGGTGGGCGCACTGCTGTGGGCATCGGGAAGCCATACGTGGAGAGGAAACAGGGCGCCCTTGATCCCCAGCCCCGAAGTAACGCAAAGCAGGCTCCCCAGCAGAGCGGATTTATTTTTTGCCGCAAGTGTTGGAATGAGAGTTTTCAGCTCAGTCATGTCCAGTGAACCGGCTAAGGAATAGAGAATAGTCATGCCGGCCAGAAGAAGTCCTGAACCGGCCAGGGTAAAAAGAAGATACTTTTGTGCGGTTTTAAGGCTGCTGGGCTGATCCTTCACTACAATCATCAGAGCGGCTGCAAAGCCGGACAATTCCAATAAAATGAAGCTGCCGAAGAGGTGAGTGGAAAAAACCACGCCGAGGACGGCAAGGTGGGCAAGGTGGTACATTCCGATAAACAGAGGAATTCTCTGTGCCGAAATGGATTTGTGCAAGGTAAACATAGAGGTCCATAGAATCAAGGCGGCAACCGTGGAGAAACCGGCGGCAAGCAGTACCTCCGTTGGACCCCAATCGGCACGAAAGCCTTGGAGTGCATAAGCGCCGCCAAAAGCAATGGTTCCGGCGGCATCGGTTGGGAAGTGCCAGGCGGAGGTGGCCAGCAAAAGCGCGACGGCAATATGGGCCGTTAAAGAAGCATACAAGAGGGGGCGCCCCTTAAACAAAAACGGAATCAGACATCCGCTGACCCCTAACAGGATTAGAGCTGAAACGGGAGCATATATCATGGGTTTACCTTTCTCATTTTATCAGCAGCGTCATCAGCACGACCAAGAAAAAACCCAGCAAATAGATACTGAAGCTAAGGCCGGAAAAAGCAGGCAGAAGGGTTCGCAAGAAGATCTGTGCGGTGTGCAGATAGTTTGGGATCAACTTTGGAGTTGTCGTGGATTGTTCTTGGGATAATGGTTTGGAACTTGGAAGGGATCCCGGTTGAGGCTGTGGGTTTGGATCTTGGGTGGAAGAGGTCGTGGGGTCGGCACAAGGAGCCCATGCTGCGTCGATAGTCGCGGAAAAATGTGTAAAGGCTGCAGCTGAACGGGCCAGTACCGTGTCAGCGGCACTGACGCTATAAACGGCGACGTTAAGAATTTTTCGGGAAGCGGGGCGAAACAGCTGATGCTCCAGACTGGGCCATCCATCGGCGACGGCTGGGTAATGGACTTGGCCCTGATCCTCGGACCGAAGTTTGCGTCGGGTAATAAGCAAATGTACCAATGTGCCTAAAATGACCGGAAGCAGGGCGTCGGTAAGACGGATGGGGATATGGGCGGACGGAAACGGGGCGGGGAAGCGGTGAAGACTTGCCAGCTGTACCAGGGGCTGCGAGATCAGTCCACCGACTACTATCAGCCCGGCTAACAAGGCCATGGGAAGCGCGGCCCTCTTTTGCCGTTTCATCCACAGCGCTTCGCTGAGAGAACTGAGGGGGTCCAAGAGGAGTGCCGTTCCCAGCTTGATAAGGTACGCGGTGGAAAGGGTGCTGCCCAAAATGAAAACACCTTCTGTCAAGAAAGCTTTCCAGTGCGGAAGCGTGCGAGCCCAGTGTGAAACACCCTGGTGCAGCAAGGACTTAGAGATTGCGCCGATAAAACCGGGGAACCCCCAGGCACAGAAGGAACCGATGAGGAGTGCTCCCAAAAGCACCGTGTTTCGACGGGCAATGCCGTGAATAAGAGACAGCTCCAGTTCCGCATAGTTCAGATAAAGCAAGCCAATGCTGAGAAACAGCAGGGATTTAAAAAGTCCATGGGAGACCATGTGGATAAACGCACCGGATATGGCCTCCCCTTTGGCGGGGTCATCCAGAACCCCTGCGCCCAGTCCCAGAAGAATCAGCCCGTACTGACTCATGCTGCTGTAGGCCAAAAGGCGTTTTACATTACCCTGAAGCAGTGCCAGAATGCCGCCGTGACAAAACGTAACAGCCCCTAAGATAACGGCGGCCCAACCAAAGGCGGGGTCTGTTCCAACGATGGTTGACAGAGTGATGTAAAGACCATACAGGCCGGTTTTGGATAAAACCCCGGTTAGAATGGCGGCTACCGGGGTTGGGGCGTGGCTGTAGGCCTTGGGCAACCAGATATGAAAGGGATAGATTCCACCCTTGATGGCAAAGCTTATAAACAAAAGGGCGCCAACGGTGGCCCGCTCCAGTGGCTGATGCAGCAGGCCACGTCCAATGCTGTCAATGAGAAGCGAACCAGTGGCCTCGTAGGCTATCAGGATGCCCAAAAGGGCACAAAGTCCGCCGAATATGGCCAGGGTGAGATACAGATTGCCTGCTTCATGGGCTTCGGAGCTTTCATCATGGATGATGAGAAAATAGCCTGAAAGTGAAAGGATTTCAAAAAAAGTGAACATATTCAGGATGTTTTCGCTCATAAAAAAGCCCAGAACACTCCCCAGTGTAATCAGCAGAAAGAAGTGCAACCGATTTCTGTTTTGACGACTGGGAACGTATTGCGTCAGAAACAGAGTGCAAATAAACCAAAGAGCGGCTGTGAGGAGAAGCATCAGGTATTGAAGCGGTCCGACTTTGAGATCTAGGCCGGTGCCCATGATTTGAGGAACATGAAGGCTCAAAGAGCCGTCCTTAATACCGGGAGCCATGAATAAGATCACTGCCGCCACAACTCCGACCAAAGCCAGAACAATGCGGTCCCGGAGGGCTTCGTTAACCCGCCCGACAAAATAAGCGATGAACGCACCGCAGAAGGGAACGCAAAGAATCAGAAGCAAGGACAAGGGAGACCTCCTATAAAAGGGTACGGACGACGTCGTCCAGAAATTGAAGCACCGGATTGGGGTACAGGCCCAATACACAGACGGCAACGGTGAGAATTAAAATGGGTGCTGTCAGAAGCGGGCTCATGGGAAGATTTTCACGAGGGGTGGTGCTCCGGTGGAAAAAAGCGTAAACAGGGATGGGGAGCATGTAACCGGCTGTGAGAAACGCACTGAGCAGTAGAGCGACGGCAAAGAAAAGACTGTCCTCCTGAAGGGCTCCCCTGGCGAGAAACCACTTGCTGACAAAGCCGTTGGAAGGGGGAAACCCCATCAGTGAAAAGGCCTGTATAGCCGAGCAGATCATCACTAAGGGGTATGTCTTGCCAATTCCCCGAAGGTCTTTCAAAACGGTCGTTCCGTTTTGATGGTAGAGGGCGCCAACGATGAAGAAGAGCGTAATTTTAATCAAGGCATGGTTCACCAGGTGCATCAGACTTCCCACCAGGGCGGTCCCATTCATCAAAACAATGCCCAGGAGCATGTATCCCAATTGACTGATGGTGGAATAGGCCAGTCGCTTCTTAAGGTTTTCCTGTTGCATGGCCAGCAGCGATCCCAGGAGAACCGTCAGGATGACAAAGGGAGTTATCCAGGGAAGAACCCCTGAGGCTTGAACAGCCACTGCGCCAAACAGAAAATAGGTAACCCGTATGAGTGAGAATATTCCGGATTTTACAACGGCTACTGCGTGCAACAGTGCGCTTACCGGAGTGGGGGCTACCATGGCGGCGGGGAGCCAGCTGTGAAAAGGAACCAGGGCTGCTTTCACGCCAAAGCCTGCGAACAGGCTGAGATAGCTGAAAAATATCATTTGAGGATCGTATACGCCGCCCTGCAAAATTCCTTGGGGGGACAGGTCCAGGGAGCCTGTCTGGCTGTAGAGCAAAAGCATCCCTAAAAGAATAAAAGCGGCGCCGGAGAAGGAATAGATCAGGTATTTACGTCCGCTGCTCAGAGCGTTGGGCGTACCGGCGTGAATCACCAGGGGAAAGGTGGAAAGGGTTAGAACCTCATAAAACAGGTAGAGGGTGAACAGATTACCGGCTAACGCGATGCCGTGGACGATTCCCAAGGTGAAAAGAAAAAAGAAAAAGAACTGTCGACGGTTGGCAGCGTGACGCATGTATTCGGTGGCGTAAATCCCTGTAAGAATCCACAGAAAACCGGCTAAAAGAGAAAAAACAGAGCCCAGAGGATCCGGGCGAAGATAAAGATCCAGAAACTGATTGACCGTTAAAAGATGGAGGCTGTGAAACGGCGTTCTTCCGTACAGCAGCAGGGAGGCGACGAAGGAAAGTCCGGTAAACAGGTGAACGCACACCATTTGACCCGTTGTTGTGCGACCGGGCCCCGAAAGCAGAAGGAACGCTCCCAGGATAGGCAAAAGGATGGGAAGAAGAAGTAAATAATCGTTCATGAAACCTCCGTAATATGGCGGTGGCGGTAACCGTTATCCTGAAAAAAAGCCGGCTTGAAGAAGAATTAGGATCGGACCGGAGAAAAAACCGGTTCCAATCAGAAAAACGCAGAGGACGGCCAGAGGCAAAAGCTCACCAATGGAGGCTTCGGACCGTTTGGTATAGCCAGCGGCGGAGGGAGATCCGCCAAAGAAACCATCGATGAGAATGGGAAAGTAATAGGACGCGTTCAGCAGGCTGCTGAGTAAAATAACCGGAAGAAACCACGGCTTCCCGGTTTGAAGAGAGGCTAAGGCCAGATTGAACTTGCTTATAAAACCCGGTAAAAGAGGAATGCCCGTCATTGAAAAAGCACAAATGGCAAATGCCCCCAAGGTAAAGGGTGCCTCAGCGCCTATCCCTTTCAGGGAGAGGAGGTTATCGGAGCCGGTGTGGGAGGAGAGCGTTCCCGAGGCCATAAAAGCAACGGCCTTGGAGAGGCTGTGGGCAGCCATGTGAAAAAGAGCGAGCCCAAGGCCTACAGCGGATCCCAGTCCAATTCCCAAGAAAACATAACCCATCTGGGCAATGGAGGAGTAACCCAGCAGACGTTTAAGGTTCTTTTGACGGCGGGCCAACAACGAACCGACCAGCATCCCAGAGGCGCCAAGAGCGGCTAGGGCGGTGAGTACGGCGGGTTCGGACCCCAGCAAGGGGCCATAAACGCCAAACAGCAGCTTGATTAACAAAATGGCAGGGGCCTTGCTGCTGAGAGAAGAAAAAAAGGCGCTGGTTGGAGTGGGCGCCCATTGGTAGGCGTCGGGCAGCCAACTGTGAAGCGGAAAAATGGCGCTTTTAAGGCCAAGACCTGTCATGAACAGGGCCAGGGTAACCGGAATAATGGCGGGGTAACGCCCGGCATGTTGATTAAGCGCGTCGCCGATGGCGATTAGGTTCAAATGGCCGGTAACCCCATAAAGGTAGGCGATTCCCATAAGGATCAGTCCGGAGCCAAGGCTGCCGAGAACCATGTATTTTACGGCGCTGTAAAGACTATCAGCCCTCCCGCGCACAACCGTCATTCCGCAGGCGGTCAAACCTGAAACCTCCAGAAAGACAAAGCTGGTGAAAATGTCTCCGGTCATCAGAATCCCCAGTACAGAAGCCAGCGCCAGGTGGTACAGGGTGTAATAGGTGGATCGGGCCTCGGGACGGGTTTCTCTGGGAAGCGCGTAACGACTGTGTGCCACTATGGCCGTGGCCACTGAGGTGAAGAGAACGGTTAAAAATGCTTCGGCCGGGCCGATGTTGAGCACGATGCCCCACGGGGCGGGATAAAGGCCCGCGTTGACAAAAAAGCCGCCGCTACTTTGCACATGAAAAAAACCGGTAACGGCAAGGCCTGCACAGAAAAGGTGTGTCGCTAACGAGAACGGGTGTCGCCACCGTGATGGTACCAGCAGCAGCATAAACCCCGACAGGGGCAGCACCATCAGAAGGATTAAGGGATAGCTGTTCATGAACGGCCCTCCCTTCGGAGTTGAAGGATCTCATTCAGCTCAATGGTTCCGTAGATGCGGTGAAGCTGAATGGTAAGACCCAGCATAACGGCGGTGGTGCTGACGGCGACAACGATGCCGGTGAGCATCAGACCGGTGGGGATGGGATTCACATATCCGTTTACCCCTTTAAAGGTTCCGGTAATGATGGGAGCGTCCCGGCCATCGATATAGCCCAAGGTGATAAACAGCAGAAATACCGAGGTGTCCATAATGTTCATCCCGATAATTTTCTTGATAAGATTCTGATCGAGAAGCAGAAGAACGAACCCCAGGGTAAAAAGGATCAGCGACCCTGCCTGAATGGGGTCCAGGGACATAAGGCTATTCATGGTCTGAGATTCCTTCCTCAAATAGATTGGCGATGAAATAAAAGGTAATGGCCACAGACAGCCCAATGAGAATGTTCAGGGGCATTAGGGTTCCGCCGCTGAAAATGGCCCCTTGGACCCCAACGGGGATATGAAGTCCGCCGGGGAAGACGGAACCGAAAAAGTGTAGGCACTTTAAGATCCCATAGCATAAGAGGCAGCATGCGAGGGCTTTATATAGCAGCTTTCCGGGCGGAAGCCCGGTTTCTCCCGTTTGTTTGAACAGTGTTCGCTGAAGAATCATCCCTGCTCCTAAAATGCTTCCGCCCGCAAAGCCTCCACCGGGGGACAGATGACCGAAAATCATCACATAAAGACCGAAAAGATGAATAAAGGGAAGCAGTACCCTGGCAATTTCAAGACTGATCGGTGTAATCATCCGATTTCCTCCCTTTTGTAAACATGGGCAGAACGGTAAGCAGTGCGGAGGCGATGACAGTAGCCTCGAAGAAGGTGTCGAACCCACGGTAATCAAGGATCATGGCTGTTACAATGTTGGCGGCTCCGGTTTCCTCTCCCGCCTGTTCAATATAACGGGTCATGACAATATTGTGGGGTGGGTTGTCCGGTTCGCCGAAGGGGGGCAGGTCTTGAAGCGCTGTAAGTAACAGGGCGGCAAGGCTCAGTGTGATCATTAGGGCAGCAAAAGATCTCATGGGGTATGCCTCCTCATTTGCCGCAGGGCCAATATAAACAGAATGGATGTAACACCAGCCCCCAGAGCGGCCTCTGTAATGGCAAGGTCCGGTGCGTTCAACTGTTGCCACAGCAGTGCCATCATCAAGCTATACACGGTGAATACGATGACGACCGCCAGCAGGTTCCTTAAAAGCCCTGCCGTAATAGCTGCGGCGATCATCACCAATACAAGGAGGGCCTTAAACGTCAGCATCGGTGGCCTCCTTTGCGGAGTTGTGCTGGTGATGAATCCCCCGGGCGATCAGGTGGGTGGATGTGGGGTTTGCTACCCATAGAAAAACCACAATTAAAAGAAGCTTAATCCCGGAGCCGAGGGTTCCGGCATTCAGGCTTAACCCCAGCAAGCAAAGCAGTGCCCCCAGGGTGTCGCATTTAGCCGCGCCGTGGGCACGGGTAAGGGCATCGGGAAAGCGGAGCAGCCCCAGGGTGCCCACCAGAAAGAAAAAAAGTCCGGCGCTCATCAGAACGAAGGTGGCGGCAGCTATCATCGGGAGCATCCTCCCTCGTAAAATTCGCGGGCAATGAAAAAATTAGCCGTCAGGCTGATGATGCAGTAAACCAAAGCCACATCTAAAAAATACCCCTCATGCATGAAAAGCGCGATAATGGCCAGCAGGGTGACGGTTTTGGTGCTGATGACAGTGATGGCGATCATTCGATCTCCGGTGGTTGGTCCAACCATTACCCGGATCATGCTGAAAAGAAGGGCGGCTCCCAAAATAACGGCGGACCCTAACAATAAATTACTCATAACTCAGCTCCTCCAGTTTTTCAAGAATGGGCTCCAGGGGGTTGTTCTCCAAGCCTTGAGCATACCAGTCGTTCAAGCAGTGAATAGAAAAGGTTTGTCCCTTCAGATCCACGGTCATGGTGCCGGGGGTAAGCGTAATGGCAGTTGCTAAGGCCGCCATCATTTTTGGCGAGCGGAGTCGCGTTACGTAGGGTGTTACCCTGGGAGAAACCGTCATTGAGGGACTGAGAACAATGGCAGCAACTTGAACGTTTGCCTTGACAATTTCTTTCAAAAGAATGCCGACAAAAAGGACCCAAAGCCCGGCGATCCGACGTTTGTTTTGAAGTGACCCAGTCCAACTCCGGTGCGGCGAAAAAAAGTGATGAACAACGAAAACGGCGGGCAGAGAAACGATAAACGCCTCTGTGGTGAAACGTTCGGAGAGGATCATAAAAAAGCAGATATAGGGAATGACGTATAGAAAATAGTTCATGAAATCACCTCGATGAGGATTTATAACGCAACAAGCATGCCAAAAAAGTTTACAAAAAAAATAATGGCGAACCCCTTCCAACAGAAGCGGTTCGCCATTAAAGCCATGGTGATGTAAAAAGATGAAGCCAATACAGGGAACTGGCGTGTCATAATGAAACGCGATTTAAGAAAATTTACCCACATAGCGTGTCAAAATGAAACGCAAGTTTCATTTTGACACGCTATCAAGTTGGATTCCGTATTTCACTATCTTTCGGTAAAGGGTACTTCGGCCTATTTCAAGGAGCGAAGCGGTTTTGGCCAGTTGTCCGCCGGTGGCCTTCAAAGCCTGTTCCAGCATTTCCTTCTCTACAACGGCAGCCGGACGGATGGGAGTCATACCGGGAATGAGGGTGGCGGGCCCTGTTCCCTTCAACTCGACAGGGAGCAATTGGCCGGTAAGCGGTTGGCCGCTTTGGGTAAGATTGGTGACCATCTGCATAATGTTTTGAAGCTCTCGGACATTGCCCGGCCAAGGATAGTGCTCCATTCGATAATAGAAGTCTTCGCCGATGGGGGGGCGAGATCCGGTAAAACGCGTGAACTGGCGGTAAAAGTTGTCGGTAAGCAGGCGGATATCCTCTCGACGCTCCCGCAGTGCCGGGGTTCGGATGGGCATAACGTTCAGGCGGTAGTAAAGGTCTGCCCGAAAGGTTCCCCGGGTTACCTCTTGGGGAAGTTCCTTGTGGGAGGCGGCAATAACCCGCACATCCACAGGAATAACCTCATGCCCTCCAACCCGAACAACCTGTCTGCTTTCCAAAACCCGAAGCAGGGTGGACTGTGCATCCAGGGGCATATCGGCAATTTCGTCCAGAAACAGGGTGCCGCCGTCGGCCAGCTCAAATTTTCCGGGCTGTCCCCCTTTACGGGCTCCGGTGAAGGCACCCTCCACGTAACCGAAAAGCTCACTGGCCACCAAATCCCGTGGGATGGCACCGCAGTTAATGAACACAAAGGGGCGATCCCGTCGGCGGGAGGTATTGTGAATACTTTGGGCAAAAAGCTCTTTGCCGGTTCCGCTTTCGCCGGAAAGCAGCACCGTTACGTCGGAGTCGGCAATCATGTGGGCTCGATGCTTGGCTTCTACAAGAACGGGTGCATTGCCCAGGATGTCGTCAAAGGTGTAGATGGCCCTGGCTCCGGTTATACGGTTGGCCTGACGATAAATTTTTGTAGACTCCGCAAAGGTAAGCAGATATTCCTGAGTCGTGTGACCGCCATCCTTCACGGAGACGGCGCTGAGCAGAAAATTTTTCTGGTTGGCCCGGCTGCGTATATGAAATTCCTGTTCGTCCGATGAGCTGCCGAGGGCGTGCAGACGCGGCATTAAGGGCTCTTCCAGTAGCGTGTCGAAGAGCTGACCGGTGAGGTTTTTGCGCTCACAGCCCAAAAGAGTGGTTCCGGGGCCGTTGATATCCCGTATAAGTCCTTGGGGATCCACACAAACCATTCCTTCCGAAATCGATTCCATCAAGGCGTTCAAATGGTCGTTCCGTCGGAGAAGCTCCCGGTTGAGAGCGTTCAGCTTAAGCTTATGCTCTATGGCCAGAGCCGAAGCCATAATCATACCCAGAGTGTGCGAATGAACCTTCTTTAAAGGGCCGGAAACGGAGAGTGCGGCGGCGACCTGACCGTCCGGATTTCGGATGGGGGCTGCCGAGGTTGCCCAGTGGTGAAAAGCCCGGTGATAGTGCTCTGCGCCGAATACCTGCTGAGGCTTTCCTGTCAACAGGGCCAGAACAACGGCATTGGTGCCGACCTGGGCCTCGGCCAGAGAGGTGACGTGATAGGGGGTTTGAGGGGTGCCCGAAAGCACCGCCGTGTCGCCAAAACATTCCATCACCCAGCCCCGGGAATCTGTCAGATGAATAATCAGGTCCTGCCCCCCAATGGTGGCATACATGGCGTTTAGAAAGGGGCCCGCAATGGTCATGATGGGCTTTACCTCCGCCATGGCGGCACGGAGTTCCTCGCCGGAAAGGGTTTCGACCGGCATAGGACCGGAAGGGTCCAGTGAGGCGTTACGGCAACGGAGCCAGGAGTCGGCAATAACAGGGCGCACTTCCTTTGGCGCGGGTCCGTCGCTGCGGATAAAACGCTCCCAGTGTTGAAAAACGGTGCTATTACGTTGGATTTGATTCTGCGGACTCATAGGCGGGCTCCATTCGTGAGTGTTCCTTATGCTTCCATTCTTACGTTAAAGCCGATTCAAGTCAAGTGAAAGACAGCGATTGCCGAAGCCCTTGGAACAGGAGCCGAAAGGGGCATTTGAAAGAATGTGTTGACTTTTTGTAACAATTTGATTTACAATCAAGAAAATCATATGAAAAGACCCCGACGGGAAGAGTACCCTGTATTCAGAAGTTTCAGCGAGCCGGTGACAGTGAGAGTCCGGTACGGAGAAGCAGGCGAAGAACATCCCCGAGTTGCCAACCGAAAGCGAAAGCCAGTAGACTTGGACGGATCCGGACCGTTAACGCCGGCAAGATATCGACAGCCCCATGGGAGGTCCGTATCAGGAATGAGTGGATTGGTCCTTTGACCAGTCAAATTGGGTGGTACCACGGAGAGCCTTCAAGCCTTTCGTCCCTTAACCGGGATGGAAGGCTTTTTTGTTTTTGAATCGGGTAAAGATGGTATTAAGAGAGCAGACGAGGAGGTAAAGAAAATGGCAGAAACATTGGGAAGCTTGAAAAGAAGTCATTACTGCGGAGAGATCAGGGAATCCCATATCGATTCCGAAGCGGTGCTCATGGGATGGGCTCAGCGCAGACGGGACCTGGGGGGCGTGATCTTTATCGATCTCCGGGACAACTCCGGTATCGCCCAGGTGGTTATCGATGCCCGGGATGTGGAGGAAAAGGACTTCATCAAGGCGGAAAAGATCCGCTCGGAATATGTGATAGCGGTGTCCGGCATCATTGAACGGCGGGACGAGGAAACGGTGAACCCCCTGATAGAAACCGGAACCGTGGAGCTGCGGGCAAAAAGCATCAAGATTCTTTCGGAGGCTAAGACGCCCCCCTTCGCCATAGAAGAAAAAAGCACCGTTCGGGAGGAGCTGCGGCTGAAGCACCGGTATCTGGATCTCCGCCGCCCGGACCTTTTCCAAAACCTGCTCCTGCGTCAACAGGTGACTCAGGCGGTACGGCAATTTCTGATAACCCAGCGGTTCATGGAGGTGGAAACCCCGGTGCTGACCAAAAGCACCCCGGAGGGGGCTCGAGATTACCTGGTGCCCAGCCGGGTTTCCAAGGGCAGCTTCTACGCCTTGCCCCAGAGCCCTCAGATCTACAAGCAGCTCCTGATGGTGGCGGGCATCGACCGTTACTTCCAGGTGGCCCGCTGCTTCCGGGACGAGGACCTCCGTGCGGACCGGCAGCCGGAATTCACCCAGGTGGATATGGAAATGAGCTTTGTGGACGAGGCCGACGTAACGGGCCTGCTGGAAAAGCTCTTTGCCGATATGTTCAAAACCGTCCTGGGACGGGAGATTCCCCTTCCCTTTGCCCGGATGACCTGGCAGGATGCCATGGATAAGTACGGAGTGGATAAGCCGGACCTGCGGTTCGGCATGGAGATTGTGGACCTGACGGAAATTGCCTCCACCTGCAGCTTCGAGGTGTTCCGCAAGGTCACCGAGGGCGGCGGTGTGGTTCGAGCCATCAACGCCAAGGGCTGCGGAGACCTTACCCGTACCGAGATCGAGGAGCTGACGAAAAAGGCGGTTTCCTACGGCGGCAAGGGCATGGCCTGGATCGCCATCCGGGAGGACGGCGAGCTGTACTCCGTACTGACCAAGTTCTTCAAGGAAGAAGAGCTGAAGGCCATGATCGCCAAGCTGGGCGGCGAGCCCGGGGACTTCATCATCTTCTGTGCCGACAAGCTGGAGGCAGTCCGGAGCATTCTGGGCAGCCTGAGGCTGGACCTGGGAGACCTCCGAGGCCTTCGGAAAAAGGAGGATATGGCCTTCCTGATCGTCACGGAATTCCCCCTGCTGGAATGGAATGCGGAGGACGGCCGGTATGTGGCCATGCACCACCCCTTCACCATGCCGGTGGAGGAGGATATTCACCTGATGGACACCGATCCCCTGAGGGTTCGGGCCAAGGCGTACGATGTGGTATTGAACGGCACGGAGCTGGGCAGCGGCAGCATCCGGATCCATCTCCGGGAGCTTCAGAAAAAGATGTTCAAGCTGTTGGGCTTTTCCGAGGCAGACGCCCATGACCGTTTCGGTTTTATGCTGGATGCGTTCCAATATGGCACACCTCCCCACGGAGGCTTCGCCTTCGGGATGGACCGCCTGATTATGCTGATGGTGGGAGCGGAGAGCATCCGGGATGTCATCGCGTTCCCCAAAATGCGGGACGGCTCCTGCGCCATGAGCCAGAGCCCCTCCAAGGTAAGCATGTCCCAGCTGAGGGAGCTGGATCTCATTTCCGGTCTCAACGATTATGTCCACATAGAGCCGGAGAAGCCCCAGGTTTCCTCAGAGGATGTGGACTATGTTTCCGGGCTGGCCCGGCTGGCCTTGGGAGAGGATGAAAAGGAAGAGCTCACCCGGAACCTGCGGGACATCATCGCCTTTGCCGACAAGCTCAGCGAGCTGGATGTGGCCGGCCTGGATCCCATCGCCCATGTGATGCCCATTGAGAACGTGTTCAGAGAGGATCGGTGCATTCCTTCACAGGACCGTACCGTGCTCCTTCAGAACGCCCCGGCCCAGAGAGACGGCTGTTTCTTTGTACCGAAAGTCGTAGAATAGGAGGAACCACCGATGAAACTTAACGAACTGACCCTGCATCAGCAGAAGACACGGCTGGAAAGCCGCGAGATATCCAGTGCGGAGCTGACCAAGGCCTGCTTTGATGAAATAGAAAAAACGGAAGCCCAGATCGGCGCATGGATCACCCTTTGCAAGGACAGCGCCATGGAACAGGCGGCGGCCATCGACAAAAAGCGGGCCGCCGGTGAACCCCTGGGAGCCTTGGCGGGAATACCGGCAGGTCTGAAGGACAATATGTGCACCACGGATATGCCCACCACCTGCGCCTCCAAAATGCTGGCGGATTACACCTCTCCCTACAACGCCACGGTGGTGGACAAGCTTCGGGATGCCGGAGCCGTGGTGCTGGGAAAGCTGAACATGGATGAATTCGCCATGGGCTCCTCCACGGAGAACTCCGCTGTGAAGCTCACCCGGAACCCTGTGGATACCAGCCGGGTGCCCGGGGGCAGCTCCGGAGGCTCCGCGGCGGCAGTGGCGGCAAACCACGCAGCCTTCACCCTGGGCTCCGATACCGGAGGCTCCATCCGCCAGCCTGCTTCCTTTTGCGGTCTGGTGGGGCTTAAGCCCACCTACGGGGCGGTATCCCGGTACGGTCTGGTGGCCTTCGCCTCCTCGTTGGATCAGATCGGGCCACTTACCAAGGACGTCACCGACATGGCCCATGTGATGAACGCCATCGCCGGTTACGATGCCAAGGATTCCACCTCGGCTCCGGTCCAGTGGCCGGATTTTACCGAAAGCCTCAGAGCCGATATCAAGGGAATGAAAATCGCCCTTCCGAAGGAATACTTCGCCAAGGGGCTGAACCCCGAGGTGAAGGCCGCCGTACTGGGGGCCGCCAAGCAGTTCGAAGCCTTGGGTGCCATTGTGGACGAGGTCAGCGTATCCACCATGGAATATGCCCTGCCGGCGTACTACCTCATTTCCTCGGCGGAGGCCTCCTCCAACCTGGCACGATTCGACGGCGTGGAATACGGCTTCCGGGCCGAGCAGTTCGAAGACCTGACGGACCTTTACGTCAAGAGCCGCAGCCAGGGCTTCGGTAAGGAAGTGAAGCGCCGCATCCTGCTGGGAACCTACGCCCTCAGCTCCGGCTACTACGATGCCTACTACAAGAAGGCCCAGCAGGTTAGGAGCCTGATCCGCAAGGAATTCGGCGGCATCTTCCGCACCTACGATATGATCCTTTCCCCTGTGGCCCCAACAACGGCCTGGAAGTTCGGAGAAAAGAGTAAGGATCCCCTGGAGATGTACATGGAGGATGTCTACACCGTGCCCATCAACATAGCAGGGGTTCCGGCCCTCAGCGTGTCCTGCGGCAAGGATTCCGGCGGAATGCCCATCGGCATGCAGCTGATTGGCAAGACCTTTGACGAGAAAACGCTGCTTCGGGCAGCTTACACCTATGAACAGGGCACTGCACAGGGAAGGGGGATGCGTCATGACGGCTAAGGACTTTGAAGTGGTAATGGGGCTTGAGGTTCACGTGGAGCTCAAGACCGAAACCAAGATATTTTGCGGCTGTTCCACGGCCTTCGGAGCGGCACCCAACACCCAGGTTTGTCCGGTTTGTCTGGGTCTGCCGGGTACCCTGCCTGTCCTTAACGGCAAGGTGGTGGACTACGCCGTGAAGGCGGGCATCGCCACCAACTGTGAAATCACTGCCTATGGCAAGCAGGACCGGAAAAACTACTTCTATCCGGACCTTCCCAAGGCCTATCAGATCAGCCAGTACGACCTTCCCCTCTGCCACGACGGCTACATCGATGTGGAGGTCCACGGGGAAACCAAGCGCATCGGCATCACCCGCATCCATATCGAAGAGGATGCCGGAAAGCTGATCCACGACAGTGAGGGTACCCTGATCGACTACAACCGGGGGGGCGTTCCCCTGATTGAAATCGTCTCGGAGCCGGATCTCCGTTCCGCTGAAGAGGTGAGGGCATACCTTCTGAAGCTTCGTGCCATCCTGCTCTATGCCGGCATTTCAGACTGTAAGATGAACGAGGGCTCCCTGCGCTGTGATGTGAACCTTTCCGTACGCCCCAAAGGGGAAACGGAGTTCGGTACCCGCACCGAGATGAAAAACCTCAACTCTTTCAGCTTCATCAACAAGGCCATTGAGCACGAGACCCAGCGGCAGATTGCCCTGGTCCTGGCCGGGGGCAAGGTGACCCAGGAAACCCGCCGCTGGGACCAGACCGCGGGCAAATCCATCGCCATGCGCACCAAGGAGGATGCCCACGACTACCGTTATTTTCCGGACCCCGACCTGATGCCCATCGTGGTTACAGACGATAAAATCCGTGAGCTGGAGGCCCAGCTGCCCCAGCTGCCGGACGCCCGTAAGGCTCACTATATCAAGCGCTACGACCTGAGCCCCTACGATGCGGAGCAGCTGGTATCCTCCCGAGCCGTTGCGGACTATTTTGAAAGCGCCGTAACAGGCTGCACCAGCGCCAAGCTCCTGGCCAATCTCATCACCACCGAAGTATTCCGACTTCTGGGAGACCAGGAGGGGGAAGAAGCTGTACCTCCTTTTGCGGCAGAAAACTTGAGCGCCCTGGTGAACCGGATTGCCGACGAGACCATCAACATCGGCATTGCCAAGAAGGTACTGGGAGCCATGTGGGCCGGAGAAGGCCATCCCGATGCCATCATCGAAGCCCAGGACCTGAAGCAGATCAGCGACGAAGCGGTCCTACAGCCCATTGTGAACGAGGTGGTGGCCGCCAGCGCCAAAGCGGTGGCTGAGTATAGGGCGGGTAAGGAAAAAGCCCTGCAGTCTCTGGTGGGGCAGATCATGGCCAAGACAAAGGGAAAAGCCAACCCGCGGAAGGTTAATGAGCTGCTGGAAAAAGCGGTTCACGACTGATATTTTCAACATGACGAAGCCCGTAAGCCCATCACTTTTAGACGGCTTACGGGCTTTTTGAATTGTTATGATTCACAGCATCTGCGTGGGATAAAAAAGGTGCACGCAGTTAAATCGGTAAAAATGGTTGGATCAGGGCGTAGACGATGGGGATAAAAATCGCCGGCAACATATTGCCCACCCGGATAGCCTTGACCTCCAGAATGTTAAGCCCAATGGCGATGATCAGTAACCCTCCGATGCCGCTCATATCGGCAATGACGGAATCTGTCAGCAGACCGGTTAGGAAGCCAGACCCCAGGGTGATGGCCCCCTGATACAGCAGCACCGGAAGCGCCGAAAAAAGAACACCGATGCCTAAGGTGGAGGAAAAAATGATGGCGGATACCCCGTCCAGCATGGATTTGGCATAGAGAATTTCGTGCTGTCCCTTCAGGCCGCTCTCCAGAGCGCCGAGAATGGACATGGATCCCACGCAGTAAATGAGGCTGGTGGTGACAAAGGCTTTTGAAAAACCGCTGTCCCTTCCTTTAAGCCGGGCTTCGATCCAGTTGCCCAGCCGATTCATCCCACGTTCTATATCTAACTGTTCGCCGATATATGTTCCGATGACCAGGGAGAAGATAACCAGCATGGTGTTCTGGCCGGTCATTGCATTCTTGATGCCGATAAGGATAACGGCCAAGGCCAGGGCCTTCATAATGGACTCGTTGGTCCGGGTCGAAATGCGCCCGCGGAAAAGCGTCATTCCCACAAGGCTGCCTGCGATGATTGCCGCGGTGTTTACAAGTGTTCCCAACATATGCGTGCCTACCTTTCAGTCCATGATAATCACCTATGCTATCATGAATCGTCAGTGAATTCAAACAGACAAACGGGAATCCTTCAGCAGCATCCATGGAATAACCTTGAATGTTGACCAACGGCGGATTTCTGGCCAAGCACTATGGACGCAACCGCATTGAAGTGATCTGATTGCTGAATAAAGTCTTTTGCCACGGATAACACGGATAAAAGGGGGATGACTCGGTATATCAAATTAGACCCACCCTACCAATGCGAGTATAGAATCATGTCCTCGTACATAGAACACTTTTATGAACATCCGTGTTATCCGTGGCTAAATTTTTTTATTTTATCACCGGACTTTAATGACGCTGCATGAAAAAAGGACTGCCTCATCCGGAAAAATTTCTGGTTGAGACGGTCCCTTGCTTTTGATAAGGAATATGCGGATTGCTATTTCTTCGGCTCGGCTTCAATTTCAGTCTGACCTCTGTCCTCCGCGGCAGGCAGGTTTGAGTTCAGTGCCTTGCCTACAGCCTGGTACAGCACCAGTACAAAGGGTGCCAGCAGAAGGCCAGCCAGACCGAACTGGGTCAGGCCAATCCAGATAGCAATCAGAAGAGGCAGCGCAGGCAGCTCCATGGTGTCGGAAAGCACCTTCGGCTGCACCGCCTGGCGAAATACGAAGATAAAGCCGTAAAGACCCAGCATCATAAGGCCCTTGGCGGTTTCGCCGGTGGCCACAAGCCAAATCACCCAGGGGATAAATATGGAACCCGGTCCCAGGACAGGAAGCAGATCTGCGATGGCGATAACGAAGGAGCCTACCAGGGCATAATCCACACCGATGAAGGAAAGCCCGGCTAACGCAATAGCAAAGGTGATTCCAATAAGAATCAGCATGGCCTTGAGATATTTTCCTACGGCGCTGGTCATTTCCTTCAGTACGGCATCAATCCGATTGCGTATTTCGGGAGCCAGCCCGGAATTGAATTTCTTACGGATGTTGACGATGTCAAAGGTGATGATATAGCTGGAAAGAATGGCGAAAATAAGGACCAGAAAAAACCCGGGCATTTTTGCGACCCCGGTGAGCAGCCACGCGGCAGCGTCCTGGGCAAATATCATTCCCTTGGAAGCCAGCTGCGTCATGGCCTGATCCACAAAGGGGGCTACATCGGCCGGCAGCACCAGATAAGCAGCCTGCAACTGGATGAAGAGGGAAGAAAAAAGCGTATCGGCCTGACTGATAAGACTGGGTATTTCTGCAGCCAACCCAAGCAGCTCCTGGCTTGTGCGGATGATAAGCATGGTGAAAACCGTTGCGCCGATCAGGTAAAAGCCACTGAGGCAGATGACAGAGCTGAAAATCCGGTTGATACGAAATTTTTCAAGCCGATTGACGATGGGCCATACCATGGTAGCGACAAGCAGTGCAAGGGCAAAGGGAAGCAGATATTTGAAAGCCAGGACGGCCAGGACGGCAATTGCCGCAGTCAAAAGGAACGGAGCGGCCACACGGAAGAATTTTTTTAAAGGGCGTATATCCCAGGTCATGAGGATGCCTCCATTCGTTGAAATTTGAACTATTTAACAGTATCATATCACAAGTATGCGCTCTTTTTTATGAAGAAATGATGAAATATAGCCGTATGTAATCCCATGGACGGGTCCCGTGGCGAACCTCATGGACGTCTTGAATAATTCAGACCTGTGTGTTACGATTCGGAAGGTTTAATCAGCTCAGACAACGTATGGAGGATTCGATGGGTAAAAGAAAAGAATTTATTAAAATAGGTATTTTTCTGTTGGCGCTCTCGGCAGCGCTTCACGGTGTTCACTACATGATTTTCAGGGATTTTCATCACATGATGATGTATCTCATCGGTGATATTGCATTCATACCTCTGGAGGTGTTCCTTGTCACCCTGGTGATTGATAAACTGCTGGAGGGTCGGGAACGGGCAAAACTGATGGAAAAACTCAATATGCTGATCGGTCTTTTTTATCAGGAATTGGGCCAGGAGATGCTCCGCATATGCGCCGCCGGGGATAATGGGATTGCAGTGCTTGGAAAGGATATTCACGTTACAGCTCAATGGGGAGAGGCGGACTACAAGAAACTTGATGCGGTCCTAAAAACCTTCAGTTATAAGGTGGATATTGGAAGTGTGGATCTCGACGGTCTTTTCAGTCTGTTGGATTCAAAAACGGATCTTGTGGTCAGCCTTATTGCCAATCCGGCACTGATGGAGCACGACACCTTCAGCGAGCTGCTGATGTCGGTAAGGCACATGCATGAAGAGCTGGCACTTAGAAAGGCCCTTAACCGCGAAAATGAAGGGCGCAGGGATCTTGAGCATCTGAAGCTGGACCTGGAACGGGCGTACGGCCATCTGGCGCAGGAATGGCTGTTCTACATGAAGCATCTGAAGGAACGCTACCCCTATCTGTTTGCAACAGCCATGGTGAATAACCCCTTTGAAAAACGCTGTCGTACCGAGATAGAAAAGGAAGTAAGAGGAAGCTTGTATTCCCAGTGACCGGGAACACCTTGGAGACCCCCTATGTATCATCACAGAACAGTGGCGAAGTACCCGGCACTGTTCTTTTTTTTCGCAGAGAGGGGTAAGATGCGAAAAGGTGGGGTACCAATAGGGCACAGGAGGGTGATGTCATGGAGATAAATTTTGAGCTGAAATCTGAGAAGAGCTTTGAGGATACCCTTTCCAGCCTTGCTGACAATTTGAAGCTGGAAGGATTCGGAATTTTATGGGAATTTGATGTATGGGAAAAAATGCAGGAAAAGGGCCTTGAATTCAATTACAACTGCCGTATTCTTGAAATCTGCAACCCTCAGAAGGCCAAGGCCGCCCTGGATATCAACCTGGATGCGGCATACTTTCTGCCTTGCAAGATTGTGGTCTTTGAGAAGGACGACGGGGTGTATATGGGAATGATCCGCCCCAGCCTGATGATGGAAATGCTTGGCGACCAGGAACTGCTGGCAACGGCTCACGATGTGGAACGGCACCTGAAAAGAGCCATCTTGGAATCGGTTTAGATGTAAGAGCGCCTGGATAGGGTGCTCTTTTTAATGGGCAGCACCGACAACACACACCAAAAGGACGTATGTATGGTATCATAGATGGGGAATTCGCCGCGGTTATAATACCCGTAGTGACGAAGGAGGCAAATTTATGGCAGGCAGAATCGGAAGCTTGATACTGGTCTTGATGCTGATGATTTCAACCCTTGGGATAGCCAATGCAGACAGCGATCCGATACGGATTCTGCAAAACGGCCAGGTGGTTCAGTTCAGCCAGGAAGAAGGACAGATAGTCATTGACGAGAACGGACGCACCCTGGTTCCAATCCGCAAGATATCCGAGCTTCTGGGAGCGGATGTAGGCTGGAGAGCCGAAACCCAGACGGTCACCGTACAAAAGGGAACAACGCTGCTGGAAGTGACCATCGGATCATCGGCAATTCGTTCTGGTGGAAACTCAATTCCCATGGATACCGCTGCAAAAATAATCCATGGGCGCACCTATGTGCCTTTTCGGGCGATATTCGAAAATCTGGGCTATCGGATCATATGGGATCCGGCAGCCAGAACCATAGCCTTCGAGGCGATGTCCGGAACACTGGCGCAGCTGGATAAACCGGCGGCAGGGGATACGGTTGCCCTGATGAAGACCAGCATGGGGGATATTCGCATAAAGCTGCTTAAGAAGGAAGCGCCGAAGGCGGTGGAGAACTTCATCGGGCTGGCACAAAAGGGCTATTATGATAATCTGACGTTTCATCGGGTGATTCCGGAGTTCATGATTCAGGGGGGAGATCCCAATGGAAACGGAACCGGAGGCACCAGCCTCTGGGGCGAAAAATTCGCAGATGAGTTCAGCTCGGATGCCCATAACTTCCGAGGGGCTCTTTCCATGGCCAACAGCGGTCCGGATACCAACGGCAGCCAATTTTTCATTGTGCAGCTTCCTGCGGAGGTTATAAAAGCGAACATGCTTGCCGCCGGGGAGCCGCAAGCGGTGAAGGACGCCTACCTGCGGTTGGGAGGCACCCCTTGGCTGGATGGCAAGCATACTGTTTTCGGGCAGGTATATGCAGGCATGGAAGTGATTGATGCCATTGCAGCCGTTAAAACAGGAGCTGGAGATAAACCGGTGGAGCCGGTTGTGATACGGTCTGTTGAGATTGAAACAAAAAAATAACGAAGAGGTGCAGGTTTATGAAAAAATGGATTGCATTATGCCTTGTTGCCGCTATAAGCGTTCTTCCCGGCTGCAGTAAGCCGGCAGAGATTCCACCCGACCAGACGCCTGCGGTTCAGGAAAAAACGGATCTCACCCAGCTGGATCCCCCTGTTGTAGGGGATTCCGTGGCCATTATCGATACCAGCATGGGCACCGTCAAGGTTAAGCTGATGCCCGGCGCGGCTCCGAAGGCTGTAGAAAACTTTACGGGTCTTGCGGGTAAGGGGTATTATGACGGCCTAACCTTTCACCGGGTTATGAAGGATTTTATGATTCAGGGGGGCGATCCCGAGGGGACCGGCACCGGTGGTGAAAGCCTGTGGGGAAAACCCTTTGAGGATGAATTCAGCCCCAATGCGCATAATTTCAGAGGGGCTCTTTCCATGGCCAATAGCGGACCCAACACCAATGGCAGTCAATTCTTCATCGTGCAGCTGCCGGCAGCGGCCATGAACGAGGATATGAGCAAATTCATGAAGGAAAGCGGATACAGTGATGCGCTGACGGACGCCTACATGAAACAGGGGGGAACCCCTTGGCTGGACAACAAGCACACGGTTTTCGGACAGGTATACGAAGGGATGGATGTGGTGGACAAGATCACAGAAGTCAGCACCGACAGCGGGGATAAACCGGAAACGCCGGTAATTATCAAGACCGTTAAGGTGGAAACGTTCAAATAATGTTCACATAGCTGTAATCTGGGAGAAATGCAGTTGTTCAGCCGGGTGCTGTCAGATAGAATGAACAAAGGATTTAAACTACAGGAGGCAGTTCGATGCAGAAGAAGATGAAGTTGATAACAACCGGCGGTATTCTTGGTGTTTTTGTAGTATGGAATTATATTTTTGAGTGGCTGAGTAAGATCGGCGCCTCCATCGTATCGGCGGTTATTTCGGAGCAGTTGCCGGCAGAGGCCTGGAACAGCCAGCTGTACGGAGCCATAGCAAAACAGTCTCTTCCGTTTATCCTGATGATCCTTCTGGGAGCCGGGTTGATTTACTGGAGCCAGGCAAAGGATAAAGCGTTGGCTTCAGAAAACGAGGCCTGGGCATCCGGCGCAGGGGAGAGGAAGGAAATGCAGCTTGGCGCGGCAGGGGCGATATTGGCTGCGGTGGCCGTGTTTGCGCTTTTCCTTCCAACGTATATGAACTTTCAGGATATGGTAATGGCCTTTTCGTCCCCGGAGGGTGTTGACTACATCCTGAAAATGCTGGTACCGAACTATACGGTGCTTCTGGCACAGCTGCTGGTGGGGCTGTGGATGGCTTTCGGAGTGAAGGGGAAAGCGGCTCCTGTGGATCCCGTTCAGGAAGAACTGGAAAAAGAAGAAACAGACGGCCTTTCTGAGCTCTCCGAGTGTGAATCCGAACCATCGGAAGAGGCGGAGCCAACCGAAGAAAATTCCCAGGAACCTAAACCCATAGAGAAAAGCGAATAAAAGAACACACGGATGAATCCCAAAGAGAAGACCCTTGCATTTGCAAGGACCTTCTCTTTTTTTGATGGAATTTTATCGATACCTAACCGTTCTAAGGCACTCGCTTCTTAAAGCAGCGAGTTGAATACTGCAGAAGCCATGGATCCGTTCAGCTAAGCTCAGAGGGAGTAGAAATGCAGCTCGAAGCAAAGGTTCACTTCATCGACGTTTCGCTCACACATGTTCGTGTAAAGAGAGATTGTCTTCTTACTCGTAATTCAGGTATTAAACCTATAAGTGCCATAACAGAATGGATTAATAACAAATATTGAAATTTATAAGAAATTAAGTAATTAAAGATAATATATAGAATTGCGAAATTAATTAACGCTTCTGACTTGAATATCATAACTACATGCGATAGAATCATGAATGTGCGAAAGTAATATATGGAAGCAAAAACATAAAATAGATATATAAGAATATTAAAGAATAAAGATTAATTAGAACATAAATTAAATAATATATACAAATAGTAAAATAATAGTAATAAATAGAAAATACATTTATCAAATTAGCAATAATATGCCTAAATAGGAATATATAGAATGTAAGGCGGAAGTTATTAAACAGGGCTTATCAGAAGGGAGGGGGGTACTGACCTTGAAGGCTAAAGGAAGCTTGCCGGGTGCTCTGTAGAGTAAACCTTTTAAGGAGAACAGCGACAGAATAAAAAAACAATACAACCTGAAACGTCTTGAAAAGAAGAACTTAGAGAAGACAATTCCCTATGCAGTAGAGAAATGGCACAACTGATCGTAATGAAAGTTTATTAGAAAACAAAATAAAGGAGGAGTTATGAAAAAGCGTTTTCAAGTTTCAATCTGTATCCTGCTATTGATGCTATTGTCCTTCAGCGATTCAAGCAAATCCTTTGCAGCAACACCACTGGATGTAAGCGGTCCCTACTCGGGTACCTATACATCCAATGGGGGGAAAATCAAAATTGAGGTGTGGGGACCGGGAGCCGGTACGGCTGGGGGATATACCACCGGCGAAATGATGACCACCAACGGCCAGGTTTTTACCTTGTCAATAGGATCACAGTCCGGTGGAGGTTCTGGAGGGGCGTATATAAGAAGAGAATCCACTGACTACGCCCAAAATGGCGCAGGATGTTCATCTATATCCATAAGTGGAGGCACACTCCTATTGTCCGGTGGTGGGGCAGGCTTGGGCACCACAAATTACTCTGGTTATTACAGTGGTTCGATAAATGGAATGACGGAACCCACCTATAAATCTGCTGCAGGCGGCGGAGGAGGCCTAGGTTCACCTAATGGATTTGGTGGGGCGGCAACATACAGAGGATCAACTGGTGATTCCCACGGTCATAACGGTTCAGCAGGCGGAAACTATGTGAACACAACTCTACTCAAAAATACCAGTAACACCTATAACAACGGCGGAGCCGGGCGCATCAAAATTACACCATTAAATGCGGAACCAACGTTGACCATAACATCACCCCAGAACC
This sequence comes from uncultured Peptostreptococcaceae bacterium, assembly GCA_964649745.1. Classification (GTDB taxonomy): domain Bacteria; phylum Bacillota; class Clostridia; order Peptostreptococcales; family Acidaminobacteraceae; genus CAZEHS01. The sequence continues at coordinate 18,837 of CAZYQI010000027.1, read as the reverse complement.
CAGCCATAAAGGGTAATCTCAGTGTGGACGTTAAAGTCAGCGACTTTGAAGGGGGGCCGTTAACCGTCAAGCTGTTAAACGGCGCAGCGGAGCTGGCCTCCAAAAGCCTCACATCAGGGACGACAACGGAACAGACGGTGAATCTCACCACTCCGATCACGGCACTCCCCGAGGGAGCCAAGAGTTTTACGATATCGGTTAGTGACGGACTGGCTACTACGACGGCAGTCTACAATGTGGTGATTGACCGTTTGCTACCTACCATTACCCTGACCCCCTCTACCACGGCGGCTACGGGGAATAATGTCACCATCAGCGCAGCGGTTAACGGAACTGGATCCGAAATCGTGCTGCAGCGCTGGTGTCTTGGTGAGCAAACCGGGGGGTATGTGGCAGAATCCGGGGTGGACTTTACCGGGAGCTTCCAGGCAATAACAAACGGTATCCACACCGTCTATGCTAAGGACCGCGCCGGGAATGATGCCGTCAAAACCATTACAGTCAGCAACATTGATAAGGAGCTGCCTTCGGTAACCCTAAGTACGGGTAACTATAATACGGCTTCAAAAACCTATACCGCGACCCTTGACTACAGTGATGGCCAAAGCAGCGTAACGGAAAAAAAATACGGGCTGACCAATACCGCGGATATCCCTGCCACATGGAACGTTTATGGTGCACCGTTGACCGTAAGTGCCGAAGGAACCTGGTACATCCACTACCGGGCAGTGGACAGCGTGGGGAATGTCAGCACCGGGAAGTTCGGGCCTTTCAGCCTGGGAACTGAAAACCCGGCATCTCCGGTGATCACCCGAAACCCGGACACCGACACTGCCACTGAGCCTTACAAGATATATGTGACCGATGCAGTAGACGCTGCCACAGGCCTTTATAAAACCCAATACCGTTTGAAGCAGCTTGGGAATGAAGAATGGAAGGATTACACAGGCCTAGTGGAAGTGACGAAAACCGGCCTCTGTGAGTTTCAGGCCAAAACCGTGGACATACTGGGCCGTGAAAGCGCCGTGGTCAGCGTTCCGCTGTTTCAAGAAGGAGACAGTGTGTTGCTTATCCGGGATCTGAAAGGTGTAGCATCCGAGAATAGTATTCGCCTGTCATGGGACTCTACTGGAAGCAGCGCAACCTACGAAGTCGAAACGAACAGTGGCGTGGTGATTACGCCTAAGTCAACCAACGCACTGGAAGTATATGGACTTGAGTCTTCTAAGTCATACACCTACAGAGTACGCGCCAAGCTTGATAATGATTATGGACCCTGGAGCGAGATGATAACGGTTAAAACAAGCGCGCCATATCTGATGGCTCCCACCCATGTCCAGTACACAAAAACCAACCGAACCATCACCATTCAGTGGGACGCCCTTTCGGGCGCCAAGAATTATGAAGTGGACGTTGACGGAGAGATCATACCCCTTCAAAAGGAACTGAGCTATACCGTGGAAGGCCTTTCACCCAACTCAAGCCACATCATCCGGGTCAGGGGTGTCAATGCAGACGGCTTCGGGGAATGGTCCCTGTGGCAGATTGAAAAGACCACCTTTATCCCCCCGGACCCGGTCCTAAATCTCAAAGGGAATGTGGATAAGAACAGTGTCTCCATGAGCTGGGACGCCGCCAAGGAGGCGGACAGCTACGACCTGGAAATAAACTTCTGCAAAGGAGCGGCGGTTCTCTTTACAGAATCCCAAAGCTGCCAGACACCTGCCCTAGACTTTGTAATCGAAGATAAAACAGTGAACTGCGATGTGAAGGTCCGGTCTAAGAATGCTGCCGGTGTCAGTCCCTGGACCGAAATAACCGATATCACCCCCCTGCAGCTGTCAACACCCGCCATTGAGTGGGTAGACGCCGAAAACGCCGACCTGATGATCCAGTGGGGGGCCGTGGAAGGGGCCTATAAATATGAAATCCAGCAGGACGGCACCACCATCGGTGAATCCGTAGAGCGGCTTTATAAGATCGATTTCACCGACGCGGAGAACCATCAGTACCTGGTAAGGGGCAAGGATACCGACGGTGGCTACTCCAACTGGTCGGAGCCCATCGAATCCAAGAAGATTCCCCGACGTCCGGACTGGGTAGACACCGTGACCCCCTTTATCCAGACCAACCAGGTGGAACTGAAATGGCAGCCGGTGGCACCCCGTACGGTGGATCCGGCAGACATCATCAAAGGCTACGATGTGGAAGTGGACGGTTATGTGGTACAGGTGAAGGACACCAAGTACCTCCATGACGAACTGGACCCCTTCACTGAGCATAAATACCGTGTACGGGCCGTCACCGACTATCGGGAGGGGTTCTGGACAGATTACATAAAAGTCAAAACCCCCGCAGGGATCCTGCCCAAAATCTATGAAACCCAAATGGCCAACAAGAGCCACACCGCCATCATGACCTGGGATCCCGTCCCCGGTGCCGAATGGTACGAGGTGGAAGTGAACGGCACCGTCATCAAAGGGTACGGCGCCACCCGCTACGAGCACCATGGGATCAAATCCTTCGAGGAGAACACCTACCGGGTAAGGGCCTGCAACCGCTACGGGAAAGGACCCTGGAGCCACCTGGTGATCAACTGCGCCATTCCGGCCCAGGTCAAGAAAAAAGAGCCCGTGGAAATGGCCCTGACCGCGTCGGACATCACCGATTTCAAGAAATACCGGCTGGAAGTGTACTACCCCTCCAGCGTGCGAGTTGAGGACCTTTGTGCGTACAGCGTGGGAAAGGAAGTCTCCGACGGCATGGTACCCGGAACGGAAATTGAAATCTTGAACCACAGCCCCGGCAGAGCGGAATTCCTGGTCCATAAGATCGTAGACGATGGCTACAGCTGGGCCGGAATCATCAACAACATCGTGTTCAAGGGACGGCAGACCGGGGGAGCAACCCTGACCTACACCGTCCATGACATCGAAGGAGACAACCCGCCGGTAAAAGAACACGACCTGAAACATCTTGAAAAAGAGAACTTCGAAAAGGCGAATCCTTATGCTGTTGAGGGTTGGCATAACTGATCGAACCGAGCAATGGAAAAGAAACCTGCCATACATCCCATTAGGAGGAAATCATGAAGAAAAACCAGTGGCTGAAAAGGACCCTGTGTGGGCTCTTAGCCCTATCCCTTACCCTTGGCGACCCCATCGCCATCCGTACCCTTGCCGAAAGCATCCCTCAGGAGCCTACGGCGGTAGAAAAGCCGGACCTGATCATCAAGTATAAAGACGAAACCGGGAAAGAAGCGAAGTTGGAACAGACCAAGGTTGCCCTTGGTCTGACCGAAATGGAAAGCGTCAAGGAAACCGGAGGCTTCGACCTGGTACAGGTCAGCGAAGAAAAACCCCTGGAAGCCGTAATCACCGAGTTGAAAAAGGATACCAACATTGAATATATTCAGCCGAACTATCCCCTGGAAACCTTTGAAGAACCCCGCTACAGCGAACAGTGGGGCCTTTCCCAGCTAAGTCAGGTGGATATCAACGCTGCCGCCGGATGGAAGGTTACCAAGGGAAGCCCCAGCGTGCTGGTGGGTGTCTTGGATACCGGCATCGACACCGCCCATCCGGACCTGAAAGCCAATATCTACACCAACAAGAACGAAATCCCCCAGAACGGTCTGGACGATGACGGCAACGGCTACGTTGACGACGTTACCGGCTACGATTTCTACAACCATGACGGCACCGTGTTCGACGGAACGGCCTATGATACCCACGGGACCCACTGTGCCGGCACCATCGCCGCTTCCGAAAACGGGGAAGGAACCGTCGGGGTTGCACCGAAAGTGAAGCTGGTGCCCTTGAAATTCATGCACGAAAACAAAGGCTACACGGCAGACGCCATTGAAGCCATCCAGTACGCCCGGAAAATGGGGGTTCAGATCATCAACTGTTCCTTCGGAGGCTACGACAATAACCGGGCCCTGAGGGATGCCATGGAGGAATCCGACATCCTCTACATCTGCGCGGCGGGGAATAAGGGGATCAACATCGACCAGACCCCAGTGTACCCTGCAGCCTTCGAGATGGACAACCTCGTAACCGTCACCGCCATCGATGCTCAGGGAGCCCTGCCTTCCTACGCCAACTACGGAACACGGGTGGAGCTGGCAGCTCCCGGTACGGGCATCCTCAGCACTGAGCCGGAGGGCGGCTACAACATGAAGACCGGTACCTCCATGGCGGCTCCCTTTGCCACCGGGGTGGCAGCCTTGGTTAAAAGCCAGTTCCCCTCCATGACCAACCGGGAAATTGCCTATCGGCTGAAAACCACTGGAAAAAAGCTCCCGGGCCTTACCGGCAAAACCCTTACAGGAACCCTTTTGGATGCCGAAAAAGCTCTTACCGGTCAGATGACCACCGCTGAACAGAGCACCGCCCCTGTAACAGATACAGCGGTTGTACAGAAGAACAGCGCCATTGAAGCCTTTGCTGCCACCATCTCTCCTGCTCTTCAGGAAGCCATCCATTTCGGCGAATCCGGAGTGAACCCCGGTACCGGCAACTACTCCACCGAAGCCACCGACTTCAGCATGAACACCCTGGGCTTCACCCTGAACATCAGCCGTACCTACAATTCCAAGGATGATCGGGTCAACCCTATCATGGGTCGGGGCTGGACCTTCGGCTTTGAAGGCTATGTGAAACAGGACACGACCAACACCAGCCTGTACAACGTCAAGCTTCCCAACGGCGGCATCCAGGTGTTCCAAAAGAGCGGCAGCACCTACGAGGCCTACGACAGCCGCAGCACCCTGGTGGAATCCAGCGGGTGGCTGCTCACCACCAAGGATCAGTACCAGTACCATTTTGCCGCCAACGGATTTTTGGACTGGATGCAGGACCGTAACGGCAACCGGATTACTAACGAAGTAAATAGTTCAGGTAAAATCACGACCATCGCCGATTCAGTAGGGCGTAAATTCAACTTCACGTATAACGCCAACAACCAGATCACCTCCATCACCGATCCCCGGGGCGTTACCGTGGCATCCTACAATTACGACGCTTCCAAACGCCTCACTAGCGCCGTCGATGCCAAGGGTCGCGCCACCAGCTACGAATATGACGGCTCCAACTACCTGACCGTAGTCAAGAACGGCAGCGGTATCGTAACGGAGAGCATCACCTACAACCATGCAGATAACCACAAGGTTTCCAGCTATACCAGCCCGGACGGCATCACCAACAGCAAAGCGGGGGTGTACAGCTATTCCGTGGCGGACAGGAAGACCACCATCACCAAGGACGGCAAAACCCTGATTAAGTGGTATGACACCTCCTTCTACACCACCAAGACCCAAGACCCCGAGGGCGGAACCATCACGGTGGATTATGTAACCGATTCCAGCGGCATCAACCGTTATGGGGAAGAACGGACAGTCACTGACCGGAACGGCCGCGTTACCGGCTATGAGCGGGATACCCGGGGGAACATCACCAAGATCACCAACCCGGACGGCGGAATCTCCACCTTTATCTACGATGCAAAAAACAACCTCACCAAGGAAACCGATGAGGAAGGCAATAAGAAGTACTACATTTTCGATAAGTCCGGGCTGAAGCTCGTCAAAGAAGTGGCACCCTACAGTGCCGCTAAGGAGTATGCCAATAAGGACGACCGAAACCAGTTTGCCATCACCACCTACGACTACCAGAACGTTGGGGCAGCCAAGGGGATGCTGGTAAAGAAAACCCTTCCCAATCTTGGCCATGAAACCTATACCTACGACGGCTATGGAAACCTGGCCACCAAGAAGGACGACCTGGGCAACACCTGGGTATACACCTACAATACCGTCGGCTGGCTGCTGACAGAAAAAAGCCCCCGGGGCTATGTCACCCGCTACGATTACGAGGACAACGGGAACCTGCTGAAGGTAACCGCCCCGGACGGCGGTGTCACCAAGTACGAATACAATGCCAACAACCTTAAAAGCAGTGAATCCACTCCCAAGGCTACAGAAGCAGGGAAAAAGACCCTGTATGAATACAACACCGCAGGCCGGGTTACCAAAATTACCGACTCGGAAGGGGGCATCACCCTCATTGCCTACGATGGCTTCGGCAACGAAACCAGCCGTAAGCTGCCGAACCTGGTTACCAACACTGCCACCTACGACGGCCTGAACCGAAAGACCGGGGAGGGTGTCATTTCCACCGCCGGGGTAGCCACTCAGCGCAGCTCCATCCGGTACAGCGTCAGCCCTGAAAAGGAAACCGTCATCACCACCACCAAGGTCCTGACCGGGGCAGAGACGGCAGAATTCGTTGAAACGCGTAACTACCGGGATGCCGTCACCAGCGTGACCAATCCCGACGGTGGGCAGAAAACCATCGAATACTACAAGAACGGCCTGATCAAGACCGAAAGCACCTACGAAGGCCAGCAGACCATCTATCAGTACGACGGCATGGGCAGGGTCCTGAACAAATGGGTCCCCAGCCAGGGTGCTTACCGATATGAAGGGTACGAATATCATCCCCTGGGCAAGCCCAGCATCGTGCGGCAGGGAAAAGACCTGGTGAACCCCTGGGAGATTCCCTCCTACGAACGGCAGGCCATCCAGTGGATCGCCTTCGACCTGGCGGGGAACCCCATCAAGATCACCGACAAAAACGGCCGCCGTACCGACCAGGCCTTCGACGGTGAGGGCAACTGCATCCAGAAAACCATCTACGGCAACGACGGAGACACGTTCACCGAAAAGTACAGCTACGACTACAAGAACCGCATCACCGAGCTGACCAAGTTCATCGGCGGGCGGTACCTGAACGAAAAGGGACACGGCTCAGGTGATGCCGTCCCAATCACCACCCGGAACAGCTATGACACCAACGGCAATCTGGCCAAAACCATCGACGGGGAAGGAAACACCGTGGAGAACATCTACGACACCCTGAACCGCCTGACGGAAACCCGGGAAAGCGGCCTCAACGAGGAAGGCAACGCCGTTAGCATCGTCCGGGGAAAAACCTATGAAAAGGGAATGCTTAAAACGGAAACGGATCCCCTGAGAAACGTGGTGACCTACACCTATAACACCCTGGGGCAGAAGGAGAAAGAAGAACGCCCTGTGAAAGAACTGACGGGTATAGAAGGCGGTTATGTTGAGAAAACCTACACGACTTACTACACATATGACACCGCAGGCCGGATGAGCACCAAAGTCTCACCAAAAGCTTACGGTACAAGCTTTAATCCAGCGGATTTAAGCACAACTGTGCGGCAAGAATACACGTACGACAAGATGAGTCAACAGAAGACCGTGAAACAATACTACAAGGATGGCACCACCCTGTCATCCACGGTCATCAACGCCTACCAGTACGATAAGGAAGGCCGGTTGATCAAAACCATCGGCGGCGAGGCCTTTGCTGCTGCCAGTGGGGCCGATGAGGATTCAAAAATCATTTCCGCCTGGGGACCGGGTACCCGGTACGATGCGGATGGAACGGTGCTTCAAAACCTTGACGGCCGGAACTACGGTACCCGTATCGAACGGGACGGCATGGGGCGAAAGGTTAAGGACGTGCTGGCCGACGGGGCTGAAATCCTCTACACCCTGAATGATGCCGGAAATGTGACCAAGATCACCAAACGGGCCAGCAGTGCAGACCCGGAACAAGTCATTGAAAAGAACACCTATGATGCCGCCGGGAACCTGCTGACCAAGACCGACGGCAGGGGCAATATCACCACCTACAGCATCGCTGGACTTAATCTGGTAGGTACTGTCACCTACGACAGCGATTCCAGCATAGAAGGCAACACGGAAACCTACCTGTACGACCGAAATCTCCGTACGGTTGCAGTATCCGATACCACCGGCAGGAAAACGGAGAAGGTTTACGATCCCCAGGGCCGTGTGCTGACTGAAACTGTCAGTGGCGGCGGGCTGGTATCAACGATTGCATATAAATATGATAAGGCCGGGAATCTGGTTTATAAATTGGATCCCAATGGAATTTTCACTGGAATCGTATATGACCAACTGGGCAGAAAAATGATGCAGTATACCTTTGCCCGGGGGACCAGTAACGATGAGAAAGTTGTTGGCAGTATGTGGCAATATGACGGCAATGGCAATTCGATAAAGGAATTTAAGATTACCGAATGCGCAGGATCTGGCTATGACATTTCCACCACTGAAAACACCTACGACGACTTCAACCGGGTCACAAAAGTTGAAGATGGTACCGGAGCGATTGCGGAGGAAAAGACCTACAACAAGGATCATCAGCAGGTGGAGTCTAAAACCTACCAAGGCACCACCGCCATGGTCCGTAAGTTCGAGTACGACAAGTCCGGTAACCTGATTAAGACAACGGATGGGGAAGGCCATACCGAGACTAAGATTTATGACGGTTTGGGGCGCTTGTTGGGTGAAGCGGACGGCAACGGAACCGGACGCAGCTATGAATATGACAAGGTAGCCGGGAAAGTAAAAACCGTCACCAATGCCCTGGGCGAGAAAACCCGGTTTGTTTACGATGCCCTGGGGAACCTACTCACCCAAACGGATGGCAATGGCAACATCACCACCTGGAAATACAACGACCGAAACCTGCCCCTTAAGCGTATCGACCCCCTGGGCATCACTCAAAAGGGCGGAAAGAACGTTTATGATCCCCGCAAAACCGAAAGCTACACCTACTACGGGGACGGCAGCAAGAAAACCATGGTGGACCGCAACGGCGTAACCACCAGCTACACCTACGACGTTCTGGGCAATGAAACCAAGAAAGAAGCGGCAGGGCTTACCGTCACCAACAAGTACGACCCCGCAGGGAACAAGGTCATCATGACGGATTCCTCCGGGAAAACCACCCGTGCCTACGATGAGCTGAACCGCTGCATCATCAAGAACGTGCCCAAGGTGGGCAGCAGCACCTTCGAATACAGTACCATAGTAGACGAAGGGGGCGTCAAATACCTGGCGGAGCTCTTCACCGACCCCACGGGCAAAACCACCAAAACCCTCCTGGATAAAGCGGGCAGACCCACCCTGGTGATTGACCCGGATAACAACAAAACCAAGATAGAATACTATGCAAATGGACTTAAGTGGAAAATTACCCAACCCGGCGGCGCCACAGAGGTGTATACTTACTTTATGGACGGCACCCTGAAGGAGCTGAAAAACACCTACGGCGGCAAAACCGACACCTATACCTACACCTACGACGCCACAGGCAACCAGCTTACCAAGACGGAACCCCAAGGGTCCACCACCTACACCTACGACCGCCTGAACCGGCTGGTCAAGGTCAGCGAACCCACGCCGGAAGGCCAGCGCACCACCGAATATGCCTACGACAAAGCGGGGAACCGCATCCGTCAGGTCGTGCAAACCGGCAGCAGCGCCATTACGGCTACCAGTTACGAGTATAATGAACAGAACCGACTGGTCAGCACCACGGAAGAAACCCTGGGCGCCGGAGGTGTAAAGGCCGTCGAAACCCCGGGAAGCAAGCGTGCGTTTATCGAGTACATTTACGATAGCAACGGTAATTTGCTCTACCAGAAAAAAGCCGAGCTCACCAAGCTGGACCCCATAGCCCCGGCACCCAAGGCACACTTCAGCGCCTTCGTCATGGGCCAGACCACCGTAGAAGAAAACCCCATGGTGGCGTGGATTGGCAGCAATAAGTATAACGCATTCAACGAACTGATCCAAAGCACCCAAGGGGGCAAGGCAGTCAGTAACGGGTATAACGGCGAAGGCCTCCGGGTATCCAAAACCGTTATGGGTCAAACCACCAACACCCTCTATGTAAGCGACAACCCGGTTCTTGAAACCGATAACAGCGGTAAAGAAACAGGCCGAACCACCTACGGTGCAGGCATCGCCCTCAGTCGCAAATCAGGCAGTGAAACTCTAGGGTATCTGTATAACGGCCACGCCGACGTAGTAGCCCTCATTAACAGCGGTGGCACCGCCCAGGCAACATACACCTACGATGCCTTCGGCGTACCCTTAAGCAGCACCGGCACCGCTAAGAACCCCATCCGTTACGGCGGGTATGAATTCGATGAAGAAACAGGGTACTACTACCTGAAAGCACGGTTCTACGATCCTAAAACAGCCCGGTTCCTGCAGGAGGATACGTATAGAGGCAACCCAACCGACCCACTGAGCTTGAATCTGTACAGCTACTGCAGTAATAACCCGGTGGTTTATTGGGATCCTACGGGGCATGCTAAAAGATCCATTGACCCTTCCGGCTCCTATCACCCAGACGGTTCATTCACTCCCAAAGGTGTTGTTAATAACGGCAACACCGGCACGGTTTCAAAAGAGGAGATGGATAATTACTACTCGAACTACAGCAGTGGCGGGAGTTCCAGTAACAACCGGAGTGAATCGGATCATAATGCAAGGGTGGAAACTCTTCAGCGGATTTTTGGGTTGACCAATGGTGGCGGGCAGCAGGTTAAGGCGACGAATAATGTGGTATCACTACGAGGCTTAACTGCGTCAGTGGCAAGTCCTAGACATACAGAATTAGTCAAGAACGGATTTAGCTTTGGCACTCCCCAAAAGGACTTAAAGTCGCTGATAAAAGAAAAAATAAACAGTGGATTCTCTTTTATCGAAGGCGTTAACGAAGGATATATACAATCCGTAACACTGAACCTTGGGAAATTTGATTCGTCAGAGAGCGCATACAGCAAGCCCGCCTATTACCAAGGGAAATTTGTAGGAGAAGCAATTGTAGTAGTCCAGGGCGGTGTAGAAGTGCTGGTTGGAGTAATGGGGGAAGGCATTTCCATTGGAGCAGCCCCTCCCTCGGGTGGCCTTTCCCTGGCACTTGCTCCTGCAAGCGCCGCAGCAGTAGCCCATGGCGCGGCATCATCAGGAACAGCGTTTTACAATCTGGATGAGACGTGGACTAAGTATTCGGAGAGTAAAGTTTTGCAGGGTGAGAAAGCAAGTAATGGTGGAACAAAAAAGAATACCAAAACTCTATGGGATATTAAAACAACTGCAACTGATAAAATCGACTATCGAATTAACGGACAAAATGTATCAGCATACAAAGACCCCAATACTGGTCTATATTGGGCGAAGGACGTGGAAGGACATGGAGGAAGCGCATACAAAGTATTTGAACTAAAAAAATCGGGCAAAGAACTGCAATGGAAAGCTGATGCCGATGAGTTTGGAAACTATATTATTGATAAGCACAAAGGACCAAAAGGATTAACAATAAAGGTTAAATAGAGCGAGGGGAGTGAATTAAGTTGAGTCTATCTAAAGCAGAAGCAGTATTGCTATTTAACTTGGGATTTAGGAGGCAAATTTTTGAAGAGCCGATTTACCCTACAGATTTATACGAATTTGGCGGTTCTATTTGGTGTATTGGAGGAAGAATTGTACCAAATACCACTCTAAGTGTTGAACCTCAAATATACAATGAAGGAATTTGGCTTCCTTCTATGGAGGATCTTATCTACTGGTTGGACAATAATGAATGCAAATTCACATTAACCTACACTGGGAACAAGTACATTGTTGAAATAATTGACAATCAAAATGATGTGCACAAAGCAACCGGCGGAACAATGGAATTTGCTTTATACAAAGCTATTGTTGAAGTTTTGAAAAAGTATAGTGGAAATCCGGTAGCAAAGCAGTGCGAGGTAATTGAAGCTGAGTTTATTAGTAAAGATTGATTTAGAATGATCGATTCATTAGGATAGCATGGGGTCGGCACTGATGATTGGCAATAACAAGACGGACCTAATAAACTTTCTCCCTAGCCTCCCATCCCCACCCACCCCGCCCGGAGCAAGCTCCATTCAGGCTGTATAAGAATGAAGGCTCCAGAATGCTTACTCAAAAAGAGTGAGTAAACATTCAAATGCAGGCACAGCCTGCATTGCGGAAGTTGATTCCGGTGATTTAAGTGCAAAAGACATTTTTATTCGGCAGGAGGAACCACGTCTCCTGCCGAACTTCTTTATCGGGTACTCCCCTCTGTCAGTAACCGGGTCTGCATCAAAGATGCAGGCCGGAACTGCCCTCAGGGACGAAGCGATCTGCACAAAACAGAAAGGTACTGTTTTGGCAGCCTGCTTCACGCCTTCAACGAACTGATTCAAAGCACCCAAGGGGGCAAGGCGGTCAGTAACGGGTATAACGGCGAAGGCCTCCGGGTATCCAAAACCGTTATGGGCCAAACCACCAACACCCTCTACGTCAGCGACAACCCCGTACTGGAAACCGACAACAGCGGCAAAGAAACAGGCCGAACCACCCACGGTGCAGGCATTGCCCTCAGCCGCAAAGCAGGCAGTGAAACTCTAGGGTATCTGTACAATGGTCACGCCGATGTAGTAGCCCTCATTAACAGCGGCGGCACCGCCCAGGCACCCTACACCTACGATGCCTTCGGCGTACCGTTAAGCAGCACCGGCACCGCTAAGAACCCCATCCGTTACGGCGGGTATGAGTTTGATGAAGAAACCGGGTATTATTACCTGAAATCACGGTTCTACGACCCCAAAACAGCACGGTTCCTGCAGGAGGATACGTACCGGGGCACTACAATGGACCCATTGAGCCTCAATCTGTATGCGTACTGCCATAACAATCCGGTAGTATATTGGGATCCCACCGGGCATAGGGAAGTAGTGGACGGAAATAAGCCAGGTCGAATGGTGGTGGATACAAAACCCAGCAGGAATGCGGTTATATCCCATAACACAAAATCGACACCCGCACCCTCCGCACCAAGGTTGGTTGGAAACAGTTCACAAGTAAAAGTTGAAACAAAAACAACCACTTCGAGCACCACGGGAATCACCAGAACCGTCACCACCTATGACACGGGAGAAAGAAAGACAGCAAGTCCACAAAGCACCACGGTTTCCCGTTCAGGAACATCTGGAAGGGAAGCGAGGGATTCAAGCGACAGGGGATCAAGCTCACTTAACCCCACTACATCATCTAGCAAGAGCAGCAGCTCGGTACAAAGCTCTGTGCAACATACTGCCGTCTCAAGCGGAGGTGGTAAAATGAATCAAGGTTTGGATAATGTGGACCTTTTCAACACATCACTAGGGATTGATTTGCTGACAGGTACTAGAAGTACGTGGGATGCTTATACTACAGAAGCGCGATACAATAATCTGCCAGGAAACTTAAAGAATGCGGCATATCAAAACAATAGATACAGTCATCCCGATGCCGAGCGTTTTATTCGTTTGCAAAAGACAACGAAAGCAAGTAGTTACTGCAAAATCAATGGATTGTTCACTAAGTCTAATGTTTTTACCACAGTACTCGGTGCCGCCCCTAGTGTATATGAAAAGCATGAAGATTCTATTTCAGAGGGCTTAACCGGCGCCGATTATGACGCGGCTATGGCGAGTTCGGTGATTGTTGAGTCAGGGGGAGCAGTTCTTTCTGCTGGAGCGGGTGTTGGCGCAGCTGTACTAGTAGGAGCATCAGCGCCTGTCAGTGTTACGGTAGGCGTGAGTATATTAGCGGGTTTTGTTGTATCTGCTGGCTATGAAGAAAGTATGGAATATTTTCACACTGGAGATCAGATACAGGACGCTATAAGGAAGAATTCATCACTAGAAGATCCATATACCATGCAGCGTGACAAGTAGGAGACGGCCATGTATAGTGAGAAAATGTTAAGTAGAGATAATGTTGCAAGATTTTTATGGGGGACGGTTTTTTTATCAGGAGTGTTTAATGCTCTATCAATGCCTCTTGCAATAGGCTATGGAAGCCATGTTTTATCATTTGCGTGGAAGCCAATATTAGTTCTTTATGCCATAATTATTGGATGGGGTATACGATTACCGAAGAAAGAGATTCCTTTGAGAATTATTATGTTACCAATCGGGATTATTTGCATAGTCACAGTCTTTATTCATTTGCAAGCTCATCAGACCGTGTTGATTTATGGTCTGAAGTACAATTTTTCGGTAGTGATGATTTTCAGTATTGCCGCAGTTTCTTTTTCGCTGTTACTAATTGGGAAATGGTTTTCGAAGAGGCTGCAGAGTGGAAACAAAAGACTTGAACATTCGCAGAAACAAAGTCCGCTTGTAATTAGCGTTGCTGTTTTTGCAGCTCTTCTTGGCAAGTTGATTTTTGATATTATCTCTGAGAATGCTGGCGAAAGTATTCAAACTGCAGTTATGGCGTATGGTTGGCTGTGGGTAGCGTGCATGTTCTCCTGGGGTTTTTCTGGGATATACTTCAGTCTTAAGCTTTACAAAGAGCACGGGGCATATGTTAAAGAAAAAGGTGGTAATGGATTAAAAAGGTAGATTATGGGAACGTAAAATGAAAGAACTAGCAAAAGACTAGCAGTCGAGCGTTCTTTCCCATACCCCCTGTTTCTAACGAGGTTTATCGACAAGCTACGCAGTCGGAAACTAAACAAGGAGCCAGAGCCACTGTTGTTAAACAAATGAAAAGCAAGTGACTGAAGAAATGACTCAATTAATTCCACATAGTACTTTTTAACCGGGCCTAAAAACCCGGTTTCTTTTATTGAAAATGGGAGTTATGGGAGATAAAATGATATCAAAAGGGAGCAATAGGACAAATGGGAGGTGAATTCTATAGGAGACAAGGACGAAGAACTCATGACGACGGCGGATTTATGCGAGTGGTTGAAGATTGGAAAATCAACCGCGGGCCGATGGCGTGAGCAAGGTATGCCGTATATGGGAAGAGAGAGAAGTCTTAGGTATAAGAAATCTGAGATTGAAAAATGGCTTGATGAGCAAAAAAACAAAAAATAGCAAGGAAGCCCGCTACGCCTGGACAGCAATGGTCGGACTTCCTCACCCCGCAAACCCCGAAGGATACTGCTTTTTCATTATAGCATATTCCTTTGAGGGCCTCCAAGGAGGACTACAAATGAATATTATCACCCGAGAATTTGAAGGCCATGCCGTACATACCTTTGCATGGAACGGAAAACCCTGCTGGATAGCCAGCGAGATTGTTTCTCTTTTCGGATATGCGGATAAGTCGAAGACAATTCAGCAGTGTATTGATGCTGAAGATTTTGAACCAAACATCGAATATGACATACTTCGCGGGAAACCTCTACGCGAGTTTAAGAGCCAAGTTCAGGATGGTACTACCGTAAAAGTAGTAGCATCGCGAATCAGCCAACTAATCATCTTTTACGAAGACGGCCTCTACGGTTTCCTCCAATACACCGAAAAGCCCGTAGGCGTTCGCTTTCGAAAATGGATACGCAGTGAAGTGGTGCCCTCCATACGGCAAACCGGCACATATGCCCTTGCCGAAACAGCACTCCTGGTGTGTTAGCGGACTGCGACAGCTCCGGAGATCAAGGCTGCGGTGATGATTGCCTGGACAAAGCAGAGCTCTCTGAACCGGAAACGGATGAAACTCGGGAGTCCGGTACTACTGAAAAAAGCGAATAATCTTGCTATACTGGAAAAGACCGCAACGGTCTTTTCTTTAATTTTTGAATATAGCCTTCACAAATTTGTACCTATTACAATTTTGTTGCACAAAATAATAAGATTACGCCGTATCATGAGTTTAAGGGTATTTGGGGATTAAGTGACTTTGCGGCAGGGTAAAAGAGCAACAGAGGCTGAGGATTAACCGGAGGAGAGCGCAGGCTATGAAAGATAAGCATTTTTCCATTGCGATGGGGGCTCTGGGGTTCGCGTATATGGTTTATATGGCCTCGATCCTTCTTGGCGCGGAGGTTTGGAGCAACCTGCTGTCCCCCCTCTGCGCACTGACGGGAGCGGTGGTGATTGCGTCCTATAAAAATAAATTGATGGTCTATTGGAATGCTTGGCTTTGCCTATTGCTGGCCTGCGTCTCGTGGGCGGTGGCCGATACCCTGTGGGCCTGGTACGATCTTATACTGGGTCTTGATCCGGATATTGTGGGTTTCTTCATGGTTCTATACCTGCTGCCGAATATTTTCATTGCCATGGCCATCGGATTCTATTTTATTGGACGATTCCGAGGGTGGCAGGTGATGCAGCTGACCTTGAATGCAGCGGCTACCCTCGTTGTGGTGTTCAGCACGGCCTGGATTCTTTTTTTTCACCGGGAGTTTACACTCCTGATAGATCTTGATTTCAATAGCACCTGTCTGCTGTTTTATCTTTTAGCGGATCTTTTCTGCATCAGCTGTATCTTCGTGATCTTTGCGTCATCCTCCAGCCGGATAATGAGCTGGGGTCAGGGGTTTATCGTAGGTGGGGTTGTCCTGTTTTCTATTTTGGACAGCTATTACGCGTATCTTATCCTGAATGAGGAATACCTCCCCAATACCCTGATTGACGGGGCCTATATGGCATCCCTCCTTATGTTTGCCTGCGCGGCCTGTTTCGAAGGACGCCGGCCGACGCCAATCCCACAGAATCAAAGCGCGAATATAGGCTTGAACAGGAACGCCTTCGTTCGGGGAAGGCTGCTGCTTCTGGCACCGGTCATTGTTGTCCTCTTCCATGGATTTGTTTTAACAGATGTGCTGTATCTTCTGGCAGTGGTTGCCGTGCACCAAATTCTGAGCATTCTGGTGCAGAACGCTCACAAGAACGAGAAACTGCTGCAGCTGGAGATAGACCTGAACAATCAATTGGAGGATCGGATCCTGGCCAGAACCATGGCACTGACAGAGGCAAATCGGAATCTTGAAATAATTACAAAACAAGACGAGATCACAGGGCTATACAATCGACGTTATTTTATGGAGGAATTGGAGAAGCGAATAGAAGAGGCGGCCTCCGGGGATGCCGTAGTGGTTTTTTACATGGATCTCGACCGTTTTAAGGCCATCAACGACTCCTATGGACATGATATGGGTGATGTGCTGTTGCAACGGATCGGCGAACGGCTCAGGCAATGGAAGGATGAATCCATGCTGCTTGCTAGGATGGGAGGCGATGAATTCATTTTGTCTTTTACCGGCAGCCAGAGCCGAAGTGAGGTTCGGGCCATGGCAGAGGCGATTATCGGATTTTTCAGCGAGGCTATTGAGGTGCCCCCTTACAAGTTCCTTATCTCTGTAAGCGTTGGAGTCGCCCAGTACCCCATGGATGCCCTGGACAGATCTACGCTGCTTAAGCATGCCGATATAGCCATGTATCAGGCAAAGGAAAGTTCTTCAAATCATCTGGTGTTCTATAGCAGCCAGGTCAGTGATAAGATTAAAAGGCGCCATGAGGTGGAGCTTCTCCTGAAAAAAGCAAATTATAACAGCGAATTCGAGTTGTACTACCAACCGCAGTTCAGGATGGAAGATCAAGCCCTGATCGGAGCCGAAGCCTTGATCCGATGGAAGAATCCGGAGATCGGCATGGTGTCCCCCGGGGAGTTTATTCCGATTGCCGAGGAATCCGACGATATCATCGCCATTGGCCAGTGGGTCATGAAAAATGCCATCAGCCAGATGAGCCGCTGGAACCACCATTACGGAAAGACTCTTCAAATCGGAGTCAATGTATCCCCCAAGCAACTGGATACAATAAATTTCATTGAAGATGTCCGAGCACTCATCCAGAAGTATGAGATAGAACCGGAATGGCTGGACATCGAGA
This sequence comes from uncultured Peptostreptococcaceae bacterium, assembly GCA_964649745.1. Classification (GTDB taxonomy): domain Bacteria; phylum Bacillota; class Clostridia; order Peptostreptococcales; family Acidaminobacteraceae; genus CAZEHS01. The sequence goes on along the minus strand of CAZYQI010000027.1, from coordinate 1,245 downwards.
TAACGGAAAGCAGCACCATGAACAGCGCAACCCGGATGGAGGAAATTCTTACGGTCCTTGCAGGCATTGGCGTTTCCATATCCATTGACGATTTCGGCACCGGCTATTCGTCTCTCAGTTATATCAAACGGTTCGATATCGATAGGCTCAAGATTGCACGGGAACTGATTTCTCAGATTGAAGATGATTATATTGACTGCCAGATCGTGCAGGCGGTCGTGCTGATGGCAAAAGCCATGGGTCTTCGAACCATCGCCGAAGGCGTTGAGACCCAGGCCCATCTGGAGAAGCTGTTGGAGATCGGCTGTGACGAATGCCAGGGGTACCATACCGGACGGCCGATGCCTGCCGGAGAATTCGAAGCACGCTATCTTGCGCCAAAAAAACCTGATGAAAACGAGGAAGAACAATGAAACTGATCTCATGGAATGTAAACGGTCTCAGGGCGTGTCTGGGCAAGGGGTTTATGGACTATTTCAACGATGCGGATGCAGACATCTTCTGCCTGCAGGAGATCAAGCTCCAGGAGGGGCAGGTGGAAGTGGAGCTGCCGGGCTACAATCAATACTGGAACTATGCAGTGAAAAAGGGCTATTCGGGGACGGCCATTTTCACAAAAGAGCCTCCGATCTCCATAACTTATGGCATGGACGCGGAGGAGCATGATCAGGAGGGCCGGGTCATCACTCTGGAAATGAAGGACTTCTATATGATTACCGTTTACACACCCAACTCCAAACGGGGATTGGAACGTCTGGATTACCGCATGGTATGGGAGGATCACTTCCGCGCCTACCTCAAGAAGCTGGAAATGAAAAAGCCGGTGATTGTCTGCGGTGACCTGAACGTGGCACATCAGGAAATCGATTTGAAAAACCCCAAGAGCAACCGGAAGAATGCGGGCTTCACCGACGAAGAACGCAGCAAGATGACCCAGCTGCTGGAAGCAGGCTTTGTGGATACCTTCCGCTATTTTTACCCGGACAGGACGGATGCCTACACCTGGTGGTCGAATTTTGCCAACTCCCGTGAAAAGAACGTAGGGTGGAGAATTGACTATTTTGTCGTGTCAGAGGCCCTTAAACCCCGCCTGAAGGACGCCGGGATGCACCCTGCAATCCTGGGCAGCGATCACTGCCCGGTGCTGTTGGAGCTTGAGTGATAAAAAACTAAAAACAGGAGTAAAACCATTGCCACAGACCCCCATGTCCCGTTGGGAAACCACCGGTTATGAAAATGAGTTGC
>CAZYQI010000026.1:0-44417 GCA_964649745.1 uncultured Peptostreptococcaceae bacterium | reverse complement strand
AAATCGTCACTGACCTAATCGAGGAGGATGAAAGCACAAAACTCTTTACAGACCCCAGTGAATCAGTATAATGACAGTTCTTTCTATTTAGAAATTATCATATACTTTTTTAACTATCATTCAACTCCTCTTTAAACTGTTTGCTAAATACAGTTTTACGATGCAGTATAAATATTCCAATCTTAAAAGCGTTCTAAATGCTTATTGTACGTCTTATCCATTCACCTTGTTTTGCTTTTTGCCACACATAGCAGCTGCGGTTATGGTGTGTTTACGGGTTTATTTCTATTTCGCCTTATTTATTAAACGGACAAATGCAGTATACACCGGACATATTTGCCCCCTATGAACATAAAAAAAGACAGTTTGCCTTATTCTACCGAACGACAAATTCGGGAAGGGGGGCAAACCATGAGAAAGTTTTTCAGATCCTTATGGCAGCATAGGGCAGATATCACCGTTGTGCTGCAGATCATTTATTATCTTGGAATGATCGCTTATAAGTTAATGCAGTAACAAAAGAGCCGGGCGCATTTTATGCCTGGCTTTTCTTTTGGTAGTACGGGTATCAGGGGGAACCCCTGACAAGCGAATTGGCCGCCAGTGTAAGGACAAATTCAATGCTTGCTATCCGTAAGCGTAGTCACACTTGCAACACTTGCCATAAAAAAAGAACCGGAACGATCCGGCCCTTGTTGTTCTCATTTGGTGTCTTGATTCCGTATTGCGATGTGCTTCTCAGCATCTATATATGCTTTCATTTCTTGTGCAGAGACAAATAGTTCTAGTTAATTTACATCAAAATCAAATATTAATTCATCAGATTCTTTATCCATTCCTATCCTTCCGTGAATTATATGAGTTAATCCCTGTGCTTGTACGCTTCAAGATCCTTTTCCTCATCATTTTATTTCTCGGCAGCAAGCAAAGAGGACAGGATTCCAAACGAACTCTCGAAAATATCTCATACTTTTCTGTAAAGTTCGCCAGCTTAGATCCACAAGTCCCGTAGTAACTGTAATTAGCTAACGCCAATACTTCAACACGCCCTTACATTTTATGGCTATTCATTATAATGTGTAAATGTTTGCCCCCAGTAATGTAAAGGGTGCCTTATAGCAAGTTAATTAATAACTGTTCCAGAGCCTCCATGAAATTTAATCAAAAGAAGCCGCAAAAGAGATGTTCTCCGTGCGGCCTTTCAGTGTTAAATACAGCATGTTTGATTAAACCTGTTAATACGAAGGGAAACAGGACTCCTAGTCCGAGACTCCAGATTCAATGGCTTGAACCTTGTCCCTGTTAAACAAATCTTCCAACGTGCCAGTAGTATGACGTGCTGTGACCTCTACAGTCTGCCGATCCTTCCATACGTCTGACTGTCGGCAGCTCAACCATAGTTTCTGCGCTGCTACATCGGGCGGAATTTCACGTTCAACTACTTTTGTCCTGAGCAGCTTCCCAGCGTCATCATACTCAGCTGTTTTTTCACAGGATATATAGCCTTTTGCCCGTCTGAAAAGGCTATCTGCTACTGCAGCGTCTGCAATGGCACCCCCGTTATTCAAGGCCTCGTCAAAGTCCGGGTGTTCAGCACGCCAGTTGTAAAGCGTCTGTCTACTGATCCCCATTTCTTCAGCAATAGTTGCATACGTCCAACCTAAAAGCCTCAACGCATAGGCTGCTTTTGCATGCTCAATAGTGTACTTCCTCGGCTTCACGTTCCTTTCTTCGTACACCGCTTCTTCATCAGGATCCAAACCAATAGCCTCACAGTCTCCCCTTCGATCTTTCTCGAAAATTTCCTCTAGCGTCATATCTAACCCCTCTTTCTGTTAAAAGCGTACTATTGCTCCATTTGTCACCCAATCTCTATTATCAGCACAGATGCCGGAGTGTATATCCCGGTTGTACGGTAAGAGGTATTTGTGGCCTCGGCAGCCATGAGTTTTCTTAATAATGTTTATTCGGGCGCCTTCGGGATGTTCTTAAAAGGGTAACCAATATTGTTTTTCTTGTTTAAAAACAATTACTCCATAATCCTCTTAAATCGCTCTTCGTTCCCGATGCCCTTTTTAGGTCGAATAGAGCGTATTGACAGGCGTTTTGAAGATATAACATAAGTTACGCCTATTACCCTGCCGCGCTCGTCAAATTCCTGAGAAGTCGGTTCTACAGAAGCAATTCGGGATAATTTCGATATCATTTTGCGTTGGTGCGTGCAGATTGTCATTTTATCTGGTTCTGAATCATCCATAGTGATGATTGTCTCTCGCTCTTCCGGCAAATATGCCATACCCCAGCTCCTCCTTCCAATTGCGTTTCTGCAGACGCTGTCCCTCAAATCATGCGTCTTTGTTAACAACGAATTCCTCTTTGATTTCCATGGCCATATACCTTCTCCATCCTGATATGCTTGTTGCAATGACCGTCTTATCTTTTACTTCTGCAAATGTGCAGGTTTCCTTATCAAAACAGCAATCGATGGTGGGGAGGTTTTCATAATCCCTATTCTTTGCGACTTGGATCTTACCGGTCACCGGCCGCACCACTTCGTCATCTGGAATTCGGATAACATTCAGAATAACGTCAGCCTTGTTGGATATGTCTCCGGTCCCGCTGATCTGTTCAAAATCTATCTCTTCGCCTTTCCGGTACGTCTTGTTCGGGTGAAGCACCAGAATAATCGCCGTATTGGTCGCAACCGCTAGACTGTGGCAGCGCTCAACGAAACGTGCTTGCAACTCGTTTTTTTCACTTGCCCGGCTGACCGTCAGCAATGACATAAGGTTATCTAAGATCACTAGGTCGAAGTTCTCCGTTCTGAGCTTGTACTCAAGCATCTGGAACAGCTGTTCCTCGCTCTTATAGGCGCTCAACGACTTTACGAACATTTTGAGTTTCCCTTTATGCCATTGCTGTACAGCCCGAAGGATTACCGGCTTAGGCTCTTTAAGCTCCCTCAGGTTGAACATCACGGTGTCATAGTACCGCTTATCGTATCCGATGAGTGAGGTATAGAACTTGTTAATCACCTTGTTCTTGTTTCCTTCCCCAATGGCTATGTAGACCTTGAAACCTTTGTCTATAGCGCTCGCCATGATTTGAGATACGAATGTAGACTTGCCAGCGTTACTGCGGCCTGTGACCAATGTGACGGTTTTAGTCTGAACCATATTCACTGCGTAGTCCAAACTGCCAATTCCGGTGGGAATGAATTTGATCCCTTCGGTGGTTAAGCCTGTATATGGGACTGAATCCAAGTCCCATTCTCCATCAAACGCGACCTTACCTGACTCGACAATTCGCTTTATGCGTTCGGGTCCGTGCTTCAGATATACCTCATTCGCATCTTTGCACCCTTCATACAATTCCTTGTCTACCGTTGCAATCTTGCCCTGTAAGTGGTTTATAAAAGCCTTGTCCATCTCATCACCAGGGCCGTCGCAGTCGGTGAACAGGATTATTTCATCGAAATGCTCGAGGAATGAATCACTTTGCTCAAACAGTGTAGCGACTGCATTGGCTCCGCACCCCACGCTCACCACATTCGTATAACCGCATTGGTGCAATATCATGGCATCCCATTCGCCCTCAGTGACAATAAGTGTTTCGCCATATTCCGCATTGTCGCTGTTGAAAAAGTTGAACTTTGAACCCGTGACGCTAATGTTCTTTCTTCCGGCATTCGGATTTAGAATCCGCTTCTTGATGCCTATCAGGTTCCCATTCACAAAGTATGGGATCCCAATGTCACCCGCCATGTTCAGCAGCTTAAAGTGCTTTATGGTTTCATCCGTGATTCCCCTTGCATGAATAAAGTCCCTTTGAACTTCAGTAAGCAAAGCCTTTTCTTTACTCGTGTTCGATAAAAATGTAAATCGCTGGGCCTCAACAGTCTGAATACCGTTCTTCGCCATAATCTCAGAGAAGGTGTAGTTGAGATAGTTGCGGTAGTATCGGTAAATGTTGATTGTTTCGCCGCAGCCCAAGCAGTTGAAATAGTTCTTGCCCTTAACCCATCCCATGCTGGGGTTCTTGTCCCCGTGCTTATGGGCGTGTACATTTGGGCAGTGATATCCGTTGCCTTTCTTCTCCAGACCCAAGCCGTCAGCAATGATTTGCTCTGCCGATTCCCCGTATTCAGCTATGAGTGCATCGATCATATCGAGCGCGTCTCTATGCATCTGTCCAGGTCTCCTTTCGGATTACTTTAAACTCTTCATCCGGTGTAGATTGAATAGGCTGTTGGTTAATATAATCAAGATAACCGCTGTTAAAAAATGTGCTGCCGTGAGGAACAAATTGCTGCTCTTTGCTCTTCATGTCCTTGTTGAAACGTTTGATGCACTCTATGAATTCATCACCCAACTCATATGCTCGCAGCTTTGATCTGTTTGACACTTTCCCTTTGCCCTTCTTCTGGATTAGCATTGACCAGCAAGATTCAAAAAACTCTATCACCTGCGGAGCTAATGTATTATCTTTTTTTATTTCATTTACTTTACTTTCCTTTCCTTTGTTATCCTTTGTTATAACAGTCTTATAACAGCCTTCTAACTCAGTTATAAGTGAGTTATCCGAATCGTTGCCATTACTAGATTCTCCCCACCGTTTTTTCATGGCTTTTTTTCCTGCATCGGAGCGTTTCTCCTTGATTGTGTAGTACTTTAACTTTCTCCGGCGCAGTGACTCTGACCAAAATGCAACATCATCAGACACAAACAATCCTTCTTGAATGCACGTCTCTATAACGGCGTTAAGTGCATCGATTGTCAGGCTATAACTTGCTGCGATTCCTTTGACCCTATCGTGGCGCAGAGCCGTCTCTGAGGCTTCGAACATCATTTCGACAAGCGCCCAGTAAATGCCGTACCCCTCCATGCCATGCTCCGCTCTAAGCATCAGTATCTTTTCGTCATTTCGGGCGTTCGCATCGTGACTGAAATAGTACGTTTCTTTCGCCATCATTTGCCTCTTCTCGTTCTTTATCCTCCGGTTTCACCGGATCGCTCAACATTCCATATATAATTATAGAAATGTGTTCCATCCTGCTTCCGCGACCCTCAACTGACGATTTCCGAGTATATCTCCTTCTCTTCATCGCACGCCTCCTTATATTCATCCACAACCAACTCAAGCAGTTCTTCAATCAATGCATCTGTCCACATTCCACCGTTTTCATTGACTTGTGCGTGGATTTGCCTGGCTCGTTCTCCTCTTGCTTTCTTAGTCATATATGCCTCTTTCTCAGATTTATTTTGCTGAATCGGAATCTCGTGTAGCCTGAAAATGATTTTGTTAGCCTCTGTTGTAAGGCTGTCTTGCTATCCATTCATTCAAAGCCGCTTCTGAAACCTTATACCGGTCACCTATTCTGAATCCCGGGAAATCCCTTTGGTGCATCAACTCGTATACCTTCGTTCGCCCAACGCCAAGATATCTAGCAACTTGAGCAGGGCTAAGAACACGGTTATTCGGGATAATTTCCATAAAATCTCCTTTCCCTTTTGTATCGCTAATCAACTCGATATGTTTTCCCTTGTGCCTTCTCGCTTTTGTTTATCTCGCCAATCCTGCTGGCTTTCCGCTCCGAAAGTTTCGCCCTACTGAAATACCGTCTGCCTTTCGGCCCTGCTGGTTGGTATATTGGAAAATTCGGATCACTGGCAATCTCGCGGTTCAAGGTGGTTTCCCCCATCTTCAAGAATAAACACGCCTCTTTAGATGACAGGCTGTCGCTTTGGCTTTCCGCTGCTCCCGGTGTTTGTGGCTCTTGGTTCCGAATAATTTGCTCAGCCAGTTTACAGATTGCTTCAGCGATACGACAAGCTTGATCCGGGTCCGATGTTTTCACCATGTTAAGTCTTTCCATCTGCTGAAGTATAATATCGTTCGGGTTCATATGTCCTCCTACTCTTGTTCCGGGCGCTCAGACAGCTTTGACCCGCATTGCAAACAGTGAAAAGCGCTCAGGGTGTTTGTCTGACAACCGCATTCTTTGCATAGTGCATGTTGTTCGACCTCAATATCCTTTGCTGCAACATTGAAATGAAAAGCATCATTCCCTTTCAGAATCGTAAAGGCTATGATTTCATCATCTGTTACAGATGCATTCCAGATATCGAACACCTTCCCACCCTTGATACCTTCTATGTCCTTGATACCGTCAATTTTACTCATTGGCTTCCTCCACGGTTTCGATTTTTAGGGCCTTATGAATCAGGCTTCTGAGCGCTGGGTCAATTGCATCATCCGGAGTGCATCCGTTAATGAAGCTGCAAAATTCGATTATACTTTCTGTCTTGGCTCCACCGTGGATTATCTCATCCATCCACTCACGATAATCCGGTATTAGATCCTCGGCTCCTAACTCCACACACCCATCAATCAGTGCTTTAAGTTCACTCAAAACCAGTATTATCTCTTCGACGCTCGGGGCCCATTCATCATTTCCATAGAACCAACTTTCACCATCAAAGCCCAAAGAATGCTTTGTTCCGTTCGGGGAAGTCAGGTCTATGCTCAGAAATTTCGCGCCGCTATCCATCTCTTCGGAGTTTATCTTGGTGACCGTTGCGCCCTCAAGTTGTTTGATGTCATCGCTGCTGTTGAATTCATAGAGATTCATACAATATTCCTCCTGTTGGTTAGTTACTCAAATGCGTTCAAAGTTGATTTATAATCACTATTCATCTAAAAAAATTTTGCCTATATTTTCGATAGAAAGTAATTTTGATAAGGTCGATATTTCACTGGCCTTGAACTCTGTAACGTTATTGATTTTCTGATATAAACCCATACTTGAAATACCTAATTCCTTGGCAACTCGTCTCTTAGTTAGCCTCGCTCTTTTTATTGCAACCTCTAGTTCTATAGTATTCGTCATTTCACCACCTCCAATCTTTTGATGATTTATAATCACACACTAATCATATATAATCGTTGATTTATAGTCAACACTATTTTTGATTATTGAACATTTTTGTTGACTGAAAATCTACACGGTGATACATTCTACATATATACAGTAAGTTTGGAGGGCGAATCATATGACCGAGTTGTATAAACAAATTAAGCGTAAGAGAGAAGATTTGAATCTATCTCAAGAGGAATTAGCCACGCTAGTAGGTTATAAATCACGATCCACCATAGCCAAGATTGAATCAGGCACCAATGACATACCTCAAGCAAAAATCAAATTCTTTGCCGATGCACTTAAAACCACCCCAGAGCAGTTAATGGGCTGGGATCATACCGATAAAATTACAGGTATTCACCTTACAGGAATAGAATCATGGACAAATGATATGCTTCTCGACGCAAACCAGAAGACCGTTCTAAAAGAACATTTTGCAGAACTCACAAGTCGATATAAAACTCTTGTCGAGCAAACAGCAAATCATGCAAGGGGTTTTAACTACGAGCTTGAACATCATACTATCAGCGGAGACTCAGAAGAGCTGGCGAAAAGATGGGTTTCGATTTTAGATACGGAGTTGACAGCACTTAAAACATGGATAGATACGCTCCCGAAGCAACTCGGTGTTGCTGCTGCAAAGAAAATTGGAACCAACTCAGGATACCCAAATAGTATGAAATCTCGGGTACTCGGAGATATAGAAGTGACTGATGAGGAAATGGAATTAATACGACAAACTGTTGAAGATTACAGACTAAAAAAATTGAACAAATAAGCTTCGAAGTTAAATTGTTGAATATTTGCAGTATATTCAATCTTAATCTTCGGATATGCGAATTGATCCAGTTAACTATATTTTCAGTAATTCGGTAGCCAGCAAGTAAGGAGGTGCGCCATATGTCTAAGAGTGGAACCCGAAGGCCCAACGGTGACGGTATGCTCAGAAAACGTAGTGATGGCACTTGGGAAGCCAGGTACATTGTCAAATACGATGAGACCACCGGCAAGCCTATTCGAAAATCAATCTATGGCTCTGGCCAGAACGAAGTTAGGCAGCGTTTGAAGGATATCCTAGCTGATCTCGATTCGGGAACCTATGTCGAACAGACGGGCCTTAAACTCAAGGACTGGCTCCCATACTGGCTGCGTGTCTATAAGTGGGAAGTCCCGAAGCCTATAGCTCCAACCACCAGAGACAGCTATATGAATTCCATGGATAAGCACATTATTCCGCGCTTCGGAGAAAAGACCTTGGACGGACTGACAAGCGATGAACTTCAAGAATGGCTCAATTCTATTGCCAAGACGAAACGCCGAACCGCCGAATTAGCGTTGATTGTCCTGAACACTTCCTACAAGCAAGCCATTAAGACTAAGAAGGTTAAATGGAACCCTTGTGATGCTGTATCGCTTGGCGATGCCGTGGACGTGGATCCTGATAAAGAAGATGAGAAAGCCCTAACCGAAGAGGAATTTTCTGCTCTATGGTCGGCCATATTGGACAGCAAGCATAAGGCCCCCATGCTCATACTTATTACAGGTGGCCTTAGAATCGGTGAAATGTGCTCTTTAGCCGAAGATGACGTTGCTTTCGGTGAGAACTTTGTAAGAGTACGAAAAAACACGGTAAGGGTCAAAAACGATGATCCTACCGTGTCTGGAAAGACGAAGCGTATTGTTCAGAATAAAACCAAGACCTCTGCAGGGCGAAGAGTTGTTCCGCTCCCGCTGATCACAATGAATGCTATTGCTGAGCATCTTGAGGCGCAAAAGGCTTTTATGGAAAAGCACGGGCTTATTAATCCGGAAGGTTACTTATTCCCAGGCCGCGACTATAACGGCCCGATAGACAAAGATGCTTTTCGCCGCCGCGAATTTGCAAATATTATCACCGCTTCCGGCGTTAAGCGTAACGTTACGCCGCATATGCTCAGGCATACCTACAACTCCCTACTCCACGAAGCCGAGATTGACCCCGAGCGCCGACAGGAGCTGTTAGGCCACGCCGATGCAAAGAGCAATGCAATCTATACTCACATCAAATTGAAAGCGAAGCAAGAGGCAGTCGAGCGATTCAGCGAATTGACCGATGGAATCTTGAAGCGAAACAAAGAACACGAGAAAATGAGAGCTGCAGGTGACAATGTAGTTGCATTCAAACAGAGAAAATGAATCTGCTCCGGGGCTCCCGGGGCTTTCTTTTTGAGCATAAAAAAACAGAGACCGCGATTAACGATCTCTGTCTTTGCGTTTCAATTGTGGTAGTAAAAGTGGTAAATCGCCACTTGTAATTACTTTCCAGCCTTGAAACCGTTGCGTTATGGTCGGAGTGACAGGATTTGAACCTGCGGCCTCTTGACCCCCAGTCAAGCGCTCTACCAAGCTGAGCCACACCCCGAAAACCGGACTACATGTACCATTATAGCATCGTAGCCGTTTATTTCAACCCTTTTTCTGTGTTTTTCTTTTGATACAACCGCATTTCCAGATGTGTGGGGTTTATGTCGTATCCCATCTGGGTGTATAGGGGCTTTCCTTCGTCGGAGGCGTTAAGGGCCAGGAGCCCTGCGCCCCGCTCCTTTGCCTTTTGGTGCAAGGCTTCCATGATGCTGCGGGCGATACCTCTTCGGCGGTATCCGGCCTCCACATAGATGGTGAAGATGTAGCCGTGGATATTGTTCATTGTCCGAACACTGGGAGGACGCTCCTGGAACTGTATACTGCCGCTGCCGACAACCTGGTTCTCTACAACGGCAACTACGCTGTAAAGATCCGGGTCGGCCTCATGGGCCTTGTAGAACGCCTCTGTTCCCAGCATCATGTCTGTCTTGATTTCACTGATATCCTTTTCAGGCATCATTTCTGCAAACATCTGATACCGGTAAAGCGCCATCTTTCCGGCATCTTCCCAGGTTGCTTCCCGCATGCATACATCCATTGGATTCTCCTCGCTATAAGAATTTCTGGCTGAATAGCGGAAGCCCCTGTTCCATGGCTATGAAGACCATCAGGGCAGCTCCGTTGACGATCAGGGTTCCAAAGTACATAACTGAAAGGATGTTGCGGCTGCTTTCGTCGATATCGTAATAGGGATTGGCCGCACGGTCTTTTTTTCGCATCTTCCACGCATTGATTGTACCGAAGATGAACAGAAGCACCAGAACGGGGTTGTGGCTTAAGGCAGCCATTATTCCGAAGAGCGCAAGCCCTACGATGGCAAACTTCCCTGATATTGCCGAGGCTACCCGCCCACCGTCTAAAAAACCGAAGGGAATAAGATTGAACAGGGTGATAATCAGGTTGATATAGACGAGCCCCTTTAAAAGATCATTGCCAGTGAGCATCCACCCTACAGCGGTCATAAAGGTGGCCAGAGTCCCTGCCAGGGGGCCTGCAATAGCGATTTTGCCTTCAACTTCCGCATTATCGGGCTTACCCTTCATGCTGATGAACGCCCCTAAAAACGGAACGAACACGGGAGCGCTGACCTCCACACCTTCCTCGCGGGCCGCAAGAAAGTGACCCATTTCATGTACGAAGATCAGGGCCACGAATCCTGCTGCGAAATACCATCCGTAGGATGACGCATACACCCAGACCATCAGCGCCATGGAAACCAAGGTCCCTCCCATGGTACCCAGCTTAAAAAGCTGAAGAACCACATCCAGCTTCAGAGCTTGCAGGGCTAGAACGATTAATGCCTTACCTTTAACCAGGATAGTGATTAATACAGCAATCAACCCGGCTTTACCCTTCATTTTTTTCTTTTCCTTCGGTTCATAAACCATATCGTCATAGCTCTTTTTCTTAAAGAGCCCGAGCTTGGTCTTTACCGCATTCTGATACGCTTCCATTAGATTCGCCTCCGTAGATATCTTCATTTTACCAGATATCGCCGGAGGCGCTCTTAAATTTATATGAAATTGTAGGTCTATGCATCGAAAGTGCTGATTTTACAGCTATCTCAGCAATTTTCTGACCACCGACACCGTAAAATAGGCCATCAGGAACACCCCAACGAACCCTTCACAGCCGGAGATGAGCACAGACGTAAAATTCCCCGGACATACGCCCCCATATCCGATGGTGAGAAAGGTTTGCACGCTTTGATAGAATGCCAGCATCATCCGATTGAGAACGTCGTTATCCGCTCCTCTAAAACCGCTGATATTGGCCAGCTGTACCCATGGGGTCAGATACAGAAGCGCAAAGAACAGAATGGTCTGTATCATAGCCTTGAATACACTGGAGGGCGAGGTTCCATAACGGCCTACGTTGTCGAAAATCAGCCAGGTAAGTCCTTTTCTAAGATACAGCCGCATTTTCTTGAAAAATCCCACCAGATGTGGCTGATCCGCATTTTGAACCATCACCAGGCCCTGGAGAAACCGTCCATGGCTTTCGCAGCGCTTGAATTCCAGGTAGGCCAGGTCTTCATCGTCATATTGCCCGATATTGCGAAAATTCTCCTTCAGCAGTCTGAACTGACTGGCTTTATCCATATAGTCGGTTCCGGCACCCTGATTATAGATCATGTCCCGAACCCGGTTGTCTTTCCAATCGATATAGATATGGCCCAGGTTTTTGGTCCCGCTGAGATTGATGACATCGATCTTTTGGGTGTTGAGGGCCACGTTACTGCGCAAATCCACGGTTTTTTCCAGAATGGAGTTTAAAATGCTGAGAAATTTGCAGCTTTCAAAATTCAGGTATACATGGTTGTTAAAGGTGCATTCGTGAAACATGACGGTGTTGGCCACGGTATCGAAAAAATTCAGCTTCCCCTGGCTGAACTCCGTGCCGTAGAAATTCAGGGTGGTATTGGACAGGTCGCTGCGGTTGAAATCGATGTCCCCACGGCCAAAACGGCAGGAAACAATGTTGAACACCTGGGTTTCAAATCGACTGTCGGTGAACTCCAGAAATCCGTCGCCGAAATCCGTACTGGTGATGTGGATATCCTCACAGCCGAAGGTGCAGCTGTTGAAATGAATGTTCCCCTTGCGGAAAGTGGCATCGATGATGTGCATGCTTCCCTTGCCGAAACGGGCCCCCGTAAAGCTCACCATCCCCCGGGGGAAAATAACACCGCTGAAATCCTTATCCCCTTCTCCGAAATCACTGCCGCCGAAATTCAGCTCCCCGGAGCCGAACCGTGCCAGCCGGAAATCAATATTGCCCTTATCCAGCTGCATTTCAATGAAATCGGTATCCCCATCATTGAAAAAGGCGCTCCTGAATATCAGATTCCCACCGGATATCTTGAGCTTTCGAAAGTCCTTGAAACCATCCGAAAAATGTACACTTGAAAAATTGAGGTTCCCGCCGTTGCATTGGACATTATAGAAATGGAAATCGCCACTGCGGACCACCATGCCGCTGAAATCCAAGGGGCAGTGGTCAAACTGAGCGCTGTTGAAATAGATATTGCGCAGGCTCAGCTCTGTTTTTCCGAAATCCAACTCACTGCAGTGAAAACGGGCCTCACGGAAATCTACGGTTACGCCGTGGAAGACAGACTCTCTGAAATTGGCGGAGCCTCCGGTGAATTCCGAAATGCTGAAATCCGTATTGCCGTCAAAAAAAACGTGCCCGGCGCTGAAGTTATGCAGAGTAATGCGTTCATAGTCGGTTTTCCGAACCTCATTCAGGGTGAAATCCCGGATATACAGGTTGTCCAGGCACACCGCCTGACCTTCTTGTAAGGCGGGATATACGGCATCCTTATCCCAATAGCCGAACTCTTCTTTTTTGAGAATGATCCCCGTTGGCGAAATGAAGCTGACCCGCGCCGTTCTGGAGCTGATCTGCTTTCCATCCTGATAATAGGGCTTATCTAGAAAATCAACCACATGATTCATTGGGCGCCCTCGGCTTTGGGATGAAATGAAAATCCGCAGGGCCCCGGGGAAACCCAAAGAACTGCGGATTCAATACTTATTATGCTTTTACTGCGATCATTTCGATTTCGATGCGGGCATCCAGCGGAAGCCTTGCCACTTCAACGGTGGAACGGGCAGGCTTATGCTCGGAGAAATACTGGGCATAGACACCATTGATCTGAGCAAAATCGTTCATGTCTTTAATGAAGATGGTTACCTTCACCACATCGCTGAGGGAAGCACCTGCGTTTTCCAGGATGGCTTTTCCGTTTTCAAGGCTTTGACGGGTCATGTCTTCTATGGATTCCGCCTCTATTTTACCTACCGCCGGATTGATGGGCAGCTGACCTGATACAAAAATCATGTTTCCCGCGATAATGCCCTGTGAGTAGGGGCCCAGTGCTGCCGGGGCTTTTTCTGTTGCGATTGCTTTAAGTGCCATTTGTAAATCCTCCTTAAAGATTGGTTTTTGCCACTCTGATCTCATCAAGATAATTATAAATGGTATACCTGGAAACGCAAAGGACTTTCGCCACATAATCGATGGCGCCCTTGATCAGGAAGGCGCCCTGCAGATCAAGCCGCTTGACGATCTCCACCTTTTCTTCCTTGGTGAGGTACGCCACAGGTTTTCCTGACTCTTCGATGGTATTCTGAACGATATCGGTAAGCACATCGTTGATCCGGTTGACAGGTTCCCCTTCAACCTCCCGCTCGGAATTGGTGATATCAATGCGCATAATGTCGTCAATCGCCCTTTTAACCAGCTGCAGCTCTGTTATATCGTAGTTGATGCACATACAGCCTACGGGCTCCCCATCGTCATCCTTGATATAAAGGGTGGTACACTTAAGCACACGTCCGTCGGGGGTTTTCCCACTGTAGTTGACTACATCCTTCCCCGATTTGCTCTTGAATACCTTTTGAAGGGAATTCTCCGTAACCGGACTTCCGACAACGCGTCCGGTCACCTGGCCATTCTCAATGGCCACGATGGAGTTGGGCTTCAGGCTGAAGTCATGGATCACCACTTCACAGTTGGATCCGAAGGTTTCAGCAATGCCCTTGGCTATGGAAAGATAGCGCTGAAATACCGGTTTAATATCCTTACTCATGGATGCCTCCGAAGATTAGCCTTTCACAACGATATTGACGAGTTTTTGAGGAATCAGTACCACTTTGACAATTTCCCTGCCATCGATAAACTTTAAGATCCGTTCATTGGTCATCACCAGCTGCTCCAGCTCCGGCTGACTGATTTCCCGGGGCACGGTGATACGGTCCCGAACCTTGCCGTTGATCTGGAGCACCACTTCCAGTTCTTCTTTGATCAGGGCCTTCTCATCGTATGTGGGCCAAGCTACGATGTGTACCGATTCCAAATGCCCCAAAGAAGTCCAAAGCTCTTCGGTCATGTGAGGGGCAAAGGGAGCCAACAGCATGATCAGCTTATTCACCGCATCCGTAAGCAGAGCCTGATTCACAGCACCGGCCTCTCTGTAGCGGTACAGCTCGTTGACCAGCTCCATGACGGCACTGATGGCTGTATTGAAGTTGAAACGGTCGGATATATCGTCTGTCACTTTCTTCACGGTTCGGTTGAGAACAAAATTCAGATCCTTATCCGCCTGGGACAGTTCACCCAACACTGCAGTGGAGCCCATGCTGTCCTTCACATCCTGCACCAAACGCCATACGCGGTTCAGGAAGCGGTAGGAGCCTTCAACCCCGTCGTCACTCCAGTCCAGATCTCTTTCCGGAGGGGCGGCAAAGAGGATGAAGAGCCGGGCGGTGTCTGCACCGTACTTGTCGATGATTTCACTGGGGCTGACGACATTGCCCTTAGACTTGGACATCTTGGCCCCATCCTTCAGCACCATGCCCTGGGTCAGCAGGTTGCGGAAGGGCTCCTTCACCGGTGAAAGTCCAAGGTCATACAGCACTCGGGTGTAGAACCGTGAATAGAGCAGATGCAAAATGGCATGCTCGACGCCGCCGATATATTGATCCACATCCATCCAGTATTCGGCCTTTTCGCGGCTGAAGGGAGCGGAATCATTATGCGGGTCGCAGTAGCGCAGGAAGTACCAGGAGGAGTCCACGAAGGTATCCATGGTATCCGTCTCACGACGGGCCATCTCCCCGCAAATGGGGCATGGGGTATGCATGAAGGTTTCACTAGTCAGCAAGGGGGACTCCCCTTTGCCGGTGAACTTAACATCCAAAGGCAGCTCCAGGGGAAGATCCTTTTCCGGCACCGGCACCTCGCCGCAATGGGCGCAGTAGACAATGGGGATCGGTACGCCCCAATAGCGCTGACGGGAAATGAGCCAGTCACGGAGACGGAAGTTAATGGTTTTCTTGCCGACGCCTTGAGCATCCATATCCGCCGCAATGGCCTCAATGCAGGCATCGTTGTCCATGCCGTCATATTTCCCTGAATTGATCACCTTACCTGTTCCGGTATAGGCCTCTGTCATGGATTCGCCGGTGTAGACACTGCCATCCGCCGATACCGTAGGAATAATCTCAATGTCGTACTTGCGTGCAAACTCAAAGTCACGTTCGTCGCCGGAGGGTACCGCCATAATGGCCCCGGTACCGTAATGCATCAGAACATAGTTGGCCACCCAAATGGGCACCTTGGCTCCGCTCATGGGGTTGATGGCATACTTGCCGGTAAACACGCCTTCCTTCACCAGATCGGTGGAGGAACGCTCAATTTCTGTAAGGAATTGCAGCTTCTCGTTGAATGCCTTGACCTTGCTCTCATACTCTGTGCCGGCCACCAGCTGGTTGACCAGGGGGTGCTCCGGGGCCAGTACCATGAAGGTTGCTCCGAAAATGGTATCCGGCCGGGTTGTGAACACCTTCAGCTTTTCATCAAGCCCTTCCAGGGGAAAATCCACCTCGGCTCCTGTGCTTCTGCCGATCCAGTTGCCCTGCATGGTCTTTACCTTGTCGGGCCAACCGGGAAGGTTGTCCAGATCATCCAGCAGGTCACCGGCGTAATCTGTAATCTTCAGGTACCACTGCTCCAGGTTCTTCTTGCCTACCAGGCTGTCACAGCGCTCACACTGACCACTCACCACCTGCTCGTTGGCAAGTACCGTTTCGCAGGAGGGACACCAGTTTACCGGAGATTTTTTCTTGTATGCCAGGCCTTTTTCATAAAACTTAAGGAAAATCCACTGGGTCCAGCGGTAATAGTCCGGCATGCAGGTTCCCACTTCACGGTCCCAGTCGTAGCAGATACCCAGGGCGTTGAGAGCCACCTTCATCTCTGCAATGTTGTTCCGTGTCCAGGGATCCGGATGGATGCCATGGGCGATGGCGGCATTCTCCGCAGGCAGGCCGAAAGCGTCCCAGCCCATGGGGTGCAGCACATTAAAACCATTCATCTTCTTGAAGCGGGCGATGACATCCCCGATGGAATAGTTGCGCACATGACCCATATGCAGCTTCCCGGAAGGGTATGGAAACATCTCCAGCACGTAGTATTTGGGCTTTGAAGGGTCTTCCCCTGTTTTGAAATCATCGCTGCCCTGCCATTTTTTCTGCCACTTTTCCTCAATCTCTGTAAACATATACTTTTCCATGTATCACGCCTCCTGAGTAGAATCAAAAAATAAAAATAGCACCCTTAAGATTCGTAGGGACGGAAAGCTCCGCGGTACCACCCTACTTGGCATAAAATGCCCTCTTATCGGTCCGATATAGGGGACCAACCCATTTCTAGGAGCTGAGTTCAGAACACCATCGCACCGGTTCGCACCTTCCACCGGTTCTCTGAAGCGATATTCCCGTTCCTACTGCTGCTCTTATCCTTATGATGCTTATCGTTAATCTTATAAGGCTTTCATCTCTGTGTCAAGGTCTAATTCCACGGTCTTTGCGTCCCGCCAGATGCGCTCAAGGCCATAATAGTCCCGGGTTTCACGAACAAAAATATGCACCACCACGTCGGCGTAGTCCAGAATGACCCAATCCCCGGTATGATGCCCTTCTTTGTGACGGAGAGCGAGTCCAAAGCCTTCCGCACCGTCATCCACATAATCTGCCAAGGCCAGAACCTGACGCACCGAGGTGCCTGTGGCGATTAGGAGAAAATCGGTGATGCTGCAGATTCCCTGTACGTCAAGAAGGGTGATATCCATCCCCTTCTTGCTGTCAATGAGAAGGGCTATTTTCTTTGCCTGTTCCCGTATCGGATCCATGATGCCTCCTGGCGTTCTGTTCAATAATCAGTTCGTTTCTTGCATAGAGGGTGTTGGGATGCATGAGCCGGTCAGAACCCATAAGATAAGCAATGGAGGATTCCAGTGCCATGAGCACCGCCTTGTCCAGATTTTCCTGGGCTGTTTTTCTCAGTTCATCGGCCCCTTTGAACTTTCTTCCCGGTTCAATGAAATCCGCCAGGTAGATGATTTTCTCAAGGAGGTCCATTCCGGGGCGTCCATAGGTATGGTATCGGATGGCGCTCAGAACCGCGGGATCATGGATGTCGAGATCTCGTTCCACCAGGGCTGCCCCCACCGGGCCGTGAGCCAGCATCATATGCTTCGACACAACGCCGTCCAGCTCCAGCTTCAGTTCCCCCGCGCATGCTTTAAGTTCTTCCGGACTCAGATTTTTGGCATAATCGTGGAGCAGGCCGGCCACTGCAGCGGCTTTTTTGTCGGCCCCATACAGTCTGGCCAGGGCTACTGCCGTTTCCATCACCTTCACGGAATGCTCGTAGCGCTTGCCCTGAAGCCGTGATTTCAATACCGCCTTAAGCTGTTTGATCGTCATTTCCAAAACCTCCATAGAGCCCGTTTTGAGCAATATAGGATGATACCGATTCCGGTACCAGATTGCTGATGTCTTCTTTACAGGCGACGCGGCGACGGATTTCCGAGGAAGAAACATCCATAAGGAGCATTTCCACCACCTCTACCCTGGCGCCGACACTGTGGTCCAACACATCTATCTGGGCTTTCATGGACTCACCGGACACTCCCGGTCTTGCAGCGGCTACAAAGGTACACAGCCCGGCCAGCTCGCGGAGGGATCGCCAGTTCACAAGATCCACCAATGAGTCGGCCCCCATGACAAAGAACAGGTCGTCATCATGGCTGAACATCGTCCGAAGTGTTTTCAGGGTGTTTACCGTATAGGTGGTCCCTTGTGCATCCAGTTCCAGGGTTGAAACACTGAATCGCGGATCGTGTTCAACCGCCAGTTTTAGCATAGCATGACGATGAACCCCAGGGGCTAAATTCCCGTGGGGTTTATGGGGTGGATATCCGGCAGGCATGAAAATAAGCCGGTCCAGCGCCAGTTGATCGCAGACTGCCTTGCCTAAAGCCAAATGTCCGTTATGTATGGGGTTGAAGGAGCCGCCAAAGATGCCGATGCGTTCATTGGACATATGAAACCTCAAAAGAAGTAAACCTCTAGCCGCAGATGACGCAGATGAAGAACAATGGGATTGCTCGCATCATGGAGACAAAATGTTATCCGTAACATAAGCGGTACCGGAATGTTACTAATAGGGATAACTCACGAGTAAAATTAAAATCATCGCCCTTCATCTGCGTTCATCTGTGGCAAAATGTTTGATTATTTAGTCTCTTTCTGATATTACTTTTTCTTTCGCTCCTGCGGAATAACGATCTTCCTTTTTTCCGGTTCTTCCGCTTCTTTAAACAGAATGATCTTGCGGCCGATGGACTGCACAAACTCACTGCCCGTGCGCTCTGCCAGCATGAAAGCCGTTTGTTTTACATCAAGGTCGGCAGCAGATTCCAAAATAGAGATCTTTACCAGTTCCTTGGTGCCGATGGTTTTTTCAAGCTGCGCCACAAAATTGTCCGTGACGCCGTCCTTGCCTATTTGAAGAATGGCCTGCATGGGATTCGCAAGGCCCTTAAGATAACTCCGTTGTTTACCTGTCAGCATAGGTTCCTCTTAGTCGTAGAATTCAAATTCAAAGTTGTTGATGCGGACTGTATCTCCGTCATCAATGCCCATTTCTTTAAGCCGTCCGAAGATACCCCGTTTGCGCAGCTGATTTTCGAAGTGGCGCAGGGAGTCCATATCGGTAAAATCCGTGGAGAACATCAAGCGCTCCAGAATAGTCCCATTGAGTACATATACCCCGTTGACATTCTTAATGGTGATAGCCTTGGGATCTTCTGCTTCCACATCCCCGTAATCCGGCTCATCCAGCTCAACCGGTTCGATATGGTCAAGTCGCTCTGTCACATGACGCATGGCCACATCCAGTCCCTGGAGGGTTGCAGCAGACACAGGAAACACCTTCAACCCGCGGGCTTCCAGTTCCGTCTTGAATACCTCGTAGGTCTCTTCATCTGAGAGAAGGTCCGTTTTATTGGCGATGACCACCTGTTCCCGGGTAGCCAGCTTGGCATTGTACTGCTCCAACTCCCGGTTGATTTGGTCAAAGTCTTGCAGAGGATCACGGCCCTCAGAACCGGAGATGTCCACTACATGGATCAACAGCCGGGTTCGTTCAACATGGCGCAGAAAATCGTGCCCCAGGCCAACACCGTCCGCCGCCCCTTCAATAAGACCCGGAATATCGGCCAGAACAAAGCCTCTGCCACGAATTACCTCGCAGACCCCAAGGTTCGGTGTAAGGGTTGTGAAATGGTAGTTGGCAATCTTCGGCTTCGCCTTTGTAACCACGCTGAGAATCGTGGATTTACCCACGTTGGGGTAGCCGATAAGGCCGACGTCGGCGATCAGCTTAAGCTCCAGAACAATGGTCCGGTCCTCGCCTCTGACACCCTGCTCTGCAAAGGTGGGCGCCTGCCGGGTGGAATTCTTGAACCAGGTGTTGCCCTTGCCCCGTCTGCCTCCCTTGGCCAGCATGGCCTTCTGATCCTTTTCGGTAAGGTCGGCCAGAATCTGCCCCGTTACGGAATCCCGAACGATGGTCCCCGGTGGAACCTTGATGATAAGGTCCTCGCCGTCCTTGCCGGTCATGTTCTTGTACATGCCGTTTTCCCCGTCCTGGGCGGCATATTTTGTCTTGTACCTGAAATCCATGAGGGTACGCATGCCTTCATCCACCTGGGCATACACATGGCCGCCATGGCCGCCGTCGCCCCCGTCGGGCCCCCCGGCAGGCACGTATTTTTCCTTGCGGAAGGAAACCGCGCCATTGCCGCCATTTCCCGCCTTTATGGATATTCTCGCCTGATCTATAAACATATGATCTCCTAATCTGATAAACCGAATTCCTATTAGCCACGGATAACACGGATTTACACGGGTATTAACTCGCTTTCATAGCCTGTAAAATCAAAAGTCCACAACCCTTAGCCGCAGACCCCCATGTCCATTTTGGAAACCACCGGCCATGAAAATGGTGACGAATGGCAGTGGTTCCATCCCCCTCTTGAGGGGGAACGGACGCGAAGCGGCAAGGGGGAGTAAGCGCGTAACAACTCCCACCGTCACCTTCGGTGCCACCTCCCTCAAGAGGGAGGTCTAGCAGTAGTACATTTTTAGGGTAGATGAACGCAGATGAAGAGCAATGGTTTTATTCTTATCCCCCGGCCCATATGTCTTATACCGAACGAGCAGTGACGAGCAGTTTAGTGAAAATGCCAACCTGGTTCACATACAGTTTTCATCTGCATTCATCGGTTTTCATCTGCGCCATCTGTGGCTAAAGGTTTTCTCTATCCATGTAAATTCGTGTGATCCGTGGCTGCTATGCCTTTACAATGAACAAAAGGCCGCCAAAAAGGATACTGCTGCGCAGTCCGTTTCTGTACGGCCTTGGTTTGATAAACCAGTTCGTCGTATTCAGCCTGCCGCTTACTGCTGGGCGTAAACGCTGATCTGCTTACGTACTTTGTCCTTACGCTCAAAGCGTACGACTCCGTCTACCAGAGCAAACAGGGTATCATCGCCACCCTTGCCGACATTGTTGCCGGGGTGTACTTTTGTACCGCGTTGTCTGATAAGAATGCTTCCTGCAGAAACGAATTGTCCGTCTGCCCGCTTGACGCCCAGTCTTTTAGATTGGGAGTCCCGTCCGTTTCTGGAGGAACCAACACCCTTCTTACTGGCGAAAAGCTGAAGATTCATTTTAAATAGCATCTGACCGCACCTCCCTTTCGCAAATCTCAATATATTGAGGATGCATCTCTTGTGTTCCCTGAATGCCAATCATCAGTGTGGCTGTTATGATCTCCGCCTTATCCCGTTGTTCATCGGTGATGGTTTCCGGCAAACGAAAGCTCAGATGGCCGTCGTCAATGCCGTATTCCAAATCCTCGATTCCCGCTACGTGAGCCAGAGCCAGCACACAGGTCTGGGCCAATATCGAAATGCTGGCACAGACAATATTATCATATTGTTCGTCGGTTTCGGCGTGGCCGTCCACTGTCATGGCGACAATGTGCTCCGCCTTCCATTCTACTGTGATGTGAACCATACTCGAATTAGAGAGTGATGGAATTGATCGTTACAGCAGTGTATGGCTGACGATGACCGCGCTTCTTACGGGAATCTTTCTTGGCTTTGTACTTGAAGATGATAACCTTCTTGTTCTTTCCATGATCAACGACCGTTGCTTTAACAGCAGCGCCGGCAACTGTGGGCGTACCCACTTTCATGCCGTTTTCGTCTGAGACAGCGAGAATCTGATCGAATTCAATCGTTTGGCCTGCTTCAGCCACGAGCTTTTCAATTTTGATCGTATCGCCTTCTTGGACGCGGTATTGCTTACCGCCTGTTGCGATGATAGCGTACATATGACACCTCCTCGTTTTTATACTCGCCAGATGCTGGGTATCCCGAAGGATTTCTTAACCCGGTCTGAGCGGATGTCCATCAGGTTAAAATGATATCACAGGGTGGGTTCCCTGTCAAGAAAATAGACGTGACACCTTCCAAGAGAATGAGCGAGACCTTTTGCCACAGACCCCCATGTCCCTTTTGGAAACCACCGGCCATGAAAATGGTGACGATTGGCAGTGGCTCCATCCCCCTCTTGAGGGGGAACGGACGCGAAGCGGCAAGGGGGAGTAAGCGCGTAACAACTCCCACCGTCACCTTCGGTGCCACCTCCCTCAAGAGGGAGGTCTAGCAGTAGTGCATTTTTAGGGTAGATGAACACAGAGGAAAACCGATGGACGCAGCTAAAGGTTATGGTCGTACGACCCGACCAGTTCCCTCACAGCACTGGCATAGCACAGAAAGAATGTCTCTGATCGGCGCCTGTTCGGCCTTACGGGTCAGCTCCAGTATCCCCAGCTTTGTATAGCCCAGGATGGAAACCGGCATACGGTCAGCCTTTACAGCCTCTAAAAATGCTGCTGTTACAGCATTTTTAGCATCTGATTTTTTCATATCGATGAAATCCACCAGAATCATTCCGGATATGTTCCGAATCCGAAGCTGCCTTGCTATTTCCACCGCAGCTGCCAGATTGACTCTGAGAAAGGTGCTCTGTGCATCTCCTGAGCCAAGGGCGCCGCCGGAGTTTACATCAATGACCGTAAGGGCCCGTGTAGGTTCTATCCACAGGGAACCCCCTGCGGGTAGGGGAACAAAGGGATTAAGCGCTTCCTCCACGTCCCTGTCCAGTATTTCCTTTTCAATGCTTTCAAGCACTTCCGGAACCGGCTTGCCGGATGCCTTCAGATACTCCAGCAGCTCTGCTGTTTGGGGCCTGCTGTTGGAACAGATGCGATGGATTTCCCATCCCTGCAGCCGTCTTGTCATTCGCAAGGCCGCAGAGGCCTCCTTGAACACCAGCATGGGGGCCATGCCCAACACACGATATGCGGATATCTTATGCCAAAGCGCAAGCAGGCGGTCCAGTTCTACCCTTATATCCCGTTGCTCTGCATCGGCCGCAACGGTCCGAACCACTGCTCCTACTCCGTCCGGCAAAATAGATTTTATCCAATCCCCAAGATCGTTTCGCCGTTTGGCTCCTGCTATCTTATGGGACAGGCTTACCACCGGTTCATCCGGCGTCAGCACAAGAAACTTCCCCGGCAGGGTGATCCGGGTGGTCAGTTGTACAGCTTTTTCCTCTTTTGAATCCTTAATGACCTGTACCAACATCTCCTGCCCACCCCGGATATGATCCTTAATAAAGGCCCCTTCCCGTTTATCCGGCGGCAATATATCCCGGATACCCAGGTACCCGGCCTTCTTCTGGCCGATATCCACAAAAGCGGCGTCCAAAGCAGGTTCCACTTTCTCCACCCTGCCTTTGAAGATATGGCCCACCAGGGAGGGGGAAACAGAGCCCTCCAGCAAAATATCCTCCAGAACTCCGTCCCGGTAGAGAGCTATCCGTTCATACGCCGGACCTGCATCAATCAGAAGGGTATTCATGGTCAGTTTATGTCAAGAATGGCAACGCGGTTGCCGTCCTCTGTTGTGTACAGGTTGGTACGCACAACTTTTTCTATGCAAAGCTCGGCATTCCCCAGCTTACCCAAGGTCTGAACCAGAAGCTCCGGCTTAAGGCTACCCCCTGACCCGTTGGCCAGGATCATTTTCAGAGCGGCTCCCTGCTCACTTTCTATCAAGCTGATCTCCGATATCTGCGAACGGATATTCACGGTCTTTCCGTCGGACTTACCGCCCTTTTTCTCCACCATAAGGATTTCCATGGCCATAACCTGGGCTATGATCTCCTTCATACGCCATTCCTCGATGAAACAGTTGAGAAATACCGTATATTCCGCCCAGGTCACCAGACTCATAAGGGAACGTTTATCCTCTACGTATTTGGCTGTTTCGAAGATCAGCCCCTTGGGAAGGGCCCCATGAGCCTTGGCCAGCACCTCTTCCACCGGCATTTTCTCTGTCAGCTCCACATCCAGAAGCTCTGCAACACTTTCCACTCCCACTGAAAGGGGTGAGGCAAAGCTGATGCGGGGGTGAGGATTAAAGCCTTGTGTATAATGAAGCGGGAGATTCATGCGTCGGAATACCCGCTCCATCAGGCGAAGCATCTCAAGATGAGCGATGAAACGGAGATGATGCTCCTTATGATACTTAATTCTTAGTCTGTACACTGCAGACACCTCCTCCGAATGCTGACGTTATCCCACAGCCGGTACAGCCTGTCCGGCAGTCCGGCGTAACGGTTCCATGAACCGCACGGTCGAATTCCTGCTTCAGGTAGGCTTTTGTGACACCGGCGTCAATATGATCCCAGGGCAGAATTTCATCGAAGGCCCGGCGGCGGTTGGCATAGAAGGCCGGCTCCACTCCGCAGGCTTCAAAGGCTTCCATCCAAACCCCGAATTTGAAGAATTCATCCCATCCGTCAAACTTGGCTCCCATCTCCCACGCTTTAAGCAGCACCGGTCCCAAGCGTCTGTTCCCCCGGGCGAAGACGCCTTCCAGAAAGCTGACATTGGCACTATGATAGGTAAACCGTACCTTTTTATTGGTATTGCTGCGTTTAAGATGCTGCTGTTTCTCACGGAGCACTTCCATAGTGTCCTGAGGTTCCCATTGGAAGGGGGTAAATGGCTTGGGCACAAAGGAGGACGCGCTGAGGGTCACGTTGATGCCCATGGCCCGCTGTCCTTTTGGAACGCCGTAGAACAGATCGATGGCCCGCTGCCCAAGAGCGGCGATGCCTTCCACATCCTCCATGGTTTCCGTTGGCAGACCGATCATGAAATAAAGCTTAACCTTATCCCAACCGGAGCTGTAAACCTCCGTGAGGGTTTTTTCAAGATCTGCCTCTGTCACGCCCTTGTTGATGACATCCCGCATCCGCTGGGTGCCCGCCTCCGGTGCGAAGGTAAGACCTGTTTTCTTGATCTTCTGGAGTTCTCTTACGATATCTCCGGGAAAGTCGTCCAATCGCAGGGATGGAAGACTGAGACTTATCCGCTTGGCTTCCTGCCGTTTAATCAGTTCCTGAACCAATTGACGGATTGCGCTGTAATCGCAGGTTGAAAGGGAGGTAAGGGAAAGCTCCTCGTATCCGGTACTGGAAAGCAGTTGATCGGCCAGGGCCATGATGGTTTCCGGTGTGCGTTCTCTATTGGGTCGATACAGCATCCCCGCCTGACAGAAGCGACACCCCCGGGTACAGCCTCTGAAAATCTCGATCATGGCCCGGTCATGAATAATATCCGTGAAGGGAACGATGACCTTTTCAGGATAATAAGCCCCGTCCAAATCCTCAAGAATTCGCTTTCGGATCGTAGGTTGGGCATTGGGATGATTGGATTTGAACGATGCGATGCAGCCATCTTCCCCGTAAGCAACATCATAAAGGGAGGGCACATAGATTCCATCGATGAGGGCTGCCGCTTCCAGAAATGCCTGCCGATTTTGGCGACCGTCCATTTTTGTATACAGCTCCAACAGCTCCGGCATCATTTCTTCCCCTTCGCCCAGGGCAAAAAGGTCAATAAACATAGCCAATGGCTCCGGGTTGTAGGCGCAGGGTCCGCCGGCCATGACAATGGGGTGCTCACCGGTACGGTCGGCTGACTTCAGTGGGACACCTCCCATATCCAAGGCATTGAGTATGTTGCTGTAGCTCAGTTCATATTGAAGTGTTATCCCCAGCATTTCCAGTTTGTGTAGCGGGGTTGTGGTTTCCAGGGTTGCCAGCGGAAGCTTGGTTTCCCGCAGCTTGGCTTCCATATCCACCCAGGGCGAAAAGACCCGCTCACAGGTCCAATGGGGCATGGTGTTGATCAGTTGATACAGGATATGCATCCCCAGGTGCGACATTCCAACTTCATAAACATCCGGGAAAAGGAACCCGAATCGTGACATACCCACTTCATGGGGTTTTACAACCGTGTTGGTTTCTCCGCCGATATACCGACTGGGCTTCTCAACCTGACTGATGATGCTCTCATATTCTTTTGGAATCAAAATGTTACCTCCGCTTTCTATACATTGAATCCGCTTCTTCGACGGCGCATATACACATTGTTTACAAGACCCAGAGCAAGAAGACTGGTGATGACGGAAGTCCCTCCGTAGCTCATGAACGGAAGAGTTACCCCGGTTACCGGCATAAGACCGATGGTCATGCCAATGTTCTCAAAAATTTGGAACGCGAACATACATGCGATTCCGGTGACAACCAGGCTCCCGTAAAGATCCCTGGCAATACCGGCCACAGCCATGATTCGGCTTAAGAACCAGTAGTAAAGAAAAATAACGATGGCTCCACCGACAAATCCGGTTTCTTCACCCAATACCGCGTAGATGAAATCCGATTCCTGTACAGGCAGATAGTCGTAGCGATGAAATACTCCGTTGAAAATACCCCGGCCCGTCAGTTGACCTGAACCGATGGTGATCTTCGACTGCATAACCTGATAGTTTCCCGGCAAGGACAGGTCGTTGGGATGCAGGAATGCGTCAATCCGCACCCGCTGGTGAGGCCTCATGAGAAAGTATGCCAGGGGTGATGCCAAAACTGCCGCTCCCAGCCCGCCGTAAAAAAGTCGGGTGTTGATATTGGCCACATAGACCATCCCCACTGTAATGGACACGAAAACCAGGGTACCGCCCAGGTCCGGCTGCTTCAAAAGCAACAATATAAAGGGAGCCGCCAACAGAAGCGGAGTCAGAAGATCTTTAAGAGAATCCAGTTGTCCGTTCTGCCGTTCCAGATATTTGGCCATAAACAGGATATAGCCCAACTTGGCAATTTCTGATGTCTGAAAATCGATGATGCCTAGGTCGATCCAGCACAGAGCACCTGCGTGGGCCACTCCCAACCCCGGTATATACACCAGCAGCAGCATGACGATTGACATCACATAGACGATCCGATAGAACTCTCCGAAGGTGTTGTAGTCGATGCACATGACCAGAAACATCAGAAAAAGCCCTATAATGAAGGCCACACCCTGAATGATAATCTGACGGTTAGGCCCTGTTTCAGGCACATTGGTGGCGCTGGCAATCATAAGCATCCCAATGCAAAATAGGAGCACCACCGCTGCCATTAGTTTTGAATCCACACTTTTGATCAGTGTCCGGATCATAAGAATCTCCTGTCTGACACAAGAAAGCCATGGGTGATTAGGTGCCCATGGCAAATCTTTCGTTTTTCAACTGAGCCCGTTACCGCTTCATGTGCTTGATGGGGATATTCGCCACCAAAGCCGGTCGGTTCCCATCTTTGCCGGGAGTACGCGTAATCTGGATGTCCAGATTTTCCTCATCAATTTCCATATATTCCGATATGGCCTTCAGCAGATCACCCTTGACTCTCTCCAGGAATTCAGGAGAGCAGTTTGCTCTGTCATGTACCAATACCAGCTTCAGCCGCTCTTTGGCAACATTCTTGCTTGAATTTTCGCGACTTAAGAATTTTAACAGATCCAACATGGAACCCCTCCTTATCTGCCAATATTGAACAACTTTTTCAGCCGTGACATAAACCCATCCTGTACGTCCAGGTTTAAGAACGGCATCTCCTCACCCATGATCCGGGCGGTGATGTTTCGAAATGCCTGGCCGGACAGGGACTCATCAATGCACACGGCAGGTTCCCCACGGTTTGTGGTAATGATGATATCCTGGTCGTCAGGAACAATGCCGATGAGCTCGATGGCCAGGATGTCCTGCATATCTTCAATGGTCATCATATCGCCGCGCTTTACCATGTCGTACCGGATACGGTTAACCACCAGCTTGGGGTTTCCAAGATCCGCAGCTTCCAATAGCCCGATGATCCGGTCGGCGTCACGCACGGCCGAAATTTCAGGAGTGGTTACAACCACCGCTCTATCGGCACCTGCAATGGCGTTCTTAAAGCCCTGTTCGATCCCTGCGGGACAGTCTACGATGACATAATCATGCATCTCTTTTAGCTCACTGCAAAGGGTACGCATTTGATCCTCTGTTACAGAGTTCTTGTCCTTGGTCTGAGCCGCCGGGAGAAGGAACAGCCCGTCGTAGCGTTTATCTTTGATCAGCGCCTGACGGGTCTTGCAGACCCCGGTGACTACATCGACAATATCATAAACAATCCGGTTCTCAAGCCCCAACACGACATCCAGGTTCCGCAGACCAATATCCGCATCCACAACAACGACCTTCTTGCCGCGAAGCGCTAATCCGGTTCCTATGTTGGCTGTGGTAGTGGTCTTCCCTACACCGCCTTTACCCGAGGTTATTACAATTACTTCACCCATTATGATCCTCCTGTTAGTACAATTCGCGAAGTCAGTCTTTGTATGATTATCACTACCAACGAACTATTTTTGCCACGGATCACACGGATGGGCACGAATAAAGTCGATTAATCTGTTTTACAAGACTCTCTTCCGTGTAAATCCGTGTGATCCGTGGCGACTGTTCATTATTTACACCGCCGGCTCGAATACGATGCGGCCATCCTGTATCCTGGCCAGCTCCGGATAATCCGGTTCTTCATAACCCTCGTCCGGCGAACGGGTGATAAGGCCGGCTATACGAAGCTGTGTAGGCTCCAGCTTGTTGGCTGCCACATATGCGCTTTCATCTCCACTCCGTCCCGCATGGGCAAAGCCCTTGAGAACGCCCATAACAATGATATTTCCGTCGGCCAGGAGCTCAGCTCCCGGCTTAACATCTCCCATGACAACAAGGTGACCACGGGATTCTATACGCTTTCCGCTCCGCAGATTTCCTCTGTGGAACACGGTATCCCCTAGAACCTGGGTATCCGCATCTTCGTGATGATTCCCTTCCGGGATTCCTTCCAGTTCAAATATCAGCTTTGGCGATTTCTTAACCGGCTTTTCAACCATATCCAAACCAAATTCACCGGTTACGATCGACCGTACTGCTTTTATTTCCGCCGAATCTAAATCTCTTTCCAAAATACCTATTACCCGGGCTCCCTTGAAAAAATCCGCAGAACCGGTGAGCCGTTTACGCAGATGTTCCAAAATGTCCCCTAAGGGCGCATCCTTATGAAATTGAAGGTATATCCCTTCCCGATGACCCTTAAATTCAACCAAATATGAAAGACTCATTGAATAACGCCTCCAGTTGCAGGGTTCTCGAATATACCCAGTATACCACATTCCACACACGGAAGGCACTGGAAAATACACACGGAGCCCTTGGGACTAATGCAGGTTTTCATCGCCGTCTACCTGCTGCACACCGCTTTGGACTTCTGTAGCCTGAAGGCCAAAGTATTTCGCATAGATATCCTTGACGATGGGGCCAGCATACCCCCCCGCACCGCCTTGGGGAATCAGAACCACCACTGCTATTTCCGGATTTTCATAGGGAGCGAAGGATACGAACCAGGTGAAGTTATCGTACCCATCCTTATAACGGTCGATGTCTTCATCCTTAACCGCTCCGTTGCTTAGTTTCTTAATGGCTTCCCGCATGGCCGACCCGCGGCTCAGAAGGTCGTAATTGAAGTAATTGTTGATCTTGTCGTTCAGCTTTGTTTTCAATGCCGGATCCTGAGCGTTTTGAAGCTGCTGTTCCAGTACCGCAAGCTCTTTGTTCCGCTGGGCCAGGATCTGCCCCGCCATGTCATCAACCTGTCGGTATCCCAATCGGGGTGCTATCAGGCGAAGATATTGCTTGATATAATCTTCTTCCTTTTCAGGAGGGAGCTTCCCCTCTTTTTCCGCAGTACCCGTCTTTGCCGCCACCGTTACCGGAAAGCCCGAAAAAGCGGCTCGGGAGGTTCCCTTGTCGCCGTTGGCCACCAGGTACATACCCTCTCTCAGAAAATGCATGATATTCTTGTCGTTGATATACGCCGGCTTTTCCTTTTCAGGGACAGTGCCATCAACTGATTTGATCAGCGTAAGCTTGTTCAGGGTTCCATCATTGGCAACCGCAGCAATATACCGCGCCATCTGCAAGGGTGTATAGGAATGCCCCCCCTGTCCAATGGCCAGGTTGAAGGTGTCTCCCTCGAACCAGCGCATCTGTGTGAAAAAGCTGTACTTAATCACATCTGCAAGTCCCTCGGTATACACCTCATCCGGATTTGCACCGAGAGCGATGAGTTTTCTTACCAGTGCCCGTCGCCCAAGATTCTCATCTGCTAAGGCGTTTATTTTTAACATCAGGGCATCAAACTGGTCTTCATCCTGAATCATGGCTGCCGGAAAATACTTGGGTCCGATATCCTTCATTTTCCGTCGCAGGGCTTTCAGCAGCTCCTGTTTTTTCTTTTCCGGGTCCGGGACACCGGCCACTGTTTCTCCAATTTCTACACCGGACGCCTCATCCATACCAAACAGTTTTGCATATTCGATAAGCTTTGATGCATTCATGTCTATGCCCAGGGAACGGTTTTCATAATAATCCTTCCCGTTGGACACATCAAAGAAATAGTAGTTGCAGGATACCTCCAGGGCGTGGGGGAGGTCTACATATCCGTGATTTCCACGGTTTTTATTCCATATCCAACAGGCACGGGTGGTACCGTCGGCCGTTTTGATGTAACCGCCGTCCATCAGTCGGGCGGTTGGCGACAGCCCCTGTGCCACGGCAGCATAGCCCGTAATCATTTTAAAGGTTGAGCCCGGCTGTACCGCTGTCTGTGCCGCAAGATTAAACAGCGGGCGGGGCGCCAGGGGGTCACGGGGGTTTTCCGGCTGAAGCGCCGCCCAGTCCTTGCTGTTAATGCCGGTTGAAAACAGATTCAGGTCATAGGAGGGATAGTTGGCCAGAGCCAGGACCTCTCCCGTCCTCACATCGACAACGACTGCTGCCCCGGTACGGGCCTTGGGATAGGCCTTGGAGTACTTGTAGCTCCCCCACGGACTTTGATAGGTTCCGCCCACTTGGATGGCCTTCAGCGCCTTGGCCAGGGCTTCATCTGCTGTTTTTTGCAGCTCTACGTCAATGGTGAGTTCAATGTTTTTTCCTGATTTTGGTGTCGTGACCTCCACGCCGTCAAAGTCCCGTTTAACCTCCCGTACTTGCCGCCCGTAGGCATCCACCTCAATATATTTGTAGCCGTTCTGGCCTCGGAGGGAATCCTCAAACGCCCCTTCAATGCCCGATTTCCCAATTAAATCTCCAGGCAGATACCCTTTCCCGGTAACATAGGCTTCATACTCTTTATCGGATGCAATCCTACCCATATAGCCCAGCACATGAGCCGCTTGATTGGCAAATGGATAGACGCGGACCGGCTCGATCTCTACTTTGATTCCCGGAAGATCCATCCCCATTTCCTCAATGAGAATAGCGGTTTCCTTACGAATACCGTTGGCAATCTTTATAGGCTCATATTTTCGGTAGCCTTTTTCCCTCAGTGCATGATAAAGAGACATGATTTTATACGCGTCTTTACTGGAGTAGGTGTCCGGAACCTTGAACTTCTGTCGCACCTTCTGATACGCCAAAGATGCCGGGGTTTGGTCATCAAGTCCGTAAAGAGACAGGAACTTCTCCTTATCCAGCTGATACGTAAACTTCATATCCTTTACCGATATCGGAAGGGTTACCCCTTTAAGGAGCAAAAATTTCTGCGCCGCGTACGCATCCAGTTCCGGAGATATCTGATTTTGATCTCTCACCTGCTGGAAAACCTGCTCTGCCGTCATATTGGTATCGTAGCCGTTGGCATAAAGCCAATCCTTTGCATCAATATCGGACTGATAGTATGCCGTGTCGCCGTTAAAGCGGATTGGAAATTCTATATGGCTTTCATTTTTATCATCCAGAATGGTAAAGATACTCACAGCCACCTGGCCGAACTCCTCTGCCGGAAGTTCACCGGACATGAGTTGTACAGTAAACGCAGTGGTATTCCCTGCCAGCACCTGGCCGTTACGGTCAAGAATTTCCCCACGTTTGGCTACCTGGGGTATTTTCTTCAGCCGCTTGTTCAGTGACATCTCCCGATAGTCGTTGCCGTCTACGATGGTGACAATGGCAAGCTTCAGGAGCATCAGACAGGTGAAAATCAGAAAAAACAGCTGAATATGGCTTTTTCGGTCATAGAATCTACTTAACATGTCCCAACCTCTCAGCGCAGACCATACCCATATACCTTGGAAAACAATCTGCGATAGAACAGCAGACATACCGCCGTATTATAGATGGCTTCCACAGGGAACTGACGGGTCAGCATATATGTGATGCCAGCAACGTCATCCGCTAAATAGAACGTAAAATATGAAATGACATAAAACGCAAAAGTTGCTCCAATAATCAACACTGCCGGGGTTAGACGATTGTCTTTAAACAGCTTGGCTTCAATGAGTCCGACTCCAAGAGCCAGAAGCCCGTAAATCAGCGTGTGGATTCCAAGTGCTTTTGAAAAGAAAAGGTCCTGCAAAATGCCGGCGGCAAGGCCGAAGGCCAAGCCCCGTTCTGCTCCACCCAGCATGGCGATCACAACAGTGAGTATCAGCGCTGTATTCGGCGCCACTCCTAAAACACGGAGGTACGGGGCCAATGCAGTCTGCAAGATGAAGTTCGCCAAGGCGATAAGGACTAAATACCGGATTTTCATGAGAACCGCCTATTCCACAAAGGTGTTGGTTTTGGGGATAACAAAAACCCTTTCCAACTTGAGGAAATTAACCTCAGGCTCGACAACAATCTCTTTTAGAAGGTTATCCTTGTTGACAATAACCTCTCGAATTTCACCAATGAGTATGCCCCGGGGATATATCCCAAGACCTGATGTGATAATCTGCTGCCCGGTATGAACAACTGCCCTGGGGTCATACAAATATCCCTTCAGCGACCCGTCCGCGTTCCCCGTAACCCGGCCATCAAAGTTGTTTTGGATATCCATGATCTCAAAACCCACCGCACTCTTGTTATCGACGATGCTTACCACCTTGGACCAGTCGTCACCCACTTCATAAACAAGGCCTACAAGTCCCTCGCCACAAAGCACCGTGCTGTTTTTCACAACACCCTGTTTGGTACCGGCATTGATGACAAAGAGATTGTACCAGTTGCCGGAATCCTTGGCGATAATGTCACAGGTGATGTAATTGTTGATATTCTGAGATTTGGCATAATTCAAAGACGCACGCAAATCAGTCAGGGTGTTCAATTCCTGACTGGTCAGCGTTGCTTTTATAAGCGCATCTCTGAGCTTTTCATTTTCAGCTTTCAGCTGGGCATTTTTCTTTTCATAGGACCACACGTCGATGAGGGGCGCCATCCGTTCCCCAACTGCGGTTCCCGCATTGTGCAGCGTCAGTTGCACCGGGGTCATCACCGCACCGATAAGGTTTTCTATGGTCGTTACACGACTTCGGCCACCCATTGTGAGTCCAATGACAACGATCAATACTGCAGCAGCAGCCAGGGTTAACCAAGCCCGCCACTTTACATTAAGATTCATATGCTCACCTGATTACATGTTTACTTTTTTGATCGGATAAAAACCGATTTCAGCATATCGAAATTGTCCAGTGCGATACCGGTCCCCTGAGCTACACAATCCAGGGGATTCTCGGCAATCCTTACCGGCATTTTGGTTTCGCTGTGAATCAGACGGTCCATGCCATCCAACAGGGCACCGCCCCCTGTGAGCATAATACCCTGCAACATAATATCGGAGGCCAGTTCCGGAGGTGTTTTTTCCAGCGTGCTCTTGATCCCTTCGATGATAATTGCCACAGGCTCTCGCAATGCTTCGAGAATTTCCCCGGAGCCCACCACCATGGTTTTGGGCAGACCCGTCACCAGGTTTCGCCCGGTCACTTCCATTCGCCGTTCCTGACCGGGAAACGCCGAGCCGATTTCAATTTTAATCTGTTCGGCCGTCCGTTCGCCGATCATCAGGCTGTATTCCCGCTTCATATAGTGCACGATGGCTTCATCCATTTCATCGCCACCAACACGAACCGACTTAGCGGTTACGATACCTCCAAGGGAAATAACAGCGATCTCCGTGGTACCGCCTCCGATATCCACCACCATGCTGCCATTGGGCTCGGCCACCGGAAGTCCGGCACCGATCGCCGCCGCCATGGGCTCTTCAATGAGGAGTGCATCCTTAGCACCCGCGGAAATTGCCGCCTCGATGACTGCGCGTTTTTCAACCTCGGTAACACCCACAGGAACCCCTACAACCACCCGCGGTGCGAAAAACATAGATTTTTTCGGGTTTGCCCGGCGGATAAAGTACTTCAGCATTTTCATGGTGATGTCAAAATCCGCAATAACACCGTCCCGAAGAGGGCGAATGGCAATGATGTTACCCGGTGTACGGCCAATCATCTTCTTTGCCTCAAAACCTACAGCAAGAACCTCCCGGTCATCTGCCCGAAGTGCGACCACTGACGGCTCCCGAACAACGATTCCTTTGCCCTTAAGGTTGACCAGAGTATTTGCTGTTCCTAAATCTATTCCTAAATCCTTGCTTCCAAATTTGAACATGGTATTCTCCTTTTCAGCTTCAACCGATCTGATGCTCTTTAAAGCTGTAATAGTTTCCGTTGCCAACAATAACATGATCAATTACTTCTATGCCCATCAATGCCCCTGCCTCTGTAAGCCGCTTGGTAAGATGGCGGTCCTCATCGCTGGGGCTGGGATTTCCACTGGGGTGATTGTGCACCAACACGATGGTGGATGCGTTTTTTCGGATGGCCTTTTCAAATACATCCCGGGGATGTACCAGGGACGCATTCAGCGTGCCTACGGATATGGTCTCGTATCCCATAACCTGTTTTCGGTTGTTGAGGAGAAGCACCCTGAACCATTCCTGACGTAGATCCTTCATGTCTTCAATGAGATACGCCGCCACTTCCCTGGGGTGATTCAGAATACGCGGATTCAATATCCGGGCTCTGGCCATGCGTTTTCCAAGTTCAACACCGGCCAGGATCTGACAGGCCTTCGACGGTCCGATGCCGCTTACGGTGGACAGATCTTCCACGCTGCAATCAGACAGGTGGCGAAGACCATCCTCCGATAACGATAGAATCCGGTTTGCCAGATCCAGTGCGGACAGATCCCGGGTACCGGTCCTGATCAATATCGCCAGGAGTTCGGCATTGGAAAGGGTTTGTGAACCGTTTTGTATCATTTTTTCACGGGGTCGCTCCTGAGGTGCCAGATCTCTGATTGAAAAACCGGTGCCTGGTTTCATTCATGCTCCTCATCCCATCAATTTGTAGCCGAAGTGTTTATCTAAAATTTCTCCCAATCGCTGAGCAGGGAGCCCTACGACATTGAAATAATCGCCGTGTATTTCCTCAACCAACAGTGTCCCTTTACCCTGTATGGCATAAGCGCCGGCTTTTCCCATCGGTTCACCGCTGTCCACGTAGCTTTGGATCTTTTCCTTTGAAAGGGCTTTCATGTGAACCGTCGTGCAAACGGAATCCACTACCTTTTCATCAGTACCTGCCCGTACAACGGCAATGCCGGTATGCACCTGATGGACTCTTCCCTGCAAACGTTCCAACATCGTGCAGGCATCCTTTTTATCCTTAGGCTTGCCCATATAGCCTTCGCAGTAAACGAGGGTATCCGCCCCAATGACAAGAGCACCCGCTTCCACCCGGGAAGCGATGTCCAGCGCCTTTTCAAGAGCAAGAGCCATTACTGTTATTTCAGGCGGATCCGTTTCGACCACCGGCTCTTCAATATCACTGATTATAATATCGAAGGGCCTGTCGAACAGTCCCAGGATTTCCTTGCGTCGCGGAGAACCTGATGCAAGTATCAGTCTTTCCATAAATTACGCCATCCTTATAGTTTCTTGAAAATGAATACGGCTGCTACAATCCCGATGATTGCGGCCAGATTTACCTGCATGGTCAGACCCAACGTAAGCTTGATCACGCTGAGATCCACCGTAACCGGCTGGAATCCGATGGACTTTCCATAGGCCAGTATGGGGACTACATCCTTGAGCAGCTCTCCAAGTATTCCACCAAGAACCAGGCCCACAAGAAGAACCAGAAGGAATGACAAGGTGTTTCGAGCGGTTCGCATGTCTGCCTCCATTTCGGCATAAAGCCAAAAAAATTGCCCCTACGGGCCTGTGTATATTGGGCTGCCCTTGGACAACCTTCCATCTATCAGTTTAGCATTTGTGCACAGGGGTGACAAGCATCTTTTCCGGCTTGGAAAGCCTTGCATATAGAAACGGCCCCGGATGGGGGTTAAGACCATCCGGGGCCGCAGTACTATTTTTGATTACTTCATCACAATCGCCTTTTTAGGGCATTTCGCTTCGCACGCGCCGCAGCCGATACATTTATCCGACAGCACATGATGCTTCTCTTTCAATTCGCCCTCAATGGCTTCCACCGGGCAAACCTTCTTGCAGATGGTACAACCGATGCAGGCCGCTTCGTCGATGAACGCCTTCTTTCGGCTGGCCAGGTCCCCTGCAATGGCTTTGGTCGGACATTTTTCAACACAGATCATACAGGACGTGCATTTGTCATAATCGATTTTTGCCAAATTATCCGTTACATGAATGGCATCAAAGGGACAGTTCTTTTCACAGATTCCGCAGGCGATACAGGCGACACCACAGTTTTTCTTCACATGGCCGCCTTTTTCACCGTTTTTGCAATCCACAATAACCTGCTGGGAATACGGCACATACGCGATAACCGTCTTGGGGCAGGCCTTGATGCAAAGTCCACAGGCTACGCATTTTTCCGAGTCAACCACCGCAAGACCCTTGTCATTGATATGGATGGCATCAAAGGGGCATACCCGTTCACAGGTGCCCAGGCCCATACAGCCATTCTGACACGCCTTGCTGCCCCCTGAAAGCATGACGGCCGCTTTACAGTCGGTGATGCCGTCGTACTTGAATCGTTCAAGGGCTGTGTCACAGTCGCCCTTGCAAAGCACCCGCGCCACCTTCCGAGGGCCAGTTTCCGCCTCTATGCCCATGATTGCCGCCACCTTAGCCGCGCAATCCGGTCCCCCTACGGGGCAGGCATTCACAGGGGCATCCCCTGCAACAATGGCACCGGCCAATCCGCCGCAGCCCGGGAATCCACAGCCGCCACAGTTGGCGCCGGGAAGCACCTCAAGAATCTCCAGAGTTCTGGGATCCGTTTCTACAGCAAATTTTTGCGAAGCAAACGCCAGAGCCGATCCGAAAATAAGACCCATACCACCGATACTGGCACTGGCAATCAATATACTGCTCATATTCATGTCAGTGTCCCCCTATACGAGTCCGGAAAAGCCCAGGAATGAAATCGCCATCAGGCTTGCCGTAATCAGTGCAATTGGAAAGCCTTCGAAGGGCTTTGGTATATCAGCCAACTCAAGGCGCTCACGAATCCCTGCAAACAGTACGATTGCCAGCATAAAGCCCAGCGGTGCCGCAACGGAATTCACCAGTGAAGCAATGAAACCATACTTGTATTGAATATTCAGCAGCGCAAGACCCAGTACTGCGCAGTTGGTAGTGATCAACGGAAGGTATACTCCCAATGCCTGATAAAGGGTTGGGGATGTCTTCTGCAGCACAAACTCAACAAACTGTACCAACGCAGCGATAACCAGGATGAACGCACCTGTTTGGAGATATTCCATCTTCAAGGGAACCAGCAGATAGTAGTAGATTCCCCATGTGATGACACCGGACAGGGAAATAACGAAAGTAACTGCCATCCCCATGCCGGTTGCCGTTTCAACCTGCTTGGAAACCCCCAGGAAGGGGCATATACCCAGGAATCGTGACAGTACGAAGTTGTTGACAAGAATCGCACTGACGATGATCACGAAAAGATTTGCATTTTCCAAAGAATTCCCCTCCTTTACGCAGCTTTGCGGTTCTTGATGACATTATTGATGGCCAGCAGGAACCCAAGAGTCAGGAATGCCCCCGGCGGCAAAATCATGATCAGTGCGGGCTGATACGAAGCCCCTAAAAGGTTAAAACCAAAGATTGAACCGTTTCCGAAAAGTTCTCTGATAGAACCCAGAATGGTAAGAGCCATGGTGAAGCCAAGACCCATACCGATGCCATCCAAGGCGGAATCTATGGGATTGTTCTTGAATGCAAACGCCTCGGCACGGGCAAGGATAAGACAGTTAACCACGATAAGCGGGATAAATATACCCAGCGATGTGAAGAGTGCCGGTACATAGGCTTCCATCAGCATTCCTACGATTGTTACGAAGGATGATATAACGATAACGAACGCAGGAATCCTGATTTTTCCCGGTACAAAATTACGAATCATTGAAATAGCAACGTTGGATGCGATAAGCACGGCAGTGGTTGCCAGGCCCATCCCGATGCCGTTCTCTGCTTTCGTGGTAACTGCCAACGTTGGACACATACCAATCAGTTGGAAAAATATCGGATTTTCTTTAATCAGACCGTTGGTCAAAGTACTCAGTTTCATTGATGTCCACCCCCTATTGTTTCAGTGTCACAACAGCGGCTATCGCTGAGTTGACACCGTTGGTCATACAACGGGATGTAATAGTTGCCCCCGTAACTGCTGTAACCTGGGTTTCGTTCGCACCGGGAGTCTTAATCAGTTCCAGCGGTCCGGCTGCACCCTTACCAATGTACTGGGAGATGAACTTAGGTTCTCCGATAACCGTTCCAAGACCTGGCGTTTCGGAGTTCTTGCCCATTTTCACGTTCACGATCTTGCCTTCGTTATCGATACCTGTCAGTATCTCTACCGCTCCCGCATAGCCAGAGGGCGTGGCCTTTACAAAGTACCCAATAACCTCGCTGCCCTTCTTGCCTACAAACACCTCTGCAATGGTGGCATCCGCAGCCTGGAGTTCCTTCAGCTTGGCTGGATCCAGGGCTTCGAAAGTTTCCGCAGCAGGAAGTACTTCTTTTCGGCTTTGTTCTGCAGCAAGAGTCCGCTGTTCCAATATCTTGGGCTCTGTGATTTCTTTTGCCAAGGCCAGGAGGGCTGTGGAAACAAAACAGATGATCAGCAGTATGATTCCCAGTTTTACAATTTCTTTCATATCCAGCTTCATGCTTTTGCACCTCCGAACACTTTTGACACGGTGAACTTATCAATCAGAGGCGTAGCAACGTTCATGATAAGGATGGAATAACAGACCCCTTCCGGATAGCCACCGTAAAAACGTACAAGTGACGTAATGATCCCGCATCCCAGTGCAAAAATAAGCTGCCCGCGATACGTAACGGGAGATGTCGAATAGTCCGTCGCCATAAAGAACGCACCGATCATCAGACCCCCTGACACCAGATGGTAAGCACCCATTGCCGGATTGAAGCCGGAAAAGAGGGTAGTCAGCACAAATACCGTGCCGATATACACCGCCGGGATATGGATTTTGATAACACCCTTCCACACCAGGTAAAGGCCTCCCAGAAGAATCAGCACCGTGCTGGTTTCACCGATACAGCCTCCGGAAAAACCAAAAGCCATATCCTGAAAGCTTGGCAGGTTGGAGAAATCCCCTAATTTCATCATGCCAAGAGGAGTTGCTGAGGAGACGGCATCCGGTTTGCCCAGCACAAAGGGAGCATGCCAAGTGGTCATGGCTACCGGATAACAGGCCATCAGAAATGCACGGCCTGCATGGGCGGGGTTCATAAAGTTGTGTCCCAGCCCGCCAAAAAGCTGCTTGACAACACCTATGGCAAATATGGATCCGAGAAACGCCATCCACAGCGGGAATGAGGGCGGAAGACAAAGCGCCAGAAGCACCCCGGTCACCACAGCACTGTAATCATTAATAGTGATCTTCTTCTTCCTGATTTTCTGAACAGCGGCCTCTGCAACAACCGCGCCGGCGATACATGCAAGGATAACCATAGCGGCATGAACGCCGAAGATATAAACTCCCCATGCGGTGGCAGGTGCGATTGCGAGGAGGACCTGAAGCATTATTTTGCTTACGGTTTCATCCGTCCGCACATGTGGAGATGACGATACGATCAGTTTCTGTTCCATTGACGGACCTCCTGTCTATTTTGACTTCCGGCGATTTGCGAGGATTTCACGCTTCGCAAGCCGGAGGGATTGAAGCAGCGGCCGTCGGGATGGACATATGAACGAGCAGGAACCGCATTCGATGCAGTCCATGGCGTTGTACTTCGCAGCCATGTCGAAATCACTCTTTAGGGCGTATGCACTCATTGTGAGCGGTTGCAGGGAAGCCGGACATATCTCCACACATTTCCCACAGCGCATGCAGTTATCCGATTCCGGCACGTTGGCCTCCTCGGGTGTAAGCACCAGAATCCCTGAAGTGGTTTTTGTAGCCGGCAGTTCGTCGGTGAAGGCGGCAATGCCCATCATCGGGCCGCCCATAATCAGTTTTCCCGGAGTGCCGTTATAGCCTCCGCACTGATCGACGATTTCTTTGATGTTCGTACCCACCTTGATAAGCAGGTTTTTGGGATTTGCAATTCCTTTACCGGTAACGGTACAGATTCGGTCAACGATGGGCATCCCTGTTTGAATGGCATCTGCGATTGCAGCAGCTGTTGCTACGTTATTCACCACTGCACCGGCATCCATAGGCAAACCGCCGGAAGGAACTTCTCTGCCGGAAACGGCTTTTATCAACTGTTTCTCGGCCCCTTGCGGGTATTTTGTATGCAAGCCAACCACTTCAATGCCGTCCCCTGGCTTCAGGGTCTCCCGCATCTTCGCCAGCGCATCCGGCTTGTTATCTTCGATACCGATGTAACCTTTCTCAACACCAAGGACCTTCATGATAGCCTTAAGTCCGAAAATAACCCGTTCTGGCGTTTCAAGCATCAGCCTGTGATCTGCTGTAAGATACGGCTCACATTCCGCACCGTTCAGGATCACAAGATCGATTTTCTTTTCCGGTGGCGGAGACAGCTTAACATGGGTTGGGAATCCAGCTCCGCCCATACCTACAATCCCAGCCTCTTTGATGATTCCAAGAATGTCCTTGCCTGTGAGCGAATCCAGACTCCCCTTGGGTTGAACGCTTTCGTGCACTTCGTTCAAACCGTCTGATTCGATGATCACGCAAACTGCCGGACCTCCCACAATCTCCTTTGACACCACATCTTTAACCGTTCCTGAAACGCTGCTGTGAACCGGTGCCGAAACAAATGAAGGCGGCTCGCCTATTCTTTGCCCAACCTTCACCTTATCGCCCTTTTGCACGAGCGGTTCACATGGAGCTCCGATGTGCTGCCGAAGGGATATCGCTACTGTTTGAGGATCTGCAGCCTTTTCAATGGCCAGATGCTCAGTAGCCTTCTTGGCATGAGGCGGGTGAATCCCACCCTTAAACGTCAGAAGACCCATTGTTTCACCCCTTTATTCAGAATTAATGGACAGCGAACAAACATCAATGATAATTTATACGTCCCATCCTTAAATATTTTACACCAATACACCCCCAAGTCAAATAAAGATTTTTCAATGTTTCTACATATAAACAACACAAAAAAGAAAACCGGCTGGACGCTATATGTCCAGTCGTTTTTTGTGAAGTAATTCACTTAATTCGCCTTATTCTGTACTTCTATTTGACCATATGCTTCTATTCGTTCTATGATTCCCGGCCACAATAGTGTCCTGTCCATTTTTTTCACTTTTCCAACTTTTTCAAGGTAACGGGCATACTCCTCCAGATACGCTGACAGTTG
This sequence comes from uncultured Peptostreptococcaceae bacterium, assembly GCA_964649745.1. GTDB lineage: Bacteria > Bacillota > Clostridia > Peptostreptococcales > Acidaminobacteraceae > CAZEHS01. The sequence continues at coordinate 3,067 of CAZYQI010000026.1, read as the reverse complement.
TTCCTGCAACACCCTGTCTTCCACCCCTACCTCCATGTTGTCAACCTCTGTCTTCATGTCCGATATGCGGCTGACCTGGCTGACCACAAGGGCTCCATACTCCTTTGGGTTTATTCCCTGTATTTCGTAAATGTAGTAATGGTCGCACAGCTCCCGCAGCATGGCCTGTATCTCCGTCAGAGAGGCATCCATGAAGCCCTGCAGCCGGGTACTGTCCTGCTCCAGAAGAATCATTGCATCCTGCACGGAAACCTTCTCGGTATACCCGGATACCCCTTTAGCTTCCAGCTCTGTCTTGAGCATTTCAGACTGATCCTTGCTGAAAACGGTCATGACAATTACTTTGGACGTTTTATCGGCATTTACGATAAAACTGCCATACCCCATCTCCCGGAGCTTCTTCTTCAATTTCTCAGCGCCTTGTTGATTTTCAAAGCTTCCAGCCTGAAGACGATAATATTCCATGCCCGGTATTTTTGAAGCACTGGCTTGTTCGCTGCCCTTCTTGGTCTTTTGTACCACGATCGCCTTTTCCCCGGGAACAGCCGCCTCCTGTGTGGTGAATTTTGCCACATCGGCTTTGGCTGAGTTGGCTGGCATGCTTTCGCCGATTTCCATCTCAGGTTTTTGAAGCTGTTTTTCATCCATAACCATCCATATCTGGATTCCAAAAAAACCTGCGAAAAGAAACAGCAGCGGAAGGATATATTTTATGATTCTCCAGACCCCTTGCTTTTCAGGGGCATCACTGGGTTCAGGCAAGACGTTCACCTCACTCATCAATCTTTTGTACATTATACCATAATACGAAATATCCAAACCATATTACGGTCCTATTGCTTTATCTGCAATACAGAATGGTATAATGATAACAACCCACCATAGGAGCCCATTATGGATTTTAAAAATGTTAATCAGGTATTTCAAGAAAAACTGAATGAAATCCAGAATCGGATCCCCATACGCTTAGCCGGATTCAACGGCTTTCAGGAAATCCTGTCTGTACAGGAAGCTTCCTTGGACAAAGCTCCCGACAGCACCTTCCGATCAGGACCGGATGATTTCGATCCGATCATAAAAAGAGCTGCGGAGACCTTCAATATGGATTTTTCTCTGATCAAAGCTGTCATTGATGCCGAATCCTCCTTTAATCCCGATGCGGTTTCCTCAGCGGGTGCCAAGGGGCTGATGCAGCTGATGCCAGCCACTGCCAAGGCTCTTGGCGTAACAGACAGCACAAATCCTCAGGAAAATATCATGGGGGGATCCCGCTATCTCAAGGGCCTGCTGGAGCGTTTCGACAATAACACCGAGCTTGCCCTGGCCGCATACAACGCCGGCCCCGGCCGGGTAAAACAGTATGGCGGTATCCCTCCATTCAAGGAGACACAGGCCTACGTGAAACGGGTAATGGAAAAATGGGATGGGTATAAAGCAGGATGACGGAGACAGCTAAAACATATAGGAATCAGATACGTTTCTTGCTGTGATCCTCATGAAATAAATCTTATGATAAACAAATCTTCCCATTGGAGGTGACCCTATGCGCTTAGTACCGGTAAACTGCGTCCGGTCCGGAACCCTTCTGGGCAAGACCCTTTATAATGCCTCCGGAAGCATCCTTCTCAAAAAAGGGATCGAATTGAATGAAACTCTTCTGATCCGTCTTGAAGAAAACGGCATTTTTCTCGTGTACATTGATGATGGGTACTCCCAGCAGGAAATAAAGGACATTATCCAACCGGAGGTACGCTACCGAGCCATCGAATCCATCCGTAACATCTTCGATCTCCTTGAGAAGAAACCCCGCAGTGTCTCCGATGAGCCTCAGGATGTCCGAAAACTCTTACTGCAAAAGAGTATGTCCAAGTATCTTGACGCTGTAAAAAGCGTATCCTCCCTGATCATTGATAACATACTCAGCAGCCAAACCCTGATGATTAATCTGGTGGATATAAAATCTTATGACAACCAAACCTATGAACATTCCCTTAACGTGGCCGTACTTTCCCTTATATTAGGCGTAGAGGCAAAGATGAATAAGAACCAGCTTCACTCCCTGTTTATAGGTGCCCTGCTCCATGACATCGGAAAGGTTCTTTTGCCGATAAAAGCCGGAAAAACTCTAAAAGAGACCGATCTTGAACTCATGAAAACCCACCCGCTTAAGGGCTACGAATATCTTAAGGATTCCAGAAGCATCGACGGTACTGCGAAGGCAATTATCCTGCAGCACCATGAGAACTATGACGGAACCGGTTATCCCCGGGGTACCCCCGGTCAGTATTTAGGCCTTGCTTCACGGATTGTCAGCATTTGCAATCGCTATGACGTATTAACATCCGATACCTCTGCCGGAAAGGCTGTTCCTCCCAACGAGGCTATGGAATATCTGATGGGAGAAGCCGGATTGGAATTCGATTTTGACCTCGTTTCCCTCTTTGTACGGAAAATAGTCCCCTATCCCCCGGGCACTCTGGTGACCCTCAGCAATGGCCTTATTGCCGTTGTAACAGAGGTTAACAACAACTTTCCCCTACGTCCGGTGATTCACTATGTTGTACGGGGAACAGGGGTTATACGGGATGTGGACATCGATCTTATGAAGGAACACAACATCCTTATAACCGGCGTACAATTGAAGGATCCCAAAGACCTATAGACGTGTAAACAAAAAAGCCCTAGGGCTTTTTTGTTTACACGTCTTCTTTATTGCAACAGTGCGGCTTCCACATGCAGCAACCGTTCTTCACTTTACCGCATTTCTCTTTCAATCCACAAACGTCCATATGATACAGATAACCTACAAATCCACAGATCATCAGGATAAAACTCAAAATACCCATTACAATGCTGACATTTTTCCGATTCATTAGAACACCTCCATCAGATAGCCTCAACATTCTCTTCCCGTAACAAACCCAAAATCCAGCTTTAATGGTGACAGTATACCGGTCATTCCATTACTTCACTATATTACCCCAGTCTCCACGGTTCATTCATCTTTCGGCATAAATCAGGACCACCCGTCTAACGGGTGGTTTGCTTAGCCCTATAAGGGCCTACT
>CAZYQI010000025.1:0-45719 GCA_964649745.1 uncultured Peptostreptococcaceae bacterium | reverse complement strand
TTTGGGACATAATCCTTTATGTTATAACAGGACATTATCGCTTATCGTTCAGAATAATCAATCAATTTACCGCAAAAGACTTGACGGTCCAGCTGCTTCCTGTTAGAATCAGGTCAATTACACGAAAGCAAGCGTTGATGGAGACGCTGCGCTGAGGATATCGGGTAAAGAGAGCCGGGAAGGGTGTGAACCGGCACCGGTTCGGCGTGGAAATCCCTCCTGAGCTGCTGCTCTGAAGTCAGTAAGAGCAGCCGGACGGCCCCGTTACCGGCCTGGGTTTGTCAGAACCGAGAAAGAGTGCCCGCTTTGGCGGGAACAAAGGTGGTACCACGGGAATCAGTCCCGTCCTTTACATAGTAGAGGACGGGATTTTTTGTTTTACCCATACAAAATGCCGGCATATAGACCGGCTAATGGTGAAAGGAGCTAGAATCAAATGACAGAGGCATTGGCGAGAGTACTGCAGGAAGTAATGGCGGAGGAACTTTCCCTGGCGGCCATACGGGACGCGGGCAAACGGATCCAAGGGCGGATAAAAGAGACTCCATTGATCCACAGCCCGGTGTTCAGTCAGGAATCGGGAAACAACATATGGCTTAAGCCCGAAAATCTTCAGCTTACCGGTGCCTACAAGGTTCGCGGTGCCTACAATAAAATTTTGGGCCTTACGGATGAGGAACAGAGCCGCGGGCTTATTGCCGCATCTGCAGGCAATCACGCCCAGGGCGTAGCGTTGGCTGCATCCCAGCTGGGGGTTCAGGCCACCATCGTCATGCCGTGCACCACTCCGCTGATAAAGGTTGAAGCAACTCGGAGCTACGGTGCTCAGGTAGTCCTGTCCGGCAATAATTATGATGAAGCGTGTCATGAAGCACGGCGGCTGGAGGAGGCCCGGGGCCTTACCTTTGTGCATCCCTTTGATGATCCTGCCATAATGGCCGGCCAGGGAACCATTGGACTGGAGATCTTCGACGAGCTTCCGGAGGTGGATGCCGTGCTGGTTCCGGTGGGTGGAGGCGGCCTTATCAGCGGGATTGCGGTGGCCCTGAAGAGTCTTAATCCTCGCATACGAATCATCGGTGTTGAACCGGAAGGTGCCATGGCGATGAAAAAGTCCTTTGCGGCCGGGCGGCTGTATACCCTGGATCATGTGGACACCATTGCCGACGGCGTGGCGGTGAAGGTGCCCGGAGCCCTCACCTTTGAAATTGCCCGCCATTGGGTGGACGAGATCATCACAGTCAGCGACTACGACCTTATGGATGCCATGCTGTTGCTCTTGGAAAAACACAAGCTCATTGCAGAGAACGCAGGGGTGCTTTCCTTGGCGGGTCTGAAGAAGCTGAACTGCACCGGAAAAAACATCGTATCGGTGATCAGTGGCGGCAATATTGATGTGGTTACCATCTCCAGTATGATCAACAAGGGTCTGGTGATGCGGGGGCGGATTTTCAGCTTTGCGGTGGATCTGCCGGATACCCCCGGTCAGCTGGTAAGGGTCAGTGAAATCCTGGCTCGCAACGGCGCCAATGTCATCAAGCTGGACCACAACCAGTTCAGCGTTCTGGACCGCTTCCATAACGTAACCCTGAAGGTGACGGTGGAAGCCAATGGCCACAGGCATATCGAGGAAATCACCAAGGCCATGGCCGATGCAGGGTATATGATATCCCGCAGTGTCTAAATCATTTGATTAAGGACAAATTCAGATGTAAATAAAGGGAGAGATTGCTACCTCGTTAGCGTTGACAGATCCAGTCTGTCATTGCAAGCAAAGCGCGGCAATCTCTCCCTTGTTGTGTAGATCTTGTTATAAGGAAAAATGATTATTTAGCCACGGATATACACAGATCAGCACGGATATAGGTGTATTCATGCGGTACATTCAGCAAAGTGGAATAATCATGAGATCATATGCGATTAGGCTCCCTTTAATCCGTGTAAATCCGTGTTATCCGTGGCAAAAGGGTATTACGAAGAACGGTATTTAGCGTTACTCCACCTTCCGGGCATGAACCACAAACCGTGAATCCTTGACCTCATAGGTGCAGGTGATCAGGGTCAGGATCTTATCGGTGGGTTTCAGCTCCACATTCTTAGGGTACATGGATTTGCTCAGTCGGGCATTCATATAATTCATGAAATCGGCATCGTCGGCAAAATCGGTTTGAATCAGCTCCAGGGTTGCGGGGGCGATATAGGCGGCAAAAATCTCATAGCGCGTATCGCCGTCGGGGGTGCTGTAGGTGAAAAACCGGTTCGCATCGTAAAAATCCTTCTTCTTGTACTTTTTAAGGGTTCCGAACATGGAGCCGTTCTTCATGTTGTGGCCGTAGATGACGGCATAGCGGTCTGTGGTATCCCCGACATTCCTGTAATCCATGAAAATGGTTCCGGGATCATATGCCTTACGGTTCAGGTCTCTGTGGAGATAGTAATCGTTGTTAAGGGATTTTGCCACCGGATAGTCAATTTTTGTGTTCGGCATCGTGATCCAACCGATCACATCGCTGTTTTTCGCCGCTATTTCATTGATACGGGCCTGGGCAGCGGATAATGCAACCGGTTCAACAGGGGGCTCCACAGCGGCCGAAGGGGTTGTGACGGTCTGTGCGGAGGGCGTGGTTACTACCGCAGCGGGGATCGGTTCAGCCTTTGCGTCAGGGGGCGGGGGTGCCTCCGGCTGCGGGCGGAGAAGGAATGCCGCAACCGATGCAGACAGAATCAGGATTGCGCTTATTAATAATATTTTTTTATTTTTCATAAATTCACCGCCTTTACTCTATTTTACTACAAATTCTTTAATCATTACATTCTGCTTACAAAGGAAGGGTTTTGGTGTCCGGCGAAGAATTAGGGGTATATATCCGTATGGAAGAACCTAGTCCGTGCAAAGTGTCAAAATTGAGGATGCAGGCTCTCTTAACGAGAGGAGGGGAATGTGTTGGATAAACATGAAATATCCAAATCGCATATGAATTTTCTGCAGGAAGAAATTGCGGTCTGGAAACAGGAGGGGCTTATCGCCGAGGATACCGGAAGCGCCATTTTGGAACGGTATGATGTAAGGGCTCTGAATTTTGTAAAGGTAGTCCTGACCATCGGTGCCCTGCTGGTAGGCCTTGGGGTTTTGAGCTTTATTGCCAGCAACTGGGCTGCCATGAGTAAGCTGGCAAAATTCGCGGTTATCATCGGATTTTACATCGGTGTCAACGGGGTCGGGTACAAGACCATGGGGCAGTATCCTAAAACGGGAAAGAGCCTCATCTACCTGGGCTGCCTTATCTATGGGGCCGGCATATTCCTTGTGGGACAGATGTTTAACCTCGGAGGAAATTTTCAGGATGCGTTTCTGCTCTGGGGAGCGGGGCTGTTGCCTATGGCCTGGCTGTATCGGGATATGATCATCTACATTTTTGCCCAGATCCTCCTGCTGGTCTTCGTCCTGGGATGCTACGGGTTCGGGTGGTGGAATCTTTGGATATTCGCGGTCATTCCCGTGCTTTATGTCATCAACAGTCAAATGGGGCAAACGAAGGCGGGCACCTTTTTCAACAACCTGGTGCTCTATGCGGGTACCGGATATGTGCTGATGAAGATGGATGTCAGCGGACTGATTGCCGCCGCCGTATTTTTAGTTCTTGGGGCGGCCATGTATCTGTTCAAATGGCCCTTTAACCGTGAAATTTTCAAATTTCAGGGCAGTCTGTGCTTCGGGATTGCCGGCCTGTTTATCACGGGGAAGGACCTATGGAGCCGTTATGATCTGTTCAGTGACGGGATAACGGTCAGCATTGTGTTTGCGGTTCTGTTCGTATTGCTTTTATTAAGCTACGTACGGCAGGGCAATCTGGTGGCCCTGGTCTTTGTATGTGCCACCATCCTGAGGTTCTATTTCGACACGTTTTTCGATTTTATGCCCAAATCATTTTTCTTTATCATCGGGGGTCTGATTCTGCTGGGCTTCGGATTCTATTTTGAGCGGCTGCGCAGCCGGAAGGGAGGGGTTCTCAATGAATAACAGACCCTTATTGAAATTCCTGCTATGTGCTGCGATTCCATTGGCCATATTGATCGCCATGACCATTACGCCGTTGTTGACCCTTCAATTGGGCCAGGAGATCCGAATCAAGACCATGCCCGTGGATCCCCGGGATGTGTTCCGCGGGGACTATGTAACACTGAACTATGAGATCAACGAAATACCCATCGACAAGGTACCGGAACTGTTCAAGGACGAGAAAAACTGGTCAGAGCAGCGCCGAACGCCTCTTTACGTAATCCTTGTGAAAGAGGGCGACTATTATGTGGTGGACCATGCGGTTTTAGACAAGCCCAGGGAAGGAATATACCTGAAGGGGTTCTTTGAATGGCCGGTATGGTCGCAAACCGCCGTTTATCAGGGAGAGCAGAATATAACCGGAATCCGGATGTCTTACAATCTGGACCAGTATTTTCTGCCGGAGAACACCGGGAAGTCCTTGGAATACCTGTCCGGTCGCGGGCAGTTGGATGCCTTTGTGAAGGTGTGGAACGGATATTCGACCCTGGTCAGCGTAAGGCCGTGATGCGGGTTTAAAAAGCGGATTCCTCCAACGGACATTACGGACTGAGGGGAGCGGCCACAGGGGCTGCTCCTTCTTCTTGTCAAATAAGAGGTAATGTGACCACCGACAGGTTGATGATTTCGAAGTACTTTGATACGATAGAACCTGACAGAGAGAGGAGGAACTGCATATGGTTAAAACGATTCATCGCAGTCTGCCTCTTAAGGGCTATGTTTATGCCGTTGTGGCTTCCGCCCTGTATGCGCTCATATCGGTTTTGGGGAAGCTGATATTCAGCGAAGGGGTCAATCCCCTGAGTCTTGTGTTCTATCAGTATGCCATTACAACGGTGATTCTTGCGGTGGGTATACGGCTTATTCAGCCGGGGCTGTTTCGGGTGAGCGGAACCCAGCTTAAGCAGCTGGGTATGCAGGGAATCCTGGGAGCCTTCGCCACCAATATGTTCTTTTTTTTCGCTCTTGAGTATCTCAATGCAGGGATTGCATCCATGCTGCTTTTTACGAACCCGGTTTTTGTCACGCTGTTCTTTTCAATTACCGGCATCAAGGTGTTGAAACGCGTCAACTATATCGCACTAGCCATGGCGATGGCAGGGTCTGTGTTGGTTTTGAATCTCTTTGGAAGCCGTGTGGGGAGCCTTCCCCTCATCGGGATTCTGCTGGGACTGGGCAGCTCCTTGGCCTACGCTTTTCTGAACATCTATGCGGATTTAAGGATGACGGCCATGAGCCCCTATACTGTCAGTTTCTATACCAATCTGTATGGCATGGCGGCTTCGGGTGCTGTGGTACTTGCCGTTAATGGCGGTGTTCCGGCAATCAGCACCGTGGCGCTGTTCTATATTGTTATGATGGTCCTGGTGGCCGGAATCATGCCCGTGATATTTTTTTATAAATCCGTAGCCCTTATCGGCTCAGAACGGACCAGCATCGTTGCCACCATGGAGCTGCCCTTCACGCTTCTGACAGCCTTTCTGGTGTTGGGTGAGCGGCTCAATCTGCTGCAAGGGGTGGGCGTTCTTTTGGTTATGGGAGCAGCGGTTTTCCTTCACTGGGGGGACCATGGGCCGAGCGGAGGGAATCCTTAGGAAGAAGCAATAACGGACTTAAAAGCCCGGTGATAAAGTCGAAATACTCTTAGCCATGGGTTACACGGATTATTTATTTAGGATATTTGCTTGGACAATATACATAATTATGTGTAAATACTCAGAATTCGCATCACTAAAAAACAAAATGAACCATTCCATCCGTGTCAATCCGTGGCTATCCTATGTTTTTCACCGAAAGTTTAACACGCTAATTTCAGCAAAGGAGGAAGGTATGGAAAACGAAAAGCAGGTTTACGAGGTATTGGATGCGCTTCAAGTCACCTATCAGGTGTATCAGCACCCTCCGGTTTTCACGGTGGCGGATGCAGCGGAGCACTGGGCGGATATTCCGGGGCAGGGCTGTAAGAACCTGTTCTTAAGGGACGCGAAAGGAGAGAAGCATTTCCTGGTGGTGGTTCCGGATGAAAAACGGGTGGATGTAAAAGCCCTTTCTGTAGAACAGGGAACCAGCCGCCTGAGCTTTGGCTCTCCCGACCGGCTCCTGAAATATTTGGGTCTTCTTCCGGGGGCCGTGTCTCCCTTTGGCATCATAAACGATCCGGATGGTCTGGTAAGGGTGATGGTGGACGAAGTCCTTATGAAGGAAGAGCTGGTCACCTTCCATCCCAATGTGAATACGGCCACAGTGGCGCTTTCTTCCGAGGACTTCAGAAAATTTCTGGCCAGCCGGAAAAATTCGGTTTCCTTTGTTCATATACCGGAGATACAGGAATGATTTCAGCATTACCAACGAAGCATAAATAGATAAGGTTATATCCTGGATTGGACTGAACTAGAGGGAGGCCACTATGGCGGGAATTGCACGGAGTCTCACAGAGCTTATTGGGAATACGCCGCTGCTGGAGCTGGTGAACTTCAGCGCGAAAGAAGGGCTTGAAACCGGGATTGTCGCAAAACTGGAAGCCTTTAACCCCGGCGGCAGCGCAAAGGATCGGATCGGTTATGCCATGATTACGGATGCCGAGGAAAAAGGCCTTTTAAAACCCGGGGGCGTAATCGTGGAACCCACCAGCGGCAACACCGGCATTGCCCTGGCCTACATTGCGGCGGCCCGGGGCTACCGACTGATCCTGACCATGCCCGAAACCATGAGCGTGGAACGGCGCAGTCTTTTAAAGGCCTTAGGAGCGGAGTTGGTGCTTACCCCGGGACCGGCAGGAATGAACGGTGCCATCAAGGCGGCGGAAGAGTTGACAGCCGGTACGGCGGATGCTTTTATGCCCCAGCAGTTCAACAATCCGGCCAACCCGGAGGTTCACCGGAGGACCACAGCGGAAGAAATCTGGCGAGACACCGAGGGCCGGGTGGATATCCTTGTAGCCGGGGTAGGTACCGGGGGCACGATCACGGGAACCGGTGAAGCCCTTAAGGAAAAGAAACCCGGTGTGAAGGTGATTGCCGTCGAACCGGCAGATTCTCCCGTGCTGTCGGGGGGAAGCCCGGGGCCTCATAAGCTGCAGGGTATCGGAGCCGGGTTTATCCCGAAGATATACAAGGCATCCGTGGTGGACGAAATTATTCAGGTTAAAACCGAGGATGCCTTTGCAGCGTCACGGAGACTTTCCAAAACCGAAGGCCTTCTGGTGGGAATATCCTCCGGGGCCGCCGCCTATGCAGCCGTTCAGATTGCCAGGCGCCCGGAAAACGCGGGGAAGACCATTGTGGTGATCCTGCCGGATACCGGCGAACGGTATCTTTCCACGGCGCTGTTTCAGGAGGAATAATCAAAATGGAGCCCACTGCAAACCGCTATGCCCGCCAGATTATTCTGGAGGGCATTGGTGTGGAAGGACAAGAAAAACTGAAAAATGCCCGAATTCTGGTGGCGGGAGCCGGGGGTCTGGGCTCTCCGGTACTGAGCTATCTGGCTGCAGCCGGAGTTGGAACCCTGGGAATAGCGGATTTCGATGTGGTATCCGTCACCAACCTGAATCGTCAGATTCTTCACTATACAGAAGACATCGGGCGATTAAAGGTGGATTCTGCGGCGGAAAAGCTTATGAAGATGAATCCGGAGCTGCACATTGTCAAGCATCCCGTGAAGATTGGCCTCCATACCGTTGAGAAACTGGTCAGCGGGTATGACGTGGTGGTGGACTGCATGGACAACTTTACCGGCAGGTATCTGCTCAGTGATTGCTGCTATTTTAAAAAGATCCCCATCATCGAGGGGGCCGTCAGCTTTTATAACGGCATCCTGATGACCGTTATTCCGGACAAAACCCCCTGCTACCGCTGTCTGTATCCCACGCCCCCAGAACAGGGAGCCATTCCTGCTCCGGTGGATGCCGGAATACTGGGTGCCACGGCCGGCGTTATAGGGACACTTCAGGCGTTGGAAGCGGTAAAGGTGGTGTTGGGACTGGGGGAAACGGTATCCGGCAGGCTGTTGGTCTTCGATGCCCTTAAAACCGATTTTCGGCGTATCCCTTGGGAAAAGCGGGAGAGCTGCCCCCTTTGCGGGAAGAATCCTTCACTAACAGAGAACGGCTCACGACAAGGTTAGATGTCGTGAGCCGTTCTCTGTTGACTATTTTTTTGCGAGTGCCGCTTTCTTTATTGCATATTCCTCATCGTTGATCTCGCCACGGGCATAACGATCACTCAAGACCTCCAGTGCGGTGGTACCTGTGTAAAGCTCTTCCTGCCTGCCGGTCTTGAGATATCGGAGCAATGCAAGGATTCCCAATACCACCAGAGTTGCCAGTGCCAGCATGAAGAGCAGCATCAGCAGCCCGCCAAAGCCTCCCATCATTCCATATCCGCCATATCGCATCATCGTCGCCACCTCTTTCTGTTGGATTTCTTCCGTATCTTCATCATAGTCCTCAAATGTGAAGGATATATGATGATTTGTTCTATTTGAAAAATTCTATCCGCCATGAAGATTGAAATGGCGCGTCAATCCGAATAAGATAGGGGGGGAGTTGGCACAATTTCTGCATGGAATATTCGTGAGGTGAAAAATATGCGATGGTCATATAGAAAGATTTTGATAGTGGTTCTAACAGGGATACTGACAGTTTCCTTGCTGTCACCAAGCTATGCCCAGGTCCGTGTCGCGCCGGAGGGGGATGGTGCAGAGGAACATCTGCTTACGATAAGTGAGGCGGCATGGCTTAAGGAGCATGGCAGTCTGGTGTATGCGGCAGACAGGAATGCACCCCCTCTGAGATTCATTGATACAGCAGACGGACAATACAAGGGCGTTGTCGTGGATTATGTGAATTCACTTTCGTTGGAGCTGGGGGTCAACATTGAGGTGCATCCCATGGTTTGGGAGGGGGCTCTGAGCAGCCTCTCAGAGGGAAAAACCGATCTGTGCGACATGTTCAAGAGTGAAGAACGGTCCCGACATTATCTGTTCACCAATCCCATATACAACCTGCGGGCCGTCTTTGCTGTAAGGTCTGCGGACAAGCTGGCTGCGGGAATCTCTCCCATCAGGGAGGTTGTCATCGCCACTCAGAAGGGGGATTATGTTAACGGCTTTCTTAAAAAAAACTACCCTAAAGCGACCCTGATCTTTACCAGTGATATTGCGGAGGCCCTGGCGCTACTGGAGCGCGGAGATGTGGACGCTGTGGCTGGAGATGAGCCGGTTGTGCTGTACCAGATGGAGCAGATGGGGCTCACCGGGAACCTGAAAATTGTGGAAAAACCCTTGTATGAAAATGAAGTGGTGTTTGCGGTTCCCAGAGCGGAGGCTCCTCTGGTGGGAATTCTGAATAAGGGCATCGAGGCCATCAATCAAAAGGGGCAGTTGGAAAAAATTCAGCAGAAGTGGTTCGGGATATCAACTCCCATCGTTAAAGCTCCGGATTATGAACGGTTGAAGATGATCATCCTGATTGTATCCGGGATACTGATAGCCGCCGTTGGGGGCATGGTTACCTGGAACTATTCACTGAAAAGGCAAGTGGCGATCCGTACCAGCGAATTGCAGGACAATCGGAATGAGCTGCAGACGATTTTTGACGGGATGACGGAATATATGGCGGTTGTTGGCTTGGATAAGACCGTCATCACCATGAACAGTGTTTTACAGCGGGCCTTGGGTGAAGAGGCAGAACATCGGATCGGAGGGGATTGCGCCGAAATCTTCCAAATATACTGCGGCAAATGCGAGGACTGTCTCATGGATAAAACCCGCTTGGAAAGCAGAAACTGCGAGAAAGATGTGTACATGAACAGTGAGGCCTTTACGATCCGGACCTATCCTCTTTGGGATTCTCAGGAAAATCTGAAGAGCATACTGGTAGTCGTTCAGAACACCACCGGCGAGAAGCTGGCCAAGAATCAGATGCTTCAAGCCAATAAGATGGTGGCCATAGGGCAGTTGGCGGCAGGAATTGCCCACGAGATCCGCAATCCCTTGGGTATTGTAAGGAACTACAGCTATATTCTAAAGACAGCGCATAAACAAAATCCAGAGCTTATGAAATCTCTGGACTGTATCGACAGCGCGGTAAACCGCGCCAGCAGGATCATTGATAATCTGCTGAATTTTTCAAGAATATCCGGTGACAGCTGGGAATGGATCAACGTCAATGAGCTGATTCAGAACATAGTGGAGCTGGAACAGAAGAAGCTGATTTCCCAGAATATCACCATGGCGGTGGAATGCCCCAAGGATATTCGGATATTCAGCAACACGGAATCCCTGAAGCATATACTGATCAATCTGATTACCAATGGAACAGATGCCATCCATAAAGATGGAGAGCTTTCCCTTAACGTCAGCCGGCATGGCGGCGATCTGGTTATTGAAGTGAAGGACACAGGTTGCGGGATTCCGAAGGAGGATATGGAGCGGGTGTTCAATCCGTTTTATACCACAAAGGAACCGGGGAAGGGAACGGGTTTGGGACTATATATCGTCTATACGGAAGTGAAGAAGCTTAACGGCGATATTTCGGTAAGCAGCATGATTGGAGAAGGTACATGTTTCTCGGTCATGCTGCCGGTAACAGGGGAGGAAACTGCGTGAGTGAACCGTATAAAATACTGATAGTGGATGATGAATCGGAATATCGGGATACATACAGGGTGATTCTTGAAAACAAAGGCTTCTACGTGGAAACGGCAGCCTCGGCTCAGGAGGCTTTGGACATTCTGGAAAGGGAGTATTATCCCATCGTGCTGACGGACGTTATCATGCCTGTCAGAGGAGGGATGGCGTTGCTGGAGGATATCGCCCGGCTATATCCGGAATCGGTAGAGGTGATCATGGTAACCGGCTACGGCAGCGTGGAAACGGCAGTGGAGGCCATGCGGAAGGGAGCCTTCGGCTACTTCATCAAGAGCCATAACCCGGAGGAACTGCTGGCAGAGATCGACAAGGCCAAGAAACTGGTGAAGCTTCAGACCCGCAGCAACATTGCTGAGCGTCAGCGGGAGGATTCCCGCTATCTGAACCAGACAAAAAGTCCCAAAATGCAGGAAATCCTAAGTGTGGTTGAAGCGGTGTCGGCCAGCTCAGCCAATGTGCTTTTGTTGGGGGAATCCGGAGTGGGCAAGGAGGTTTTCGCCCAGATGATCCACGGGAAGAGCAGCCGGGCCACCATGCCTTTTGTTGCCATCAACTGTCAGTCCTTTTCTGACAGTTTGCTGGAGTCCGAGCTGTTCGGTCATGAGAAGGGGGCGTTCACAGGAGCGGCAGGACGTCGTATCGGACGCTTTGAGGAAGCCGCCGGAGGGACCATCTTCCTGGATGAAATCGGCGAGATGTCCCTCAGCACACAGGTGAAGCTGCTGCGGGTACTGGAGAATAAACGGATTGAACGGATGGGCTCCAACAAGTCCATCCATGTGGATTTTCGCCTCATCAACGCCACTAACAGAATATTATCCAAGGAAGTGCGGTCCGGAGGCTTCAGAGAAGATCTGTACTATCGGATCAATACCCTGACCATAGAGATTCCCCCTTTAAGAGAACGCCGGGAGGATCTGGGAGACATGATCCGGTTCTTCATTGCCCAACAGCAGGCGGAAATGAAGAAAGAGATTCGGGGAATTGATGAGGAAACCATGCGCTATCTCTTGAGCTACGATTATCCCGGCAACATACGGGAGCTGAAGAATATCATTGAACGGCTTGTGGTGCTTTCCCGAGATGGCATGCTACGGATCAATCCGGGGCAGAAGTCTTCGGCAGATGAAACTCAAGGCTTGAAAATTCCAGACGCCCTGCCGTTTCGGGATGCCCGGCGTATTTTCGAAAAAGAGTATATCCGCAAGGTCATGCAGAAGGCTGATAACAATATCACCCAGGCGGCAAAAGTGATGGATATCAGCCGGAGACAGCTGTTCAATAAGCTGGTTGAATACAATTTGAATGAAAAATGACAGGGGCCCGGCGATAGTGAATAATCGCCGGGCCTTTGGCATCCTTCTTGCAAAATATAAAAGGTGGAACCGGAATGACCTCTAAGGCATCATTCCGTCAACTACCCTTTAAAAGGAGGAGCATGATGGAGAAGGTAAAGAAAGGAACGTGGGTTGAGATTGAAAACTGTGTTCTTAAGCCAGAGGAAAGAGCCCCGCAGGTACCGGAGGACACAAAGCGCACACCGCTGATGATGTGGATCAAAGGGTTTCTGGTAGAAGACGGCGCAGTACTGGGGGACACGGTTATGATACAAACCCTGGCCGGCAGGGTTGATAAGGGCACGCTTACGGCTGTTGAGCCCCGCCATGAGCACGATTACGGTAATCCTGTTACGGAGCTGCTGGTGGTTGGTATGGAAATCAAGTCAGAATTGGAGCATATTCAGGAGGTGCGGTCATGAGTGATATATCCTACCAGGCGGTGATGGCAAGAAAGAATGAAATCATGAAGCAGGCTGTGGGCATCGATTACGGGCTCTTTGAATTCGGCAAGCTGGGCTTCGATTACGAGGGGATGATGGAGAAAGCGGCCTATCCCATGGCCCAGATGCAGCGGATCCAGGCGGAAACCAAGGTGGGGAACACACCGCTGTACGAGCTGAAGAACATTAATCGGATGATTCGTAAATACGCTCCCCAAGGGAAGGGGGCCCGCATTTTCATGAAGGACGAGGCCGCCAATGCCTCCGGTTCCTTTAAAGCACGACGGGCTTCTGTTTCGGTATACCATGCCCAGCAGAAGGGGTTCCAAGGTGTTATCGCCGCCACCAGCGGGAATTACGGAGCGGCAGTGGCATCTCAGGCAGCTCAGCGGGGGCTACGCTGCATCATTGTACAGGAGGTTTTTGACTCCCGGAAGATCGGACAGCCTGAAATACTGGAAAAAACACGAAAATGTGAAGCCTTCGGGGCAGAGGTGGTTCAGCTGACAGTAGGGCCTGAGCTTTTCTACATGTTCCTGCGGCTGCTGGAGGATACCGGATTTTTCAACGCATCTCTCTATACGCCTTTTGGTATTGCCGGTGTTGAAACTCTGGGCTATGAGATTGCCCAGCAGATGCAGGCCTTAGAGGGGAGGCATCCGGATGTGGTTATGGCCACCCATGCCGGAGGGGGAAACCTTACCGGAACAGCCAGAGGTCTTATAAAAGCCGGAGCGGGCGAGACTCAGATCATTGGTGCCTCCGTGGATCTTTCGGGATTGCATATGGCCTCTGATTCCGATTTTAACCGCAAATCCTTTACCACGGGACATACAGGCTTCGGCGTTCCCTTCGCCTCTTGGCCGGATCGGGCAGATGTGCCAAGGAATGCGGCCAGAGTGCTGCGGTATATGGATCGTTACGTTACAGTCACCCAGGGAGAGGTGTTCTATGTGACAGAGCTTCTGGCACAACTGGAGGGCATTGAGCGGGGACCTGCCGGCAACACCTCATTGGCTGCAGCCATTGCCGTTGCAAGAGAGATGGATGCGGATCAGACAATTGTGGTTCAAGAGACAGAGTACACCGGAGCCGGAAAACATCCCATGCCGCAGCTGACATTTGCACGGCAGAACGGCATTGAAATCCGGCGGGGAAATCCCGAGGACAACGTTCCGGGTAAAACCATCGTTATCCCGGAACGGTTCGATCAGATTGCAATCAAGGATATTGAGCTGGGCGGACTCAGAAGGAGCTGCATACGGAACGCCGTGGCAAGCAGTAAAGCAGAAGTCTTGGAAGCAGCAGATGTGCGGTTTCTGGCAGAGGATACACGGTTGACCGAACCGGCTGTGCGGGAGATACTTAAGGAACTGGGCGTAAAAGCTTAAAAAAGAAAGGAAAGGCCCCCGGGATTCCGGAGGCCTTTCCTTTTTGAGGCTACGCGACGGTTTTACTATCAACAACCGTCTTTTTCGGCATGTTATCGTTACGTCCGATACCGAAGATGATGCTGAGGAACATAACAGCCATCATGGCGTAAGCGTAGATGACAAAGGGTGTCACATCCATGGCCGTCAGCGGATGCAGGCTATCTCTGGCAAAGCCGATGGTGTAGATGATGGCCGGTGTCCAGGGCAGGGAGTACACCAACGTACAGGAGGTGGCATCCAATAGGTTTGCGGTTCGGTAGGGGCTGATGCCGTGCTGCTGAGAAAGCGGCTTGGCAAAGGATGCTCCCACTGCCAATATGGCAGGAGCATTCAGCCCCATGAGAGCCGAAAGGGCTACAATCATGCCTGCAATGGAGAACTCCGCTCCCATCGGACCCTTAGCGATCTTTCCTAAAGCTTCAAGGAGTTTTACATCTCCGCGGCCTGCCCGCATAATCGCAATGGAGCCGAATAGAAGGATTGCCAGGATGCAAACCTGGAGCATGCTGTTGATACCGGAATAGACAACACCGTCTACCGTGCGGTCCAGACCGACGCCGGAAACCCTTAACAGAGCTTTGTTTGCCACATCCTGAGCCGGATCAATCTGGATAAAATCCATAAGCCCCGCCATAACAGCGGTTGCACCGGCAAGAACAGAACCGACAGTTGTTGCAATGATGATATCGCCGGATTTAACAGCGATCCAGATGGTGATGGCTACTGGAATCAACATCAGAAGAGCGGCAGGATTGTAATCGATGGCAGCAGAGCCGACGCTTTCACCGGAGTATCCGGAACCAATCATGATGATGCCGGCAATGGTAATGGCCCCGGCCACCAGGGCGTATTTCAGGCGGGAGCGGACAACACCGGGTACGTCAACCCCTTGGGAAGTAGCGGAGCAGATGGTGGTGTCGGAAACAGGGGCCAGGTTGTCCCCAAAGGCACCGCCTGAAACGATGGCGCCGGCCAGAAGGCCCGGATGAGCGCCCAAGGCAATCCCCGCAGGGTAAAGAACGCCCATGCCGGCTGCGATGGTTCCGAAGCCGGTTCCAGAAGCCGTGGCAAAGATGGCGGAAGCAATGAAGGAAACGACAATGAAAAAGGTGCCGTCAATTCCCATGGAAGCGGCGATGCCTGCAATGCCCCCGGCCAGACCGGAATCCCGAAGAATCCGGGAGAAAACGCCTGCAAAAATCCAGCAGACAACGGGGATGATGGCCTCCTTACTGGCCATGCCTCCGATAATGGTGTCACCATACAGCTGCTTATCCTTGGCGAAGAAGAATGCGACGATCAATGCCATGAATGCGGGAACCCAGAGTGCGCCGTCCGATATGGAGCCGAAGGTGAAGGTGGTAAGGATGATCAGGGCGATGAAGACGATGAATGGAATAAAGGAAACCCACTCGCCCCCGTAAAACTCAAGCTTTTTTGAATCTTTGCTCATAATATGCCTCCGTGTATGAAATTAGGACAAGGTCCTGTTCATTAGATATAGCAAGAGGCATGCCAAGAGAGAAATCCACAGGGATAGGTGAAATGACTTTGAAAGGGTACATTTATTTCAAGATGATGGGATGAAAGAAATCAAAGAGGTATGAAAATTATTTCCACCTGGCAAGAAATTGCCCAGTAAAAGAGACGTTGGCGAAGACCGAGCGTGGTATTGAACAATTCGAGGGCAGAATATAAATAGTTAAAATGTAGATAACATGCCGCAGGGATAATCGAAGAGAAAACGCAGTTGCTTTACCGGGAGTTAACAGATAAAACACAAGGTGATAATCAAATACGTATAACATGGGGTTGTCAGCTCAGGTAACCGTGCAGCCACAGAAGGGGAATCCCAATGCCACCGTGTGAGAATCATGAAAATCGCCAGATCGGTCTTACTGAAATAATGGAATCTTGCCTTATCCGCACCCTCTATCAGCCCATTGTCCGCTTGGAGGATGGGGCTGTTATCGGATATGAAGCGTTAAGCAGAGGGCCCCGTCATACAGATTTAGAGAGTCCCATGGCTCTTCTGGCAGAAGCGGAGCGCAGTCAGTGTCTCTGGGATCTGGAAATTCTTTTTCGGAGGCTGGCCATAGAGAGAGCCGCCGGACTTGAAGAGGGTCAAGTCTTGTTTTTAAATGTGGATCCCCGTATCATCAAGGATCCGGGATTTCATCAGGGACTTACCAGAGAATATCTGGATGCGGTTTGTCTGAAGCCCTCCTCCATCATCTTTGAGATAACTGAGCGCTATGCTATAAAGGATTATCAGGCATTCAACCGGGTTTTGGACAATTACCGGGAGCAGGGATATCAGATAGCTATTGATGATGCCGGTGCCGGATATTCAGGGATGCACACCATTGCTGTTACCCAACCCAACTATGTGAAGATCGATATGGATATCGTGCGGAACATTCATTTGGACCCCATGCGGCAGGCCATTGTAAAGAGCTTTATACTGCTGGGTCAAACCGCGAATATTCGGATCGTAGCAGAGGGCATCGAGAGTCGGGAAGAATTGAAAGCCCTGATTCGGCTGGGGGTTTATTCCGGGCAGGGCTATTACCTGCAGCGTCCTGCACCGGAAATCGGTCCACTTGATTCGGGCAAGGTGGAGGAGATCCGGAACATTAGCCGCATGCTGCAGAACCAGAATGCGTATTCCAGCCATTATCACTTCATTGGGAGCCTGGCAACAGAAAATGAAACCATGGTGCCGGATATTCCCTGCGGGGACCTGGAGATCCTGTTCAGAACCAAAGGGGATGAAGCCTTCTGCATGGTCAGCGACGGTTATGTAAAGGGAATGGTCACACGAAAAGACCTGTTCCAAAGCATGTCGAGAGTCCATGGCCATGCGCTCTATGAGCGAAGACCGGCGGCTCTGGTTATGAACGACAGTCCACTGACGGTGGATTACTATGCATCGGTCACCTCTGTTGCCGACGAAGCCATGAAGCGGTGTTCTGAGAAAATGTATGATCCGGTAGTGGTGCTGAAGGGTTCACACTACTACGGAATGGTTTCAGTAAGAGACCTGCTTCAGTATTCTATCGAATATGAGAAGGATTATGCCCGGGAGTTGAACCCTCTGACACAGCTTCCAGGGAACAAGATCATCAACCGGGTTCTTAACGATATCCTGATATATAGCACCCAGGCGGCGGTGTTCTATTTTGACCTGGACAATTTCAAGGTGTATAACGACATCTATGGCTTTGAAAAAGGCGACCAGGTTATAGGAATGCTGGCGCGTGTCATACAGAGCGCCTTAAAAGGCAGGGATGCCATCAATACCTTTGTAGGACATATTGGCGGTGATGACTTTGTGGCTTTAGCGGAAAACACGGAAATCCGAGTCATCCACGAGATATGCATGGATATACTGGATCACTTCGCCAGAGAAATTCGACCCTTTTTCACGGATGAGCATCTGGAAGCAGGCTGGATCGCTGCGGAGGATCGGATCGGAAAGCCAGTAAGATGTAGCCTTACGTCCTTGTCCATAGGGGTTCTTTACGGGAGGCTGACAAGGATCCCCGATGTCAGCGTTCTGGCGGAACAGATGGCGGTCATAAAGAAGGGCGTAAAAAAAATATCTGGTAATGCATACCAGATATTTACGCTTGAAACCTTTGAACATCTCCGGCATCAGACGACAAAACCCTTGCTGAAGCTGGTGCGCTAGGATAAAACATAGGAAGAACAAAACGGATGTCATAAAAGGCAACATGCATCAGAGCCGTAGAATTTATTTTAATGGACCGATTCCGATTACTCAGGGTCTTTCTCGGATTCGGTAAAGCCATCATTGGTATCGGAGGGTTCCGTAGAGACGGCATCGGTATCCGAGCCGACGCCTATTTCGGTGCCGATGGCAGTCATCTCCTCAAGAATCTGCTTGCTCAAGTCCCCGGACAGTTTTTCTAATTCGGCAAGTTTCTCTTTTTTCAGATCAGAAGCGCCGCCACGGGAATCATCAAGCTTGATTTCCGTTCTAAGAATTCGGGATTCGTTGTCGATAGTGGTTCGTATTGATGAAACGGACTGCATTTGTTTCACGTCTAAGGACAGGCCTGCCAGGTCATTCATTCGTTCTGTCTGTACAACCTCCTCTGTGCGTGGTTCAGAATGTGGGTCTACAGATTTTACAGTTTTTGGAGGTTTAAGCTGGTCGGCCATTATCTGAGCAATCTGTTCGTCAATTTGTGTGATCTGCTCCTCATAGCTTTCAATCTGATCCTTTACACTTTCAATGTTTCCGCCTTTTTCTAAAGTTGAGCTGATCAGAGAATCCTTGCTTTCAGTCAGCTTCTGCTTTTGTTTCATCAAAGAATCAATATAATTTTTTGCCTTGCCCAAGGGGCTGATCGTCACAGTGTCCTTTGAATCTTGGGATGTTCTGGTCGTGCCGGTGTTCAATTGCTCTGTTGGTTTGTGCAAGGAGATGCGGCCTCCAAAGGGCATGTTGGGTGAAATGGGGTTTTTAGGGATGTGCATAGACGGCCTCCAATCGTAGTGCTTTTCCTGTCTGAACTCTGGATCACACAGTTTATCCGTTGAAATGGATTTATGAAAAAAACAGGAAGTATTCACTGCTATTATAGCATTTGGGGAGTCACCATCAAAGATCTTTATGTAATATATTAGATACTAAGTCAAAGAGAAAGAATACAACTGTCAATGTATGCCTTATATTGGTTTTATAATAAAAAACTGCAGATTCATTTTGAACTCAGCAGTCAGTGTGCAAAACACTATCTCCGGGACATGGGGCTAACAATTTGTGAGGATTGCCAGTTTTTCAACTACCTTTTGATTGTAATAGGGTACCCATTCCTCTGGGATTTCATGCATCTCAGCAGTCGGAACGGATTTTCCGAATACAATCCTGGTGGCGCTAAGCAAGGCCGCGGAATCTACCCGAAGGGTCCTGGCCAGCTGTGCAAGCGCAGCGGTTTCAATTCGAAGCTGACGGGCCCGCTCGGTCAGGGGGAGGTTTTTTGGAATCCTGTTCATCAGATAATCCTCATTTCCTTTAGGATGATGGTTGTTCACCTTAAGGATAAGGCATTACTGTTAGTCAGGAGTTAACAGAGGGTTAAGTTCCTGAGCATTCATCAGGCGATAATAGGGCAACTCCTCAATTATTTCAAACCCCAATTTTTTGGCTAAAGCCACAGAACCCAGGTTCGTTGTCCGGCAGCCCCAAACCGGTTCCAGGCTGTTCTCCAGGCAGTAATGGATAAGGGCGGAGCATGCATGGATCCCCAGTCCTTGGAATCGGTACTGCGGGTAGGTTTCAACCCCTAACTCGAACCGAAAGCCTACTCGGGAGGAACAAAACGAAAAACTGACGATATCAACACCTCGAGCAAGGCAATAGCCTCCTCCGATAGAATCAAAGGTATCGAAATCCTTCCAATAGACATTAGGCAGAACCGTGCCCTCCAGTTTGTTGAAAAGCTCCCGATTAATACGATGAAGGGAAAATTCGGGAGAAGGAAGAGTGGGGTTTCCATAATCCTGTGCGGTATTGAAGCGAAAATTAAGGCGGCTGTCCTGAATGATGCAATTTGAAAAGGAATTTCCGGACGGAGCGGCGCTGAGCGCCACCGGAACGATACGATCTGCAGCCAGCTGCGATAGGGTGTCCTTCCACTGAGCGGGATAGACCAGCAAATACGCGGTTCTCTTATGGCTTTTCAGGAGGAAATCCGCTGCGAGCCTCCGGTTGAAGGCAGTATTTCCGTTGCTTCCAAAAAGAAAATTGAGACCGCTGGAATGACGGAAAAGGCAAACGGCAGGGGAGCGGGTGCTGTCGGCATACACGACTCCCTGTGAGTTCCCATCAAGGATCATACGGGCCAATAGGGTATTGGTGGGGATGGTGTCCAGCAGAGGGTGAACCTGCCGGTACTGAGAAGGATCAAGCCGGATCATGAAGAGCCTCCTTGAGGGGGTTGGGAGTGAACCGATTCGAGAACGGTTGCCAGACGCGTAATGCCTTCTTTAATTTCATGTTCATCCAAAGTCGCAATGGATATCCGAAGGAATATTCCGGTAGGTTCCCCAATGAAGCAGCTTTTTCCCATAAAAAATTTCACTCCGCCGGCTGACAGGAGCTCTTCCCATTGAGGGTAGGTAAATGATTTCTTGCCGGAGGGCTGCTCCAAACGCATCCAGATCAGGTATCCCCCCGCAGGCTCCTCCCACCGGGCATAGTGCCTTGGGACGTGCTCATGAAGAGAGGAAAGAGCTGTGCGCATGCGTTTCCTGAAAACCCGGTGCATACGGCTTAAGTGGCGGTCGTAGGTTCCTTCCTCGCACAATTTCCATATGGCCCCATGCATCAACTGAGACGGTGAGAATTCGGTGATGCGTATCAGGGCATTAAGGCGTGCGATGCACTCTCTGTCAGCGGCAATCCATCCTGTACGCAGTCCGGGGGCCAGGGTTTTGGAGAAGGTTCCGCAGTAAAGTACCACGCCCTGCTTATCCATGGACTTGATCGGCAGGGTCACCATACCCTGATACTTCATTTCTTCTTCAAATCCGTCTTCCACCAAGGGGATCCTGAACCGCTCTGCAATGGAAAGGAGCCGCTCTCGATGTGCCTGAGAGGTGGTGATTCCGGTGGGATTCTGAAAATTCGGCATGGTGTAGATCATTGCAGGCAGTTGCTCTCCAGGGCAGGAGTGAAGGAGAGCCTCCAGGGCATCCAGGTTCATACCGTCCTTTTCCATGGGGATTGCAACAGGATTCAGGCTGTGCAGTTGAAGCAATCGAAGGAAGGAGCCATAGGTCGGTTCCTCCACAAGTACGGTCTGCCCCGGAGTCCCCAACAGCCGAAGAATCAGGTCAAGGCTGTGTTGGGTGCCGTTTGTGATCAGGATCTCATCGGTATCGGCGGCAATGCCGTGACGGCCCAGATGGCGGGAAAGGTATTCCCTGAGAGGCAGATAGCCGGCAGCTTCCCCATAACCCAGCATTTCATGCGGATGGGCATGCAGTACCTCTGAAAGGCAGGCATTGATACGCACCAGAGGGTATAGGCGGGGGTCCACTTCAAGGCGGCTGAAATCGATGATATTCAAAGTGTCAGGGATGCTTTCCGGATTAAGGACGCCTGCTGGGAGCCTCTCTTCAGGCAGTCTCCGGAGGTTCCAGTCAATGATGGACGCGTTCCTGCTACATCCTCGGGTTTCGGGAAAAGGACGCAGCCTGACAACGGGGCTGGCCCCTGCCCTAATGGACAGGTATCCCAAAGACCACAGTTCCTGATAGGCCAGCATGACCGTACTCCGATGCAATCCAAGGGTTTGAGCGAGATTTCGGGTAGAGGGCAGCTTTTCACCGGTACTCAGGCGTCCTTCCTCGATATGGGATATGATTCCGTTAATGATGCTCCTGTATTTTGGCTGGTTTGTACAGGAATCCAGATTAAGAAGAAGCATGTAGAACCTCCGTCACGATGAAATAAATCTATGACATCAGAATACGTCAAAACAGGTCATGTTAAAAGCGCCAGATTAGCAATGGATTGAACAGACCAGTTTGCATATTATTAAAATGGCAGTGATAATTTCCGTTGAATTGGGTATGATATGCTCAAAACCCGGTGTTCCATGGGGCCCTCCCGTGAGAAAAGTAACGGGGCGGTCTGAGGGATAAAAACCACACGGACAAGGAGCCAACCATGAAATTAGTGATCATAGGAAACGGCATCGCCGCATTATCAGCGGCAGAAAGTTTCAGGAAATACAACAGCGATTCTGAAATCCTGCTGCTCAGCGCAGACAACTATCCCTCCTACTACCGCATCAAGCTGTCTCATTATCTGGGGAAAAGCGGCTTTCGTGACGAGGAGCTTTTTGTAAAGGATGCGGCATGGTATCAGGATAAAGCCATCCGAACAATCCTTGGGGTCCGGGTCGAATCCGTCGATTTCGAGAATAAGGTCGTGCACATGGAAGACGGAGTGGAGTACCATTATGACAAGCTATTACTGGCCAATGGATCCCGCCCCTTCGTTCCGCCTCTGAAAGGTACAGACCGGAAGGGTGTGTTCACCCTAAGGACCCTGGACGATCTGAAGACCATCCATCAGTGGCTGACAGATAAGCGGCAGGTGGTCATTATCGGAGGCGGCCTGTTGGGGCTGGAAGCGGCTCATGGGGTGGTGGAGCTGGGAAAAACGGTGAACGTCATGGAATTCAGCGATCACCTTCTGTCCCGGCAATTGGATAAAGAGCTTTCGGCCATGGTACAGAAGCAACTGGAGGAGGAAGGCCTTACCTTCTCCCTGGGGGCGGGCTGTGAGGAAATCCTGGGCGATGAGCGGGTGAGCGGTGTGCGTCTGTCCAACGGGACAGAGGTTCCAGCCGATGCAGTGATCGTTTCAGCGGGAGTAAGACCCAACACAGAGTTGTTTGCGGGAAGCCCGTTGACAGTCAATAAGGGCGTTGTGGTCAACCAGCATATGCAGACCACTATTCCGGATGTCTATGCTGCCGGAGATATTGCAGAATGCCATGGAATGGTCTACGGCCTCTGGACAGCCGCCAACGAGCAGGGGAAAATCGCCGGCGCCAACCTAGCTGGGGAACGTGTGGAATACCCGGCACCGCAGTTGTCCGCGAGCCTGATGATCGGCAGCGTGAAGCTGTTCTCCGTAGGGGATGTGACCGATGCGGACAGTACTGTGGATTACCGGGAGGGTGCAGCGTTCCACAGGCTGTTTATCAAGGACAGCATTGTGGTTGGAGCCGTATTAACCGGCGAGACCACCCTTATGATGAAGGCAAAGAATATGGTGTTCAAAAAGACACAGGTCCCGGCATCCGTTTCGGATGAGGACCTGTTTAAGGAACTGATGGGATGAACGATCTTTGTCTCCCTCATTGAGGGGGATGTCACGAAGTGACAGGGGGAGTGCTGAACTGTGCCAAACAACTCCCACCGTCAGCTTCGCTGCCACCTCCCTCATGGAGGGAGGCGATGCCTTCCCAGTTTTGGCGGCAAAGGGTCTTGACTTTATTTCTACCGTACAAAATTCATATACGCCTTCTGCTCCTTTTCCGGTTCGGCAACGGTTCCTTTGCCGTGTGCCATCAGCTTAAGCAGCCAGGCCATATTGCTTCCCAGCACCCGCATAATCTGAACACCCTCAACGTCCTCAGATGCTTCGCCCGGCTTGGCCCCATGGATCACGTTCCAGTAATTCGATGTAGGCATCAGCATTTCGGAATATAAAATGTAGTGATTGAGCTGGTCATGGGTGGTTACTCCGCCGGATCTGCGAACAGCTACCACCGCCGCTCCTGCTTTATGACGGAACAGGCTTCCGTTGGCTCCGGCCACATAGAAGGATCTGTCCAGGAATGCCTTCATGCTGGCCCCCATGCCTGAATAGTGCACAGGAGAACCCAGCAGAATGCCGTCCGCTTCCTTCATTTTTTGAATCGTCTCATTGACAAAATCTCCGGGCAGTACGCATTGCTCGTTTTTGTTGCGGGCGCATTGTCCGCAGCCCATGCAGCCACGGATCTCCTTATTTCCTACATGGACGAATTCAACCTCAATGCCTTCCTTTTCCAAAGCTTCAGCAGCGGTTTTAAGGGCAAAAAAAGTGTTGCCCTCTGCCTTGGGGCTTCCGTTTATGGCAAGTACCCTCATGTGTTTAATCTCCTTTCAACGTGATTTTTATGGATGAAGCCTATCATGTATGGACCGTTCCTACAAGTACGCACTGTTTAGGAAGCAGTGATTGGATCAGCCCCTGAGGGGGTATCCATTAAAAAAACTTCATCTTTTCTTAAACGTGCCTTAATTGTCTGAAGTCTGGTAATTCTATACAATGAGTAAAAATGACTGTATCGGAGGTCCTTGTATGAAAACAATCATCTATTACCTTACCGGAACCGGAAACAGCTTGGCAATCGCCAAACGGCTGAGTGAAGAACTGAAGGATTCGGAACTGCGCTCCATGACGGAGGCATATAAGAACGGAAAGTTGGACCTGGACGCGGAGGTCATAGGCCTGGTCTTTCCGGTATATGCCTTCGGAATCCCCTTGTCCTTTAGAAGACTGTTGGAAACAGCGGAGTGGGGGTCCGTCAAGCATACCTTTGCCGTTGCCAATTTCGGTGGTATGCCTGGAGCGGCTCTTTATCAGGTGTCTGAGCTTGTGAAAATCCGGGGCGGGCATATGGATGCAGGTTATTTGATCAAGATGCCGGACAATTATCTGCCACTGTATGATGTGTCAAAGGAATCGGTCCAACAGGAAC
The DNA here is from genome assembly GCA_964649745.1 of uncultured Peptostreptococcaceae bacterium. GTDB lineage: Bacteria > Bacillota > Clostridia > Peptostreptococcales > Acidaminobacteraceae > CAZEHS01. Next base: position 21,497 of record CAZYQI010000025.1, on the reverse strand, counting down.
AGTTCCGGCTTATGGAGAAGCAGATCCCCATTATTGCGGAGGAGGTAAGCCGGAGACAGGCTGCCGGGATTCAAAAATCGAAGCAGCGCTTCGACAAGTACATCACGCCATTGATATACTTTGGCATCTACCATTTCAAGGACATGGATAAGAAATTCTGGGTGACGGAAAGCTGTAACGGCTGCGGTATGTGTGCCCTTAGCTGCCCCTTTGAAAATATCCGAATGACGGATGGCAAGCCTCAGTGGCAGCACAAATGTGAATTCTGCATGCGCTGTATCAATATATGTCCGGAACAGGCGATTCAGTACAAGAAGGGAACCCTGAAGAAGGGCCGGTATATCAATCCCTCCGTCAAGGCGGCTGGACTCATACGGGAAATGCAGAAGATATCAGAGGAATAGCTCTTTCTCACACCTTCATGGTTTTCAGCAGCCGTTCCAGATAAACGGACTTCATCTGACGGCTGGCGAGGATCTGCTTGGCGGGAGGAAGCTTAAGGATAACGCCTAGAATGGCGGCCATGGCACGATGGCTGGGAAGACCCTTGTCGAAGACTAGGTGCTGCAGGGTTCCCTTCTCAATGGCCATCAGGACGATGCGATGAACGGAATTCACCGGTGTGATGACCGTATTCTTTCTTTTTTTCAGAAGCATGGCTTTAGGAGAGCAGTTGCGCACGCAAACCCCGCAGCCCAGGCAGATGTCCTCATTGATTACAGCCCGTTTCCTGCCTTCAGGAGGAGCATCCATCCGGATAGCCGCTACCGGACAGACGCGGACACATTTGCCACACCCGACACAGGAATCCAGAACATCTGGCAGGTAGTTGGTCGTATTGACCGGCTGAAGGATGCCGAACTCTTTGGAGGCGATCATGGCCTCGCAGCAACAACCGCAGCAGTTGCAGATGAAGCTGACTCCTTCCTGGGTGTTCTCGCCGCACTGCACCAGGTTGTGGGCATAGGCCTGCTCCAAAAGATCCTTGGCCTCCGAGGCGTCAATCAGCCGGGAATAACCATGGCGGGACAGGGAGCCGGCAAGATTTCCGAAGCTCATGCAGATATCCATGGGAGCATCGCACTCTTTTCCCAGGTGGGCCATTTTATGGCGGCAGTAGCACATGCTCACCCCTATCTGAGGGGCGGTCTCGATGATGTGACTGGCCTTTTCATAGTCCAGAATCGTAATGGCCTGTTCGGAGGTGAGCACGGGCTCCTGAACGAAGGTTCGGCCCAGCTTTGTTTCCGTGCTGCCGAACAGATCCCGCATAAAGCTTTCTTCAACGTTGAGATATTGATGAAACAGCTCACTGAGGAGCTTTTGGTCCATGTCCCCCCGGGTACGCATGAGGGCAAATTCGAAAAAACCGGCCATGGGAGGCGGGAGGACGTAAACGGAACCGGCCTCTGTTTCGGTATCAAGGAGTATTGCCCGGGAGGCCAGAGCATTCAGAATGTGCCGTGCTTCAGGAACCGACATTCGCCAAGCCTTGGCGGCTTCCTCCGCCCGAAAGGGTTTTATGGGAAGCTGGGATACCAGCTGTGCTTCCTTTTCGCTGAAAAGCAGCTCCAATATTTTATACAGGGTTTCCGAAGGGGGAGCCCCCTGAGGGAAACGGTTCATCCGTTCAGTTAAATGCTTATAGCCTTCCCGTGCAGTGTGATGGGACATGGTGTCTCCTTTACTTTAAGCAGTTGAATCGTACGATTTCATTGTACTTTGTTTTCTGTTCAGAGGGGATAAATTTTCAGCAAAAACCAATGAAGCTGTTTAAATCCAGTGGAGCAGGGTATACATACAACAAAGCAAAATCAGTGAAAACTGGTGGCGCAAAGCCAAGGCCTAAACACTGAGATCCGTGCGAAATGGCGGATGCGACTTGGTGCAGGGTAGCAAGGCTACCAAAATAACCTTTCGGCAAATCGCAAATCTGATGAAAATCAGTGACGCAAAACTAGAGGGTCTAAACAGACAAAACCTTTGCAAACCATCTTTACAGGTTTTATCTGCAAGATAGCCAGCTGTCGAGAAGGGTTTTTTTGTGCCCTTTTTTAATTTGAAAAGACAAAATATTTTGCAATTTGCTTTTTAGCGGGGGATTGTACGGGGATTTCTGGGTATAGTAACGGTGACGTCACAATCCAATCGCGGGCGGTATCACATGAATATGTCCAACCTTCTGATCGCGACCCTTGCAGTCATTAGCATCGGGCTGCTGTTTATCTCTCTATATGGAATCCTGATCCGCCGCTACGGGCAGTGGGTTTCCCCATGGGAAAAGTGGGTTGCCGGGCTGTTCTTTGGAGCTGCAGCGGCTTTTTCGATTGTTGCGGCAAGGGTTCTTTTTGACGGATCCGTTATCGACGGGAAATTTGCTTATCTGGCAGTCGGAACCCTTTTCTTTGAGCTTCCAGGGGCAGCGGTGATTGCAGCATCCATACTCTTGGCCTGGCTTGTTATCCATGAAGCCCTGACGCCTATTCTCGCTTTGCAGTTGATTACGGTTACAGGAATCGGGTTGGTTTATCGTCAATGGCTGGACAGACAGGGCTACAAAAAATTCTATGGGCCCATGGTATTGATGGGCGTTCTAATTATCCTTCAAAATATTTTTTGGAGCCGGGTTTTTAATGTTTCAGTTCAGTTAAGCGGAACCGATCTTTATGACACGGTGCTGTCACTAACATTTGTTCCGCTTGTTACGGCGGTGATGGGTGGTTTTTTCCTTGCCGATATGGAGCGGCGAGCCCAGGAGATGGAGCTGATCCACACGAAAGACGACCTCACTGCACAGAACGAAGAAATAACGGCCCTTTATGAAGAAATGAGCGCAGCTGAGGAAACGCTTCAGGAGCAGTATGATCAACTGGAGAAAAACCGCCGGGAGATTATCCGGATCAACGATCGCTATCGTCTTATCTATCAAGCGGGAAATGAGGGATTGTGGGAATATGATTATGCCACAAATGAAACGTATTTGTCGGATCGACTTACGGAAATCTATGGTTATGGTCCGGAAAAAAAGATATTCATGAACCGGGAGCGGGATTCTCTTATTCATCCGGAGGATCTTCCGAAGGTTTACGAAAAATGGCGGGCACTGAACCATGGGCTTATTCAAGCCTACGATATGGAATACCGAATTCTGCATTCCTCCGGGGAATACCGGTGGATACAGGCAAAAGGGACAATTCTCCGGGATGAAGAGGGGAATAATCTGCTGATGGCAGGCTCCCACGGTGATATTCATGAACGGAAGACCCAACAGCAAAAGCTCTATGAGTCGGCGTATTTCGATGCTCTGACTGGGCTTCCAAACAGAGATTGGTTTATGGAGAAGCTGTCCGGGTGTATAACGAAAACCATAGAAAACCACGGGGTAGGTGCAACTCTGATTCTGGGTCTGGATGATTTTAAGGCGGTTAACGATGCCATGGGATTGGCCAGCGGGGATGTCGTGCTCAAGGCCATCGGAGAGCGGTTGCTGTCGTGGCAGAATGAAAAGCGGTTTACTGCCCGTTTGAGTGGTGATGAATTCCTGGTACTTTTAAGTGATGTCCAGCAGCGACATGAAGTGGAATCCGAAATACAGCAGGTTCTTGAATTAATCCGCCTGCCCATACCGTTCAATGAGATTGAACTGATTCTTAGTGCCAGTCTGGGAGCTGTACTTTTCCCCAAAGACGCCCATGCTGCGGACAAAATACTTCAAAACGGCAGCATTGCTTTACAACAGGCAAAGCTGAAGGGAAGAAGCACCTATGTTTTTTTTGACGACCGGATGGCAAAGGACAGCATGCGGCATATCCGACTGGAAGCTGGACTGAAGACGGCATTTGAAAACAGAGAGTATTTTTTGGATTATCAGCCGATATTCCGGTCGGACACCCTGGGTTTGGCGGGTTTCGAAGCCCTTGCACGCTGGCATAGCCCGGAGTTTGGGCTGGTTCCTCCGGACGAGTTCATTCGAATTGCGGAGCAGAACGGTAGAATTGTGGAATTAGGCAACTGGGTGCTGCAGGAAGCCTGCGGACTGCTGAAATCCATGGATATGAAGTCGGACAACAGCACCTACCTTTCGGTGAATCTGTCACCGGTGCAGCTGCTGCAGAAGGATTTTGTGGTACAGATCAAGGAAATCATAACCCGTATGGGAGTTCCACCTCATCGTATCGTCTTTGAAATAACAGAAACCGCGTTGATGGAATCCTTTGAAACAAGCAATCAGAAAATATGTGAGTTGAAGGCATGGGGCGTCGGATTTTCTCTGGACGATTTCGGTACCGGCTATTCCTCTCTGAGTTATCTGCGGAATCTTCCGGTGAAGACCCTTAAAATCGACAAGTGCTTTATTGATGATATCTGCACGGATCACCGCCTGCAAAAGATGGTGAAATCCGTCATCGACATCTCCCACGATCTTGAACTGAATGTTGTAGCGGAGGGGGTAGAGAACAACGCCCAGCTGATGCTCCTCAAGAATCTTGGCTGCGACTGCATCCAGGGATATCTGCTGGGACCTCCGACAACGAAATTCAAAGCACTTTCACTGGCTCATACCCCCTTGTAGGATGACTCTTTGCCCCTGAGAAATAAAATAATTTTATGGGTGGGTTTCCATAATAATGTTTGTCCGGAGTGTGCGAGGGTAAAAAAGCCTTGACTTCAATTACACCGATCGGCATGAAGGAGGGAAACCCATGAAAGGCTTTTACAACATGAAAATAAGTGCGAAACTACTGTCAGGATTCATTGTTGTAGCCCTGATTGCCGGAGCGGTCGGCGGTTTTGGGATGCTTAACCTCAAGTCACTGAACCAATCCGACACAGAGCTGTACCAGTATATGACGGTTCCTGTATCACAGATCAGTAATGTGTCCATCGCTTTTCAGAAGCTGCGGGTTCATGTTCGCGACCTTCTTCTTGCCTCAACCCCTGAAGCCAAGGACAAAGCAGGGGCTCAGATTGTTGAGCGGCATGCTGAGATGAATCAGCTGGCGGCAGAATTTGAAAAATCCATTCGCGATGATGCCCAGATGAGGGCCGCTTATGATACATATGCCGCCGATCAGGAAAATCTGTTCAAGATATTGGATAAGGTGCTGGTTTTGGCCAAGGCCGGACAAAATGCAGAAGTTGTGGCCATTATGTCGGCCACCGGGGAATCGGGTATTGCCTCTGCCGCCCTCCAGGCAGACATCGACAACTTGGTGTCGATGAAGGTGGAACAGGCAAAACAGGTGGCTGCCGCCAACAGTGCTCAGGCATCGAAGGCTATGACAACCATGGCGGCGTTGGTGGCGGTAGCCATGGTGCTGGCAATTGTACTGGGATTGTTCCTGTCTAATAGTATCAGCAGGCCGCTTAAAAAAGCCATGGAGATGATGATGGAAATGAGCAAGGGACATCTCTCCATGCGGATGAATCTGGACACGGAAGATGAAGTTGGGAAAATGGCGGCTGCCATGGATTATTTTGCGGATGATTTGAAAAACAATATGATCGGCGTACTGAATTCCATCGCTGGGGGAGAGGTCAATATCATTGTCACTGCAAAGGATGATAAGGACGAAATTGCGCCGGCTATGATCAAAACAATCGAAACCATACAGGCCCTGTTGAAGGAAACCAATACATTGATTACTGCGGCAGTGGAAGGCAAGCTCTCTGTAAGGGCCAATGCCTCAGGGTTTGTTGGGGAATGGGCCCAACTGATCAACGGCATTAACCGGATACTTGAAGCAGTGGTAGAGCCCATTCAGGAAGCGGCGCTGGTGCTTACGGAAATGAGCAACGGCAATCTGCAAAAGCGTGTGATCGGTCAATACAAAGGGGACCATGCAGACATCAAGAATGCTCTTAACAATACCTTGGATTCTCTTTCCAGCTATGTTGAAGAGATTGCCCATGTTCTCAATGAAATGGCCGCCTCCAATCTGGATATCGGTATCACCAGTGACTACAAAGGGGATTTTACCGCCATCAAAGATGCTCTCAACCTGATTATTTCCTCCCTGAACGAGGTTTTAGGAGAAATAGGAAGCGCCTCGGATCAGGTGGCCGCCGGCTCGCGACAAGTATCCGACGGGAGCCAGGCCCTGTCACAGGGTTCTACGGAACAGGCCAGTGCGGTTGAACAGCTTACGGCCAGCATTACTGAAATTGCGGCCCAGACCAAGCAGAATGCGGTGAACGCCAGCCAGGCCAATGAACTGGCTAATCAGGCCCGCACCAATGCCGATCAGGGCAACCAATATATGCAGGGCATGCTTAAGTCTATGCGGGATATCAATGAATCCTCAGGAAACATCTCGCGCATCATAAAAGTGATCGATGAGATTGCCTTCCAAACCAACATCCTGGCTCTCAATGCGGCGGTGGAAGCGGCAAGAGCCGGGCAGCACGGTAAAGGGTTTGCAGTGGTTGCCGAAGAGGTAAGGAACCTGGCGGCCCGCAGTGCCAATGCGGCGAAAGAAACGACAGTCATGATAGAGGGTTCCATCGTCAAGGTTGAGGATGGTACTCGGATTGCCAACGAAACAGCAGGTGCTCTCACTAAAATTGTGGAAGGTGTGGCCAAAGCAGCAGATCTGGTGGGTGAAATTGCGGTTGCTTCCAACGAACAGGCCAATGGGATATTCCAGATCAACAAAGGTGTGGAGCAGGTATCTCAAGTGGTGCAGACCAATTCCGCCACCGCTCAGCAGAGCGCGGCTGCCAGTGAGGAACTGAACGGGCAGGCTGAAATGCTGAAGGATATGGTCAGCAATTTCAGATTGAAGCGCAGCCACGATGCCGCGCGTACCGCCAAATCACTTCGAAGGGACAGTGAAGCCCCCCTACAGCCGGCTGTACAAGCAAAACGCAGCAAGAAGAACGGACACACAACCTCCAATGTCGATATGGGAATCCCGGTGATCTCCCTCAGTGACACCGAGTACGGCAAATACTAAAAAGCCCCGGCAATCCTCTTTCGAGAATTGCCGGGGTTCCTTATTCAATCACAATCACTGCAGTTTGGCCTATTTGGGCCCAATCGTACAGGAACTTGGCATGGGAGGTATAGTTGCGAACACATTTGTGACTTCTGGGGATCGTGCCCAGTGTTGAAAGGGATTCTGCCGGTGGAGGTGTGATGGTAGCTCCGGTTACAGGGTCTTTCTTGTAGGTAACAGGAACCCCATGGAGATAGGCGCCGCCGGAAAAACGGATGACATGGGGAGCGTAGCCGTCAATTTCATTGGTTAAATCATGGAGATAATCGAACTTGGCTTTCTTTTCTATGGCCATGTAGCTTCCCAAGGGGGTTGGGTACCGATACTTGTCCCTGGCCCCCGTGGTGACAACCTGATAGGAAACTAACTGCCAGCCGGAGGGCGCTTGTTCGAAAACGGCAGAGTTCTGTTGCTTGCGGTCAACCACTACAAACTTGTTGGCTTTGTTCATGGAGGTTGTCCGGGTGATATATTTCTGAGGGATCCAATAGGTAGTCTTCTTACCGGGAAGCCGACACTGATAATAGCCGTTTTGCTGACCGATGATCAGCAGGAGGGTGCCGTCCTGTACATAAACAAAATCATTCAGATTCTTTAAAGAGGTATATCCTGGCGCACTCTGACTGTAATCATTTCCAAAGGCGTCGTTTGAACCTCCCGTCAGTTTTGGGGGAAGGCCTTTTCGATTCTTGTAGTTGTTCACGTAAGCGATGTTTCCTGCAACGGCAAGGTCTGCCTGCAGGGCTTTGGCTTCGTTGAATTTACGCGCCAGATCAAAATGCCGAACATCGGCCATGGGCCTGTAAACGTATCCGGTTTTCAAACCGGTCTTGTCGTACCAATAGATCCGGTACCAGAGATCCGAATTGTACTTTGCAATAAACTCTCCCTTAACGGAGTCAACCAGGCTCATTTTTTCATATGTGCCGGGCTTTCGGATAAGGTCGAAAGAGCCGCCGGGTCCCTTGCGGATACCGGCCCCGCTTTTGGGAAGGGCGTAATCATAGTTGGTGAGGTATTTCTTGTACAACAGGTTCAGGGTGAAGTCCGTGGGAATGCTTGCAGCAAAGCTCTCAACCAAAGGGTAGCCGTCGCTGTTCATCGGAGCAGACGGAACCGGTGAAGGTGTGGGCGTAACGCTGGGAGTGGTCACTGCCGGAGCCGGGACCGGATCTTCAACCGGGACGATGGGTTCCGGTTCTAAGGGGACGATTTCTGCGCTATCTGTCGTGGCTGCGCTTGGTGTGGTGACATTGACGGCGGCGACGGGTGGCGTGGAATCAGCCCATACGGCAGTCGAGGAAAAAAGCAGGCAAATAATCAGGGCGGTACCTGCCATACGTCGGAACATCAAAGGGGACGCGTTTAAAAACATGGGTTCTGTCTCCATTTCTATTTAAAAATACCGTTTTTATTATATCGCATATTTGCTTTGGTGTATTCAACGAAAGTTTGTATTTGTAAAATAAATGAAGCGGGATCTTGGAAAGGGTAGTAACAAAGATGTATCAGCGGTGTGTTATAATGGCTCTGTGTGGGTATCAGTCAGACGTGATTCTCAGAATGACGATTACATAATCCGTGAATTCATTCTTCAGATGCAGTGTATAGGAGGTTAATTATGAAGAGGAGTAACAGGTCTCTGCCATTGCTGCTGGTTGTATTTTTTATCATCGTTGCAACGATGGACAGCCTTGTAAGGTTTTCAACAGATTTCCTGTGGTTTAAGGAACTGGGCTATACCGGAGCCTTCCTCACCAAGCTGGTGGCCAATGTCGAAATTGGCCTTCCGGTATTTCTGATCAGCTCCTTAGTATTTTATTTTTATCTTCGGGCACTTCGCACCCGATACGAGCAGGTAGCGGGGAGGCAACCGGAAAAAGAGGCCCGTCTCCGGATTATGAAGGGCTTGCGGCTGGGAGCCTTGGTACTGGGCGCCATATATGCCTATCTTTTTGTCAGCAGTTTATGGTTCGATGTGCTGAGCTTCATGAATCGCACATCCTTCGGCAAGGCCGACTTCTTGTTCAATATGGATATTTCCTTCTATTTCTTTGTATTACCCCTCCTGAAAGGAATTCTCGGAATGGGGCTTACCCTACTCTTCATGCTGGTGATATTGACGGTTGGATTCATACTCCTTCTGGCGAATATCCCTAAAAGCAGTGGTGATGATCATGTGTACGACCTGAACGAGTTCAGGGCAAAGCACGATATTCGCTCTATTCTGAACCGGAATATTTTTGCCAACGCCATCGTTAAGATAGGCATTTTGGGGTCACTGTCCTTGGTTCTTATCTCCTTCACCAATGTCATCAAGGTTTATGATCTGGTCTATTCACCCAGAGGTGCTGCTTACGGCGCCAGCTATACCGATGTCACCATTTCACTTCCAGGCTACTGGATACTGGCGGCTGTCTCCCTGGTGGGTGCCGCACTTTTCCTGTACGGTGCACTCAAGCGGCAGTGGAGGTTCATGGTTATCGGACCTGCCGTCCTTTTTGTGGCGGTGATGGGCATTGGCCTAACCGAAGCTGTGGTTCAGAAGTTCATTGTTGATCCGGATGAACGGGCAAAGGAGCGCCCTTATATCACACAGAATATTAAGAGTACTCAGGAAGCCTTTAACCTGAACACCATTCAGACCGTGGAATTTCCTGCGGATGAAACGCTTACAGCCTCGGACCTTAAGGATAATAAGGACATCATTAAGAATATCCGTATCAATGACTATAAGCCCTTAAAAATGACCGTGAACCAGCTTCAGGGAATTCGTCTCTACTATGAATTCAATGATGTGGATGTGGATAGATACACGATTGACGGCGAATACCGCCAGGTGTTCATTGCCGCCAGAGAAATGAATCAAGACAAGCTGGAGCAAAAAACCTGGGTAAACAGTCACCTCCAGTTTACCCATGGCTATGGGGTGGCGTTGGCTCCGGTAAATGAGGTAACCCCGGAAGGCCAGCCGGTCCTGATGATAAAAAACATCCCGCCGGTGGCCTCCTCTGCCGACCTGACCATCAAGCGGCCGGAAATTTATTTTGGAGAATTTACCAACAACTTTATCATCGTCAATGCCCGGGAAAAGGAATTTGATTATCCCAAGGGCTCCGATAACGTTTACGTAAACTATGAAGGCCCGGCTGGAATCCACTTGAATCTGGTCAACCGGGTGCTGTTCTCCATACGGGAAAAAACCATTAACCCGTTGATTTCAAACGCCCTTAATGCAGACAGCCGAATTGTTCTGAACAGGAATGTGCTCAAGCGGGCCCAAAAGGTCATGCCATGGCTCACCTATGAACAGGATCCCTATATTGTCATCAATCAGAAGGACGGCAAGCTGTACTGGATTATCGACGCCTACACCGCCAGTAACCGATATCCCTACTCACAGCCCCACGGCAATGGTGCAAACTATATCCGAAATTCGGTTAAAGTAGTGGTGGATGCATATTCAGGAGAGATGGATTACTATATTTTCGATGAAACAGACCCTGTCATCATGACCTATCAGAAGATATTCCCCGATCTGTTCAAGAAGGCCGGTGAAATGCCTGCGGAGCTGGTGTCCCATGTCCGCTACCCGAAAGGACTGCTGGACATTCAGGCGGATATCTACAAGAAATTCCATGTTACCAATCCCGACGTGTTCTACAACGGTGAGGACATTTGGGATGTTGCCCGGGAAAAGTACATGCAGGAGCAGCTTCAAGTGGAAGCGAACTATGTGATGTTCCGTATTCCCGGCGAGAAAGAAATGGAATTCATACTGAACATTCCCTTCACACCGAAGGACAAGTCCAATATGAACGCCCTGCTGATGGCCCGGAACGACGGTGCCCACTATGGAAAGATATTCATGTATAAATTCCCCAAGGACAGACTGGTACAGGGACCACAGATGCTGGAATCCAGGATTGACCAGGATACGGCTATTTCCCAGCAGCTTTCCTTCTGGGATCAAAAGGGCTCTGCCGTACTGCGGGGGAACCTGATGCCCATTCCAATCAACAATTCCATGCTGTACGTGGAACCGATCTATCTGCAGTCTTCCGGAGAACGGAGCCTTCCGGAAATGAAGCGGGTGGTTGTTTCCTATGGGGACAAGGTGGTCATGGAGGAAACGCTTCAAAAGGCACTGGACCGTATCTTTGGAACAGAAAAACCGGCTGAAGTGGCTGCGGGTACTCCTGCGACTCCGGCAACGACTACCCCGGTCCTGGCCAGCGAAACCCAGCTGTTGATTGACCAGGCCAAGGGGCTTATTAACACATCAGCGAAAAGTATCGAAGAGCTGAAGCAGGTTTTGGATCAGCTGACTCAAATCGTTAACAATGTGCCTAAACAATAATATTTCTGGAATGAAAGAGGCGATTCCCGTGAGTGCAACCCTGGAAGAACAGCTCATAAAGGCCAAAGAGGCGGCAGAAAAAGCAAACCAGCGAAAAAGCGCATATCTGGCCAATATGAGCCATGAAATCAGAATTCCGCTCAGTGGTATTGCGGGGATGACTGATCTGCTTTTAAAGACGCCCTTGAACCGTGAGCAGAAGGAGCTTGCCAACTATATTCGTTATTCCAGCGATGCGCTGATACAGCTTATCAACGATATACTGGATTTTTCTAAAATTGAAGCAGGCAAAATGGATTTGGATCTCAAGGTTTTTGATCTGCATGATATGCTGCGCAAGCTGATACGGGCCTTTGAGTTTAGAGCCAAAAGCAAGGGGCTGGAGCTGTACCTGGATATTGAAGAAGGCCTTCCAACTTGGATAGAGGCAGATCCGGTCCGGCTTCAGCAGATACTCAACAACCTGGTGGGGAATGCAGTCAAGTTCACGTCTTCCGGGTATGTCAAGGTTTCTGCAAGGTGCCCTCAGCAAACGGAAACCCATTGCGAACTGCGGCTGTCGGTGTCCGACACAGGTATCGGCATCGCCCCCGAGAAGCAGGGGCAGATATTCGACGATTACGAGCAGGGAGGTATCGACGTGACCGCCAAGTTTGGTGGAACCGGTCTGGGGCTGGCTATTTGCAAGCGGCTGATGGACCTGATGTCCGGTACGATCTTCCTGGAGAGTGCCCCGGGGGCAGGTACGACCTTTACTGCCGTTATGCAGGCGCGAAAGGTGGGAGCGGCCGATGCGCCCCTGGCGGAGGCGGATTGCATTGCTCAAGCCACCCAACTGGAAGGAATGCGTATACTTATTGCGGAAGATAACTTCATCAACCGGCTATTTTTGACCAAGCTGCTGGAAGAGGTACATCAATGCTGGATCATAGCTGCAGATGACGGGTTGAAAGCGCTGAATCTTCTAAAGACGGATAAATTTGACTGCGTTCTGATGGATGGTCATCTGCCCGGAATGGACGGCGTGGAGGTTGTTAAGAACTTTCGCGCTTATGAGCGCCAGCAGGGGATAGGGCCCAACGATCCTGGATACACCCAGATCATAGCCTTGACCGCTGAGGCCATGAAGGGCGATGAGGAACGGTTCCTCGCAGCCGGAATGAATTATTACCTGACCAAACCGATTCAGGAATCCGTACTGATCAATTTACTGATGCGTATTGCCGGTGAGGAAGATTATCAGGTAAAGCCTCGCTGTCAGGGGAGTATTCCCTGGGAGCTGAGCCGCCTTCGTCATGTTCAGCAGGCATCATTTCAGGCATTTGTCCGGAGAATGACGGAGTCGGAGATTGTGGGCCTCGTCAGAGCGGCACTGAAAGAGTATCCCGGGAAAATAGCCGAGGCAGAAACGGCTCTGTGGCGGGAAGACCGAGATGGCTTCCGGAAATTGGTTCATGCCCTTCGGGGCAGTCTGGGGTATTTTGGATCGGATACCCTGATGCATCACATGGTGGATATAGAAAACAAGGCCATGAGCCAGGATCTTAATCATCTGACCCTTCGTTACCGCGAATTGAAGCACGAGCTGTTGCTGTTCGTGGAGGATCTTAAAGCGTTGGAACGTTACTACTCATACCAGGCCGGCGAAGAATCCCAGTACCCGGTTATGTGATACTGGGCTGTACTCAAGGAGTTGCTGCAATTTATGAAAGAAATGCTGAAATCAGGCCAGTTCCTTTACAGCAAGGGGCTGGACTTCATCAAGGTTGAAAAATTTCTGGGTTCCGGGGGGCAGGGCGAGGTATACCAGGTAAGCTGCAATAAGCAGACCATGGCCTTAAAGTGGTATTATCCCAATCACAGCACTGCTGCTCAAGCCCAGCTGATTGACCGCCTATGCGAAATTGGTCCTCCCAATGGGTGTTTTCTGTGGCCTGCCCATCGGATCACCGACCGAAGCGTCAAGGGATTCGGGTACCTGATGCCCTTGCGGCCTCCTCACTATCGGAGCATTGTGGACCTGATGAAGAGAAGGATTGACCCCTCCTTCCGCACGCTTTTTCTGGCAGCCCTGAATATGGTGGACAGCTTTAAACGGCTTCATGACAAAGGGCTATGCTACAGGGACATATCCTTTGGCAATGTTTTTTTTGATCCCAATACAGGGGATGTACTTATTTGCGACAATGATAATATCGCCCATGAAAAAAATGGAGATTCCGGTGTTTTGGGAACTCCACGGTTCATGGCGCCGGAAATAGTAGTGGGCGCTGCAGCTCCTAATGTGGCATCGGACCTCTATTCCCTCAGCGTTCTGCTCTTCTATCTTCTATTTGTGCATCATCCCCTGGAAGGGAAACGGGAAGCAGAGATCCGGTGTTTCGACCTACCTGCTATGACAAGGCTTTATGGAACCCATCCGGTTTTTATTTATAGTCCCATCGACAACTCCAATCGCCCTGTCCCCAAAATTCATCAGAATGCCATCATCTACTGGGAAATCTATCCCCGTTTTATTAAGGATCTTTTCACTCGGGCGTTCACCTCGGGGCTTTTAAATCCGGAGGTGCGGATTCCTGAAGCGGAATGGCTGAGAGCGCTGGAGAAGATGCTGGGCTCAATCCATCACTGTTCCTGTGGCGCGGAAAACTTCTTCGATATCAGCCGGATGAAAGATTCTGGCGGGAGTGTTCTTTGCTGGAATTGCAGAAAACAGCTGTCTCTTCCCATGCGGATGCGGCTGAAGGACGAGGTACTGGTCCTGAGTCATCAAACCCCTATATTCAGCCATCAGATTGCTGCAGTAAAACGGGATTTTACCCAGATTTACGGAAGGGTACTGCGCCATCCCTCGGTGCCTCAAAAGCTGGGTCTTCAGAATCTGTCCCAGGATGTGTGGAAAGTAGTGTCCGCCGATGGCCGTATGAACGATGTTGGTAAAGGGCAGACGGTGATCCTGGAGAATGGACAAAACATTAAATTTTCGGCTGTTTCCGTGGAAATCAGGCAATGAACATACGTGATCACATCTTGAAAGGAGACCCTTATGCAACGTCCTGGTGGTGAATTGGCATCCAGACCCCTTCATTTCATTTGGATAGCCGACTGCTCTTCCTCCATGGGAGCCAATGGGAAGATGGATGCGCTGAATCAAGCCATCCGCGGTGCTTTACCGCAGATGCGGCGGGTGGCGGAGGAAAACCCCAATGCGGAGGTGTTGGTGCGGGCAATCCGGTTTTCCAGCGGCGCCTCCTGGCATGTGGCTGAAGCTACCCCCATTGAGGATTTTGAATGGACCGATCTTGCCCATGGCGGTGTCACCGACATGGGGAAGGCCTTTGAGCTGCTTTCCGCGGAACTGGCGATACCCCCCATGAGTGAGCGGGCTCTGCCTCCGGTTCTGATCCTTGTAACCGACGGACAGCCCACAGATGATTTCAAGAAACCCCTGGAGGAAATGATGAAGCTTCCCTGGGGCATCAAGGCGGTTCGCCTGGCCATTGCCATAGGCAGGGGCGCCAACGCTCGGGTTCTGAAGGAATTCATAAATAATCCCTCCATTGAACCTCTGCAGGCGGAGAATGCCGAACAGCTGACGGAGTATATAAAATGGGTGTCCACTGTGGTTCTTCAGTCCGCCTCGTCACCGGCCAGTCAAACCGAGGTTTCTGCCTCCAAGGCCAATGTGATTCTGCCGGATTTTTCGGAGGATTTCTGGGATTCTGTATCCGTTGATGACGTTTGGTGATGACTGTGGCAACCGAAAAAAAATGGCAAAGTCTTGGGGCCAGTGTCGTCGGGAGCCGGCATATCCGTGGTGGGCAGCCGAATCAGGACGCCATCATCCTGGGAGAGCTTCCCGAAGGCTTGGGAACCTTTGCGGCTGTTTCTGACGGCCATGGTAGCCGAACCTGCTTTCGCAGCGCGGAAGGGGCCAGACAGGCGGTAATGATTACCGAGGAGCTTATGAAAACCCGGCGCATGTTGAGTGTGATGATTGATCACAATGGGATGCGGCTGGTGGCTCAGGAAATATTGCGCCATTGGCGCAGCAGTGTAATGAATCATTTGAAAATGCACCCCTTTTCCCCTTTCGAAACGGATGAGCTGGATCGCCAGCAGCAGGCACTGCTGGGTCGTAACGCGCTAATTGCATATGGCGCAACCCTGTTGGTGGCGTGCGCCATGGAAACGGAGGTGTTCTTCCTTCAACTGGGAGATGGAGACTTCCTTACCTTGGATGGAACAGGTTCTATTTCCGGCGTATTTGGGCCGGATGGAAAGCACATGGGAAACGCCACAACATCTCTTTGCATGCCCAACGCACTGGAGGAATTCCGTTTTTCCCATTGGCGCACCAAGCTTCCACGGATGCTCATGGGCAGCACAGATGGCTACGGCAACTCCTTTCGAACAGAAGCGGATTTTCACAAAGCTCTGCGGGATTATGCAAGACTCATTTCAGATCATGGATGGGAAGCGGTGTCGGCAAAACTACCGGAGTGGCTGCGGGAAACCAGTGAAAAGGGTAGTGGGGACGATATTTCCGTAGCAATCCTATTCAGAGACTAAGGAGGCCTCTATGCTTGTCAGAATACTTGAAGCAAAGGATATCCCCGAAGCGGTTACACTGATACGTGAAGGATATGACAGATTCGTAGCCCATGATTACACCCAGGAAGGAACCGTCCACTTCTATGAATATGCCAGCGAAGAGGCTCTCACAGCCCGTGTTGAAACGGGTACACACTTTGCTCTGGTTGCGGTGAAGAATGGGGAGCTGATTGGGGTCATCGAAATGCGGAATTTTGAACAATGCACCATGTTTTTTGTGAAGGCGAAGGCCCACGGTCAGGGCATTGGCCGTTGGCTTTTTGAAGAAGCCGTATCCCGTTGTCATGCTCAGAAACAGGATCTTCGAAAGATAACGGTGAACTCTTCTCCCTATGCGGTTCCTGTTTATAAGAAACTGGGGTTTAAAGCTGTTGGAACCCTTCAGGAAGAGAACGGTGTCGTGTATCAGCCCATGGAATGTATCCTGTAGGTTATATGCGATCCACGGCAGGAACTTTTGAGAGGTGGGTTTTCAACAGACTTTTAGTAAAGTGAGGAAACGAGATGTCCTGGTGTCCCCAGTGCGGTACCGAACATCGGGAGGGCTTCACCATGTGCCGGGATTGCCGGGTGCCATTGGTGGAGAGCCCCCCTGAAAAAAAGAATCAAAACATCCCCCCCATACAGGTTAGGGAAACCCTGTTGACGGTAGTGTCCGACGAGGTGGAATTCACCCGCATCGAGTCCTTGATGGCAGCGGCTGGAATCCCTGTTTTGAAAAAGCACCGGGGCAGTGGAGAATACCTGGAGCTCTATATGGGCATCAGTCCGTATGGTATAGAAATTTATGTTCCCTTTGATGCGTTAGTCCGGGCAAAGGCAATCCTTTCAGGAGAAGAGAGCCTTCCGGAGTCTGGGGAGGAGCCTTCCCAACAGGGCGGGGGAGAAGCGTGGGCCTCTGCCACGGAAACGGTTCTGGATCCCCATGAGGAACAGGAGCTTCAAGGGTATATGCAGGCGGTGAACCAGGATATGTATCAGCGCAAGCGCGGCATTGCTGTGATGATACTGATTTCCATCGTATCCGGTCTTGTCTGGAGTGTTTACAGCATAGTGAAAGAATTTTTATAGCCCATGGCAGACCGCTCTAATCCTGATAAATTGAGGATTAGAGCGGTTTTTTATGCTACTTGGGGTAAAAGAGAGGAACGTTTTCAGCGGCGGTATATCTCTGACCATCCTGGGGGGGCATCCGTATCTGCTTTGTGAGATTTCCAAAGTAAAACAGTTCCAGTTTGTGCATGGCTCTGGTGCAGGCAATATAGAGCAGGCTTCTGTCGTACTCGGTGCAGTAGGTATCCGTGCTCACATCTGGTACGAGCACTTCGTCAAACTCCAAGCCTTTCGACATTTGTACGGAGGTAATGGAAATGCCGTTTACAAAGTGAGTGCTGTCCGGGGAGATAAGCTGAACATCAAAGTCCTTAGAAAGCAACTCATACAGGTTCCTGGCGGTCCTGTTGGTTTTTAAAATGATACCGAGTGAAACGCTGTTACCCTGCAGGAAGGCATTTATTTTTCGTCGCATTTTTTCAAGCTGATCTTGCCAATCGGCACAAGGGGTTACCATTGGCACCTCCCCATGCCGCTCAATTGGCTCCAGCTTGTCTACCCCTCCGACACCCTTTGCGAAGGTGATAATCTCAAAGGTGGAACGATAGCTTTTATTGAGCTCCACTAGGCTGGCATCGCTATAAAGCTCCCGTAGCTGCCCCAAGGTATGCAAATGGTCTGGATTGATACACTGTCCGAAGTCGCCCAAAATGGTTTTCTGACAAGGAAACAGGCGGTTAATGACCGCATACTGAATGGGGGTGTAGTCCTGCATTTCATCCACTAGCAAATGCTTGATGTTCCTGCTCTCCTTTAAGCCCTCGAAAGTGCCGTGGAGGTACAGAAAGGGGAACACATCCGCCCATTCCAAGGTCTGCTTTTGCGGCAGCACAAGCAAGCCGGGGCGGTCAAGCCACTGATAAAACCGCTTGTATAACGAAAGGGTATCTTTAACTTTCAGCATGGCGGTCAGGCTTTTCAAGACAGCTCTTGCCCTTGGGATATCATCTCCCATCAGGTTATCGGAGTCAAAGCGATCGTGAATATCGTCTGCAATCATGGCGAGGCGTTTTTTGAGGGGATAGCGTGCATAAGATTGAAAGCGCGTTTGTATCCAGTTCGCTGTCACCGAAAACCGCCCAAAGGTATAGTCTTTAGGGTCAAAAATAAGTGAAGGAGCCTCAGTCACAAACTGCTCCAGCAGCCGCACAAAATTCAGTGACGATTTAAAGCGCACCCTTTCTGACCATTTTTCATCTGCGGTTTCCAAGGGGTCTTTATCCGGTTCAAAGCCGATGACACCCTCAAGCTGAACATCGGCTATGTCCCAAAAGCCGAGTTCGCAAATGGGTTCTTCCCCAAGCTCCGGCAGAACGTTTGAAATATAATCCCCAAACACTTTGTTGGGTGACAGTATCGTAACATTGTGCGCCGATAACTTGTCCTTAAAACGATAGAGCAGAAACGCGATGCGGTGCAATGCAATGGAGGTTTTGCCGGAACCGGCTACCCCTTGTATAATCATGGTCTTCGTTTTTTCATTACGTATAATTTGATTTTGTTCCTTTTGGATGGTGGCGATGATAGATTTCATCTTTTCATCCGAGGTATGGGAAAGCTCTCGTTGCAATACATCATCCTGGATGTTCACCGAGCTTTCCAACGCATATTCCAAAACACCGCTTTTTATCTTAAACTGGCGCTTTCGGGTAAGCTCACCTTCAACTCTCCCCATCGGTGCATCATATCCGGCGAGACCGACCTCGCAGTCGTAGAACATACCGGCAATGGGTGCCCGCCAGTCGTATATAAGGAGTTCGCTTTCATGGGTAAAGGCAAAACGCCCTATGTAGAACGTCGTCGCCGCCTGTCCTGCATCTCTTCGGAAGTCAATTCGTGCAAAATAGGGGGATTCCTTGAGTTTTTCCAGCTTACGCCAAATACTAACCGCAAAAGCACCTATATGATCAATTTGCTTGAGTGCCAGCTCGTTTTGAAACATTTCATGGGGGTCAATCTCTCCACGATAATCGGCCATATAGCGTTTGGTTTCCATATAGTCCGTATCGATTTTTTCCACATGGTCACTTGCTGCCCGCACAGCGGAATCCAGCTTCTTATTGATATCCGCAAGGTGCGCAACTTCATCGGGAAAAGGGATAGGACATGAAACGGCAGGCACAGTTTCGTGCCTGCCGTGGGTCGTTTTACTGCTCATCTGCGACCTCCCTCGGGAAAATAAACCGCTGTGTTGGATACCCAAATTCAACAAGCAGCTCCGCCTCTGCAAAGCCCAATCCCTGGATCATCTGCCGATGTCCGGTGTCCGCTTTATCGCCCTCTCTGTATGTTGTGATGGTGATGTCTTTGTTTGTGATTAACTCACCGATCACCTTGTCAAAAAATGCTTTTGGCAGTCCTTTTTTTCGGTATAGCGGGTGTGTTCCCATAAAGTCAATGCTGCCAGTATGATAGGAAAAAAGCATGATCCCCACCGCTAAAGAGCCATCCGTTGCAATCAGCGCCTCCCTGCTGCTGATATGGCGCTTTAGCTCATGCATATACGCATCCTCTTGCAAATTGGGGAAGCCGTCAATCACCAGCCCCACCAACTCCATCCAAGCAGGAATATCTTTTTCCGAGGCAAAAGTAATGTTCCACGGGATGGGTTCATTTTTATGCAGCATTTTGTAATCTCCTTCCAAATGAAACCTTAGTTGTAGCGCATAAAACTTTTCAGTGCTCCGATATTGACTGGGGGATTGCTTATACATAGCCGTAAAAATAGTGGTGAACGCCTGCTGTGTTTCATAACCAGCGTTTACGGCAATCTCAACAATTGGCTTTTTGGAAAAAACCAGTAATTTTGCCGCCTCGGTGAGCTGACGGCGCTGCACATAGTCGTGGATAGTTAAGCCAACTGTTTCGGCAAACACTCTGTGCAAATGATATTTGGAATAGTGAACAGCCGAGGCCACCGTATCTAAGTCCAGCTTTTCAGTCAGGTGTGCTTCAATAAATGCGATTGCAGCAATTACTTTTTTAATTCGATTGTTGTTCATGGGAATGCCTCCTTTCACCGATTTATTTTACAGTATTTTGATCCCGTTGTTTTGCTCATTCTTGCTATTATTACTTATTATATTTTTAAGCCCAGGTATTGGGAACATAGCCGATGCCGGTGTGTAGTTACCGGAATAACAGGTGGGGCAAATGATAATTATTATCAAATCGGTGTTTCCCCCACAGGGCTACAGGGTATAAGTAGCCCAGAGGTGATGTACCATGAAAAACAGACTGCTGATGTCAGGACTACTGGCGGTTCTTCTCATAACGGCTGCCTGCACGGCGGCGACCCCAGCGCCTCTTTCCGTCAATTCTGAAAAAGGAACGGTGAAAGCAATGACAAATCTTAAGGATATCTACCTGGCCGGAGGCTGCTTTTGGGGTCTTGAGGCGTATATGGCGAGAATTTACGGTGTTGAAGAAGCTGTTTCCGGTTATGCCAACGGTAAAACCGAAAACCCGGCCTATGAGGACCTGCTCTATAAGAATTCGGGCCATGCCGAAACCGTTCATGTTCGGTATGATCCTGCTCAGGTGACCTTGAACACCCTGCTGACCTACTATTTCAAAGTGGTGGACCCCACGACGCTGAACCGGCAGGGCAATGACCGGGGAACCCAGTACCGAACAGGGATATACTATGACGATTCCATGGATGAGGCCGTTATTCTGAAGGCCATTGCAGCGGAACAAACGAAATATCCGCGAAAGATTCTTGTTGAGGTTCAGCCCTTGCGTCAATTTTATCTGGCAGAGGAGTATCATCAAGACTATCTGGCTAAAAACCCCAATGGCTATTGTCATATCGACCTGAATAAGGCCTATGATGTGGTTATTGACCCAGAGCGTTACCCCAAGCCGACAGAGGCCGATTTGCGCCAGAATCTTACGGATTCTCAGTTCAAGGTGACACAGGAGAGTGCCACGGAGGCTGCTTTTTCAAACGCCTACTGGGACCTTTTCGAAACTGGGATCTATGTAGATGTTGCCACCGGAGAGCCGTTGTTTTCATCCAAGGATAAATTCCAATCTCTTTGCGGATGGCCCAGTTTTTCAAAGCCCATTCTCCCGGAACTGGTCACCTATGTGCAGGATACCGCCTATGGCATGACCCGAACAGAGGTGCGAAGCCGCAGCGGAGATTCCCATCTGGGCCATGTGTTTGAGGATGGCCCCAAGGAAACGGGAGGTCTTCGGTACTGTATCAACAGCGGAGCCATTCGGTTTATACCGATGGAGAAAATGGAAGAGACGGGGTACGGGTATCTGCTCCGGGTAGTTGAGGAATAAGTGATTTACCAGTATGACGGTGTGGATGCCATGGATCCACACCGTTTTTTCGTAAAGAAGGGTGTCAAGCATTTTTGATTATGTCCCAAAATAGCCAAAACATTAGCACCAGCTTT
>CAZYQI010000024.1:29086-49617 GCA_964649745.1 uncultured Peptostreptococcaceae bacterium | reverse complement strand
ATAAGCTTTTTTGAACCACCCGCATAGCGGGTGGTTTTCGTTTAATACAATAAAAGAGAAGAGCCCTGCAATGCAGAGCTCTTCTCTTTTATTGACTTAAAGGGGGGGCAGACTAAAAATCGTAGTTGTCGATGTTGTCTTTCGTGAAGATAACACGCTCAGGAAGCAGGATGATTCCTGAATCATCGGCTGCATACTCATACCCTTGAATACTGTTGGGCTCTACTTTCAATTGGCCGATGCCGGGAACGTCAATGGAATCTCCAACCTTGAATGTATTGCCGGCAGCCAGCCAGTAAGCAACATAGGAACCAATGGCGCCCTGAACCTTACAATCCCACAGACCGAATTGGGGAACCGTGCCGTCTTTAACAAAGTCACGCATGGAGCTGGGGGTAGCAAAACCAGTGATGATCACTTTACCGTTCTTCTTCAGATTCTTAGCTGCTTGAGCCATGGCAGGCAGAGCGGTGGAGTCCGGGCAAAGAATGGCATCGATGTCTTCGTAAGTTTGGAGAAGGGATTGGCCCACTTGGAGTGATTTCTGTGCATCCTGTTCGCCATACTGTGTTGTAACCAGTGTCCATCCCGGGTATTTCTCACCGATATATTTCTTTGCATACTCAACCCATGAGTTCTGGTCTGTTACGGTTGGGCTTGAATAGAAGAATGCGAACTTGGCTTTGGCCTTCTGCTCGTCTGTCATTTGAGCAGCAGCCATATCAACCAACATGGTTCCGAGAAGCTCCGGAGTTCCTTGATTGATATAAACCGAGCGGTACTCAGGGTCTACATCGGAGTCCCAGGTAACAATCTTCACACCCTTGTCCTTGGCATTCTTCAGCGCTTGATTGAGGCCGTCTGGGGAAAGGGAGGAAATTGCAATGGCGTCAGCCCCTTGGTTAACCGCACTGTTGATGATTTGTACCTGATTCGCTACTGCTGCCTCAGGAGAGCCGTCATACTTACAGGTGTAACCAACTGTCTTAGCCATTTCCTGAGCCCCTACATTAGCGGATTCAAAGAACATATTGCCTGTGAGCTTTGGAATGAAAACAACATTGATGTCCTTCGCATCCTTCACGGCTGGTTCAGCTGCTGGTGCCTCAGGTGCCGCAGGAGCTGCAGGGGCAGGGGCGCAACCGGCGAACAATGTCACAACCATGGCCACCACCAACAACAGTGACAAATACTTGTGCTTCTTCATTTCGTTTCCTCCTCTTAAGGTGTATGCCTTCGCTTGCTTTCTATATTATGGTGATAATATAGTCTCAATAAATTTCTATTTATCCGATGGCGCCGCATCTGCGGCAGCCTTTCTCCTGAATCGCCTGAAATTACACGACAGCCCCCTGGCAGCCACCGCTCCGATCAGCAGAAGACCAATCGCCACACTGATATATTGGCTGGAAACATTGGACATCTGGAGACCAAACCGCATGATTCCAACGATGACGCTGGCAAGAGCCGTTCCGATGACGCCGCCTCTTCCACCGGTAATGGCGGTTCCCCCCAACACAACAGCTGTAACGATGGGCAACGTCATTTCCGCTCCCAGGTCTGGACGGGATCCCCCTAGATAGGATGTGAGAACAATGCCTGCAATCGCTGCACTGATACCGGAGAGGATATAGGTGCTCATTGTAATCCATTTCGCATTGATTCCGGAATAACGGGCAGAATTCTTATTGATTCCTACCAGAAAAACATAGCGTCCATATTTGGTCTTGTGAAGAAGGACATAGGCCAGAGCAGTCAGGCTGATGAAGATAATGAACGGATTCGGAATCCCCATGATATTGCCGTTAGAGAGATTCACAAATTCCTGAGGCATACCGCTTATTCCCTCAAAGGCACTGGCTCCCGAAAGCCCCATGACCACCAGGGCCATGCCTGAATAGAGGAACATGCCTCCCAAGGTTACCACCATGGCCTGTACACCGGTATAGGCGATGAGAAAGCCGCTGAACGCGCCGCACAGGGCACCTACCAGAATGCCGATGGGAAGCGCTGCCCATATGTCCACGCCCCCGATTTTCCAGAGAACACCGACAACGGTTGAAACAAGACCGATGATGGACCCCACCGAAATATCTATTCCTCCGGTGATGACGACATATGTTGCGAACAAGGATATGATGCAGATACAAACAAAGTCATTGATGCTGTACAGCAGTACGTTGACCTTCAGGAACCGCGGATTGATGGTTCCGAATATGATGATGGAGAGGATCAGAATCAGAACCAGTGCCGCTTCCCAATTAAGCAATTTCTTTAGCATGGGCTTCCCCTCCTCCCGTTATTTTTGCAGAAAGCCGTTCTTTTCTGGCTTTTTCGGAAAGATAGTTATGAACCAGGCTGTCTGCAACAACGATGGCGATCAGGAGAGTTCCTGAGATGGTATTGTTCCAGTATGCGGGCACTTTCAAGAAAACCAGAGCCGTGTTGATGGTGGTCATGATAACAGCCCCCAAAGCCGCTCCAACCACAGATCCGATTCCCCCGTTGAGACTGACGCCTCCCAGTACACAGGCGGCTATGGCTGTCATCTCTGTACCATTTCCCGCCACATTGGCAACAAACCCCACCTGGCTGACATAGACCAGTCCGGCCAATGCTGCACAGATTCCCGAGATGACGAAGGCGGATATCCGCATGGTCATAACCGGGATGCCAATCAGCACCGCCCCCTCCAGATTGTCACCGACGGCTGCAAAGTACTTCCCTTTTCGCGCACTGGTCAGATAGAGCTGTATGGCTACAATGATTACCAAAGTTACAAGAACAAAGACGTTCACCCCGCCGAGAATTTCGGCTTGAGAAGCGTTTTTAAAATAATCCGGGAGATTCTCAATCCATTTCCCGCCGGTGTAGATGAACATCAGACCCCGTAAGATACCCATAGTGCCCAACGTCATGACAATGGAGGGAACACCCAGCTTGGCAACACCCAATCCGTTGATCAAACCGGCCAAAGCACCTGTCACAACGGTTACCAGAACGATCTGCACAATAGGATTGCCGTTTCGCAGCATGGTCGCCGCAACCGCTGCACAAATTCCGAGAATGGATCCAACGGAAACATCAATCTCCTTGGTCAAGATGACAAAAGCCATTCCAACGGCCAGGAAGATGTACATGACGCTGCCTTTCAATGTAAGAATAAGGTTTACCGGGTTCAGGAAGGCCTTATTGACGGATCCCACCAAGAGGAACAGGATCAGAAGAAATATAACGGCTGTTATTTCCCGACTCCTTAAAAGAGTTTTCAACATGTCCTTCATGCACCCTCCTCTTCCTGTCTGAATACACCGAAGGAGGCTTGCATCAGGCTGTCCAGTGAAATCTGATGCTGCTCGAACTGATGGTTGATCGCACCCTGAAACATTGTTTTCACCCGATCACTCAGCTCGACGATTTCCTCCAGATCTGAAGATATCAGCAATATGCCATGGCCTTTCTCTTTCAGTTGCCAGATAATCTTATAAACGTCTCCTCTGGCTCCGGCGTCGATGCCACGGGTAGGTTCATCCAAAATGATGACCTTCGGGCTTGTGGACAACATTCTCCCAATTACTACCTTTTGTTGATTCCCCCCCGACAGGGATCTAAGCTCCTGATCATGCCCCGTCACCTTGATGCGAAAATCCCGTATATAGGTATCCGTGATTTCTTTTTCTTTCTTTGTGTTAAGAAAAATCCGGCTAAGCCATTTCAGCGTGGTTGCCGTCATGTTCGCCATCACATCCGTTGCAGCGAAAATGCCATTCAAATAACGGTCTTCCGGAACATAGTTCAGTCCCTTCTTGATAATGGCATCCGTTTTAAACCCCGTGATATCCTCTTCATTCAGCAGAACCTTCCCGCTGAGGATTTCACCGATGCCGAATATGGCTTCCGCCAATTCGGTGCGCCCACACCCTACCACACCAGCCAATCCAAGTATTTCTCCAGGATAAACCGACAGGCTGATATCCCGAAATCCATATCCTGTGAGTCCTTCCACGCTCAGCACCGGCTCACATTCAACCCGTGTGCCTTTCCTGCCGCAAACGATTTCCCCTTTGCCCTGAAGCGTTACATTCGGCGGCAACAGCCCCTGAATCAGCATGTCCTTAGTGAAATCCGCCACTGGCCCGGAAAGGGTTGCAGTGCCATCTCTCAAAATCACAACATGGGTTGCAATATCAAAAACCTCTGTCAAGCGATGCGTGATATAGAACATCCCAACACCCTGGCTCCTAAGGTCCTCAATCAGGATAAAGAGAGTTTCTATCTCGTTGAAGGTAAGTGCAGAGGTCGGCTCGTCCAGGATCAGGATTTTCGCCTCCCTAAGCAGCCCCCTCAGGATTTCTACCAGCTGCTGTTCGGCTATAGAAAGGGTTTCTGCCAGCCGCTCCAGGGAAAGTGTCCATTTCAGCTGCGTCATAAGGCCAACAAGCTTCGCCTTCAGCTCTTTTGTATTCCCGTTAAATCCTATCAATATGTTCTCTTCAACCGTCATATTCGGAAAGAGCATTGGCTCCTGCGGCACCAAATAAATTCCCATTTGCAGTGCAGCTGCCGGTGATGTGAAGTTCACCTTTTCGCCCCGGATAAACACTTCTCCGGAATCCGCGGTATGAATCCCCATAAGGATCTTCATTAAAGTGCTTTTACCTGCACCATTCCCGCCGATCAATGCCACTACCTCTCCCGGATGCATCTCTAGGGAAACTCCTTTGAGCACAGCATTGCGGGAGAACGATTTCCGGATATCTATCAGCCGGATTAAAGGCTTGTCATGTTCACTGGATAGATTCATGGTTTGCGCTCCTGTATGCATCGAACAAATGTGCTTGAGTGAATATAATGTTATGTATCGTATGCCTTTATGATAAGTTATAACATTTGTTTTGTCAACAAACAAAACTCTCATTTTCGGCACAGATACTTTCTTCATTTAATAGTCTTTGAATGCAACAGTTTTACCTAAAGCCGTGTTGACAGAAAGAACGATAACTGGTATGCTCATCGTGTGAACAATATGTGCATGTCATAAACATTTGTTGCATATCGACAGGATTTTAATGGAGGTCCCCTATGGCATATGAAGACAACCTGATTATCAAAATCGCCTGGCTCTATTATGCAGACGGATTAACCCAGCAAGAGATCTCCGATCAGTTGGGCCTTTCACGCATGAAGGTCATCAAGCTTCTGGACAAAGCGAGAAATCAGGGTGTGGTTCAGTTCAAGATTCGCCCGGATGCCGAAAAACGCATTCAGATTGAAAAGGACCTGATATCCCATTATGGCCTGACGGATGCTTTTGTTGTTTCCACCTCCAAGGACAATATCAACGAATCCATCGCCCGGGCCGCGGCTCAGTATATCGAGAGCAATCTGCCGCCGAACTGTTACATCAATGTAGGTTACGGTGACACCATATCCCGAACAATCAACCATCTGATCTATTCCTTAGATAGTAATGTTTCTCTCGTATCCTTGTCAGGAGGCGTTTCCTACTACACCTCCTCCATCATCGCCGGCGCTCATAAAAGCGACCCCACCAAGCATACTCCGAACATCTACATCGTCCCCTCCCCCTTAATCGCTTCCAGCAGTGATATGGCAAGCGCCTTGATGCAGGAAGATGCCGTCCGGGAAATCATGAACATGACCAGCCTTGCCTATATGTCTGTGGTGGCAATCGGTGCCGTCACTGAAAAAGCAACCATTTTTAAGGATAACAAAATCAATCGGAACGATTTGGTACTCTTGAAAATGAACGGAGCTGTTGGCGATATCCTAAGCCAATTTTTCGATAAGGATGGAAATGTCATTGAATTCGAGCTCCATGATCGCCTCATCAGCACAAAACTGGACACCCTGAAAGAGTACAACAACGTTGTAGGTGTCGCCGGAGGACCCGACAAAGTGGAGGCTATTCATGCTGCACTCACCGGTGGCTATTTGGACGTGCTGATTACCGACGACGAAACTGCCGAAAGCCTGCTGGATAATTACAAGGCATAAGGAATAATATAACGAACAGGCGGTGAACCGATGAAAAAGTATCTCATGGCCATCGATGCCGGCACCGGCAGTGTCCGGGCTGTCGTATTCGATCTGGAAGGCCACCAGATAGCCGTTGACCAACGGGAATGGACCCACCCTTCCGATCCCCGGTACCCCGGCTCTATGAATTTTGACGTAGAAGCAAACTTCCTGCTGATTACAGGATGCATATCCGGCGCAATTCGAAATGCAGGTATTAAAGGCAGCGAAATCGTTGCCATATCCACCGCCAGTATGAGAGAAGGCATTGTCCTCTATGACCACAAGGGACAGGAGCTTTGGTCCTGTGCCAATGTGGACGCCCGCTCCGTAGAGGAAGTCGCTCAGCTGAAAAAAATATCCAATACGCTGGAGCAAGAGCTTTACGGACAGTCCGGTCAAACTTATGCCCTTGGCGCCCTGCCCCGAATTCTCTGGGTTAAGAACAACCTTCCCGAAGTCTACGAAAAGATATCTGCCGTCACCATGCTGAACGACTGGATCCTCTTCCGCCTGACAGGCATTCTTTCTGTAGAACCTTCCAACGGCTGCACCACAGGAATCTTTGATTTGAAGGCCCGTTGCTGGAACCCTGAAATTTCAAAAGCCTGCGGTCTCCGAGAGGATATCTTCCCCATCGTTCACGAAAGCGGAACAGTCATTGGCACCATCACGGAAGACGTCGCTGCCGCTACGGGATTGTCCCACGGATGCCTTGCAGTCGCCGGCGGCGGAGATGCTCAACTGGGGTGTATCGGCGTTGGCGCTGTGCTCCCTGGTCAAGCCGCGCTTTTCGGAGGCAGCTTTTGGCAATTGGAGGTCAATACCACCTTACCCCGCTTCGATGAGCAGTGCCTTGTTCGGATAAACTGCCATGCTGTTCCGGGTCTCTGGCAATATGAGCTGATTGCCTTCTTCCCCGGACTGGTCATGCGGTGGTTCAGAGACGCTTTCTGCCAGTTGGAAAAATTCGTCGAGTCCCAGACAGGAATCGACGCTTACGCTCTGCTGGAAAAAGAAGCACGAGATGTTCCGGCGGGCTGCAACGGGTTGCAGTGCATTTTTTCCGATGTTATGAACTACGGCGCGTGGAAGCATGCCGCTCCTTCTTTCATCAATTTTTCCCTAGACCCACAGATGTTCAATAAGGCTGTCTTTTACAGAGCCATAATGGAAAACGCGGCCTTGGTCACCCTGGGTCATGCACGTTTGGCAGAATCCATTACCGGAAGCTTTCCAGAAGAAATCATCTTTGCTTCCGGGGCATCAAAAAGCGAGCTGTGGTGCCAAATCGTCGCCGATGTATTAGGCGTCAGAGTCAAGGTTCCCGAGGTTAAAGAAGCTGCAGCCCTTGGAGCAGCCATCTGCGCCGGGTATGGTGCAGGGGTTTATCCCAGCATCGCCGAAGCAGGCGCCCGTTTTGCTTCTATCGAAAGGATCTATGAGCCAACCCCTTCTACGCACCAGCTCTATGTTGACCATTACCACTCCTGGCAGACATTATACAAAACGCAACTTCTGGCTGCCGATCAGGAATTAACGACCCATATGTGGAAAGCACCAGGACTCTAATCCCTAAAAAAATAATATGTGAGGTGAAAAACATGTTCACAGTCAGCGAATCTGAAAAAGAATACCGTTTCGGCGACAGCGGCCCGAAATATCTCATGCGGGGCCCCCGCATCAGCTGCGGCATCGTAGTACTCAAGCCCGGTCAGGATTTCAAGGGACATTATCACCAGATCATGGAGGAAAACTTCCTGATGTTGGAGGGCCAGTTGGACTTCTACATCGATGGAAAACCCGTCACCTGCAAAGCCGGAGAGCTTATTCACGTTGAACCCAACGAAGCCCACTACCTGATCAACAACAGCAATGAAACCGCCAAGGCCGTTTTCATACTGGCCCCATTCACCGAAAACGACAAAGTTGAAGTTGAATAACCTACATCCCTAAAGGAGGACAAAGACATGGCAGACAAAGACGGTATGGTTTCAACCAAAGATTACGGCCTCGGAATCCCCGTTGCCCATCAAAATTTTTATGTAAAAGGTGCTGATCATTACGACTGGGGCATGAAAAATCGCCTCGCAAAAATATTCAATCCCAAAAGCGGAAATACCCTGATGCTGGCCTTTGACCACGGCTATTTTCTGGGCCCTATTTCCGGCTTGGAGCGAATGGACCTGGCCATTCCATCTTTGGTCGAGGATATCGATGTTCTGATGGCCACTCGGGGCGCCCTGCGTTCCAGCGTTCGCCCCGATTACGGCTGGGATAAGGCCGTAGCCCTGCGCTGCACCTCCGGTTCCTCCATCCTTGATGATGATCTCAGCCACGAGGTTCTCAGCGTGGATATCGAAGAGGCCATCCGCATGAACGCCACCTGTATGGCCATGCAGGTGTTTATCGGTTCCGCCGGGCAAAAGAGCTCCATCGACAACCTCAGCCAAGCCGTCAATGCCGGAAACAGATATGGCATCCCCACCATGGGCGTTGTCGCGGTCGGTAAAGAGATGGCACGGACCCCTCAGTACTTTCGCTTGGCTACCCGCATCATCGCTGAAATGGGAGCCCAAATTGTGAAATGCTACTATAGCGAGGATTTTGAAACGGTAACGGCATCTTGCCCAATCCCCATTGTTATCGCCGGAGGCAAGAAGCTGCCGGAAAACGAAGCTCTGGAAATGAGTTATCGGGCAATTGCAGAAGGTGCCGCAGGAGTAGACATGGGGCGCAACATTTTCCAGTCCCAGGATCCTAAAGCCATGGTCAAGGCTTTGAAGGGCATTGTTCACGAAGGGCTCACAGGGGTGCAAGGCTTCGAACTTTATCAGGATTTGTTGAATACGAAGTAGTATAAGATAAAAAGGTGATGGCCTCCAAAACGGAGGCCATCACCTTTTTATCTGTATGTTTCAATCATAGTATGAAATTCTCAAGTCCATCCGCATACTTCGTTGGAATCATTTCAATGATTTCATATTCAGCCGCCCCTGCGATAGCAAAGGGATCTTCCGCAATGATCGCTTCCACTTCAGCCCGGTCTCCCCCCTTGCATAAAATCACTCCACCTACCCTGGGCTCCTGTCGTCCCGAACAGATAAAATGGCCGGTTCGGTAGTAGCGATCCAGATATGCTCTGTGCTCTTCCAAAAGTTCATCGATTATTTCCATAGGTTTCACATACTTGGATATCAATGCGAACATCTTAAATTCCTCCTGTTAGTTGCCGTTTTGTCGTCACCGCTTCAGCCATGTACTCATCACTTTCCCCGCTATGGGAGCTGCTGCTTGACCGCCGCCCTTGCCCTGATACTCCAAAATCACCGCTACGGCGATCTCCGTGTCCTCTGCCGGGGCAAAGCCTATGAACCAGGCGTGGTCGAAGCCCTCACCCTGGGCGCTTTTCTCATTCTGAGCCGTTCCGGTTTTTCCCGCCACCGTCGTCCCTGAAATCCTTGCCTTTGTGCCGGTACCGCTTTTCACAACACCCACCATCATATCCGTCAGAATGTCAGCGGTATCCGGATCGGTGAAGGTATATAAGGACTGGGGCTTTGTTGTTTTAAGGACCTTGCCTCCTTCGTCTGAAGTGCCGCCCACCAGATACGGCTTCATAATCACGCCGCCATTGGCTATGCCCGCGCTAATCAGGGCCATCTGAAGGGGAGTCACCATCAGCTTGCCCTGACCGATGCCCGTGGCTGCCAGCTCCGTTTTCCCCATCTCGGGGCCCCCTATCCGGCTGGCAGTTAGGGGGATATCAAAGGGGAAGTCATTGCCAATCCCTGCTTCTGCCGCTTTTTCTGTCAAATTCTTTGCACCGATCAAGTCCGCCAGTTGCGAGAAATAGACGTTGCTGGATACTGCCAGGGCCTTTGGCATGGCGATTTCACCATAGACCTTCCCCGAATGGTTGCTGAAAGTTTTACCGTCTATCACCACACTGCCTTTGTCATCGAATGTCGTATCGCCCAACCCGGCTTCGATGGCTGCCGCTGCTGTAACCACCTTGAAGGTGGAGCCTGGAGGATAAAGACCCATAACCGCCCTGGGCATGAGGGGGCTGTTCTCATCTTCAACAAGGACTGGCCATTTTTCCTCCAATTTGCCTTCGTTGGGATCGAAATCCGGAGTGCTGACCATGGCCAGCACCTCCCCGGTTTTGGGGTTCAGGGCCACTACCGCGCCTCTGCTCTTTCCAAGCAAATCCCGGGCTTTCTTCTGAAGGACATTGTCGATGGTCAGGTTAAGATTGTTTCCCACCCGTTTCTCGCCGGAAATAAGATTTTTCGCCCGATCGATAAGCTCCATGGCGTCCAGCCCCAGCAAGGCATCGTTGTAACGGGCTTCAATCAGTGTCTTCCCGTAGGTTTGGGAATTGTAGCCGATAACGTGGGTGTAAAGATTCTTGAAGGGATATACCCGGGTTTTAACGCCGTCTTTTTCTGTTGTTTGGGCCACTATTTTGCCGCTTCTGTCCAGGATGCTTCCTCTGAGTATCTGAGCCTCCTCCGCTTGAAGTCTCCGGTTAAAAGAGCTTGTCATGATGGAGGTTTTTCCCCACAGCTCGAACCACGTAAGGGACCCCGCCATGGATGCAAACAGGAGTCCGATGGCAATAAAGACATGCAAGACCCTTCTATTGGTCGAATCCATTTTCACTGGCAGCTGCCTCCTTTCGCAGAACAGGCCCCGAAAGGGCTTGAAGCATACCCAGGGTGATATAGCTGGCAAGCAGGGAAGAGCCTCCGTAGCTTACAAAGGGCAGGGTGATCCCCGTGAGGGGAATCAGCTTGATTACGCCCCCGATGATGATGAAGGTCTGGTATCCCAGGGTGATGGTCAGACCGAAGGCCACCGCTTTCGAAAACCGCTCCTGCAGTCGGAGGGCGATCTTGATTCCCCTGTAGACCAGAAGGAAAAAGAGGAGCATGACCGCGATGCCCCCGAAAATACCGGTTTCCTCGCAAAGGGCGGCAAAAATGAAGTCCGTATGGACTGCCGGTATATACTCAGGATGCCCAAGTCCGATGCCTGTTCCAAAAAAGCTTCCCGTTCCGATGGCAAAAAGGGATTGGGTGATCTGATACCCCTTTCCGGCAATATCGGCCCACGGATCCAGCCAGGTTTCCAGTCTCACCTGAAGGTGATGTGCGAACTGAAAGGCCACAGCTGCGCCGGCCCCTGCCAATACGGTATTTCCCAGAGGAAACAGTATGCCCCGCTCGAACACATAAAGAAACGATACGTAGACCATAAATACCAAGAGGGCCGTTCCAAATTCTCTCTGCACGGCAAACAGTCCCAATAGGGCAAACACAAGCCCCATCAGCACCCATTTGGGCCCGATGCTGCGATTGGAAACCCTGAACCTCAGGCGTTCCGGATCCGTACAGTAGGCCGCCATAAAGAAAACGAAGAGTATCTTTATGAATTCGGAGGGCTGAACGGTAATGCCTCCGAGAACAATCCAGTTGCGGGCGCCTTTCAGCTCCGTACCTAGAACCAGTGTGATAAGGAACAGGGCGATGATGGCTCCATAGAATAGCCACACCGAGCGAAATTTGTCATGATACTTGGAATAAAGGGCGTTCACTCCCAAAAATACGGCGGTACCGGTCAGGAACCACACAAACTGCCTGAATCCGGTCTCAGGAGAAAGGCGATATTGCATCATCAGCCCCAGACTCACCAGCATGGAAACGATGGCGCAAATATAAGAATCTCCCATTCGAAACCGTTCAAGGGCAAAGCTGGTTGCATACGCCAAAAGGGCCATGGCTATACCCAGCATCAGGGCCTTCGGATCGAATACGTCCCCTCGGACAGACAGCAGGGAGAACAACCCCAGGTCCACAATGGCCACCATATGAATTGGACCCAGTACGGTGATTTTTGCTCTGCTCCGTGACTCTCTCATCATATCACCTGCCACCCTCTGAAAAGAGCAGCACCATGCCACCCATGGCTATCCTGTCTCCGTTCTTCAGTTCTGTACGCTCTGCGAGTCTGCCGTTGTTGACAAGGGTGCCGTTGGCGCTCTTAAGATCCTCAATATAATAGTGGTCCTGCTGCCGTTCCACCCGGGCGTGCTCCGAAGACATATACTGGTCAAGCAGTACGATATCACACTTCGCTCCTCTTCCGATCAATGTCATCGGACGCGTAAGGGGGTACAGCTCCGATACGGCCTCCCCGTTTTTTCCCACCGCCGGTGTGAGAAGCTTGAAATGAGGCAAAAGGGCCACCGCATTCTCTTCGGCGGTAATGGCCTTGATGTCCAGATAAATCAGCTTAACAATCCGGAATATGAAGATGTAGATCACAATCGCCAGGACATATTTCGTTATCAGGGACATTATTTCGTACATCCGTTTTCACCTCGCATCCTTTTCAGATTTTCGCTGCCCAAAATGAAGAGAGGAACCAAATACAGAAAAAACGCATAGGGTATGCACCGCGCATCCACCGAAAGGATTGCTGCCGGGATGGAGAACGCCACATTCCAGGGGATAAGACCCGGGATTAGCACCGCGGTGTTGCCGATATCTTGACCTTCCTCAGACCTGCCTTCCGGTGTTTGGGGATAGTAAGGGGTCATGAACTGATGGGTCGTGATGATTGCGAAGGTTTGGCTGCATCCGAAACAGGAACTGACAATGCTGGTAACGATCATGGCAGCGAACCTTCCTAAGCCGTGAACCAGCTTAGCGACGTTTTCCTCAAATCGGATCAGCATCCGGGTTCCTTCAAATATGCCGGAGTAGGCCGCAGCCACAACAACAACCATGATGGGACGTGCCATCCCCAGTATCCCGCCACTTTGCAGGTGAGACGCCACGGCACCTCCAGAAGGAGATTCATACCCCGTTATCATGATGCTTAGCATTTCCATGGGATGCTGCCCCTGAACCGCCACCCCTACCGCGCCAGCAGTCAGTATCCCCAGGCCCAGGGTCAGCCTTACATCCGCCCTGAACACCACGCATATCAGCACCGTTAACGCCGGAATGATCACAAAGCCCGACAAGCTGAAAAGTGCTGAAATATCCGCCGTCACACCATTAAAATCACCATGAAGTGGGTTCTGTAACGAGAAGAAGAGATATAATCCAGTCGTAATTGCAAAAGGAATCCATGTGCTGATAAACAGTCTTTTCATATAGCTGTAGAGATCGGTTTCCGCTAAGACGGCCACCAGGTTCGCGCAGGAGGAAAGCGGTGTGGACCGCTCACAAAAGTAGGCCGCCGTGATGATGGCTCCGGCAGTGAGGTTGGGATCCACCCCTCCGGCCCTTGCCATAACCATGAATACCACACCGATGATTCCTGATATCCCCACGGAGGAGCCTATTCCTATTCCCATCAGGCAGGTAAGAACGAAAACCGAAACGACAAAGTACTCGGGAGCAATGAGGCTGAGTCCGTGATAGATAAAAAACGGCACCGTTCCGCATGCCATCCAAAGGGATACCGATGCTCCCACTAAAATCAGGATTTCATATATTTTAGAGGGCTTTCGGATCCCGAAGACAATCATACGGGAAATCTCAGCTGCGGAAAACCCTTGTCGGAGTGACAGCAGGATAAACAGCATCAGCCCGGCTGTCAGAGGATACAGGATCGTTATCCCGTTCAGGGAACTGAACAAGAGCAATATGAAGACAGCCGCCAAAGAAAAATTAAGCGCCATAAGGACTCCTTTCCCGATTACAAGAAACCTCGGGGCGGATTTTCAAACAGAGTGACATAGGATACGCTCCCTACCATTTTAGCATAAATACCGGCTTAGGAACGCCCTGGCCCCTATGGAAAAGCCCTGAGCGGAATGTTTACTTCCGTTCAGGGCTCATTATTTCTGAGTATTCAGCAAACAGGATTACAATCGTTCCGGCTCTTTTCTTGAACGGTAGGCAAGAACGCTCCAAAGAAGCCAGACCGCCACCGGCACTGCAAGCTCTCTCACACCGGAGGTTCTCCCCAGGGAGTGTCTGAAATAGAGCTCCATTCCCGTTATAAGGACAATCAGCCTGCATGGCGGTATCCAAAAGCTGCGTTTTAAAAGGTACACCGCCGCAGATACCAAGGTCAGATCCATAAGCGCCATAACATTGGCCAGAGCCAGTACTGTCAATGCCAGCCATGGCTGGTCGCTGCCCGAAATCCAAAGGTCGGCAAATCCCTTGGCGGCGATAAGCATGGCCGGAACCATGAACAGCAGGTATTTTCTAAACATCTCTTTTCGGTAATTGAAAAAATTCATCCCTGTATAGCCTCCCGGGACCATGGTCCCAGTCCATTCTATTTCAGGCGGATGGATTATTCAAGTCCCAGAACAAGGGATTTGCCATCGCTGTCAATGACTACACAACTTCCGTCCGGCACATCTCCCTTGATGATGGCCTTGGCCAGCATGGTTTCCACATGCTTCTGCAGGAACCGCTTAAGCGGCCTTGCTCCGTAGTGAATGTCATAGGCTTGATCTAAAACAAACTGTTTCGCCCCTTGGGTAAGGGCTAAAGTCAGTTGCCTCTCCGTCAAGCGTTTCCCGATATCAGCAGTGAGCAAGTCAATGATCTTCATCATTTCACCCTTGGTGAGGGGCTTATAAAGCACCACTTCATCAAGCCGGTTCAGGAACTCCGGTCTGAAATGCCCGTGCAAAGCGACATCAATGGCTGCCCTTGCCTCGGCAGTGATTTCTCCACTCTCGTCAATTCCGGTGAGCAGATGCTCGGAGCCCAGATTCGAGGTCATGATGATGATGGTGTTCTTGAAATCCACTGTGCGACCCTGGGCATCGGTTATACGTCCGTCATCCAGAACCTGCAGCAGCACATTGAACACGTCCGGGTGGGCCTTTTCCACCTCATCGAACAGGATCACCGTGTACTGCTTGCGGCGAACGGCCTCCGTAAGCTGGCCCCCCTCCTCATAGCCCACATAGCCCGGAGGAGCTCCTATCAGCCGTGCCACAGTATGCCGCTCCATGTACTCGCTCATATCGATACGGATCATATTCTGCTCAGAATCAAAAAGCTGTTCCGCCAGCGCCTTTGCCAGCTCGGTTTTGCCTACCCCGGTGGGGCCCAGGAATAGAAAGGAACCGATGGGCTTGGACGGATCCTTTATCCCGGCCCGGGAACGAAGGATGGCATCCGCAACCT
Source organism: uncultured Peptostreptococcaceae bacterium (assembly GCA_964649745.1). Taxonomy (GTDB): domain Bacteria; phylum Bacillota; class Clostridia; order Peptostreptococcales; family Acidaminobacteraceae; genus CAZEHS01. The sequence goes on along the minus strand of CAZYQI010000024.1, from coordinate 34,405 downwards.
TTTCCACCGCTTCATCCTGCCCGATTATCCGCTTATGAAGCATTTCATCCAGGTTCAGAAGCTTTTCCCTTTCTCCCTCAACCAGACGCTCCAGGGGGATACCTGTCCAGCGGGAAACAATCCCTGCTATCTCTTCTGCGGTGACCACCTCCCGGACAAGACGCTCTTCCTCGATCTCCGCCTCCACAGAGCTTAAGGCCTCCAGCTCCTTCTGAAGGGCCGGCAGCTTGCCGTATTTCAGTTCCGCCGCCCGATTCAGATCATACTCCCGCTCCGCCCGCTCAATATCCATTTGAACGGAGTCGATATCGGCCTTAAGGGCCGTTACCCTATCCACCGCGGATTTTTCGTTTTGCCACTGGGCGCTCATGGCATCGAAACGGGCCTTTAGCTCCGCAAGCTCTTCCTTCAACGCCTCCGTTCGGGAGACAGACTGGGCATCGCTCTCTTTCTTCAGTGCCGCCAGCTCAATTTCAATGGTCATCATCTTTCGGGAAACCTCGTCCAGCTCCAAGGGCATGGACTCAATTTCCGTCTTGATCAGTGCACAGGCCTCATCCACCAGGTCGATGGCCTTGTCCGGCAGGAACCGGTCCGAAATATAACGGTCCGACAGAACTGCGGCCTGAATCAGGGCATGATCGCTGATGCGTACCCCGTGGTACAGCTCATAGCGCTCCTTAAGCCCCCGCAGGATGGTGATGGTGTTCTCTACGCTGGGCTCCAGAACCATAACCGGCTGAAAACGCCGTTCAAGGGCCGAATCCTTTTCAATATATTTTCTGTATTCCGATAACGTGGTGGCACCGATGCAGTTCAGCTCCCCCCGTGCCAGCAGGGGCTTCAGCATATTTCCGGCATCCATGGCCCCTTCGGTTTTCCCTGCTCCCACAATGTTATGAAGCTCATCGATGAACAGGATGATCTGCCCGTCGCTTTTTCGGATTTCATCCAACACCGCCTTCAGCCGTTCCTCAAATTCTCCCCGGAACTTAGCTCCGGCAATCAGAGCCCCTATATCCAACGCGAAGATGGTCTTGTTCTTAAGGCTGTCCGGTACGTCCCCTTTTACAATCCGGTGAGCAAGCCCCTCTGCAATAGCTGTCTTTCCCACCCCCGGTTCGCCGATCAGCACCGGATTGTTCTTTGTTTTCCGGGAAAGGATCCGTATGGTGCGCCGAATCTCTTCATCCCGACCGATAACCGGATCCAGTTTGTTGCCACGGGCCAGTTTTACCAGATCCGACCCGTACTTTTCCAACACATTGTAGGTTTGTTCCGGCTCATCGCTGGTAACCCGCTGATTTCCGCGGACAGTCTTTAAAACCTTCATAACAGCATCTTCCGTAAGAGAATACTGCCGGAACAGTTCTTTGAGTTCCCTCTGGTTCATCCCGATCAGCGCCAGAAAAAGATGCTCCACGCTGATGTATTCATCCTGGAGCCTTTCCGCCTGCTTTTCGGCAAGATACAGCACCCGTTGCCCCTCGGAGGACAGGTATCGCTCCCTTTGTCCTGAAACCTTGGGCTTTCTTCCTATCATCGCCTCCGTGGCTTTCATAAAAGCGTCCGGTTCGACTTCCAGCTTAATCAGCAATTCCCGGATCAATCCGGAGGGCTGATCCACCAGGCCCATCAATATATGCTCCGGATCAATGCTGGCGTTCCCATAATCCGTTGCTGTCATCTGTGCCCTGTTCAGCGCACTTAACGTTCCCTTGGTCATTTTATCCTGATCCATATCCTCACCTCATTTTTATCTTTTAGCACTCGTCGAACACGAGTGCTAATCCATAATTTAATTGTACTCCTTCTGATCCTGTTTGCAATACCCGGAAATAATGTTCAAAAAAATTCATATCCTCTACCTCTAAAAACAACGACACCCTCCGGCCCCACTATCGGGATGCTCAGAAGGTGTCTGTTATGTAATGCTCTCTCATTAAGGACAAGTCCGTATCGAAATAGAGTTTTCGGATGTCCTGATACTCCGGTGTGAATACCCTGATCATGGGACTTTCCGGGTAGAGACTGTTCTGTTCCAATACGATTCCCCGTTGACCCGTATTCAGAATTACGCCGGATCCGTTGGGATAGATATGTAAGTGGCGGGCGAATATCTCCATGATGTCCGGGTCGAAATGCCGGTTTCCCTGATGGGTTATCTCTCTGAAAACTTTTTCGTGGGTCGACTTTCTCTGATACACCCGGTCGTTGGACATGGCGTCATACACATCAGCCACCGCAACGATTCGGGAATACAGGGGTATCCCTGTGTTTTTAAGACCGCTGGCGTACCCGCTGCCGTCATATTTTTCATGATGGAACAGGGCTATCTGGGCAGCCTCCTCCGAGATATCCGTTTGGCGAAGCATCTCGTACCCGTACTCCGTATGCTTTTTAACCTCGGTGTATTCTTCCTTGGTCAGTTTTGAAGGCTTCTTAATAATTTCCTCGGGAATCATGGTCTTGCCGATGTCGTGCAGGATGGCACCGGTTCCCAGGCAACGCAGCTCTTCCCTGCTCAGAGAAAGGTCAATGCCTATCATGATGGAAAGGACGCCCACATTAACGGAGTGCTGATAGGTATAATCATCAACAGACCTCATTTGGCTCAGCGCCAGAACAAAGTCCTTTTTTTCCAACAGTTCATCAATCATCGCCTCAACGAGCTTGCGAACCTTGCGTATATTGGAATTGCTTACAGCTCCCATACGACTGAGGGTCCGGTTCATCTGGTTGCTGGCATGCATCCGTGTCTTCTCATGGATGACATCCTGGATGCTGAAGGATTTCGTTATGTCTATTTCCTGTTTGGAGATGCTGTCACATGTTTTCTCGACAAATATCTCTCTTATGCCATATTCTTTAAATCGGTCAGTGAACGGTTCCCGGTAAGTGGTCCCCTTCTTGACAAGCAGTTTCCCGTCAATGGCATAGACGTCTTTTGCGAACACAGCTCCATATTTTACCTTTTCCAACGTTGTTTTTTCCATATACCACCCGTACGATTAGCTGAGATGTTGGAAGAGCAGCATACCACACTTATATTCTACTATATTTTCGGCTGTTTCATTACGTCACTTGATAGGTTTTTCAGCATTTAAAAAAATTTAATATTCGTTCAATACCCATAATTCCCATATTACGGAACACTAGTATCCAAGTGTATCTCTCAAATAGCAAAACCCGCCTGTAAAGACGGGTTTCAGGTTAGATGCTTATGGGCTTTATCAAGGATTTCCAGAGCATTCCCCAGCTGAATCCACTCTCCTGTTCAGGAAATAATGTATATTCTGGATGGCTTAAGAGGCTTATGGTATTTTTCCGCAGGACCAGAGTGATTGTAACCGTTAAACTTTGCCTTGACCTCGAACATTACATCGGTCTGCAGATCCGCACAGGCTGTGCAGCTTTCAGAAATAACCACTACATCGTCATTTGCCACTATGAAAATGTCAATCTCCCTACCCGTGTACTTTTCGCCCACTTCCATGTCCTTCAGTACTTTTACATCTGCCATGTCATCACCCTCCCAGGTATAGAATCTTTTTTTCCTTATACCTTATCTGAGGATGACTAAACAAATTTATTGAACTGTTTAAATTTGGGTATCATAATCATGGTCACTTGGATGGATGGAATTGGAGGTGAACGATGTTATGGATATTGCCCGCACCGATTATACGGAGAACCCAGTTGAAATCGTCACCTTCGGGGAATTTGATATTTGTCACCGGGGCAAAAGCATTTTGGACAGGCTGGGCAGATCCTATAAGATCCTTGACCTGCTAAAATTCTTCATCACCTTCAAGGGAAAGCGGATACAGTCCGACACCCTCATCTCCTGCCTTTTTGAACATGACGACTTTGCAGATCCTAAAAGTGTCTTAAGGGCTCAGGTGTTTCGGCTTAAAAAATCCCTTGAGGATTTTGAACACAGCCTCGGAGCGGAATGCAGCCATTTTAAGATCACCCACTGTAACGGGTCGTATATTTTTGATACGAGTAATGCCTGTCGGCTTGACTACGAGATGTTTGAATCCCTCCATCTCCAGCCCGATTTGGATTCTGACGTTGAAAACACACTGCATCGTTTCAAGAGTTGTCTTCATCTTTACAAGGGTGATTATCTGAGTAACAACGCTTCCGTAGACTGGGTTCTTCCGGTGAGGAACCGATATAGCCGTCTTTATCAGCAGTATCTTAATACCTATGTCGATTTGCTCAAGGAGCATCAGCGCTATGATGATATCCTTGAAATGTGTGAGCATGCCATTACTTTACAACCCTTTGAAGAGGTATTCCATGCCCATTACATGGGGGCCTTGCTTGACAAGGGTATGCTTAAACAGGCCTCCAGCCATTATGAGTACACCACCTACAAGCTTTACCGCGAATATGACATCAAACCCTCCCCCATGATGAAAACTATTTATCGCCAAGTGCAGATGGAAAGCCAGAATAAGCACCTTACGGATTTGAGTTCCATGGAAACTCTGATGTGTGACGATGATATAAGTGGCGCAATAGCCTGTGATACCGACTATTTTCGGTTTGCATACAATCTGGAAAAGCGGAAGGCCCGGCGGGATGATCTCAGCAAAATGGTTGGTCTGATTACCGTAATGCCTAAAACCAACTCTTCCAGAACACCCGAGACCGCGATGGCGCATCTCAAGGATGTGCTCAAATGCCACCTGAGACGGGGGGATCTGTACTCCCTATGGAACACGCAACAAATTGCAATCCTCCTTGCTCATACGGATACTTCCCAGTTTGAGATCGTCAAGGAACGGATATCCGCTCATTTTTCCAACAGCTGTGAGTATGATGTTTCACTGTCTTTCAGTTTCCATCCTATTGAAAAAGCGTTACTCTGAGCAAATTTGAATCACACTTTACAGCTTAATTTAGATACGAACCCAAAAGCGTGGGGCCTTATGGTCCTCGCTTTTGGGTTCTATACGTTATAAAAATGTACACTTCCTGTAACGCTTTTGTACATAAAACGGAATGGTTATATGCACTCTCTGTATCAACCCAATGATATCCTGCCAATGAAGGGCTCTACTCTGTTCGGAAGGAGGTGACAAATAAATGATAAAAAGGAAACGAGTCCTAGTCTATATGCTTATTCTGGCCTTGATTCTGGGCGGTAATATGCCTTATTTCGCTTACGGCAATACCGAAACGGCTGTTCCCAGCGACGCGGCCTCGGGGGATGGTTCCCAACCGGGAGATACGCCCCCTGCAGATAATCCACAACCTGGGGATACACCTCCCACAGAGGATCCACAGCCTGGGGATACGCCTCCC
>CAZYQI010000024.1:0-28986 GCA_964649745.1 uncultured Peptostreptococcaceae bacterium | reverse complement strand
GAGGATCCACAGCCTGGGGATACGCCTCCCACAGAGGATCCACAGCCTGGGGATACGCCTCCCACAGATGGCGTGGTGATCCTCCCCGACACACCCCCGCCTCTGGCAGTTGCTCCGGCACCTACTTTGGTAAAGCCGGCAGGTACAGACGGTCCCTTCCAGGAGATTGACATCTATTCCGATTACGTTGAAGGAGGAAACAGCGAGGCGGTTCCCGATCCCTCAGACGTAGACGCCGTGTCTCTCCAAACTTTTGCACCTTTCCGGGCAGCCGCAGCGGCAATAACCACTTATCCCGATACTATCACCGTGGATAAAACCGCCGTTCCCACCCAGGGCTGCCGCACCTATGAGGTGACCCTGCAGATCAACGGCACCCCACCCCCCAGCAATCCCGCCGACGTGGTCATCGTTATCGACACCTCCGGCAGCATGAGCTCCATCGTAGACGGTCATTCTGTGCTCTATTATGCCAAACAGGCCGCCAAGAATCTGGCTGCCGATCTGCTGGCCAGCTCCGGAAACCGGGTTGCTCTGGTTTCTTACGATTATGACGGTGGAGGAAACGGGAGCTACAGCGGCGACAGCCGTCTGGACCAGAATTTCACCAGCAGTATCAGCACCTTCAACAGCGCTGTAAATGGACTTTCTGCAGGAGGAGGGACCAACACCCAGGCGGGACTGCAGCGGGCATGGAACACTGTCAACAGCTATGGAAACACCGGGTCTAGGAAGTTCATCGTATTCCTGACCGACGGCGTTCCCACCATCAGCATCGGGCGCAGCTATGGCCCCAACGAACCCACCACGCACAACCATCACACAAAAGCCGCTATGAGTGAAGGCAATGTGGCCGCCGGTTATGCCAGCGTGTTCACCGTAGGCCTTCTTGGGGCGGTTCCCAGCGGCTCCCTGACCGTGGCCCGGGAGGTTCTGCAGGGAGGTGCGGCGGGATACGGCATCTATACCAGCGGCTATTATGAAACCATGAGCGCCCCGGATGTAAGCGGGATTTTCGCCCAGATTGGTCAGAACATCAACAATTCGGCCACCAACGCCGTGGTGACGGATGTCATCAGCGAGGAATTCAACCTGGTTGCGGGCTCCTTGCCTGCAGGAGCGGTCTACGATCCGGCAACCCGGACCATCACCTGGACCCCCGGCACCATTGTCACCCATAGTCAGCTGGTCTACAGGATTCAGGCAGATCCCAGTATTGTGGGCAATGCCAATTACGATACCAATGACATCGCCACACTGACCTATACCGATGTGAACGGGTTAGACGGTCAGAGCAAGACCTTCCCCATCCCCAATGTGTATGTGCCACTGAAGCTGGCTGTGGAGGTTGGACCGGACCGCACGATCCTTAGCGGGGAAAGCACCTCCATTGGGAATGCAACCACAGTGGTGGGTGGCTATACACCTTATACCTGTCTCTGGACCAATAACAAGGTTCCCGGCTGGTCGTCGGCCATTCTCAATCCAACTGTCAGCCCTCCCGAGGACACCCTGTACACCCTTACGGTGACCGACCGATACGGCTGTGTGAAGAGCGACACCCTTACCGTGTTTGTACGGGGCAGCATCACACTTCACAAGGATGTGAACAACATTGACACCGACAGGGAATTTGACATCTGGGTTTATGGCCCTGAGGGCCATTACTGGACAGCATCCATCAAGGAGGGAGAAACCCAAAAGATCTGGCCTCTGAAGCCCGGAACCTATACCGTTACGGAAGTGGTTCCCATGAATTATCAGCAGGTCAGCATCACATCAAGCACTGTAACGCTTTCAGTAGGAAATATGCATCAGGATGTATACATCGTGAATCGGCTCTCCAATACCTCCTGGTTCACCGATGAGGACAAGAAAATCAATGCCTTTACCGTTTCCGTCATCCCGGCTCAACGGGAAATGTCCGGTGAGATTTCCGATGTGCCGCTGGGAGCGACGATGCCCATGGATAGAATAACCGAAGCACGAAGTCTATGGCACGATTCAAGACAGGTATACCGCTATTCCGGTTAGGAGGCCACGACCATGGAGGAACGGCTCAGAGGAAAGAATGGGCACCATCGATCGCTGAAGATTATGAGCGACTGCCTGTTTGGGGCAATGGTGCTGGTGGTCCTATGGGCCGGTTTTATCCTTGCAAGAAGCCTTTGGACCCACCAAACACCCACTGTACTGGGTTACAGGCTGTATTCGGTTGAAAGCGGCAGTATGGAACCCACACTGCCCGTTGGCTCCCTGATTGCCATCAAAAGCGTCCCGGCTTCCAGCCTTAACCCCGGAGACATCATTCTGTATCAAAAGGGGAATAACCTTCCGGTAACCCACCGAATTGACGACATTGCTGCAAACGGTGATTCCCTGACTTTCACCACCAAGGGAGATGCCAATAAGGTGGTGGATCCAAACCCGGTGGAAGCCCGGCATGTACAAGGACGGGTCACCGTGGTGATTCCCTATGCAGCGGGGATCATGGGTTTCTTTAAGACCCCCTACGGCCTTGCAGGAATAGCAGCGTTTTTCCTTTGCCTGCTTCTGGCGGAAGAGCTGCTCCGAAGACCCAACAACAAAAATCAAACTGAGTAAAAAGCAAACCTGGGGAAACCTAGGGACGCAAAGCCACAGGGCCTGTAAAATGGCAGCCTGGCTGCCTCCAACTCTCACAAGGAGGCACGAACAATGAAAAGAAGTATGATGATGCTGATTTTGGCAGGCACACTGGTCACCCTGCTGGTAGCCGGAGGAACCATGGCATGGTTTACCGCCGCCCAGGAGGTAGAGAACAATTTCACCGCCGGCACCGTTGCCGTTACCGTTAACGAGCACGATTTTCAGGACATCACCAATTGGAATCCCGGCGATACAACCAATAAGGATGTAAGTGTGAAAAGCACTGGCTCGAAAAAAACATACGTGCGCGTAAGCCTGACTCCCCTGTGGACTCCGGCTACCGGCACCGCCGCCCTTTCTTTAGCCAATGTGACATTGAACACTGCAAACCCCGGCGACTGGGTGTTTTATAACGGCTGGTACTATTACAAGCACATTCTGGAGACCAATGAGGAAACCTCCTTGCTGCTGGATTCCATAACCTTCAGCGGCCCGTTGACTAACAATACCTATCAGGGTGCGAAGCTTAACGTCAAAGTGAACGCCGAAGCGGTTCAAGCCTCCAACGGCGCTGCCCTCGACACATGGGGCCTTACACAGGTACAATTTGACGCCCTTGGTCTGGAGCTTATTCCCTGATTGACACACTAAAACCTTGTAACCGCTTCATTCTGCGTATAACCATCCATGAAAGGAGGGATGCGTATGACTGTGAGAATTCGCAGATGCATTGGAGTGTTTCTCCTTATGCTCCCTCTGGTTCTCATGGGAATGGTTCCCACCCCTGTTGCCGCAGCCGATCTGGAGATTCGAGGCTCCGACATCGGCCTTGAGGTTCTCCCCTCAGGAACGAACTTCTTTGACCTGATCGGCATGGACCCCGGCGACAGCAGCTCCGGAACCCTAACCATACGAAACAGCTATGCCGGCGCCTTCGCCCTTTACATGCGGGCCGAAAAAAACGGCGCCATGGAAACCCCGGACCTTTTCAATATACTGAAGCTTAAGGTTGTCTTCCGCGGAGCGATTGTTTTCGACGGCAACATGAAGGATTTTGCCGCCGTGAACACCGCCCTTGGGAGCTTTCAACCCGGAGAGGTTCAAACCCTCAGTGCCACCGTCTCCCTGCCTGGCCCTGAAACCGGAAACGAATACCAGGGTAAGACCACACGGGTGAAGTGGATATTCACAGCCCAGTCGTCATATACCCCACCGGGACCCAACCCAGACCCCGATCCAAGTCCTGACCCCGGATCGGATCGCGACCGGGCGGATCCTCCTGTAATTGAGAATGAACCGGTTCCATTGGGGCTGCCGGTTACCCCTCCTGTAGTCATACCGGAGGAAACCATCCCCCTGGGCCCAATCATCATACCAAAGACCGGAGAGCATTCCCCCGAACTGTTCTATGCTCTGGGGCTCCTGTCGATCCTGTGTGGCAGTGTGCTGTTGTACAGCACCAGACATGCCGATTAGCATACTCTTTGGCATAGCAAAAGAGGGCACCTCGCAATAGGAATATCATGCCTATTGCGAGGCGCCCTCTTCGTTTGTGCTGCCTGCTTGTTATCACCATCGATGTGTGGCGATCTAGCCCTGATAAAACACCGTTGTCTCCGGAGCCTTGAGGGCCTTTCGCTTAATCACCGGCAATTCCAGCTCTGCTGCCAAGGCATCGATCAGATCCTTCTGCTCCCGTTTCAGCTTTTCGTGGACCACAAAGCCCTGGATTCCGCCCTCGATTGAGGCGATGCAGGCCTTCAATGCCTTTATTCCCTGCTCTCCTGTGTAGGCTTCGTTTTCCAGCCAACGGCTGGGCAGTATATGCGTAAGGGCCACCGGATGGGTGGGGTGCAGAACTGCCGCCGTGATGGTCTCCTCAAAGTGCATACCCCCACAGTAGAGCACCGTGGGATAATCCTGATCGGCGCCGTATATATCCCCCAGTGCCCTGGCAATGCTCTCAACCGCCTCGGGATGGGTATAGCTTTCCAGCGTGCTTCCTATTTCAACATCCAGGAAAGGCAGCGGAGAGCGATTGATCCAAGCCGGGTGCCCGCCGTACACGATACCCGACCAATGGGTGGCCTCTGTTGTAACGGCAAACTCATGCACATTTAAAGCTGCTCGGTGCCTTTCCAATGCCCTGGCAAGATTGGTCGAAAGCTTGGGCGCACTGGGGCCAAATTCTCCGCTGCTCACGTCCCCCACGGTATGGATGCAAAGCACCTTGTCTGGCGCATTCTGTCCACCATGCCAGTTAACCAGCACTGCAAGGCTGCAGTCCGCAAACAGTTCATTGATCGCCGGGAGATACCGGTCATAGGCCATACAGAGGACTGTTTCCGTACGTACATAGTATAACAGGTTCCCATTTCCCGCATCATGGCACAGCACCGGATAACCGTCCACCTTCATATCCGTTTCATCCATATTCAAAAGTCGCTGTGATGCTTCAAAAACCCGGGGTGCAACCTCGTCCTTAGTCGGGTCCGTGCAGAAAAAATAGACAGTTTTCATATTATTCATGCTGGAAACTTCCCCCCTGCTCATACGATTCTCATCTCCATGATATCACGAATAGGGCTCCACCGTTTTCACTTGTCACACCTATTTCTCGGTGGGCATCACTCTGCCAAATAACTGATTTCCAGTGATCCTGAGACCGATTCCACCGAAATGTCCGCGCCGCCCTTTCCCGCCTTGCCCTGAATCCGCTTGTTTTCTCCGCCATTGGATTGGCTCAGGGGAAAATCCGACCGAAAACCCCCGGATATGGTTTTATAGTCCAGGTCAAACACAGCATTTTCAGGGTATTCAAGGATCACTTTGCCGGAAGTGGTGTTCACCTTTATGGAATCCTCCAAAGTTCGACTTCCGATGCGTATGTCTCCGGATATCGTTTGAAGCTGTATTTCTCCTGCTATATCATTTAAGAGCAACTCTCCGGATGTGGTTTCTATCTCTGTCTCCTTTGCTGTGAATCCGGCGCAGCTTACATCACCGGAAACGGTCTTTAGGTCCACCTCTGCAGCGGAAAGACCGGTTAACCCAATATCACCGGATACTGTCTCCAATGAAATCCTCTTGCCGCTGAAGCTGTCCAGACCGATATTACCGGATACCGTTTGGATATCCGTCTCTCCGTGGAACTGACGGGGTATGGAAACATCCATCGTCAACCCCTGCCCTCCCAACATGATGCCAAACGCTGGCTTACGTGTAACCGTTGCCTTTAATATTCCATTTTCACATACAAGAGCCAAATCCGGCATCCGATTGCCCTGAACATTCCCGTAAAGCCTTACTGTTATATGGTCGCCGTCCACCGGAATCACGCGAATATCTGCCTCTTCTGAACGCAGTGATAAACCCTCAACCCCCTCCAGCGGTTCCGTTTTAGTTATATCCACCTCATTTTCTCTATGTTCGGAGGCGTTGGCACCGTTTGGAATAGCCGGTAAAACCTCTGAAGGCCCCAGCGTTAGTAGCATAAAACCTGCTGTCGCAAAGGCAAGCAGCATAATCGCCGCCAGCCACAAGACAATCCGTTTCCTATTCATCTGCTGCCTCCTATTTTTTAACGACATCGATATTCCATTGAAGATATGTAAGTGTCAAATGATAGAAACATCGAGAAATCCATATGTTCCCCAAAGTAAACAGTATGCCCAGGCACGTAAGTCCGACGGAAACCGCAAAGAGAAAAATGTGGCTGGCACCGTCAAGATCAACAAATGCAGGAAACACCGGCTGCAGCATGGATACCCCGCCCAGAGCAACTCCTGCCAGTGTAATTCCGACAGATGCACCGAACAAACCGATCAGCACCCCAACAACACCAAAAAAGGGACCCAGAACAAATATCAGATTAAAGAAGCTCAGTCCAATGGCAGCCAATACCGCCTTCACCATGTTTCTTGGTGATGCGTTTTCTCTGGCCTGCTCTAGGGTGAAATCCGCTCTATAAAGCCTGGCAGATGCCTTAACATCCCCCAGGGCTGCGGCGACCTCCTCCTCTGTTTTCCCTTCTGCAATACCACTTCTGAAATGCTCTTCATAATCATAGAGGATTTCCTGCATCTCCTCCCGGGGCATATCGGAGAGATATTCCCGCAGCTTTGTCAGATACTCATTCCTGTTCATTTTCCACAGCCTCCATGATAATGGTATTTACTCCCCCAACAAATGATTCCCATTCGCTTTTTAGATCATTTTGTATCTGGGCGCCCAATGGTGTCAGCTTATAGTACTTCCGTGGCGGTCCCTCCTGGGATTCAACGAGATAAGTGGTGAAATATCCCTCTTCCTTCAATCTTTTCAGAAGCGGGTAGATGGTTCCGTCTGAAATGCTGATGTTCTTTGAAATATCATTCACCAGCTCATAGCCGTAGCAATCCTTCTTGAAAAGCATGGAGAGCACACATAACTCCAAAACGCCTTTTTTAAACTGTATGTTCATGGTGCTCCTTTCTCCAAATTCCGCCATACGTCAGCAGACGTGTCACTCTGGATATAACCTATCACACGCTATCTTGCATTGTAAGGTACTTAACGGAATCTATAGTGCTTCTTATGAAGTTCTTAAGAAATGGAAACTACTTCAAATTTATTTTTTTCTTAGCAACAACACACCCCTTGCTGTTCCCATATTGCATCGGGAATGACAAGGGGTGCGGGGATTTTTACAGACCTGTTGCGGTGCGAAAATTCTATGCCAGCTTCTCGAAGCCCAGCTCTTCCGAAATTTCCTGCATGGCGGTCAAGGCCAGCTCGGCGAATTCTTCAAAGGGCATCAGCTTTCCGATGGAAGCCATGGCGTCTCTGTCGGCACCCGCTGCAAAACGGGTTTCCTTCATCCGCTTTACAATGGATTTCACCTTGACGCTGTTCACGTTCTTATCCGGATAAACCAGAGCAATGGCGTTAATAAATCCGGTGATGGGATCTCCCGCATAGATGCATTTATCCAGAAGCGATTCACACTTGGTTCCGGTTGCCTTGTTATGGGCCAAAATGCCATGATACATGGCCTCGTTGCCATAGCCCTCCGCCTTAAGGATTTCCACCGTTCTTGGCCCGTGGAGGCTGGGATTGGTCTGCCAATCCACTTCATTGTTGTCCAGGTCGTGTAGGAGCCCCGCCATGGCCCACAGCTCTTCCTCTTCCGGCGCAAAGCGCTGTGCCAGCTTCCGCATGACCGCTTCAACCGCATAAGAATGCGGGATGATGTGTTCTGAGCTCACATGCTTATGCAAAAGCTCCATGGCCTTAGTCCTGTCCAGATTCATAAGGTTTCCTCCTTGGTGATTATCATGGTTTTATTGTATCAGATTTTATAGGATTCTATTAAAAACATAAAAAATACCGGTGCGGCCGACTTCTTGGAAGTGGACTGCACCGGTCGTAGGGGTTATGAACAGGGAGGTCTGAAACGGCTTTTCGTTACAGAATCTCAGGCTGCGTTTTCCTCGTGAACAAACACGCTTTCTTCCAACTCCTTCTTGCCCCCCAAGCTGATCAGCAGGCACAGGACAATTCCAACTGCCAGGCCCCAGGCTGCGCCCCGGGTTGCCAGAACAGCACCCATAACTCCGGCGATACCCAGATCATTGGCCGTTTTGGCCTTAAGCACCCCAACCTTCACGGAAACGTATCCCTGGATCAGCATGGTAGATGCCAGGGCGATTCCGAGAATCGGCTTCACCAGGGTTACGATGGGAAGCAGGAAGTAGCCGGTAAGCGTGCCGAAGCGGAAGGAGCCTGCTCCGCCGTTGACGGAATCCATAGCGTCCCTGCCATGCTTGAACCGCTGGCATACAACAACCTGCATGGCTGCCCAGAGGGGGCCGCACATGGTGATATCCGGTCCGATTACCGACATGACCATATTCCGAAGGCCAAAGATCATATGGGATCGGTTGGGGTTGTAATCAATCAATTCATCCAGCCGTTCCTTTCCGGCATCCTCCAGCAACGCCTGAGACTGGATCATATCACCGAAAAGCACGATGTAGGCAGAAAACACCATGGGTAAACCGGAGATGAACATGCTGAGGGGCGGGAAGCCCAGCCCAAACAGCGTCCAATCGCGCAAAAGCGTTCCGAAGGCAGGCTGTGTAATCCCCCACTCAATCACCGGCCACTCCGTTTCACCAACCAACGGTCCCAGGATAACGGCCAGCACCATGATGGGAAGGATACCTAAGTTCGAGATAAACCGAAGGATGGCATTATTATCCTTGATGCTTTTAAAATGTGTGGAAAAGAGCAGATAAAAGGCTATTCCGATACAAATGGTGATGGAGATGGGGTAGGTGTCAAAACGGGCGCCCTTGTTGAAGATAACCATGACCGCCGCGAACCCCGCACCCACGATGATGCCACACTGCATGGCATTGGGAACATACGAAATGATTTTCTTTCCGAAACCGGTGACTCCCAAGACAAAAGCCAGAAGTCCCAGGGTCATTTCAAAGGCGATCAGCGCCTGTACCCGCTCCGGTCCCATGGGGAATTGCGACACATAAAGCATCAGAAGAGGTATGGCCGGCGTAACCCAGCCAGGAACCACCGGGTCCCCTAAAAGCACATGGGCACAGTACAGGATTCCGTTTAGGACAACAACGGCAATAGCGACTTCAAAGGGCATACCCAGGTACTCCTGAAGCATGGGGATGGCCCCCAGACAAACAGCACACATCACCAGTCCTTGAAAATAGTCGGCCCATTCAAAACGGTAATGAACAAAGGGCAGCCTTATCTTAAAGGGCCCCATGGGGATATACGGTTGTTCTTTTCCATACTCTCGGGTCATTGCCATGATACTTCCTCCTATGTGAGTTGACTGATCTTCTTTGAGGAATTTCCTTTTGGCGTGCCGGCACGTTGATACGTTAAAAGGTTTTCTATTATAAGCTTTCAGGAAGAGACAATCAGCTGGTTTGCCCCTCCCATGGTATCTGTGAAATCGGTGCTCTATCTATCCGATTTTATCACAGGTGCCCCATGAGCTGAAATCCTGGTTGAACCGTTTTTCCCATTCTTCAATCAACTGGGGCCTGAAGTCGGGATGGGCGATCTGTATCAGAGCCCGCCCCCGCTCCTTCAAGGTTTTTCCCCTCAGATCCGCTGAACCGTATTCCGTCACAATGTAGTGAACATCGTTTCGGGAGGTGGTCACCGCCGACCCCGTATCAATCAGGGGTACAATCCGTGAAATGCTTCCTTTGGATGCCGTGGAGGGCATGGCGATGATGGATTTGCCTCCGCGGGCCATAGCGGCTCCCCTGACATAATCCACCTGGCCGCCAACACCGCTGAACTGCTTGAGTCCGATGCTGTCGGATACCACCTGGCCCATCAGGTCCACCTGAATACAGGAATTGATGGAAACCATCCTCTCATTCTGCATGATGACACAGGGATCATTGACATAATCCACCGGATACAGCGCCACGGCAGGATTATTATGAACAAAATCATACAGGCGTCGGGTCCCCATAAGAAAGGTTACTACCATTTTCCCCGGATGAAGGGTCTTCCGGCTGTTGTTGATCACACCGGATTCCACCAGCTCCACAACACCATCGGAGAACATCTCCGAATGGATTCCCAGATCCTTTTTATCCTTCAGGAAAAGCAATACCGCATCGGGTATGGCTCCAATTCCCAGTTGAAGGGTCGCTCCATCTTCAATGAGTCGGGCGCAGTGTTCGCCGATAGCCCGCTCCACCTCCCCTATTTTTGGGGGCTGCAATTCGATGATGGGATAGGAGGTTTCAACAATCTGATCGATCTGGGAAATATGAATGTAGGCGTCTCCCAGGGTTCTGGGCATCTGGTCATTGACCTCGGCGATGACCATTCGGGCCGCCTCCGCCGCAGGCTTGGTATAGTCACAAGACAAACCGAAGCTGCAGTACCCATGAGCATCCGGCGGACTGAGCTGGACCAGGGCCACATCCACCGGCAGGGCTCCCTCCCTGAACAGCTTGGGAACCTCAGAAAAGAAGCAGGGGGTAAAATCACTGCGGGAAGCCTGAATCGCCTCCCGGGTGGAACCGCCTACAAACAGTGCGTTGTGGGTGAAATGCGGGGCCATTTCCGGGTTGCAGTACTCCCCTTTCCCCATGGCAACCATGTGAACGATTTCCACGTTTCGGTACTGCAGGTGGTTCTCAACCATAGCCCGGACCAATTCCACCGGCTCGCTGCAGGCATGGCCCACTACCACCCGGTCTCCTGAGCTTATTTTTTCGACTGCCTCAGCGGCTGTTGTCAGCCTGGCCTGGTACAGTGCTTTCCAATCCATTGCAATCACATCCCTTCCATCGTTCTAAATCATCAAGACTGCCAATCCGGACGGTTCCTCCGGCGACAGCCGTTTCACTTTTTTCAATGCAGCAGGCGGGGCATCCCCCCACCAGGAACAGCAGATCATATTCCTGGTGAGCGTCTGCCGGCTCCAGGGTTCCCTTCCCCGAAAAAAAGGCTTGCAGAATCTCTATAGCCACCCGTCTGTCATAGCGAGGATTACAGCCCCCGCAGGTTCTCCATGCAATCCGCACAATTTACTGCTCCTTCGGAGTCTGATGATAAAATCCTACACGATTAAAACCTTTAGCCGCGGCAAAGGGATTTTATGTTGATCCGTGTAAATCCGTGGCTAAAAAATTCTTAACTTTATCCCCAGGTTTTTAGGGATTAAGGATTTTTCTTGCCATGTCCAATAGTTCCTCACTGACTTCCCGGACCACTTCAACCCCCTCTATTTGAGGGAACTCCCGGCGCACCCCCTCCAGCACAACCGTTTCAAGGGTTGATACGGCTGATGGGCAGCCGCAGCAGGCTCCCGTCATTCTAACGAACAGGGTGCCGTTCTGGATGCCCGCCAGCTCAACACCGCCGTGATGGAGAGCCAGCTGGGGGTTGATTTTCTCCCGGAGCAGTTCTTGGATCAATGCCTCCATGCTCTATTTAATCCCGGCGATGTTTTTCGCCAGTGCCTTCTTATGCTCAAGATTACCCTGACGGGCAATCATGATTCGCTGTGCCTGAGGTGAACCGGCACCGTGCATGGATTCCGTACGATAGCCAACAGCAGCGGTTCCAAGGGTCATATTCTCAATCAGGCGCAGTACGCGCATACGATGCTCTGTGGGAATGCCGTCAACCCCGCGGAAATATTTTTCGCAGACCGGTCCGATTACCGGATGTTTGAAATCCTTTTCGGAAGGCATGGTCACCATCAGGCCCCCTGCAATATCCTCCGCCAACCGGGCAATTTCATAGGGGAAGCGCGTTACATTCTGCTTACAGATATTGGCCAGCAGCAGATCGATTTGATAATTTCCTGCCTCTGTGGGAGATCCTTCAGCAGAGCAGGCAATGCCACAGCAGTAAAGGGTTTCGTTAAGATGCGTCATTTCAATAAGCTTGTCCTTCACATGGGATGCCTTGGCCGCTCCGTTGTAGTCGGCTGCCAGAGCAGCTGCCCCAATGAGAACATCGCCGACACCAACCTTACAGCCGCCGTAGCTTTGACGGTGATAGCCGGCAAACCGTTCAACCAGCATTCCGGCAAAATCCACCTCGCCATTGAGGAATATCCGATCGTTGGGAACAAAAACATTGTCAAAGACAACCAGAGCCTCCTGACCTCCGAACTGGCTGTTGCCAAGATCCACATCCGCCCCCTCTTCAAGCTTCCGGGTATCACAGCTCTGACGGCCGTAGATCATAAAAATCCCCTGGGCATCCGTAGGAACCGCAAAGGATACGGCAAAGTCCTCTTCTCCCGGACGCATGGCAATGGTGGGCATGATCAGATGCTCATGGGAGTTGACCGCTCCGGTCTGGTGGGCCTTGGCGCCTCGGACGACGATGCCGTCCGGTCGTCTTTCCACTACCCGGAGAAACAGATCCGGATCCACCTGTTGACCGGGGTTCAAGCCCCGGTTTCCCTTGGGGTCCGTCATGGCGCCGTCGATGGTCAGATCATTTTCCTGCACATACTCCAGATACTTCTTGAAATTTTCGTGATAGGATGTTCCATGGGCCTTATCTACTTCGTAGGTGGTGCTGAAAACGGCATTGAAGGCATCCATTCCAACGCAGCGCTGAAAACACGACCCTGTTTTCTGACCCAGCAGGCGAAGCATTTTCACCTTTTTACGAAGGTCGTCGGTGTTTTGGTGGAGATGGGTAAAACGGTTAATGGTTTTTCCCGTAAGACTGGAGGTTGCCGTCATCAAATCTGCATGCATGGGATCCTGAGCCAGCTCATAGGTCATGCCCACGGAATTAATGGAAGGCTTAATGATAGGATGCTCGGTGAAATTCTCAACCTGTTCTCCAAAGAGATATACCTTTACCTTCAGGTCTTTCAGACTGTCAAAATACGCTTGCCTGGTTTTCAGTGCCATTTGTTCGTTCTCCTTTTCTGATAGAATTCATCTGATTCCTGACTATTAACCTACGCAAGGTCTGTGCCATCTATCCATCTCTGATAAACGAATTTAAGAATCCGCTCATTGCAAGCACTGTGTGCTATAAGCTCACCCCGGATATGGGAAAACGTTGGCCTGTTTGTTATTTAATTAGCAAAGCCCGTGTTGCATAAATGCAACACGGGCTTTCATTATCCTCTACACCTCGACTACAAGTCTCTATTTTTCAATAAATACAGCGTCTATTCTGTCATCACCGTCGTTGTTGCAAATCGGAAACGCCGGATGCGAATTTGCAACATCCTATTCCCTTCGCATCCCCTGTCTCTTTCGGACAAGGGTTGAAGCATCTATTCCCAGCGCCTTCGCCGCATCCCGCACATTGCCGTACCGGCTGTAGGCACGCTCTATCATCTCCGCCTCCAGTTGCTTCACCGCGTCTCTCAGGGGAGTCAGAGTCCCGGTGCCAATTTCCTGACCTGAAAAGACATCCTGCCTTTCAACGCCATCCAACTCTGAAACGGGTATTTCAGAGGCATCGCACATGATAATGATTCGCTCCACCAAATTTTTCAACTCCCGGACGTTCCCTGGCCATCTGTAGTCATAGAGCCACCTCAGGGCTTCTTTGGAAAAGGATTTTTCCCATCCGTATTTGCCGTTCACCTCCGCTGTATAATGCAGAATCATCGGCAGAATGTCCTCTCGGCGGTTCCGAAGAGGCAATATTTTGATGGGAATCACATTGAGCCGGTAAAAGAGATCTTCCCGAAAGACCTTATCCCTTACCATCTGCTCCATATCCCGGTTCGTAGCAGCCAAAATCCGCACATCCACCCCAATGGGCTGCCGTCCTCCGATTCGCAGAACCTCCTTTTCCTGCAGGACCCGCAATAAGCGTACCTGCATATCCAGGGGCAGTTCACCTACCTCGTCCAGGAACAGGGTGCCCCCATCGGCCACCTCAAAAAGACCCAGCTTCCCTTCCCGATTAGCCCCGGTGAACGCTCCCCGCTCGTAACCGAAGAGCTCCGATTCGATAAGGTTGGCCGGAATAGCCCCGCAGTTGAGCTTGATGAATACTCTGTCGGCCCTTTCGCTTTTCTTGTGAATGAATCGGGCCACCTCTTCCTTGCCTACCCCGGTTTCCCCCAGAATCAGCACGGTGGCATCCACCTTGGCAACCCGTTTGGCCACCCGCAAGGTCTCCAGCATCCGCTCGTCGTTAGCGATCATTTCACCTGTGTTCAGCACCTGCAGGCGCATTTCCTCGATTTCAGAATAGTATTTTTGTGCCAGATTCTGATTCTTGGCCAGCTGATTCTGAAGCTTTACCAACGACGTGATGTCCCTTACGTTTGTAACCACCATGGAGATACCGCCGTCGGTATCAAAAATAGGCGTGCTGGTGACCAGGGCTTTTTTTCCGGTGGGGAACTCCTGTTCAATGGTCACCGGCCCGCGGCTTTTCAGGACCATCAGAGTGGCCGATTTGGAAACCAGCCCCTTGTCCACCAGCTCCGCCATATTGTGATCCACCATATCACTCCGATTAAGGCCGGTTATTGTTTCATAGGATTTATTGATCAACAGGGTTTTTGCCTGCCCGTCCGTAATGTAAATACCGTCATAGGAGGATTCAATCACTGCGTCCAGCCTCTTGGAGGCTTCCCATGCCGAACTCATATGCTCGATAATACGTTTGTAGCCGTTGCACAGATCCGTCCGGGTCAGCATGCCCAATAGCTGCCCTGAGGTATCCGCCACAGGCAACCGCCCCGCCTCCATCATCAAAGCCTCCAGAACATCGGTTTCCGGAAGGATTGTTTTTACAGGCTTTTGAGGCAGGTGACTCAGCGGACACTCCTGGTCTCCCTTCTCTGCAACAGCTCTCATCACATCAGTCTTGGTAACAATACCGACCATCTGCCCGTTGCTGTTTACCAGTGGTGCCCCGTCAATGCGGTGTGTTACAAAAAGCCTGGCAGCATTCTGCAAGGTATCCGTTTCTTTAAGTAAGAATAGGTCCCGGGTCATCAGCTCCGTCACCTTCATCATTCCACCTCAATTCATCCTCGTATGACAACAATGGTCTTCATCCCTATCCAATTATACACAGCGGATGATATGGCTTTATTCTACCAAACAAATCAACCCTTGAAAATCTCCCCTCAGGCACTTTCACCCCCATTGGCATACCGGAAAAACAAAGCCGCTTCAGATTCTGAAAAAATCAGGCTCTGAAGCGGCATATTAAGGAAAAGAGGGGGCGATTGCTATCAATCTGTCTGATTCTTTCAGTCCTGTACTTCTTCCATCTTGGGAATGGAAGGACCTGCACCGGGCCGGGAAACGGCGATTGCCGATGCCTTGGAGGCAATTCGCAGGGCCTCTTCAACGGAATCGCCGCAGAGGATGCTACCGATGAAAAAGCCGGTGAAGGTATCTCCGGCGGCGGTTGTGTCCACCACTTCCGTGGGATAGATTCCCTGCCGAAGGAGGGTATCCCCGTGTCTGTACAGCACGCCTTTTTCGCCCAGAGTTAGTACACAGTGGGCTTGGGGGAACATTCCAGCCATTTTTTCAATCAGCGCCTCGCCGTTTTCTGTGGGCAGCCCGCACATATCGCCGGCTTCCACCTCGTTGAGGATAAAGTAATCCACATAATGAAGGGGATATGTCATCACCGCCGGAACCATGGGCGAGGGGTTGAATACAATGGTAAGTCCCTTCCGATGGGCGGCTTCCATAATCTCCCCCATGCAGGATATCTCATTCTGGAGGATCAGAAAATCCTCTTTACCGAACAGGGCCATGACCTTTTCTACATCGGTGGAATCAATTTCTTGATTCGCCCCTCCGTACAGCAGAATGCTGTTCTGTCCGGAAGGATCCTTCTGGATAATGGCATGACCGGAATTGCCGCTAACTGTTTTGATGTTGTCGGTATTCACGGCTGCTTCGTTCAGCATGGCCAGGAGTCGTTCTCCATCCGGCTTTCCAACAGCGCCGGCATGCCATACCTCGGCTCCTCTCCGGCTCAGGGCAATGGACTGGTTAAGTCCCTTGCCGCCGCAGAACACCTCCATCTTTTGAGATGCCTGGGTTTCCCCGGGCTTCATAAAATGCGCCACATGGTACACATAATCGATATTCAAGGACCCGAAATTCAGGACTCTCATGGTGCCTGCACTCTCCTTCTCGTGCTCTCCCGAACCACCAGGGTCGGTTCAAATACTATGGATTTGGAAGCACGGTCTTCTGGCTTTTTCAGGTCAATAAACTGACGGGCCGCTTCTGCCCCCATTTCATAAACCGGTTGATTGATCGTGGTAAGGGGTACATCCAGCAGCTCAGAAAAAAAGATATCGTCATATCCCACCAGGGAGATATCCCCCGGGATGCTGAGATGATATTTCTTCAGTTGATTGTAGACCCCATAGGCCGACAGGTCGTTGAAGGCAAAAACCGCCGTGAAATCCTGCCCGCGAAGGGCCTCCATGGCTTTAACGCCGCTCTCGGTGGTGTAATACCCTTCGTCGATGAGGGCGGGGTCATAGGCAATTCCAGCCTCATCCAGGGCTCTTCGGTATCCTTTAAGCCGGTCGGCGGTATCCTCCAGATAAAGGGGACCCGTTACGCAGGCGATCCGGGTATGCCCCAGGTCAATCAGGTGCCTGGCGGCCAGATACCCCCCCATCTCGTGATTAACGGAGATGGAGCAGCACTTCGCCCCCTTCAGGGTGCGGTCCACCATGATGTAAGGAATCTTCATCTTCGTCATTAAATCCAGGCTTTCCTGAGCTTTTTCAAGTCGGCTGTCCACGGACATGGCATAGATGATCCCATCCACTCCCTTGTCCGCCAGGACACGGATATACTCCATGTCCCTCTGGTGGATATCACTGGTATTGCAGAGGATAAGATTCCATCCGTTGATGCGGCAGGCATCCTCCACACCCTTGGCCAGATTCGCAAAAAAAACGTTGCTGATATCCGATATAACCAGACCGAGGGTTTTCATGCTCTTCTTAACCAAACCCACCGCGATCTGATTAGGGCGGTAATCCAGCTCCTCCACCGCCTGAAAGATTGCATTTTGGGTCTTTAGGGGAATTTTTGAAGCCTTGCCGTTCAGCACCAGGGAAATGGTGGTGATGGAAAGTCCGGTGTGTTCAGCGATATCTTTGATGGTGGTTCTCAAGGGAATCCTCCTCACTGCGCCGCAAAGGAATGGAACGCAGCTTTCTACAAGAGTTCATTTCCGTAGCCAAAGATTTTAAGCGCTTCAATTGCATCTTCATATCGGCTCATTTCAACGTATTCATTGGGCTGATGAGCCATTTGAGGATCTCCCGGGCCAAAGAGCAGCACTGGGATGTCCTTTTTTTCTTTTGCAAATACGGAGGCGTCGGTGAAATAATTGGCTCCGATAAAGGTCGGAATCCCGCCGCCCTTTTCAACGGAGGTCTTCATCCTCTGCACCCAGGGATGATCCTCCGAGGTTTCCAGGGCCATTCGCCGGTTCAACACCTCACAGCCCATCTGCAGGGAATCGCCGGTTTTTTTCACCGTCTCCGAATAAAGGGCGTTCATATGCTGGAGAACGGCTTCTTCTGTAAGACCCGGTGTCAGGCGTATATCCATGGTGATCTCGCAGGCATCCGGAATCATGTTGGATGCAACGCCACCCCTGATCCCGGTGATTTCCGCCGTAGCCTCCCCCAAAAGCGGGTGGGAAAACCCATGGACGAAGGCTCTGAGTCCCTGGCATAATTCAAGACCGTGCTGAACAGCGTTGGTGCCCCTGGCAGGATAAGCGCTGT
Organism: uncultured Peptostreptococcaceae bacterium; assembly: GCA_964649745.1. Classification (GTDB taxonomy): domain Bacteria; phylum Bacillota; class Clostridia; order Peptostreptococcales; family Acidaminobacteraceae; genus CAZEHS01. The sequence goes on along the minus strand of CAZYQI010000024.1, from coordinate 11,081 downwards.
GGCTGGTTCTTCCTGAAAACGAAAGCTTCAGCCAAAGACATCCCTTCTGTACGATTCCCAGGGCATTGTTGGTGGGCTCCCCGATAAGGATGGCCTGGGGGGTGCCCAAAAGGCCCTCTTCCAGGATACGGCCGGCCCCGTCTCCGTTCTTTTCTTCATCGCAGGTACCCATGAACCGCAGGGTGTACAGAGGCTCTTTTCCAGCCTTCTTCATCTGACACATGGCGGACACCATGGCCGCCAGTCCGCTTTTCATATCACTGGCACCCCGGGCATACATCCGGCCCTCTCGGAGCACGGGGGTCTGGGGATCCGTTTCCCATTCCTCCCGGTTTCCGTAGGGGACCGTATCCAGGTGACCGTTCCAGATCACTGTAATTTCTTTGTTCACGCCTTCCACTTCCGCAATCAGATTCCCCCGCTTTTCATCCAGGGGCTGAACCCAGGCGGAGATCCCGTATTCCTTAAAATAGATTTCCAGGTGCCTGGCCAGATCAATTTCTTTGGAAATGCCGTTGACTGTGGGGATTGCCAACACCTGTTCCAGCAGCTCCCTGGCTCCCTGTTTCTCCAGCTCCGTCATGGCCTTCATTGCCCAAGCCTAACGCTGGGTCAGGTAATTCAGCAGACCCTGCCACATGCCGTCATAATGCTCCCACTCCACAAATTCAGGAGGTGCCCAGTGAGGGGCGCAGTCCGATGTGAAAACAGCGCTCTTTCCTTTTCCATAGCTGCCCAGGGCCACCAGGGGATCCCCTTCGATGGTCACCAGTACTTCTGCCTCAGCCTTGGCGATTGTCTTATTATACCCTAATAATGCTGGCCAGTTCTCCGGAATTCCTTCCAAAACAGGATGTTGGCATTCAACTTTGGGAGTTACACCCTCACAGTGCTCCATCCGGTCATCCACACTGAGAATCCCAACCGGCAAAACCTCTGCAACAGCCGTATCCTGCCATTTTCCCTTGGCATCCACCCCGGAGAAGGTCAGATACCCTCCCACCATGACCAAGGCGCCTCCCTGAAGCACGTAATCGCGGATCAGATTGCAGCGGTTCGGTTTCTTGATGCTTTTGGTGAAGGTCGCCGTGGGAAGCAGCAGGGTGTTGGCCCCGATATCCGACAGAATCACGCAGTCGTATGCGTTCAATGCCTCCATGGTGAAAGGAAAGTCCTCATTTGCCAAATGGTTGGGCATGAAATCCACGGTGTAGCCACCTTTTTCCAAGGCAGCCTTCAGCCATTTTTCTCCGGTTTCGTAGGAAGAGGTGTAGAAGCTGTCAAAACCTTTAACGTGGGTGGTGTAGCTCATCCACGATTCCCCTGCCAGAAGTATGCGTTTGCTCATTGATCTTTTCTCCTTTATCCGTTCATCCTGAGGATGGATTATTTTATGTTGTACGGCACCAGTTGCAGATCAGCTCTGCATAGACCAGGATGGCATCCAGATAGGCTTCCAGACACAGATACTCGTCCACCGCATGGCACTGGGCCAATTGCCCCGGCCCGAACTGAAGGGTGGGGCATCCGGCGATGTTCCGCCAGATCCGGCTGTCACAGCCCGCCGGTGATCCTGCTGTCCGCAGGGGTTTTCCAAGAGACGCCTCATAGGCCTCGTGGAATGTATGAACAAAGGGATGGGCCAGCTCCATTTCAAAGCCGCCCCCTGCCTGATAAACAGATACCACAGGGGGGTGCTCCGAAAGCCACGGATCTTGGTTGGCTACCTGTTCAAGGACTTCATTGAACTCCTTTACCACCTGGCCATGGGTCATGCTGTCGGGCAGATAATGGACACACACCTCGAAGGAACAGGCACTGGCCACTGTGGAGCCTGCTGTCCCACCGGAAATGGTTCCTACATTGAGGCTGGGAGGAGGCAGCAGTCTGTGCCTGTACTGCCGCTGCCAGTTCCCTTCCAGCTCTGCCAGGGCCAATATCAACTGAATGGCTTTTTCGATGGCGCTGACTCCCAGACACTTTGCCCCGGAATGCACCGCCTTCCCCACCACATCCACTTTAAAGAATACAAACCCCATGTGGGCCCCCACCAGCTCATCCCCCGTGGGCTCACAGACCACAACGGCATCTGCCGAAATCCCGTTCATGGCGGCGGTGATGGAGCCGTTTCCGCCCCCCTCCTCATCTACCACAGAGGCGATGATAACGTCACCGGGGAGTTCAACCCCTGCGTCCTGAAGGAGCTTCACCGCCATAACTGCCGCCATAAGCCCCCCCTTCATATCGCAGGAGCCAAGGCCATAAAGTCTGCCGTCTTTGATCGTAGGCGTGTGGGGCGGCGTTGTCCACAGGGTTTCATCTCCGGCGGGCATGGTATCCATATGTCCGTTGAAAAGAAGGCTCTTCCCGCCGTTTCCTTTAAAGGTGGCGTACAGATTGAACCTGTTTTCATACTGATGACCCCTGTTCCCTTCGTTGTAACGCTCAAGGCTTTCACGGATCACCGATTCCTTAAGGGGATCCCACTGGAGGGAATATGCCTCCAGTTTTTCGAAAACGGATTCCAGGTAGAGCTGTCCCTTCAGCTCCAGACCGCCTTCCCGGCCGTGGCCCAATACATGGGTATCAATCGCCACCAGGTCGGACAAATGCTGAATGTAGATGTGCGCATTATTTTTCAGGGTTTCCCGCAGGTTGTGCATCATGGCTCCCCCTTCATCGAATTTCTGATCTATTGGTATTTCTTAAGTCCATTTTCAATGATTGTCCAGAACTTCTCTACATCGATATCCACGGCCACCTCGCTGTTGGAAGGCTTACCCGAAATACCGAAGAAGTCGCAGTTGGTTCTGCCATAGCTTTGAACGCTTCGGATATCCACTTCCGTGTACATGGCCTTTGTCGTCAGTACCGTAGGATCGATGAGGTAGGCAATGGTCACCGGGTCATGAAGGGGACCGCCTTCCCAGCCGAACACCTCTTTCTGACTTTGATTGAAAAACAGCATCAGGTCCTCGAACAGCTTGGAGGCCTTGGTGTTCACCTTCTTCATCCGGTCAATGACAGTTTGGTAGCAAAGTACCTTCCGGGTGACATCCAGACCCACCATCACCACCGGCCGGCCACTGGTGAACACCACATAGGCTGCCTCGGCATCGGCCAGGATGTTGAACTCCGCTGCCGGTGTCACATTCCCCAGCTGGTACGAGCCCCCCATGATGACGATTCGGTTGATCTTGGGAACAATCTGTGGTTCCATCCGCATGGCCATGGCCAGGTTCGTAAGGGGACCCGTTGCCACCAAGGTGATATCGCCCTCACTTTTCATCAGGGTTTCTATCAGATAATGCACTCCATGGGCTGTTTCCAATTTCTTTACCAGAGGATCAAAACAGGGGCCATCGAGACCGGTTTCCCCATGAATTTCATCCGATATCACCTGCTTATCCCGGATCATGGGACGGCCGCAGCCTGCATGAACCGGCACGTCGATACCCAAATGCTGACATACCCGGAGGGCGTTGTTGGCCGTTTTTTCCAGGGTTTGATTCCCCGCTACCACCGTAATGCCCAGCAGTTCAATCACTTCGCTTCTGCCCGCCAGCATAATGGCAATGGCGTCATCATGACCCGGATCGCAATCCAGAATAATTCGATTCTTCTTCACAGGGGGATACCTTCCTTTGCATCTTTATAGAGTGAGCTCTTCCGTTTGTTTTCTTTGATCTGCTTGGAAATCATGGATACCGCCAGCACCACCACCGTCACCACATAAGGCATCAGCAGCACAAACTGGGATGGAACCCCATAGGACTGCAGCCGGGCGCCCACGGAATCGGCAAACCCGAAGACCAGACACCCGATGGAGGTGACCACCGGATGGGCTCCGCCGAAAAACATGGCGGCAACGCCCATAAAGCCCCGACCGTTTGTCATATTCTCTGCAAAGAGCTTGCTGTAACCCAAGGAGAGGTGAGCCCCCGCCAGGCCTCCGATCAAACCGGACAGTGCGATGGCCTGATATTTCATGGCATTCACGTTGATGCCGGCAGTCTGAGCCGCCAGAGGAAATTGTCCCACTGCCCGGAGGCGCAGACCCCACACGGTTTTATACAGGAAGAAGGTCACAAGGATAACAAGGACAATGGCGAACCACTCCGTAACGGACCAGTTGTTGAATACAGTGCTCAATGCGGGGTAGTTGTCCATCCAATCCATATGAACCTTGGGAATCCCGATGATCTTGGGATCTGAAAACGATCCCCGCTGTCCCGAAAGACTCTTGAGCATGTACTTGGTAATGGCAATGGCAAACAAATTTACCCCCATGCCGATGGCACAGATTTCGGCACCGTACTTGATGTGGCCCACTGCCATGACCATGGCGATGAGTACCCCGGCCAGCATGGCCACCACGATGGCCAGCAGCCAGCTGCCGGTGAGGAAGCTGACGGCCACGGCTGTAAAAGCCCCTATGAGCATGATTCCTTCCGTTCCGATGTTCAGGATATTGGCCTGCTGGGTAATCGACGCGCACAGCGCCGCGAAGATGATGGGCGTGGCGGATCGGATGGTGGCGTAGATCAGGGAGAGACTAAATATTTTCTCGAAATCCATTTCTTTTCTCCTATTTTACATCCGACTTGATCGATTGCTTTTCACTCTTCTTCTTTTTAGTAAATTGGAAAAGCATATCCATGGTAGCAATGATGATGAAGGTTGCTGCGATGGTATCAATAATCGATTTCGGGACACCGGTGCTTTGCTGTAGGCCCAAGGCTCCGGAATTCAGGGCTCCCAGGAAAAAGGACATGAAGGGGGCCAGAACCACATTGCTCTTGACGATAAGGGCTGCCAGCATCCCGTTGGTGCCCAGGCCGGCGGCCGAGTTATCCAGGAAGTAGCCGTGAACACCCAAAACCTCGATGCACCCCGCAATGCCTCCCAAGGCCCCGCTGAGCATCATGGCTTGAATGAAAACCCTTTTGGGGTTGATTCCGGCATATTCCGCATGCTGGGGGTTGGTACCCACCGTCCGTATTTTGTATCCCAGTGTGGTTTTCATCAGCATCCAGATAGTCAGCAAGGTTACCGCGATGGCGATCAGTATCCCTACATTGGCACTGCTGGGCTGCATAAACTGATAAAGCTTCACCTGTTCCGCCACGGGAAGAGACTGGGAGTTGGCCACTCCAGCGCTCATGGGACCGCTGACCAGATAGGAGGTCAGATAGATGGCCACATAGTTCATCAGGATGGTGGTACACACCTCATTAACCGCATAGTAGGCCTTCAGTATTCCCGGAATAAGGGCCCACAGGGATGCCACCACAACGGCTCCTGTAAAACAGGCCAGGATATGGATCGGCGCGGGAAGAAAGCTCCAATGGATACCGATGTAGGCTGCCGTGATGCCCCCCAGAAAAACCTCGCCCTCCACACCGACATTAAACGCTCCACCCTTTGCTGCCACAGCGAAGGCAATGGCCGTCAACAGCAGGGGGGTGAAATTGGCCAGGGTATTGCCGAAGTTCAGCTTTCCGATAAAAGCTCCCTTGAACAGGGCAATATACGCATCCACGGGATTTTCACCGATCATCAGGATGCAGACCGCACCGATTCCCAGGGACAGAAGGATAATCAAAAACAGCCTTACGATGCTCCGATATGTCGTACTCATTGTGCCCCATCACCACCTTCATGTTGAATTTTACCGCCCATCATCAGCATTCCCAGGGTCTCTTCATCCGCCTCGGCAGCGCTGAGCTCTCCGGTGATGCGGCCTTCAAACATAACGATGATCCGGTCGGACAGGGACAGAATCTCTTCCAGATCCGCTGATACCAGCAAAACACCGGCCCCTTGAGTCCTTACCTCTTCAAGGATATTCCGTATGGCTTCAATGGCGCCGATATCCACACCCCGGGTGGGCTGAGAGGCCACCAGGAGCTTTCCGCCGATGGATACCTCCCGGGCCACCACCACCTTTTGGGCGTTGCCGCCGGATAGATGCTGAGTGGACATCCGGATATCCCGGGGGCGGATATCGAACCGCTCCACCTGCTTCTCCGCATAGGCTTGGGCGGCCTGTTCATCAATAATAAAGCCTTTCGAAAATTGCTTTTCGTCCAGCTGAACGGCAATGAGGTTATCCATGATGGTAAGCCCCCGGTTCAGCCCTCGGGTGTTCCTGTCCTCCGGTACATGGGTCATACCGGCGTGGCGGGTAGCCTTGGGCCCTAAATGGGTCACATCGGTACCATCCAGAATAACCGTTCCCCGCTCCACCTTTCGAAGGCCGGTGATGGCCTCTATCAATTCACTTTGTCCATTGCCGTCGATACCCGCAATGCCCACGATCTCGCCGGCGTTGACCGAAAGCGACAGCCCACGGATCTTTGATATCTCCTTCTCTCCGGAGGTCCAGAGGTTTTCCACCCTCAGGACATTTTTGCCGATGGTGGCCTCTGCTTTGTTGATGTTCATAAACACTTCCCGGCCGATCATCATCTTTGCCAAGGCAGCCGGAGAGGTTTCCCGCTTATCCACGGTGCCGATGTAACGGCCCTGCCGCATGACACTGATCCGGTCTGATATTTCCATGACCTCATTAAGCTTATGGGAAATGAACACGATGGATTTCCCATCTTCCCTCAGGTTGTTGAGAATTTCAAACAGTCGGGTGGTTTCCTGGGGGGTCAGAACCGCTGTCGGCTCATCCAGGATAATGGTGTCGGCTCCCCGGGTAAGAATTTTAATGATCTCAACCCGCTGGGCTTCCCCAACCGAAATCTGATTGATGCGCTTGTTGATCTGGATATCCATCCCATACTGCACAATATATCGCTGCACTTCTGCCTTGGCCTTTTCAAAGTCAATCATCATGCCTTTTGTAGGCTCAAATCCCAGAATGATGTTTTCCAATACCGTCAATTCATTCACCAGCATGAATTCCTGGTGGACCATGCCGATTCCCTTTTCAATGGCCTTTCTGGGGGTAATCCGATGGACGGGTTCTCCTTTGACGGTGACCTCGCCTTCATCAAAATCGTACATCCCATAGAGCAGCTTCATCATTGTTGATTTTCCTGCGCCGTTTTCCCCAATCAGGGAATGAATCTCACCCTTTTTGAGATTAAAATTTCCATCAATGACGGCTCTGACCTCACCGAATGTCTTCACCATGTTTTTCATTTCAAATACGTAATCGCTCATCCGGGTACCTTCTTCACGGTTTATTCAAGCGTATAAATATTGGGGCACTTCCCTCAATGAAAAGTGCCCCAATACCATCGGATTCTTTTCTACTATTTGTTTGTGCCAAACCCTTTGTAGTTCGCTACAACGATTTCGCCGGATTTGATCTTGCCTTCAAGCTCTGTAACCTTTGTGAGGATCTCTTCGGGGAATTTATCGCCCAAAGCGGTTTTCATTGTGCTCATATCGGTGAGGCTCACACCGCCGTCAGCGATGGTGAGGTATTTGCTGGTGTTACCTTCGAAGGTTCCATCCACTGCCGATTTGATCAGCAGGTAGCAGGCTGTATCCACACGCTTCAGCATGGAGGTAAGAACGGCTCCCGGCTGGTCATTGTCTTGGTTCAGGTCAACACCGATGGCGTATTTGCCGGCTTCAGCCGCTGCTTCGAGGATCCCTGTGCCTGTACCGGAGGCAACGTTCATAACGATATCCGCACCGCCTTGGTACTGGGCCAGTGTAAGCTCTTTGCCTTTCAGAGGATCATTCCAGGTTCCTGCAAAGGATTTCAGGATTTTGATATCGGGATCGATGTATTTAGCGCCTTGCTCGTAACCGGTGTAGAAGTCCTGCAGAACGGGGATGTCCATGCCGCCGACCCAGCCGATGACGTTTTCGCCGTTAACGCCCTTCACATCCGTTTCTTTTGTAAACATGGCTGCTGCTGCCCCTGCCAGGAAGGAACCCTGGTTCTGTGCAAAGCTCACGGATTGGATATTGGCGCCTTCAACCGTTGTGTCGATGATGGCGAACTTGATGTTGGGATACTTGGCGCAGTGCTCCTTCATGTATTCTTCAAAGTTGGAAGAAGAACAGATAATTAGGTCGTAGCCTTCTTCTGCCACTGCCAGGAAGTTTGCTTCCCATTCCGCTGCAGTTGTGCCTTCCAGGGTTTTCAGTTCAACGTCAAACTCGTCCGCTGCCTTCATGGCGCCTGCATAGCAGGAGTCGTTGTAGGATTTGTCTCCAAGGTTTCCGGAGAATACGATGGCCACTCTGGTTTTCTTCGCTTCTGCTGCCGCACCGGCGTCCGCTGCGGGTTCTGCCGCTTTTGGGGCACACGCGATGAGGCTTAAGCACATGGCCAATATCATCACTGCGCTGATCACTCGTTTTATCATGTTCTTCTTCCTCCGTTGTTTAGGTTTCATTTTTTTGGTAAACCGCTTTACCTTCGCAATAAAAAAAATTTGCCATACCCTCTCTTTCGTTAAAATATAGTAACGCATCGGTTTGGTAAACCGTTTTACCTGACGGGTAAAAAAATAATTGCCTTAGTCTCACATTCCATCCGTTCCTGTTTTGTGTGATCCGACAATTTATTTGGGGGAGGACAGCGCTTTCCTGACTCCCCGTTTATAAGGCCATTATAACGCCACCTCCGCAGAAAATTCAAGAGGGTTTTCGAATAATTCGGCGGAAAATTCTGACGCATTTCTCTCCAGTGCTTACGCAAAGCGGCTTTGACAGGTTTAAATATTTAGAGAATCATGATCTCAGCTTGAAGAAAAACCCTCAGTACTCCGCAACTTTGAACTCCCGGTTGGAGAAAATAACGAACAGGTCTTTCGCAGAAATTCAAACTCACTTCGGGCGAACAGTGAATTTCTAACGGCTACAGTCCTCGTTCTATTTTCTTACCAACCTCCGTTAGGTTGCTCCGCACAGAGGGTTTTTCTTCTGGATAGTCTTTTTCATCAAGCTGGGAGCCTCCTGCGGGAGCTCTTTTATCGGCCCGTTCAGCTTTTAAAAGCTTTCCGTTCCTGCAGCCTTTGTCCGGCGGCCTCATCTACCAGTACGGTTGCATTGGGGTGAATCTGCAGTACCGATGCGGGAACATCCGGAGAGATTTTACCGTACACCATCTGGTAAACTGTCTCCGCTTTTTCGGCGCCACTGGCCAGCAGCAGGATTCCCCTGGCCTGCATAATGGTCTTGATGCCCATGGAAATGGCTGTTTTCGGAACCTCTTCCCCGGTGCTGAAAAACTTGGAATTGGCCTGAATGGTATCCTGATCCAGGGTCACCAGGTGGGTAAAAGCCTCAAAGCTCACATCCGGCTCGTTAAAGCCGATATGTCCGTTCCTGCCGATGCCCAGAAGCTGCAAATCAATGCCGCCGGCCTGGCGGATACACTTCTCATAGGCCTGGCACTCTTCTTCAACATTCCCCGCAAGGCCACTGGGTATAAAGGTGTTTTCCGTAAGGATATCCACCCGGCTGAAAAGATTCTGTTTCATGAAATACCCATAGCTTTGAGGGTTTTCGGGACTAAGACCGTAGTATTCGTCCAGATTGAAGGCTTTGCACTGCCGGAAGGAAACAAGCCTCTCTTCCGCCATCTGTGCTAAAAGCTCGTAGCACCGCAAGGGCGTTGCCCCGGTTGCGAGGCCCAGCACCGTATCCGGCCGCATGATCAGCTGCCCGGCAATCACATGGGCGGCTTTTCGGCTGAGGTCCTCATAGTCTTTTGCAATAACGATCCGCATGGGGCCTCCCTTATTTACGCTTTTATAGTTTCTGACAAGGTGTGTTCCGTTATCTCTGCTCAGGGACACGTTCAATGACCCGGTTAATCCGGCCAGCGGCCTGTCCGTCTCATTCATTTCAGAGGCGACGAGAAAAACTCTGTTCCCCGTACAATTTGAATACTGGAGGAAATGCTTGAGATACAAAGATTAATGGCCCCTTCTATCCCCGATCTCCCGGTTTCATCATGAATCAGCTTGGGGCGGTCCGCTGCCGGGATATACCGCTCAATGACGCCTTTCACGGCATGAATCACCTCCACCGTGGCATGTTCTCCGCCCAACACAAGTACCTCTGGGTTCAGGGTGCAGATCAGATTGACGATTGCCTGACCGATAAGCGCCGCTACGTCCTCGCTTCGATCAGAACGAACGGCTTCCTGGATGTGATACTCCAGAGCTCCGCCCCGATGGATATAGCTCTCGCCACTCCTATCCTGAGGCACCGACATATAGCCAATTTCCCCTGCAAAATGGGTGGTCCCTTTCAACAGCTTTCTGTTCACAATCAATCCACTGCCCAGGCCCTGGCCTAAGAAGAGATACACCACATCCGAATATCGGTCTTTCAGATGCTGATGATAATATCCCAGAGTGGTGAGCTTCACATCGTTCTCCACAAAGGCAGGGATCGAAAAACGGGCCTCCAGATGTTCTTTTAGTCTGACTCCTTCCAGTTGGGGCAACGAGGAGATGGAACTTATCCGGTGATCGGACTTAACAGCTCCGGGAACACCGATGCCAATCGCCTTCACTTCGCTGACCGCCTGCTTCATCAGAGCTTCCAGTCCGGTTGTAATGAATTCCAGGGTATTGATGGCGCTGGATGCCTCATACGGGTCGTGGGTGGAATAGGTGATCTCCCCCAGCATATTGGCAATGCATCCAATGAATTTTTTGTTCTTATAGTAATAAATCACATAACAGCCGGACTGCTCATTGGCTACATATACGCTGGCCTTTCTGCCGGCGCCGGTACCCATCAACCCAATGGACCGGATCCGATTCTCCGATTCCAATACCCCAACCAGCTTATTCACCGTGGGCAGACTAAGCCCTGTTTTAACTGCCAGCTCGGGCTTTGAAATCGGACCGTTCTCGTAGATCAGCTTTTCCAGCTGTTCCACATTGATTTCTTTTAAAAACTGAGGTTGTCCGATGATTCGTTTCATTTTCAGCCTCTTCGCATCCGATCATTTTTAATTAATAAACTTTATTTATTAAAGTGTAGTAGAATGCCAACGGACTGTCAACCCTTCTTTACGAAAAAACGGTGTGGATCTGAACGATAAGCGATAATGTCCTGTTATAACATAAAGGATTATGTCCCAAACA
>CAZYQI010000023.1:0-54498 GCA_964649745.1 uncultured Peptostreptococcaceae bacterium | reverse complement strand
CACCCGAACGGGGTGCGACTGAGTGTTTCGTTTTAAAAGAACGCAATTGTGATGTTTCAATCCACGCACCCGCACGGGGTGCGACATATCTTTTGTCTCGCTCTGATAGCCGTGGATCCGTTTCAATCCACGCACCCGCACGGGGTGCGACAGTGGTGAAAGTTTTGTAATGGGCCGCTCTGGTGTTTCAATCCACGCACCCGCACGGGGTGCGACCCAAAAACCTTGCCCGAGAGGTGCGCAAAGGCATGTTTCAATCCACGCACCCGCACGGGGTGCGACGTCCAGAGTATCCGAATCACTTGCCAGAGGTTTGAAAACGTTTCAATCCACGCACCCGCACGGGGTGCGACAATAATTTTATTCCCGAAACCGCGCTCTTTTCTTGTTTCAATCCACGCACCCGCACGGGGTGCGACCCTTTCTCTGGCTGCAACCAGATTGAGGGAATGTGTTTCAATCCACGCACCCGCACGGGGTGCGACTGGCAGATCTTATGGTGGCGATCGTAAGCATCTAGGTTTCAATCCACGCACCCGCACGGGGTGCGACAAGATGAGCTGCTTACACTGGATCCTGGATCAAAAGTTTCAATCCACGCACCCGCACGGGGTGCGACCATAGATGAGCTCTTGATGGGAGGCACGGCATGTTTCAATCCACGCACCCGCACGGGGTGCGACTATGGGATCCCTAACTTTTCGCCGAATCCGATGGTTTCAATCCACGCACCCGCACGGGGTGCGACCTTGGTCATCATGTGATCACCCTTTCCCGGGTAACGTTTCAATCCACGCACCCGCACGGGGTGCGACGCTCTGGGTGTTGACCACATCTCCTTGATGTTGTGTTTCAATCCACGCACCCGCACGGGGTGCGACGTCCAACGACGGCAATAATCCGGAATTGGTGGAGGTTTCAATCCACGCACCCGCACGGGGTGCGACTGAGCTTAAGTAGTGTGAAGGATATAGGGCATGAGTTTCAATCCACGCACCCGCACGGGGTGCGACTTTATTGGCTTGATTGGGGGCGCTGCTATGGAACGTTTCAATCCACGCACCCGCACGGGGTGCGACATAATCATTCTTCATCCGCAGCGCTTCCTTGCCCTGTTTCAATCCACGCACCCGCACGGGGTGCGACTCAACAGGTGATATTTGGGGCACCGGCACCACAGTTTCAATCCACGCACCCGCACGGGGTGCGACAAATTCATCGTGATGCAATGGAGAAATTAAAACATGTTTCAATCCACGCACCCGCACGGGGTGCGACAATTCGAATTACAATCAATGCGCAAAGGTTATGGGTTTCAATCCACGCACCCGCACGGGGTGCGACGTCTGGGATCGGCTACAATACCGGAGCCTGCACCGTGTTTCAATCCACGCACCCGCACGGGGTGCGACAGGATAAGAAACTGCATTTCCCGCTCCCTGAAGTTTCAATCCACGCACCCGCACGGGGTGCGACTTCAAATTCGGGCTTAAGCAAGCCCAGCCAAAGTTTCAATCCACGCACCCGCACGGGGTGCGACGTGAAGCATCTCCTATCTGCACGAATTTGTGTAATGGTTTCAATCCACGCACCCGCACGGGGTGCGACATGAGCATTCAGGCAAGTTTTACATGGACTTCCCAGTTTCAATCCACGCACCCGCACGGGGTGCGACGCTTTCAGAGTACAAGCGAGAGCAGGAGCGTAAGTTTCAATCCACGCACCCGCACGGGGTGCGACTTTGTGTAGTAGATTGATAATTACTGACCGATTCAGTTTCAATCCACGCACCCGCACGGGGTGCGACACGTTTTTGCGGCCGGCAATCTCCAGGCAAAACGTGTTTCAATCCACGCACCCGCACGGGGTGCGACTTCAGCTGCTGCGCGCAGGATCACGCCGCAGCTGTTTCAATCCACGCACCCGCACGGGGTGCGACAGTAAATCTATGCATTCATTGCAATTAGTTCATTCCACGTCTGTTTTGCGCGAAGCTGCTTTGAATTGTAGAATTTCGGGCTTTCACTCACGCCGATTCTCTCTCCCAACGTTCTAATTCCTTATCCGCGAAGGTACTTAAGAAATCATGGTCGCTTATGGTTCGCGCTACACCATCAGAATCCCCTCGGAATCATAACCCGGTTTTGCACCTACATGTTCAACCTTTCGCTTCCAGTTTGAACCCAAGGAATAATACCGTAAGCTGTCTTGATTTTCATCGATAATGGACTCTAAACGATGCTTAAGCTCTGCAAACTGACCGGGATCCACATTGCATTCGAAAACGGAATTCTGCACGCGTTGTCCAAAATTGACACACTGTTTTGCTACCTGACGGAGCCTTTTCTTACCTCCATCGGTGGTTGTACTTACATCATAGGTTATCAGCACCAGCAAGACAATCACCTCCAGATAAACGGTGGGTAGCCGTCAATATCCCCACGAAGATACCGTGCTAATAAAAGCGCCTGTACGTATGGAATAAGCCCTACCGGAATTTTTTCGTTGAGATACGGGTGTGTAATTTCCTCTTGCTTTCTCTTTTGCCATACGGTAATAACTTCTTTTCGCGTGTCGTCTTCCATGATGACGCCGCCGGATTCCTTTTGTTTAAATCCTAATCCGTTAATCTGCTTGCGATTCACCAATGAAAGTGCCATACGGTCTGCCAAATAAGGTCGTAGCTCCTCCATGAGATCCAAGGCCAGACTTGGCCTGCCTGGACGATCGCGGTGCAAAAAACCTGCAGCGGGGTCAAGTCCTACACTTTCAAGCGCCGACCGAACTTCATGGGCTAGAAGGGTGTATAGAAAGGACAGCAGCGCATTCATATTGTCCAGGGGCGGTCTACGGCTACGCTCATTGAAGAAAAATGTATCCTTCTGATGAAGAATCAAGTTGTCGAAGGCTCTGAAATAATACCGGGCGGAATCACCCTCAATTCCACGAAGCTTGTCAATATCACTGCATCTACGGATGCGCTCTATCTGATTACATAGGTAGTCAATGCTTTCTGCAACAACGGGTTCATCAAAGACCACCTCATGATCCCTGGAGGCGCGTTGAAGAACCGTTCGTGAATTTGCGACCTTTCCGAGGATGAAATTTCGGCTTACCGCAAGACTTTCCTCAAGGCTATCCGCAACCCGGTACTGCGTGCGGCGAAGCAGGATGTTCCCTTTAACCGGCCCTTGTACCGTTGCCAGAAACTTGCCATGCTCTGTAAGAAACGTGAGACTCACACCCCGCTCCGCGCAAAATCCCATCAGCGAAGGGCTTGCGCCACAGTAACCGAAGCTTACAATGCCCTCCAGATTGTGAATGGGAATGCGAAACTTGGTTTCTTCATTCTGTCGGATAACAACGTTCTCTCCATCCCGTGCCAAATAGGATTCCGGAGTTGTAACGTACAGCGTATTGAGCAGTTTTCTCATGGCTCAATCTCCTTCAGGCTGGCTTTCAGGTAATCTTCCACAGACCGCTTTTTCATGGTGAGCCTGGGCATGCACAAATCAATCAATGAACACAGCTGACAATGGATTCCCTGAACTGCTGGAGGAGTAACGCCTGCTTCGAATAGGCTGTTCATACGCTGGGCCAGGTATAGCGTCCGCTGCCGGAGCTCCGTATCCAACTTTACACGCTGTCGTCTACGGGTTTCGCCATAAAACAGATCCCCTTCTTCGATGGCGACACCCAACATTTCCTCAAGGCAGATTGCCTGAGCACAGAGCTGAACCTGATCCCGGTCATCGGGCTTGGGCTTCCCTCTCTTGTACTCTACCGGGTGAGGAAGCCACTGGCCGGATTTACCAGGTAAGGTAATGCCACCACTTTCAACACGCCAGTATTCCACCACATCAGCCACACCCTGAAGTTTCAGTGTGTGGCTGATCAGCGGCATAGACCTGGAGATGTACAGATCGCCCCGTGATTCGCTTTCAAACGGGTCGTCCACCCGTTCGTGCAGATGCTTTCCCTCTACCGTTCGCACGTTTTCAGCCCACTGCTGTTCAATATGAATCAGCGCCCACTGTCGTTGGCAAAAGGCCATGTGCTGGATGCCGGAGAGGAGGAGGTAGCCGTCGTCTTCCATGAATGTAGCCATGATTATAGCTTTTCGATCAGTTTAACCCCTTCTGGCAAACTCGCCTGATCGATATGAATTTTATAGTCTGCAAATGCTCTCGGTGGTTGTGACTGGTCAACGCGCTCGGTTGTAATCAGTTCGAACAGCTTATGTGCAGGGGCATTTCCCAGTTTGCAGTCATGCTCGAACACAACCAGCTTGCGGGTTGCCATTTTCCCACGGGCAGCGGAACGATCGTGCTCAAATAGGTTGGCAAGAGACTGCCATAACAGTTCAAGGTCCTCATCGCCAAATCCGGTTTTTTCAGCAAGCGGTGCGGAAACGTATCCTTCTGCACGATACAGTGCGTATGGAACAATATGCTTGCGGCCCATGGTGCGTTCTTTCTCAGCATCCTTTGCATTGGTTACAGCCATCCGAGTGATTGTCACCTCCTGCTGAACAATGGGATCAATGCTACGGGCAAATGCAAACTGAACGGGCCCTCGAACTTGTCCGCAATTAACCTCTGTTGTCATAACCGCTCCAAAGGTGCGGATGTCATAAAAATTATCACACATAAATCCGACTATTTTCTTTGAATCCTCTTCTTTTGACGGCAGTTTCTTGGAAGTCTGCTCAATTTTTTGCTCTGTATAAGCCTCCATTTGAGTATTATTAAGAACCGCGCCTTCTTTCATGAAAATCCGGTATCCCGTTGAATCATTTTTACACAATTCTACAAAGTTCCGTACCTTTCGCTTCAGGCAAACATCCGTTACAATGCCATGACTGGTTTCTGCATCAATCCGAGGCATATTCCCAGCATCTGGATCGCCATTAGGATTTCCGTTTTCCACTTCAAAAAACATGACGAATTCATACCGTTTTTCAATAGGTTTTTTCATGAGCTGATCTCCTCGTTCTCATTATTTTTTTCAGAATTCTTTTTCGTATAGAATGACTGCTTTTGATGATAATACCCCAACACAAACTGACCCTGATCTTCCAGACTCAAATGTGCCGGAAACGCATCCACTGATTCCAAAATGCGCTGCATATCAATATCCCTGTTTTTCCCATACTTCGCTTTTGAAATATGGTGTTGCGACAGTTTTACAAGAATCGGGAACACCGACCCTGGGCTCGTTGACGCTGCCCCAAAATATCGATCCTTTATCGTCGCATTCAATCCCGGATTGGCATCTTCCTGAGCTTTTTCCAACACTGAAAAAAGTCTGCCCAATCTGTACCCCGTATTTGTGCTGTTTTCGTTCAGACTCACCGTAAATAGCGCCTCCTTTTCAGAATCATTATATTTTCTTGCTTTTCGCTTCATGCATGCTTTGATCATTCCTGCCCGAATATCGTTTACTTGGCCATCCGCCCGTATCCGGCTCAACATATGGGTGTATATGCTTTCACCATACACCTGACCCGTTAATATACACCGTGCCAAGTTCCCTGCCATTAATGGTGAAATGTTTTTTGTATCATGATTTGCAGCTGCTTCTTTTAGTATTCTCCATGGTGTAACCAGCGAAACAGCGTAATTGGGACGTACGATATCCATGTCTATCTGATGCCGAAGCATTTTCTCCACCAAGTCTCCAAACGAATCTTGAAAGCAGAAGCGGATGGATAGTCGCGCTGCATTGGGTGACAAGCCAAGGATATAAAAATTGGCGCTTGAATTAAAATCTTGCGCGGAAGTGTGAACAGACTCTCCATTCTTTAAACGCTCCAGCAAAAGCTTTACCTTCCGCGCCGCTATCGGATTAGGTTTTCGACCTTTTGTTTCCTTTTCGGAGCCCTCATCCGCTTCAGCTACGGGGTCAAAGATCTCTGTAAAAATAGACTCTTCCATCCCATTCGTTGATTTTTCAGCCCAGAATACAGCCGTGGTGTCACCCACACGGATCCGATGCTTGTCGCTGCTCAGCAGATAGTTCAGCGCCGTTGTGTACATAAATGTGGCTTCTTCGCTGATTGGCGCATTAAAGCTTTGGTCTTTTCCATAAGAGGAGAAAGCACTTAAATTGAACGATACAATGGATCCCCCCATCGCCTGACTTCCTGCAACCCCTTTAATACTCGGGTGCAAGCGTGCTATCGGCTTCACCTCACCGCTGATCAGGCACTGTTCAGTGACCGGTGAAGAGTTACTCTCTTTATGAGCACCCCAAGCACGCCTCACATCACTTGCCTGATGAATGTAGCGATTCGACCCATCTCGTTTGAAAATTATATTGGAAGTAAGAAGGTCTTCAATTTTGTTAGCCAGCACAGGATGTTCCAACGCTCCATCGCTATTCCATCTGGCTAGAAATTTTTTAAACCCTTCTGTTTCTTCTGAACAGATGTTTGCAAGAAGGTTTTCATGAAATCTCTTGAATTCTTCAAACTCCTTTCGTGCCTTTTCTGGGTTTCCTTTTGTAGGAATCGCAAAAGCGTAACTGGCATTCTCGCAAAGAAAATTGGAAGCTACTCCGCTAGTCTTTTTGATTTGTTCTGGAACCACCATATCCCGAGCAACCAGCTTCTTACCGCTCTGAATACGCAAATCTTCCAAATCCAGCAACTCTCCCGATGGCGAAAGTACTGCCGCAAAAGAAACCCGCGCGTTGCTATACCCTGGGGGAGATACACCGGAGTCTTCATCCTCCAGCAACACATCATAATAGTTTGCCAACTCCTGCAGGATCATTCTTGAACCACCTCATTCCACTCGGGAACCTCAATGATGCCATTTTCCATGGTCGGGCGGAAAAACAGCGGCGTCATATCCTTTGCAAAATTAATGTCGTAGAGCATCCATCCCAAATCCACTGATTTTGTCAATTCAGATATTGGAACCTCCCCTTCGATTAATTCAAACTGAACAGGAAATTCACGACAACCCATGTAGGGGCGATGGAAACACTGTCCATTTCGCGCTCTCCGCAGAAAAATATTGTAGTGTTTTTCAGGAGAATCTTCTGTACCAGCCCGTGGCGTCATTTCAAAATGAGCTTCTATCACATAGGCTACATTTCGAAGCACCATCGCCGCCCGCTGTTGCCGATCTGCCACAATGTCTTGATACAACGGTTTTGTTCCGCCGTTCATGGCCGTCTTTACATTTCCCGCTTTAATTTTTTCACCTACTTCATTTCGCCGAATGTTCTCAAACTGGATTGGATTCAGTACATGAATCCGGTCAATCCGCCAAACAATGGCGGGTTTGAAATGAATGGCTTCCAAAATGCCTCGCGCAGCGGAGGGAGTCATCACATCATAGCTGACCCGCTCCACCTTCATCTCCGGTCTGGAAAAACAGGCATAATCACCCCAAACCTTCAGTTTGATTCCGTAACCCATTTGCCACCTCCTGTATTTAGAAAATCCACAGCTGTGAAAGGTCTTGTTGCTGTCTCGGTATTTGAAGACCAAATTCCATCGAATAAAGCTCCAAATCGGTCAACACATAAAACCCTTCCTGTATGCACTCAACGGCTCCGGCATCCTGCAACATCTTAAATTCAAAAGGATAGACCTGAACCGTGTACTTCTGCAGCCGCTTCAGCAGCGCTCCCGGATATTTGACATGCCGAATCGCTTGAATCAGTCCTTCGGCTTCGTGCTCTGAATGCTCCGACGTGTAAGGGATAATCAATGCTTTCATCCCGTTTTCAATCAACTGATAGCTTTTGGCAATCTCTTGAAATGGAAATTCGAACTCTTCCCCACCACCTTTATGCAGTTGAAGGATACCCTTATTGTCCAGCTGATCTCCTTGGGTTTCGTAGAGATTGCAAAAATAACTTTCCACAGCTTCTAAAGACAATGGATCCGCATGATTCCGAAATACTTCTCGGGCTTTAGATGCTGTAAGTCCCATATACCCTTTAGGAATCCCGTGTTTTTCTGGCTCAAAGGCGTATACTATACCCGATTTCAATCGACCCTCTCGGTTACACCGTCCCGCAGATTGTGCAATGGAATCAATCCCCGCCATTGACCGATAGACAACAGGAAAATCCACATCAACGCCGGCCTCGATTAATTGAGTGGATATCACTTTACAAGGCAGCCCGTTCATCAAGCTCTGCCGTATTTCGCTTAGCTTTTCCCGTCGATGTACGGGACACATTCGAGCACTCAGATGGTAACGGCCTTCGCATTCACCAAGCTCTTGGAATAGGCGAGAGGCATGGTTTCTTGTGTTCACAATGCAAAGAGCCTGAGAATGCTGGCGTATTCTTTCAGCCAGATCCGTATCCGTTAGTTCGTCTTCCCCAACCAATTCCACCCGTACTCTGCGAAAAGTTTCATACAGCTCCCTTGGAGAATCCATGATTTCTTTTACTTGAATAGAGCTGGGCAGATAGGGGTTCAGAGATGGTTGCGTGGCGGTACACAGAACCACAGTGGTTTGGTAGTTCATCACAAGATCTCCAAGCAGAGCTACAGAGGGTTTTAAAAGCTCTACCGGGAGCATTTGAGCCTCGTCCAGAATGACAACGCTGTTTGCCACATTATGAAGTTTACGACACTTGGAGGGCTTGTTTGAGAAAAACGATTCAAAAAATTGCACACTGGTGGTCACAATAATAGGGGCATCCCAATTTTGTGTTGCCAACCGAATGCTCAAGTTCCGAACATCCGTTGCCTCTTCCCCCGTATCCGTCAGATCATCAAAAGCATAGTTGCTGTGATGCTCCAGCACATTATGTTCTCCGAAAATATCTTTGAACACCTTCGCGTTTTGCTCAATAATGCTCGTATAAGGAATTACGTAGATAATCCGCTTCATACCATGGCATAGAGCATGCTTTAATGCAAATGTCATGGATGAAAGGGTTTTGCCTCCACCCGTTGGTACTGTTAAGGTGAACATTCCCTGAGGTGACTCTGCTGCGGCTATGCATTGGTTCAGAATATCTTTTCGCCGCCGATTTATTGGCGTATCCTTTGCACAGGAAGATAGCGACGCCAGTCTCTCTTCCATCCGTTTAAGCAAATCCGGTAAAGGAGTGGTTAGCCCTCTTGAATCTGCATTGGGGCTTCCGAAGGCTTTTTCGGTATCCAGAAAATCAGCATCTACCAAACAGGAGTAAAGCATCCTGATATAATTCGCCAGTTGATAGTACTGAATCTTCTTTTCAGACTTGATTTTGGCTACGGGCTTGAAATCGGTAATCTGCGTTTTCACCTCCCGCTCCCAGGGTGAAAAGTCCTTCAGGTCTGCCTTATTCAGCCGAGCGAATACCGAAGAGGGACTTGCGTCATCCCAATCTGGAATACCTCCATGATGCCCGATAATTAAGTACGCCAGCATTCGCCCCCAACGATCACCATATAGTCTTACGGCTTCCTGCGCTCCTGCTGAGGTGTGATCTACCTTTTCCGGTGAGCCTTCCAACCGCCGTTGAAACTCCGGAGAATATTTGCCAATATCGTGAAGCATCCCTGCAAGGTAGGCCATCTTATCACCGCCAAATGGCTCAGCAAAATTCGACGCCATAGACGCCACACCTTCTAAGTGATCAATTAGTAATTGCCAGTCACTTTTTGAGATTTCACTTCCTGAGTGTCCATAATGCAACATATAGCCCTCCACGTATTATTATAAAATAACATGAACTAATATATCTTATTCTTAGAATATGACTCAAAATTCTTTTTGTCAATTCCCTTGAACAAACTTTTAATTATTGTTGATCTATACTATTACATCAAGCAGTACGTAGATGGTATAATCGATTTGTCGCATTTCAAATGCGTGGATTGAAACATGTTTTTTTATAAGTGAATTATTAGTATCATACGAACTCTGGAGTATTTTTAATAATCCGGAGTTCGTATGTTTGTATGAAGATATGAGCCCCTTCAAGTTCCTGACGATAATAACGAATCGTTTGAACATCCACTCCCAGTTCATATGCCTTCCAGCACAATTTACCTTTTAATGCACTTAGTTCTCCACCCATTTATGGAATCCTCTGTATTTTAAAAATATTTCCTGATTCTTGTCCCATTGGTTTCTATTGCCATGCCCTGTCAACCCGTGTTATGATATATAGGAACACATGTTCGCTATCGCATCTATGTTCTACTCCCTTTGTCAGGGCGACTGTGGTACAATAAAATATCTCCCGGTGGGGAGACTTTTGGAGGGTATCATGGACCATGAAATGCTGAAAGCGGTTGCAGACCTATTGGACGAAAAGCTGTCCCCAATCCACACCAAGCTGGATGAACACAGCGCTATTCTGAATGAGCACAGTGCTATCCTGAGTGAGCACAGTGTTATCCTGAATGAGCACAGCATCATTCTGAAAGAGCACAGTACTATCCTGAATGAGCACAGCATCATTCTGAAAGAGCACAGTACTATCCTGAATGAGCACAGCATCATTCTGAAGGAGCACAGTGCTATCTTGAATGAGCACGGGGAGAAGCTGGATGAGCACAGCGCCATTCTTAAGGATCATAGTGAACAGCTGGGTATCCACAGTGTTATGCTGAAGGAACAGTATGGTATTTTAAAAGCGCTGGAGCATTCTGCAGAGGTCAACGCAGCTGAGCGTGACCGCACGCAGCACGATATTGCCTACATTAAAGGATCTGTACAGGGCCTGCACCGTGACATGGCCCGGGTTGAAGAAATATCTGCCTATAACATGGCAGAGATTGCCCGGCTAAAAGCGGCACAATGAAGTGAACCTTTACTTCGGATAGAATCCAATAAACTACAACAAATGGGCTTCCCAAATGATCTTGAAATCATTTAGGAAGCCCATTTTTCGTTTGTTTACCTGTATTTCCTCGCCGGCTGTCTATAGATATAATCTGTCTGTCCCATATTCCTATGCAGTCTGGCGGATACCTTTTCTAATTGACGCTTGCTGTCTATCTTCTGAAATGCTGCCTTTATCAGTTCATTAAGGGTTCCGCCGTCATGGGGATACGACACGGATATCCCATAATAGGCATCACTGAGCTGTCGTTCATTTTCTGAAAGCTGATTATGCAGTTGCCCGACCACTTTGCCAAGAACATTTTCGGCACCTTGCGCCCCTGTTGCGGGAAGCACCGCCATGATTTCGCCGGCATCGTTCATGAAGACCATATCCGTTACGCGAAGATTTTTTTTGAAGGTTTCCAAAACAGTCACCTTAATGCCTGAGGCAAGTTCTGCCTCTTCGCCGGTTTCCGTAAGCTGTGCGCTCTGGTTTACAAGGGCTACCACGATCAGCGACAGCGGTGATTTCAAACGCATGGCGATTTGAAGCTCCCGCTCGATAAATTTCATAGGCGAAAGCTGGATGGCCGGTATATTGGCGAAACGTGCCGCATAATCCCCCTGCTGGATTAAAAGAGGGCTGATGGTCTTAAGGAAACGTTCCTTTTTAAATGGCTTGATAATATAGTCGGATACCGCATATTCCAGACATGCACCCTTGGCATTCCCTTCATCCAGCTCGGTAATGACAACAATGGGCGTAGTCATCAATCTGGGGTTTTCCCGTATACGTCTGAGAGCCTGGAGGCCGTCTGCTTTTTTAGGAAACTGGATGTCCACGATAAACAGTGCAGCCAATTCGCACTCCGACTCCATAAGCACATACTGTTCATAGGAATCAATGACCAGAACCTGTTCCCGTCCTGTTTCTTTCAGCAGCTGACGATAGGTATCCGCATAATGCTCCGATGGTTCAAGAATGATGACCCGGCTTTTCATGGCATTGACCGCCTTTCTCATACGTAAAGGGGACTGGATCCTTTTATGGCTGGCTATTGATGGATTCCCTCAATTCAATCATACCATGTTTTCATTTATTTCATCCATAGATACCCGGGAATATGCCAGAACTTCACGAAGGCTGTTGGGATTAGAAAATCAATCGGGCTGCATCTCAATCGTGTATACGATCAGAATACAGTCCGATTCCTTCTAAAGCGCCTTTTCGATCATTGCCCGTCGATGATGACGACATCCTTCGTATCATACATGTTCTGTCTCTGAATAGAAAGAGCGGGCTGAGTTTCACCCCAACCCGCTTTATTTCTATACATGCTGTCTGATTTCTGGAACCCGACCGGGCTCCGCTTGGTAATCTGGATATGGGGTTTGGTAAAGCTAGTACTTCGTATACTGGCTGCGGATATTCTGCATCTCGGCGACGATGGAATCCAGATCAAGAACCATTTCCATCATGCCGATCTGCTCTTCATACACATCCGCTTCCACTGCCGTTTTGAATTCCGGCTCAATGACATGGTATACTGCCAGGCCCAATGCCACTCCCGCCAGGGAACCGGCATAGGTCGGATCCCCTGCGGTGACTGTTTCAGCTGCCAGTCCTGCGGATTCCGCTTCAGCGGCACCCAACAGCACCAGAACATTTTCCGCGCCATACTTTTCGGTGAACCCCTTCACCCTGTTTTGATTCTCCAGATCCATTGCACCGGCAGCCGTTCAGACGAAGCACTCCGTAGCGGAGAAAACCACCTCTGCCGTGGGTTCTGTTTTGATGCAGGCCTCTACGGCAGGCCCGGGAATTCCGTCCCGATCGCCGATGATGACAATCTTCTTGTTCTTTAGAATGCTCATATCATTTTCCTTTCTGTATCCGTTCCACGCACCGCTCTAGCCGATCCATGGTGAAATACTGAGGGTTGCGTATTGATGTACGCCGTTTAGTCGCTTTCGGATGGATCGCGCCTTAACCTGCCGCTTCTTCCGTTTCCGGCTTCAGGCTTATCTGTGCCTTTTCCTCTGCCTCCGTATCCTCTCGAAGTGCCTTAACAATGGACACCATACCGAAGATCATAACGAAGGCGAAGGGAAACGCCGCAATGATGGAGGCGGTCTGCAGCATACTGAGCCCATTGGTTCCTGCCAGCATCAGCACCAGAGCCAAGCCGGACTGAATGATTCCCCAGGTAAGCATACCTTTTTTAGAAGGGTTCAGATTGCCGTGCTCTGTCAGCATCCCCAGTACATAGGTTGCGGAGTTGGCAGAGGTTACGAAGAACGTGATCAGCAAGATGACGGCTACAAAAGAAATAGCGGTGCCGAATGGATATTTGCTCATAACCACGAAGAAAGCTGTCGGGGTGGATTTAATAGCCTCTGTGGCTACTTCGAGTCCAGTATTGATGGCGGTTGCGCCGAAAACCGAGAACCAGATGAAGGAAGCCAAAGTCGGTGCCAGAAGAACACCGGCTACGAATTCCCTAATGGTTCTGCCCCGGGAGATTCGGGCGATAAACACGCCGCAGAAGGGAGCCCAGGCAATCCACCATGCCCAGTAGAATACCGTCCAGCTGCCGTACCAGCTATTGTCGCCATAAGGATCGATCCGGAAGCTGTCCAGAACAAGCTGTTGCAGATACTGACCCAGGCCATTGGTGAAGGTGTTCATAATCAGCAGGGTTGGCCCAATGATCAGGGTGGCGATCAGGATAAGACCGGCAATGATGACGTTGGCATCGCAAATGACCTTGATGCCCTTATCCAGACCGGCAACGGCTGTGCCTACAAAAAGCAGGGTGATGAGAGTTACGATAATGACAATAACTGTTTTCGTTTCCGGAATGCCAAACATAAAGTGAAGACCGCTGTTGATCTGAAGAGCTCCAATCCCTAGGGAAGTGGCGACACCGGCAACTGTAGCGAATACCGCCAGGATATCGATGGTTTTTCCGATGGGGCCGGCTACCCGCTCCTCCCCGATCAGCGGAATGAAAACGGAGCTGACTAGACCCGGCTTGCCCTTGCGAAACTGCATGTATGCCATGGCCAGACCCAGAACCGCATAGTTAGCCCAAGGATGAAGACCCCAATGGAAGAACGCCTTGCGGATGGCGAAATCTGCCGCCTCCGGGGTCCCTCCGGTGAGTCCCAGGGGATTCACATAATGGTTCAGGGGTTCTGCAATACCCCAGAACACCAAACCGATTCCCATGCCGGCGGAAAACAGCATGGCAAACCAGGAGGCCAGAGAATAGTCTGGAACCGAGTCATCCGGGCCTAATTTGATCTTGCCATATTTACTGGCAGCGATCCAGACGGAGAAACCAACAAATGAGGTCATCGTAAGCAGGTAGAACCATCCGAATTCCGTTACCAGGTAGGAAAATGCCGCATTGGCTCCGGATTCGAAGGTTTTGGGGCTAATAAGACCCCACCCAACAATCAGGGCGGTTACTGCCAGAGATATGACTAGAACATGATTACCCTTATTTCGCATATACATCCTCCAGGATGAGAATCATCAAATGCTTTCAGGTAGAGGGAAGCCCGCTTGGAGCAGGCCTCCCGAGACACGTATGCCTATATTTTCACCTTGAATACGGTTTGCTCCTGAACATCCACGGTCAATGCATCCAGGGCTACGCCTACACGGTGGTAACGCAGCTTCCACTGGGCATCCTTCGAGGTGCCCGGATCCCCCAGGGGATACGGGATGGAAATCGTGGGAACCATACGATTGGCTCCTACCGTTGATGCTACCGGGATCAGGTTGCACATCTGAACAATCGGGAATCCTGCTTTTTCAAATTCTTTCACCATCGTTGCACCGCAACGCGTACAGGTGCCTCAGGTTGATGTCAGTACAATGGCGTCCACGTTGTCTTCCCGGAGGAACGGAATCATCTCACGGGCCATGCGGGCCGCTTCCGCTTCCGTTGTTCCGGTGCCTACGGTGGAATAGAAGAAGCTGTGCAGGGCGCCGATTTTCCCTTCTTTTTCATAGGCTCTCATGGCATCGATGGGCATGATGACATTAGGATCCGCGTCTGCTGCTGCAGGGTCAAAACCGGCATGGATGGTTTTGTATACGCCACCGGCAAGCCGTTCCAGAGAACCCACGTCATATCGACCCCATCGGGTAGCGGAAGCGGATTGGATACGATCCGGGTTTGCTACCGGTACGATGCCGCCGCTGGTGACCATGGCAATTTTGGCCTTGGTCAAGTCCTTAATGGGGGCTGCCACAGGGACACGTTCGATATAAGGAATAGGAAGCTCGGAGACAAACGGCTTTCCATGCAGTTTTTTGAGCAGCATCTCCATGGCCCGCTCACTGGCTGGTTTTCCGTCTGCAAGCCATACTTGGTGACGGATGCCGCGGGGATAGAAGCCTGCATCCTCTGCCAGAATGCTCTTTTCCCCCGCTAAAATACGGTCCCCCAGGGCCGCCATCTTTTCAACGTCGCCCTTCATGGCTGCCGCACTTTTACCACCCGGGAAGATGTAAAGGTCTTTCTTGAACATCTGTACCCCGGGGTTCTCTTCATGCATGGAGCTGATGGCTTCAACACCGAAACGGGCCTTTACTGCTTTAGAGATCACACCGCAGGCGTTTCCGTAACGACCTGCCTGAAACGCCGGCCCTGCAAATAAAATGTCAAAATCTACATTTTCCAGCATGCTAAGAATCCGTTCGACCGCTTCCTTTTCATTACTGCCCATGAAGTTATCGCCACAGATGATGGTGTGGGTCACTTCTGCTCCCTTAAGGGCTGAATTCAGTGCCAATCCGGGACCGATAAGACCTTCACGAATTTCCGGTTCATGGTCTGCCTTTTCTTCTCCGCCAATGCCGGCAAAGAACTGATTGATATATAAAACCGCTTTCTTCATGGCGCCCCCTCCTAGAATTCCTTCATTGTTTTGGGTGACCATCCAAGAACCATGTCACCGCAGAACATTGAATTATTTTCCATTATGATGGAACCGTCCGCTCTAACGGAGGAACCTAATTTCTCGTCATATGACCAGCCGCCGGAAAGACCATGGTCTGCCAGAGCCTGAAGATTGCCGATAACCTTGGGCATTGCCGGAAGCTCAATCATTTCCGAAACGTTTCCACAGGATACGATGGCGTCCGCTTTTACATCAAGCGTTACCAAGGGTTGTGAAGCTCCGTCTCTTCCTGTACACTCGTTGGTCATTCCCACTGTCTTTACACCTGCATCCTCCAGCGCTACAAAGCAGGCGATAAAGTCTGCATCCGGATTGCCGTAGCCTTCTTCTGCCAGAATGGCACCATCTGCCCCAAGAGATTTTGCCATCTGCGCCACGAATATGGCGGATCGGCGCTTCTGCTCCAGAGCTACGTTGAGGTTGGACATAATGACCCCCAGGAAGTTAATCGTTTTCCCGTGATCCTCATAAAGCCGCTTGATGGTGGGGCAGTTCTGGAAATCATACGTGGCCCACTTGGAGGAGCAGGGCATGAAAGAGCCGGAAATGACGGCGCCGTCCAGCACTTCATTGGGGTGCATGAAGGTGGGTACAAAGTGGTTCGTATCCCAACCATAGACCAGATCGTTGTAACCCATTTCTTCCATTTGAGATTGAACCTGCATGACATAGACAACGGAGGGCAGCGCGTTCACTGCAGCCGGCCGTTTGGTTACCGGCTCCAGCTCAAAAACTTCTTTGTCTTCCGGCTTCATAAGCTCCACGGTTTTGCCAAGATATTCGGAAAGCCGATGCGCCGCCCATCTAAGCGCATGGTTCTTCTTTTGCTGTTCATTGCGTTCAAAATCCTCATCGGTGTCTACCACCAGACAGATATTGATCAACTGTGAGTAAAGCGTGCATTTCGCACCTTCGCCGCTCATATCGATAAGTCCGTCTCCAAAGCTTCCCTTTTCCATGCCCACTGCCAAAACGCTGCAGCCCTTCAAGGCGTGTGTTACGCCGTCACCCACCAGGGCTACTTCACCGGTTACACCGGGGAAAACCGGCACGTCGCGCCCAATTCGGCAACGTGGCTCAATGGCTTCCTTGACCGGTACGATCCGCACCGCGTCACCAGGTTTTGTGATTTCAATGTCAGCCTTTGTGATATGTTCGTCCTCCATCACATAGGCCAGAGCTTCCTGCTTGTTGATTGTGAGAACGCCGTCGCAAAACGCTGTTCGATCACCGAATACCGCTTCTCGAACATGAAAATTACCAATTTCCAGACGCATCAGGGAACCTCCTTCAATAAGGGATGTTTATACACACTCACCATGGTATAGAGATGTATGATATCATTATAACCAATAATTCTGTTAAATCAATCACGATTATAATTTATACGCGATTTATTTTTTAGCGTGGATTAGATTTCCTTTTTCGATGGTTTTCTCCGGAAAATGACGGTATAATACGGTAGGGAGTGATAATCATTGAAAAAGAACCTGAGACGGGTCCGCACCATGCGTTATTTCATCGATGCGGCTCAAACCATTCTGGACCAGGAAGGCCACAGCGGCCTGACCATCCGCAAAGTGGCCGACATGGCCGGATACAACAGCGCCACCCTTTACAGCTACTTCGAGAATCTTGAACACCTGGCGTTTTACGCCTCCCTAAGATACCTCCGAAGCTATCTGCTGCGGCTCCGAGACATGGAGCCCTCTAAAGACGGATTCCATCAGTTCATTGAAATCTGGCGACATTTTGCTGCTGAAGCATTTACATACCCGGAGCATTATTACAATGTGTTTTATGCGCCGCCTAAATTTCAGTTCAATGATTCCGTGCGGTTGTATTACGAAATCTACCCTGAGGATCTGGACAACCTTTCCGAGGATCTTCTGCCCATGCTGTTGGAAAGCAACATCTATCAGCGTGACTTCGAAGCGTTGAAGCGCTGTGCGGAACAGGGATATTTCAGCGAAGCCAAAATCCCCGAGATCAACGACATCTTGGTCCTTCTGTTCGAAAGTTATCTGCTGCGCGTACGGGCGGGAACGGACCCCCGGCCGGTGGATGAGCATGTGGACCGGATCATCCGGTATTTCACCTCGGTTCTGCAGGGTTACATTTGCAAAGCCCGGAATCCCGTCAAAAAATAGACACAAAAAACCACATCCCTCACAGGACGTGGTTTTTCTATTTTAAATTCACAGTGAGTTTTCAGTTACCGTTCGCAGTGAACCCCTTCCAATGCCACCACCCGGACGGGGGCACCATCCGCATTTTCAAAATTAATGGGAAGACAGGCAAGAATCACGTCCTTACCGATGACGTTTTCAAGATTCTTGAGGTTCTCTATGATAAACAGACACGCACCAAAAAGGATTCCATGATTGGCGAATTCATTCTCGCCGATATCATCCACCGAAATGGCATCCACGCCAATCCCTTTGAGATTGTTGGCCGCCAGCCAGTTGGCCGCCGCCGCCTCCAGCACTGGAAATCCCTTAAAATACTCAGGAGAGTCCCATTTTTTATCCCATCCGGTGCAAAAAAGCACAAAATCGGATTCCATGATTTTCACTTGATGAGGAATCAGGTGTTCCAGGGTGATATACCTTTCTGCATTCCTAACGTCTATACAAAGCGCCGGACCAATGAACCTTTCAACATCCATCTGATCCAAGGTCTGACCATCAATGGCCATATGTGCGGGAGCATCCAGATGGGTTCCCGTATGGGAATACAAGGTTAACAACGTTTCTGCAAAACCGTCTTTTTCCAACGTGGTTATAGGATGCAACGTAGGAGGTTTTGTGCCAGGATAAACCGGCATATTCTCCTTAATCATCTGTGTCAGGTCGTAGGATTTCATCGGAACTCCCCCTATCTTTGTTATCGCTATAGAATCATTATACGCCATGATTGATAGAATTCAACAGGGGAGGAATGACTTGTTTCTTGCGGGATACAACCCCAGGCAGATAAACCTCCTGGTTGTCCGGCTGTTCGCCGAAGGCTCTGGCCATCAGATCGCTATTTTCACCTGTGAAAAGTAGCAGGGTCCCCTCTTTCCCGATATCCGTCAGCATGCACATCAGCAGGCTGAATTCACTGTCTTCGCTTTTCTTTCTCATCAGATCCTTAATCGAATCCTTGACCTGTTTCAAATCATCCAGGTCCATGCTGCTGATCTGACCAACCCCGATGACTGATTTCCCTGCGTTAAAGCGCTTAAAATCCCTAAAAAACAGTTCTTCCGGGGTTTTTTCAAGTATGCGGGATCCCGCCCTGAACATATCCCGGGCAAAGCGGCGCGGATCAATGCCGGCCATAACTGCAAGATGCATGGCGGTTTCTCTGTCCAAATCGGTACAGGTAGGGGATTTGAACATCAGTGTGTCAGACAGGATGGCGGCGCATAATATCCCCGCTATCGGAGGATCCGGCTTCAAACCCGCTTCATTGTATAACCCTGAAATCAATGTAGCCGTACAGCCTACCGGCTGATTTCTGAACACAACCGGGCCGCTGGTCTGTATATCGCCTATGCGGTGGTGATCGATGATCTCCAGTATCTCTGCCTCGTCGAGGCCGTCCACTGCCTGTGACCGTTCATTGTGATCCACCAGAATCACACGTTTCCGCTGCAGATTAAGAAGCATAGCCCTGGATATAAACCCTGCATAGACACCGTTATTGTCAACAACCGGGAAATTGCGGTACCTCTTGGCCGCCATCACTTCTCTGGCTTCATCTATATAGTCGTCCAACTCGAAGGCTATCATGTCCTGAACACGCATCACGTGCTTGACCGGAAGGCTCTGATTGACCAAATGGGCCGCCTTGAAGGTGTCATAGGGTGACTGGATGACTGCGCACTCTCGCGCTGTGGCCCGCTTAACCATGGCCGGGTCCAGCTTCGTACCCCCGGTTAGGATGATCAGACCCGCGCCGATTTCGATAGCGCTCCATTGATTGTCCATCCGGTTTCCAAGGATAATGGCGTCCCCCGGCTCCAGAAATTCTTCCATCCGTTCAGGATTCATCGCCCCCACCAGAACCTTCCCTGTGGAAAAACAGCCCTCAGGGTTACCCGCAACCTGCTCACCGTCCAGAACCTCCAGTATGTTGCGATAGGGTGTACACGCGTCCGCAAGGGCCCGGCTGTCAATAGGGTCAAGATAGGAACGGGCCAGATCTCCGATGGTAACGATCCCATCCAGAACCTCTCCATTCTTGCTGATTCCCAGAGTGGTGGTCTGGTTGTCCTGCATGATCTGCCATGCCTTTTTCAGAGATATTGCGGGGGATACCGGAGGGATCCGCCGCAAATTGAGATCTGAAACCTGTGCTTTTAGATTTTCAACCATCTCCGGTGCCTTAAGATCAAAATGAGAAAGTACAAACGCCGTTTCGGGACTGACATCTCCGATGCGGCCCGGAATATACCGTTCGCTTTCACTCAGACGATTACGCAGAGCTGCGTAGGCAAGGGCTGAGCAAATTGAATCAGTATCCGGATTCTTATGTCCCAGTATATAAACAGGCTTCATGGATGGTCTCCTTTATATCAAATTCTGTCGGGATGATGGGATTCTTCACACATTTGCACAGGCATTCGTCTCAATACCCGAAGTCGCGCAAGTTAAACCGGGCAAGCTCTAAAATACCAGACTTCCATAAACTCTCACTGCCCCTGCTTACACATCTGCCGCGTCTGAAGCCACCGTTTTTACACGGCCAAGGTAGTGCATTCCAATGGACGCCAATACTGAAAGAAGCGCAATCCATATCCAAAGGGTCTTTTGTGTACAGTTTTGAAGATACCACCCTGCCAACCATGTTCCCAATGCACCCCCTACTGCAAATGCAATACCGGACAGGGCGCTGAAACGGGCCCGGTAGTTGACTGGACTGAGGGCGGCCAAATAAACCCCGGAATTCGTTGAAATCAACACTTCACCCAAGGTCCATACCACCGTTGCCATTATAAGTGGCAGTAATAATTGTAAATAGCCGGTTACACCAAACCCCACAGCATTCAGGAGTCCGCATAACACGATGGCATCCGCAGGTGAACGCCGTCGTGTCCAGTGGGTAAGAAACGGTGTGGCAACGAGAACCGTTATGGCATTGGTACTCATCAGCACCCCGAAAAACACCGGTCCCTTCTCTTTAAACAGATCACTGAGATACAGTGGCAACGCGAACATACATTGTACATAAACCGCACTGAACAGGACCAAAATTCCCAGGAAACTCAGTATCACCGGTCGCTTGCCCAAGGCGCGTATCCAATGGTCATTGTCGTGCTGCTCCATTTCCGGCAATTCATACCCGATCCGGTCCCCATCCTTTTCATATATATAATGCCATACAATGTACACCCCCAGAAGGGACGTGACCGCATCACCTATGAAAATCAGCGGAAGGCTCTTGTTGAAAAGGATTCCTGCGAACAGCGGACCTACCGCTACCCCCAGGTTGATTCCCAGGTAATTCAATGAAAATCCCGCCTGACGCTTATCAGGGGGAAGGCAGTCAATCAGCAGGGCCATGATGGCCGGCCGTGTCATGCCGGCAAATGCACTCTTTATAAGCAAAAGCACGACGATAGTTTCAGCAGAAAACGGAATCAGGCAGCACAAAGTCACCAAGGCTGTAAGTACCTGAAAAAGGATGTAGGCCTGCTTTTTAGGCATATGATCGGCAGCTTTGCCGCCAACCAGCATGGCAGGAATTCCAACCAATGCGTTAATTGTCATGATAAGTCCCGCCGTTTGAGGCCCATAACCCAACCGGGTGGTTATATAAAACGACAGAAAGGGTGCCACAAAATCACCGAAACGATTGATCACCTGGGCACTGAATAGCGCGTACACAGGGCCGGGAAGGCCACGATATTGTTGCAATATACGCAATTTCTCACCTGCTTTTTATAGTCCTGGAAATATTCTATCTCACTTATCCTATAAAAACGTAATTTTGTTTTAAAAACATCCCAAAATCCTAAATCATACCAAGGATGTGAAAACGATTACATCTTGAATTTTGATTTTTTTAAATAAAAAAAATTATTGTGTAAGCCCACCGCGTACAAATTATATGGTGGTCATTTATCCCGTAACTCCTTAAGCGGTTCCGTCATAATCACAATATGCTTTTTCTTATGT
This sequence comes from uncultured Peptostreptococcaceae bacterium, assembly GCA_964649745.1. GTDB lineage: Bacteria > Bacillota > Clostridia > Peptostreptococcales > Acidaminobacteraceae > CAZEHS01. The sequence goes on along the minus strand of CAZYQI010000023.1, from coordinate 32,561 downwards.
AGCATATCTTATTATACAAAGATTGCAATTGCTCTGTTAAATAAATTTTATGTATTCCATTGTATACAGTATTCGTGTTAGACTGGTCACTGTGTCACCGCACTTATCATTTTCATAATCTTAAAGGAGGTTCATTATTTTGGAAAATCTACTCAAAGCATGGAACAAGCTGAGCCTTGTTCAACGAATCATCATCGGTCTTGTAATCGGTATCATTCTTGCGGTTACAGTTCCCACACAAGCAAAAGCGGTTGTCATCTTCGGTTCACTTTTTGTTGGCGCACTTAAGGGTATCGCACCCATTCTGGTATTCTTTCTTGTCATGTCGGCTATCAGCCAGCATAGAAAGGGCCACCAGACCAACATGAAATCCATCATCGTACTTTATCTTCTGGGTACATTCCTTGCCGGCCTGATTGCCGTGGTTGCAAGCTTCATGTTCCCGGTCAGCCTCACACTTGCAGTAGGCTCCGGTGATGTTACTCCTCCGGGCGGTATTGTAGACGTTCTTAAGAATCTGCTGCTCAGCCTTGTAGACAACCCCATCAAAGCCCTCTTCAACGCAAACTACATCGGCATTCTGGCTTGGGCTCTTGTTCTCGGTACTGCGCTTAAAGGTGCTGCAGATTCCACCAAGACGCTTATTGCCAACTTCTCCGACGCGATTTCCACTATGGTTCGTTGGGTCATCAACTTCGCACCCCTGGGCATCATGGGCCTTGTGTTCGATTCTATCGCCACCAACGGTCTTGGGTCCCTGATCAGCTACGGCCGTCTTCTGCTTCTTCTGGTTGGCTGCATGGTTTTCGTAGCCCTGGTTGTAAACCCCATCATCGTATTTGCCTGCATCCGCAGAAACCCCTACCCATTGGTGTTCAAATGCCTTAAGGACAGCGGAATCACAGCATTCTTTACACGAAGCTCCGCAGCCAACATTCCTGTAAACATGACACTTTGCGAAAAGCTGGGCCTGGATAAGGACACCTACTCCGTATCCATCCCCCTGGGCGCGACCATCAACATGGCTGGCGCATCTGTTACCATTGCAGTATTGACTCTGGCTGCAGTTAACACTCTGGGCATCCAGGTGGACCTGCCGACGGCATTTATTCTCAGCGTACTTTCTGCTGTTGCTGCCTGCGGCGCTTCCGGTGTTGCCGGCGGTTCCCTGCTCCTTATCCCTATGGCTTGCAGCCTGTTCGGGATCCCCAATGACATCGCTATGAAGGTTGTTGGCGTAGGCTTTATCGTAGGCGTTGTTCAAGACTCCTGCGAAACAGCCCTCAACTCCTCCACGGACGCGCTCTTCACCGCCGCTGCAGAATTCCGCAAATGGCGCAAGGAAGGCAAGCCCGCTGCTGTCATCACCAACGAGAGCAAAAGCGCATAAATTATACTGAAATTCATACTTGAATAACGAGAAGAGGCTCCCATCATCGGAGCCTCTTCTTTTCTTGTATTCAAAACACCTGCACCTAAATTGACAGCCTCAATATCTATAGAACAATGACCATATTCTCGCTTATAGATCCGGTTTTTCTATAAGCTCAGTGCGCTCCTATCCTTTCCGCAATACGCACAGTAGTCCGGGGCCAGGGACTCCCAAGCATCCTTTCCCGATAGGATCGGCTGATCTCTTATCATTCTGCCATCCACCAGCTCGATGACCCGATCGGATTTTGCGGCAATATGGCGATCATGGGTAACAATTAGAAAGGCGGTCCCGTCTTCCCGATTGATCTGACGGAGAAGTGCGAATACAGCCTCGGTATTTTCCGTATCCAGATTCCCCGTGGGTTCATCTGCCAAAACCAGGGTGGGGTTATTCACCAGAGCTCTGGCAATGGCAACCCGCTGCTGCTGGCCCCCGGATATGGCCCCAGCCTTCTTATCCGATACGTTCTCCAAGCCAACGCGGTGAAGCAGGGCCTTTGCCTTCTCTCTTTGGGTAAAATCCGATATCCCCCGGGCTATCCAGGAAGGCATCAGCACATTCTCCATCACTGTGAACTGGGGCAGTAAGTGGTGAAACTGAAATATAAACCCCAGATATCGAGACCGAAGCTCCGCCATCCGATCCCCGTTCAGTTCATATGCGGGAATCCCGGAGAGGAGAACTTGACCGGATGTGGGTTTATCCAAGAGGCCGATAAGATTCAGAAGGGTTGTCTTCCCGCTGCCGGAGGGGCCGATAAGGCTGGCAAAGGAACCCGTTTCAAGCTCCAGACTGATGCCGTGAAGCACCTCGGTAACCACATCGGTGCCGTAGGATTTTTTAAGATCAATTGCAGAAAAAACAGAGTCAGCCATTCCTTATCACCTCGATTGGATTAAGTGTCGCAGATTTATTAGAAGGAATCCAAGCAGAGATAAGGCCACATAGGGTCACAATAACCACCATCCGGGGAATCAGATCCGGAGGCACAGTTATGGTGAAGGAAAGTCCGCCGCTGCCTTTTGTAAGCTGGGTAAAGCCTGCAATGAGCAGTCTCCCTCCTGCCGCTCCTGCAATTGCACCGCCGAAGCCCAGCACCAGACCCTGAATGAGAAAAATGGATCGGCTGCTGATGCTGGTAGCCCCCATGGCTTTAAGGATTCCGATTTCCCGGTTTTTTTGCGCCACCGATATGCCCAGCACGCTGCTGATGCCCATAAGGATGCTCAGGAGCACGAAAGCGGATATGGTGGACGTGGAGCTGGACTGACTTCTGAGCGCTGTGAGGAGCTGCGCATTGTCCTCCTTCCAGCTTCTGAACACAAGGGTCTCGAATCGGTTGTTCAAGCCTTCTGCCAAAACATCGGCAGTATCCACGTCGGTCACTTGGGCTTCAAAACGGGTAACCGTGTCCTGTAAACCAAGAAAGCTCTGTAAGGCTGTAATATCCACAATCACCCAACTGTCATTCAATCCTTTCGCCTGATAATCCACAACACCTGCCACCGACCACTGGCCACTGGCTTTCCCGGGGAATGACACCCGAATAGAATCCCCAGGCGTCAGGTCGAAATTCTTTGCCAGCCCCGCTCCAATGATTACACTGCGCCCGGACACCCGGCTGGTACCGGCCAGCAACCGTTCTTCAAGGTGATAAAGCCCTGTGGCGCCATCCAGCTGAACCCCTCGAAAAATCAGGTTTTGACTGGTCTGTCCCCTTTCTATCAATGCAGGGCTCTCCAATACTGCCGTCAGGTTGATAAGCCCCTTCTCCGCCCCCAGGCTTTCATCAAGCGTAAGCCAGCTGTCCACCGGCTCTGTGGGACGCTTGAAATCTCCCAGAATGCTCCCTTTAGCGGTTGTATCCGGCAAAGGCTCGGCAATCCTCCCTTTCCCTTCAGCCACAATATGGGGGCTTGCCCCGATAGTGTCCTCGATCAGGCTTATCTGAAGACTGACAATAAGGGATTCAAGAAAAATCAGCACCGTGACCCCCAGTGTGATGGCCATCACGATAAAAATCGTCTGGTTTCGGTCGTGTTTCAAGAAACGCAGGGCTATGGTCCACTCGAAACGGTTCATTCCTCAACCGCCCCTTCCCCCATAAGCGTTACACGTTCACCCGCTTTCAAGTCCGTTGGGTCCATAACCCGTTCGCCAGCCTTAAGACCACTGAGGATTCGAACTTTTCCGGTATCCACGCCATTGGTTGTAATCGTTTTTTCTACCGCTCTGCCGCTCTCTTCCGTCAGCACCGTCACCTTCTCCCCTTGGACGATGTACCCGGCAGGCAGTACCAAGCTGTCCGGATAAGCGGCAAGCAACACCTCACACCTCAGCAGCATATTCTGAATAAGCCAGGGGCGGTCCTCCAACAGACGGATGCGTACCTTGACCGTTCCGGTGTCTTTTTCAATTTCCGATGATATCCATGAAATCTGTCCCGTAACCGGTTTATCCGCTGCCTGATCGGCGTAAACAGAAACCGACTGTCCTGTTTTCAGCAGGGGCAAATATTTCTCGTCAGGCTGAATTTCACAGTATTTGTCCATACTTTTTGCCATAAATACGATTCCGTCTCCACTCCTCACCGATTCCCCAGCCCTCAGATCCGAGCGGATCACCACGCCGTCAAAAGGCGCCTTGACAGTCAGCCGCTGCACATCCAACTCCGCCTGCCGAACTCCTACCAGCTGCAGCTCAAGGCTTGATCGGGCACCACTTAGCGATGCTGCGCTGTCATTGCGTATTTCCTTCAAGCGACTTTCCGCTCTGCTGATTTCAACCTGTTTAAGTGTATAGTCATGCTGTGCCGCTTCCAGCTCCGAGTCGGAAATGGCCCCTTCCTGGGCAAGCTGTTCAAAACGGGATTTTTCCTTCCCCAATTTTTCCAGCTCCAGCTTTAACTGATCCAAAACCAGCACCTGTGTTTGCTCGGAGGTGTAGCCTGTTCCCGCCAAAACCGCCTGAGCCTTCCGATATTCACTGCGTGCACCCTCAAGCCGCAGCACAACATCCTGATTTTCTAGAACAGCAAGGACATCCCCTTTCTTAACCGTTTGTCCCCCGCCTGCAACAACCGATTTAACGGTTCCATCAACCTCCGACTTGACCAGGATCCCGTTGTCCATTTGAAGGATTCCGCTGGCCAGAAAGGTCTCCTTATAGCTCTCAGCCTTCATGGTTATAAACATTACCGGAGTTGCTTTCGTATACGCATACACATAATACGCTGTACACAACAGGGCTATACTTATTACAATCCATGTTTTTTTCCCTTTTATAAATAATTTCATGTTGCCACCCCTATTAAATCAGCATTTACTCAGGAGGACAGCTTTCATAAACTAAAAGCCTCCACCTATTTTCCATTATGATACCCATTATATGAAATACACAATCACGCCGATGATAACGATTATCAAATACGCCGATTGTTTTCCGTGAAAAATTTTTTTGTTCACGTTTACCCCCCTTTCGTGCACAATCCATTGACCGCCATAAGGCTCAGACGTATAGTGAAGACGGTGATGATATGGATAATAATTCATTTAGCCTGCGGGTAAGCCGTTATATTCAGCGCTCACTGGGCCTTAGTAAGGATGACCACGATAAGCTGAACTATTCACTTGAGGTATTGTTGGGTGAATCCTCAAAATTAATCCTTCTGTTCCTGCTTTTCTTTGCCTTTAACGCACATGGCATCCTGTTGCAGGCCATGCTTTCGCTGTTCATGATCCGGATCAATACCGGAGGGCTCCATTTCAAAACCTATTGGGGCTGCCTTTCGTTTTCAGCAGCATTTTTCACATCGGTTGCACTTCTTTATCAATATGTACAACTGTCCCCTTTGCTGATGATGATAATTGGCGTGGTCGGTTTTGCCGCCATTGTCTTCACTTCACCGGTGATCTCCCCAAACAGACCGGATTACACCACTGCGGAACGCAGACGGTTCCAGATTAGAGGATGCACCGCTGCAGCTCTTCACCTGATTGGCTTTTGGGTAATAAAAAATAACCCGTACTTCACCATTTCGGTGTGGGTTATCTTTTTACAGGCTATACAACTACTACTAGCAAAGGAGATGACACGAAATGAAAAGAAAGCTCCGATTTGACATGCTCAGCACGTTTGCCAGTTTCTTTATTCTTGCTGCTCCATTTATGGTGCAGAAAAGCGGATGTATTCTTTTTTGGGGCGAAACAGAGTGCCCGGAATGCTTAAAAAGGTAGTCCGTTTATGGCAATACAATCTTGAATACAAGATAGTTATCCTCAAAGTCAAAGTTAGACACTTCAATTTCGCCACGATTTTCAGTAACAATTTTTTCCAATTTGTATAATCCTAAACCACGGTTTTGAGGATTTTTTTCTGAATACCCTTTGGTAAAAAAACCTTCTAATCTGGAGTGAGGAATGTAGGAGTGTTTGTTGGCAACTTCAATGACACTCCTTTCATTTTCCTTGTAAAACCTAACAAAGACATGATTATCCGGAATGTTGGTTTCAAAAGCATTATCCACAAGAATGCTCAGAATATCCAGCACCTGGCAGTCTAACATTTCTGTTTCAAATGAATAGTCCTCAATTCTAATATCCATTCTAATCCGCTTATCAATGGATTCTTTCATTTTACTGTACAAGAAGCCCGCTATTATCCGATTATTCATTTTCAACAAATCCACATTCTTGAAAGTAGACTCTTGTTCATTTAAATATTCTTCAACCCTATCCAGGGTTTCCCGATCCCCTTTATGCTGCACCAGAACACCCTTGAGTGCTGCAATGTGATTATCGAAATCATGCTGCTTAATGCGTATTTCATCCATTAGCTCACTTACTATGGGCATATATAATTCATACGCCCGTACTTGCTGCTCTAATCCATGATTTTTCAGCCCTTCTCGTAAAAAAACAACATTGATTAACAGAATAATAACAACGATGGCCGATATCAGTATCATATTCTCCAAAATTCCATCAAATTGCATATACCAATATAAAACACATACGGAAAGCACAATAAATATATTCAGACTGACAACTCTGAAAAGATCATTTTTCGTTTCTACGAATCGAAAAAGTAGTTGAAGCGGTAAATATCTGGCCGTAATATAGGCCAAGACCATCCCAATCAATTGGGCACTCATCCCAATTTGTGCCGTATATTCAATTTCCCCAAGAAATGCGTCAACACAGAAAATAATGAATAACTGCAAACTCATTACAATCGAAATTGCAACAATATGAAGATACGCAAGCTGAAATCCACTGCGTTTGTATAGGATCCAACTCAATACAATCAGAGCACAGGTTCCAACAATATATGAATATACACCTTCAATAAGATAGGAACTTGCTCCTGCAACAATTGCACATAATACGATGACCGGGATATGCCATATGTGGGTTTTAAGATGTCCATTGCTCAGCTTATTCGTAACAATGTAGTACTGCAGTGTATCGAACAGTGAGAACAACAACGTTTCAATCAGTGGAAATGTCAATTGAATGCACCTTCTATCCGCTCCCTATAGCGGGGGCCATAGGGAATCTGTCCGCGATCATTCTTAAGCTTTATAAGCATATTGGTCTTATCAACAATTTCAATCCAGTCGGTATTGATCACAAAGGATTTATGGCATTGAAAAAAAGATTCACCTACATGTTCCAGAATCTCACCGATGGTACACCTGGTTATTTCAATGGTTTCATGCTTTGTGACCGCCATCAGCTTACGTCCCGCCACCTCGAAATAGAGGATGTCGCTTTGTAGCACCGATGCGGTGTAGCCCTTTCTTTTGATAAAAAACTTTTCCCCGGATCCTGATTTTTTTGTTCCATGCATAAGCAGGGTTCGGATAACTTCCTTCACTTCGTCCGTCTTGAAGGGTTTGGTAATAAACCGATAGCACTGAGTATTCCGAAACGCTTCAAGCTCCAATTTGTAATCATTGGTGATAAATACGATGGGTGTCAGTTTATACCGGGCCAACTCCCTGATTTTCTCTGCGAGAATAACGCCTGAGTAATCCAGAAGTTCAATATCCAAAAGGAATATATCCACGTCATGCTCCCGGGCATAATTCAATGCCTCGGCGGAATAACCGGTGCTGTAGACCTTTTGGCTGGGATCCACGGCTTGAATAAGACCTTTAATACTCTCGCTTATCCAGTCATTATCTTCCACTAACACGATCTTTCCCATACACGCACCCCTGTTCACCATCCGTGTAATTTTACACATTTTGCTTTCTGTTTGTAATTATACCATTCAATAAAGATTCTGCACGTAAACACCATCCGTTTGAGAAGACCTTTGAGCTGTGGCGAAAGGAGCAGTGACCATTTGGATATCCTCGAAGACTTGTGGGACGAGCTCTGGATTATTTCCAAAGAGCGACGCACAGTGACCTATTCTGAGCTTCAACGCCGAATGTCTCAGCGGGGTTATGTGTTCCGATCCCATTTTTTGAAGCCCTACCTGATAAAAATGACCCGTCAATGCATTGAAAACGAGGTACCCATGCTTACATCCCTGGTGACTCAAAATACCAAAGGGATTCCTCATGATTACTATTTTATTGCTCAGCGTACATGTCGCGAAAAAAACACCGAGGAGCTACATACGTGGCGGTTGGAGTGTGAAGCGGTTTGGCATGAATGGAAGTGAATCCTTTGAGGCCATGCCGGTGCCTCCTCTCCATAATAATTCACTCTAGCAGTTGTACAGCCCACGATAATCTGCTAATATAAACAAGTTGTGTAACTAAACTGAATACTGTGGATGATGGTTCATTGGAGATACGCGCTGTTTCAAACAGCTGCGTAACCGTAGGAGAAAAGCCGCAGCACTGCTTGTGCCTGCCGCTGAAGCTTTCAGGTTTTGGTACAATGACCGGACACACCCCTGGAGAGACCGCTTAGATGCGGCATCAAAGGAGAAAGCCTTATCGGATACTGATAAGGTGAAACTTTCAGATCAAAGGACAGGGCGCAGACAGCACTTTTTTGTGTTGGCTGCGCTCTTTTTTATTGCCTTGACAGTGCTGCACAACAAATTACATTAAAGGGGATTAATATGAAGGGGAATGTTTTAAAGAAAGAGATTGGACTTTTGGAAGCAATGACCATGGTGATAGGAGTCGTCATCGGATCCGGTATTTTTTTCAAAGCTTCACCGGTATTCTCCAATGCGGGTACTCCGTTTATGGGGATCATGGCCTGGGTTCTCGGGGGAATCATCACGATGGCTTCTGCGCTTACCGTTACGGAGATCGCCACGGCTATTCCAAAAACAGGGGGTATTTTTGCCTATTTAAAGGAACTGTACGGAGATAAGATTGCATTTCTGTTCGGATGGATGCAGACCCTTATCTATGTACCGGGTGTGTGTGCGGCACTGTCGATTGTGATGATCTCGCAGGCCACATTTTTTGTACCGCTTTCCCCCAGTCTTCAAAAGGCACTGGCCATTGCATTCATTTTTTTCATCATTCTTATCAATTACCTGTCAACAAAGCTGGGAAGCAAGGTCCAGTTGGTGGCAACCATCGCAAAGCTTGTTCCGATTATCGCGATTATCGCATGGGGTCTTGCAACAGGAACAGCCCGAGGCTTTGATGCCATTTTCGGCAGCTTTGGCACCCCCGGGCCTCAAGCCCTTAATATGACAGGTTTCGGCGCCGCAATTCTTGGAACGCTGTGGGCATACGACGGCTGGGTCGGTGTCGGGAATATGGCCGGCGAAATGAAAAATCCCGGCAAAGATCTACCAAAGGCAATCATTTTTGGACTTTTAGGAACCATTGTTATCTACATCGCTATCAATATTGCCATTATCAACATTATTCCCATCGATGTCGTTACCGCCTCTGCTCAGGTTACATCGGATGCCGCAGTTGTCCTTTTCGGCAATTTCGGTGCCAGCCTTATAGCCGCCGGCATTATGATCTCCATCTTCGGCGCCCTGAATGGCTACCTGATGACCGGCGTCCGCATTCCTTTTGCCATGGCTCAGGAGAATATGCTTCCCTTCTCAAGGGCTATCGGTGCCGTCGATCCAAAATTCGGAACCCCCATTGGGGCATTTCTGCTGGAAGGCACCCTGGCCTCCATCTATGTGCTCAGCGGTTCCTTTGAAACCCTTACAAATCTTGCTATGTTCATGGTTTGGGTGTTCTTTGTCATGACCGTAGCTGGCATTTTCATCCTTCGTAAAAGCTTTAAGAATCTTGACCGCAGTTACAGCGTTCCGTTTTATCCCATCATCCCCGCCATCGGTATCATAGGCGGCATTTATGTCATCATCAGTACCATGATCAGCAGCTTTTCCAGTTCCATGTTCGGTATTGGAATCACCCTGATGGGCCTTCCGGTTTACCTGTATATGAAGAACAGGCCTCAACACTCAAACCGACTGCCCCTCAATGAACAGGTAGAACGATAACCGCCATCCCCTATAATTTGAATCCATAGAAACCCTGTTTTACGGCAAAAGAGCAGCGTGTCGCCAAGGACACTCTGCTCTTTTGTCGTGATTACCTCCGCGATTATGGGTAATTCCAGCCCCTTGGGGGTACCGGCCTACACGTCTGTGTCTATATCAGGTCAGTGGTTGCAGTCGTGGTGGTCACAGGCCACGCTGTTATCGGTTACGTTCCCCTTAAGCCATTCGGATGCAACCGTTTCAACCTCTCCGGAGCAGCCTCTTACCACCTGGATATTGGCGCCGCTGAGTACATTGACAGCCCCCTGCCCCATATTGCCGGCCAGCATCCACTCCACACCTATTTCTGCTAAGGTCGATGCGATATTGGACTTGCAGCCGCAACCCTGGGGAGATTCCATCACGGATTTTGAAACGATTTCCTTCTTATCATTGACCTCAAGAATGGTGAAATGGTCACAATGGCCGAAATGGTTGTCGATTTTTCCGTCTTTTGTTGGCAGTGCGATTTTCATTGTTTCCTCCTGTATGAACCTGTCTTCTTCCTCAATGATACATCAGATACTGCCGCCCCGCTACCGGAATGCAATGAACTCTTTCATTCCTGCACAGCCGTAATGCGTTTTGTTTAAACAGCAATTATGATATCATGGTTGAGGCATATCCATTTAAGAAAGGAACACTATGAACACCCTCCGCAAACACCTTCCACCCTACAGGCTCTTCCTTGTAATCGTGGCCCTTTCAGCACTTGGGGCCGGGATGTACAACGAGGTTTTATCCAACTATTTCAAAGAGGTATACAACGTTGATGCCTACGTACGGGGCCTGATTGAATTCCCCAGAGAGCTTCCCGGAGTACTGACCATCCTTTTCATTGCATTCCTCTCCCGCTTTTCGGATATACGGATTTCACTGGTTGCTCAGCTGTTGAGCCTTATCGGCTGTATTACCCTGGGGCTTGTCACTCCTCCCTTTGGCATCATGCTGATCTTTGTCTTCATCTACTCCGCCGGGGCGCATCTCAACATGCCCCTGCAGGAGAGCATCGGCATGTCCCTGATGCAGGAAGGGTCCATGGGCACCCAGATGGGGCAGTACAAGGGCATTGCCACGGCCTTTGCCATGGTGGCCAGCGCCGTGGTTTTTGTGGGGTTCCGCTGGGGGCTCTTCAGCCTGGCTACCCATACCAAGTGGATTTTTGTCGTTGGTTCTGTCTTTATGGCAATCGCCGTGGGACTTATCCTGCTGCTGGATTACATTGTCCATAAACCCATCAAGAGCGATAAACGGATCAAGTTCATCTTCCGAAAAAAATATAACTACTACTACACCCTGGTTGTGATGTTCGGGCTTCAAAAGCAGATTATGCTGGTTTACGGCCCCTGGGTTCTGATCGACCTTTTGGGTAAGAAGGCGGACACCATTGCCATGCTGGGCATCCTGGGCTCCTTTGTAGGGATGTTCTTCATGCCTGCCCTGGGCCGCTGGATCGACCGCTTCGGGATCAAGAAGCTGCTTTACGCCGACGCCTATTCCTTTATCGGGGTTTACCTGGCCTACGGCCTTTTGACCGCTGCCTTTGTGGAAGGATGGCTGCCCATGGCGGGCATTCCACTTCTGCTGGCCTATTCTCTCTTTATAACGGATCGGATGTCCAACCAGATGGGGATGATCCGAACCCTGTATCTGCGAAAAATCGCCGAGCACCCCTCGGATATCATGCCCACCCTTTCCCTGGGGCTCAGCATGGATCACGTCGTTTCCATCATCTGCGCCTTTCTGGGGGGCATCATTTGGAGCACCTGGGGACCGCAGTACATCTTCTTCTTCACCGCCGCCGTATCCTTTGTGAATGTTTATGTGGCACATAAGGTTCGCATTGAATGAATTTCCTGGACAGTGAAGAAAAACCCTCTGTGCGGAGCAACCTAACGGAGGTTGGTAAGAAAATAGAACAAGGGCTGTAGCCGTTAGAAATTCACTGTCTGAGCGAAGTGAGTTTGAATTTCTGCGGAAGCCCTGTTCGTTATTTTCTCCAACCGGGAGTTCAAAGTTGCGTAGTACAGAGGGTTTCTCTTCAAGCTGCGAGGCACCCCATGGGTGCCTCTTTTTATAACGATATACCGCCCATAAGGGTCTTGGTGTATTCTGCTGCGGGGGCTTCCATGACCTGCTCCGTCGGTCCGATCTCAACGAGTCTTCCCTGGTGCATCACGGCCACCCGGTCACAGAGATGTCTGGCGATTTTCAGATCATGGGTGATGAACAGATACGTAAGGCCCAGCTCTTCCTTCAGGTCCATCAGCAGGTTGACGATCTGTCCCTGAACAGAGACATCCAGGGCCGAAACCGGCTCATCCAGAACCAGAAGGGACGGCCTTGTGGCAATGGCTCTGGCAATCCCTACCCGTTGTCGCTGACCTCCGCTTAACTGTCCAGGCCGTTTTTCCAGTATCCCTTCGTCCAGCCCCACTAGGGTCAGAAGCCGCACCACCTCCTGTCGGGGGCTCCCTTCATGGGGAATCCGGTGCAGCTGCAGCGCGTCCCCAACCAGGGTCATCACCGTTCGCAGGGGATCCAGAGACCCAAAGCTGGCCTGAAACACAATTTGAAGCTCCTTACGCATCCGTTTCAATGCCTCCCCTTCCAGGGCGCTGATCGACACGTTGTTGAACAACACGGTGCCTAAATCGGGCTTCATCAGGTTTAGGATGATGTTGCTGAGGGTTGTCTTGCCGCTGCCGCTTTCCCCGATCAAACCCAGGCACTCTCCTGGGAATATATCGAAGGAAACCCCGTCAACCGCCTGTATCCGATATACCGGAGACAGGACCCCCGGCTTGATCACAAAATGCTTGGATATGTTCTGAACACGCATAAGAGGATTACTCATGGTCGTTCCCTCCACGGGCCAGCGGAAACAGACACCTTACCGACCGTGTCTCATATTTTGCTATTCCCGGTATGCCGGCCTCGCATTCCGGCTGACGCAATGCACACCGCTGTACAAACGGGCAGACCTCCTTGAAATCCATGGGATTCAGGGTTGTTCCGTCCAAGGTATGCAGTCTTTTCTCGGAGGCATTGATGGATTCCACGCACTTCATCAGCTCTGCCGAATAGGGATGCAGTGGGACTGTCATCAGTTCTTCCACAGAGCAGGTTTCCATTTCCAGCCCACCATACAGAACAATCACCCGATGACAAAGCTCTCTGGCCACATCGAAATCGTGGGTTATCACCAGCATGGAAATTCCGTGTTTCCTGTTGATTTGTCTGAGCAGCTCCAGGATGCGCCCCTTCAGAGAGGCATCCACCGCACTGGTCGGTTCGTCTGCAATGATAATATCCGGCCTAAGGGCTACGGCCATGGCGATCATCACCCGCTGGGCCTGCCCTCCGCTGAGCTGATGGGGAAACATGCCCAGTATCACATCATGGTCATCCAGACCCACCTCTGTGAGGGTGTTCCGGATAAGTGTCTCTGAATAGGGGATTTTGTGAATATCAAACCCTTCCTTAAATTGCTCCCTAATTCGTTTGTTTGGACTCAGGGATTCGGCAGCGTTCTGGAACACATAGGCAATCTGTTTGCCCCGCAGGGTGCAGCGCTCTTTCTCCGTCATATCCCCCACCGACTGGCCCTTAAACAGATGCCTTTGGGCAGTCGCATGGCCCTCTGCCGGATCGATTAGCATGGCGACGGATAAGGCCGAAGCCGTTTTACCCGCCCCGGATTCCCCAAGCATTGCCACGATTTCACCACGTTCAAGGCTGATATCAATTCCCCGTACAACCTCCAGCCAGCCTTGGGCATTCCGGTAAGCCACCTTAAGGTTCTTTATATCAAGTATCGGCGCCATAGAAGCCTCCTAGTAGTTGTTGGCGGAAATAACCTGTATCAGCATTTTACCCAACCTTTCGGAGGAAATGACATTCCGCTCCTCTTCGGTGGGCTTCAGTCCCAGGATGATGGTTGGGGTCCCCTGCTTGATAAACAGCTGGGTATCCGTATCGTTGGAGGCCGTAAGGATTTCCGGGTTCAATCCTGCCCCCTTGATCTTCTTGTCCAGCTGGAGTGCAAAGGTATAGGCATAGTAACGGGTGATGGGAGACTGTTTTCGGTCCGCCACCAGCCGACCTTTTAAAATTCCGTCAATCCGTGTCATATCCACGAACAGCAGGGTTTTTTTCTGAGAATACGGCTTTTCCTTCACATAAGCGCTCATGCCGTTGAAATCATCACCCATGGTTCCGTCAAAGAATGCCACGATGATGGTTCTCTTTCGACTGGTGATGTCCTTTCTCAGGGCATCGATGAAGGCGAGGCTGTATGCCAGTTTTGTTCGTGTTTCCTCCGGTGTCAGGGCGTTGTAGGAAAATCCATAAACGATGGCATCCTCACCCATTCTGTCACTGACCCCAGGGATGATTGCCAGTACATTTCTTCCGATTCCGTCGGTTTCCTTGGATTGTATCTTAACGGTCAGCTGAGCATCCTTCCCCCCTACAGCGGAAATGTGGCCTCGGTCCAGATACAGAGCGGGCTTCTGAGATTGATCGGCACCAATCTGCTCCGGGCGGAGGTTCTTCATGTCTGTAAGCCATACAATCCCCTTTACGTTGGGGAACGCATCCAGCTTGCGGGAAAGAAACAAGATGCTTTCCCGGCTATAAAAGGCAGAATCCAGAAGCAGGATCCCAGGCTCCGCCACATCGGCTTCCCTCATCTGATACAGGTCCCGGTTGGAATAATCCTGCAGCGCTCCGCTTATGCTGAAGCTGCCAAAGGATATCATTTGAAAATCCAGACCGGGCCTCAAGTTCGCCTCCTTGCCGTTCACGCGTAGGCTGATGCTCTGGTTCGTGGGATAGTAAGCCGCTCCCGCATCATACTCATGGATGTAGGCCTTGCTGTTCAGCGGATAAAGCTCCCTCTTTTTCAGTTCTTCTTCAATCCAGGCGGCAGTGGCGGCGGCATTGGCATTCCCTATGACCACCGGAGCATCCTCCAGGCTGAGGGAGTCGGCGCTTTGGGCTTTGTAATTGAACAGGGTGGAGCGATAACCAACCGGCAGCACATTCAGAACAAGGAACAGAGCGCAAAAAACGCCGCAAAGAATCCTTCTGTAGTGAAGACCCTTAAGCCCAAGCCGGACCCTTTCTGTCTTTTGCTGGAGCAGAGAACGCAGCCCTTCTCCGAAGGCATTCAACCCCATCACGCTTATGAAGAATGCCAAGGCAGGAAACAAGACCGTCCATGGAGCGTATCGGATATTCTTCCTGGCTGCCCCCAGCATACTTGCCCACTCGGGCTCATAGGACATATCCATGGTCTTGATAATGCCGTTGTCCGAGCTTTCAATAAAACGTACATTCCCGACGAAAACCGCAAATATCCCCAGCTGGAGCAGCATGGTCAAGGCTCGGGTCATTTCCAAAAAGAAAAAGATCAGAAGCTCCGGGAGCAAATGATGAAACACCGAGCCGGTTGCGATCTGCAACCGGTTCTTTCCCAGGGCAATCTCTCCCTGCACAAAGGGTTCCTTCAACAGGGATTCCACACGGTACTGAATCATTTTACCCAGCCTGCCCCAGCCTACTATGGTAAGTACTGCAACAAAGGCGATGATGGATCCGTTTTTCCCAAGAGAGGTGAAAAAGTTCATCTTCAGTACAATGATCGACAGCAACAGGGCCGGTATGGTTCCGAATATCACACTGAACTGCTGGATGGCCGTACGGGCAGTGATGCTGCCGAACCCCGCGGAGAAACCGATGGGAATGGCCAGAAGGAACCTGCCCACAACAATCAGGAATGCCAGGAGCATAGTCAGCCTGGTTCCATATACAATGAGGGACCACACATGCCTGCCCATTTCGTCAGTACCCAGGGGAACACTGAGCTGGGGCGGAAACGGTGCCCTTTGCATAACAAAATGCCCCTCTGAATCGGTATGGAACTTCATGCTCTCTGTGCTGTAGGGATTGGTACGGGTGAAAAGAACCGGGAACAGGATCATCAGGGCCAGCAGCAGGACAATGACGGAACCTATTTTCAATTGCAGGGGATACTTCTTCATAAACGGTCCCCCTTTCTGTGAGCACCCGTCGCCTGTCCAAACAGTCTGCACAGCAGGATCATCACAACATACAACACCGTAAGGCACAGGATAAGACTCACGAAGGTGTGATTGTCCTGGGCTTTGTCTGCCTGAAGGATGTAGTTGGCCAGACCTTTATAATCGAATAGGTATTCGATAACGATAAGGTTGGAAATAAGCACTGCGATAAGCCCCTGCATAGCGCTCAGGGAGCGTTCCCACACGGGGTTCAGAAGATGGCGGAAGAAAATCCGGGCCTTTGAAGCCCCCTTAGCCTTAAGGGCGGTTATATAGGGCCTGTTCAGCTCGTGCCGGAAGCCTACGAAGGCGATTCTGCTGATATAAATGGCCGGCATGACAGCAAGGGTTGCCAGTGGCAGAAGCCATCCCCGGAGAAGGGTTACGGGCAGCACTTCACTAAGCCCTTCATTATTCCCCACCATGATCATAAAGCTGAAAGCCATCAGGATCCACAGGATATCCGGAACCGACAACAGCAGCACACTTGAAAAGCTTCTCCCTTCACTCTCTTTTCGCGAGGACCATGCGTCAAAAAGCCCTTTCAGCACCCCCAGGGGAAGGGCCAGTAAAATTGCCGCTCCCAGCAGTTTCAAACTGTTTAGGAACGCATTGCTGATCACTTCCGCAACATCGCCTCCCCCTGTGGTATTCCCAAGCCCACTTTCAAGGATTCCCCGAATATACAACAGGGTTTTCTTGAAGGTGAGATATCCTGAAAAATTCGTGTCCCAATGGCCGCCAAATGAAATCAGATTAAGATCCCTGGGCAGCTGAGAAATCATGATCAGAATAACCACAATGGTGGTGGGAACCGTTATCAGGAGCAGCTTTCTTCCAATCCTGTAAGCACTGCTGAAATAGAGAGTTTCCGCCTGAATCCCGGCAAGCCTCGCATTTGGAAAGTTGAGCCACCAGATTTCGATGCAATAGGCCATTAGAAGAGCGAGCAGGAACAGACTGATTCCTGTTTTTTCCTCAGATCCAAGGTAATCCGGCCGGTTTTCACCGTTGGCATTCCGCTTTATCAGGCTGCCCAGCAGGGCTCCAACTTTTTTGAGATTTTCCGGGTCGATGTTCTCCAGCGTATCCTCCTGCTGGTGCAGGTACTTATCCCCCTGATGGATCATAATGGCCCTGTTTCCGCTTCGAGCAAAGGATACGTGATCACTGCCATCCATCTTGGCAGCTTCAATGTCCAGGGAAAGATCCTCCCCCAACTGAAGTATTCGTGAACCCAGCACCTGGGATTCCCCATTGCCCGACCCTACAAGAATGGTGTCCTTTCCGACACCTCCAACCATGTCCAGGTTGATAACCTCGGTCTGCTCCAAGGGTACCAGGGGATTTTTCACATAGTGGGCAGAGCCGTTAAGGCCGTTCTCTTCGGCATTCCATGCTGCAAAAATAAGGGTCTTTTCCGGATGTATCTCTTGCTCGGCACACATCCTGGCCAGCTCCAGCATCATGGCCGTTCCTGATGCATTGTCCAGAGCGCCCGGAAAATAGGTTTCGTCCGGAGCTTTTCCCACATGGTCCAGATGCCCCCCAATCAGCAGATATTCATCCTGCTTTTTACCGGGAATCATCCCGATGACGTTGGATACCTCAACGGTTTCAAAGGCAATCCTCTGCCTGACGGAGGCCATCGGTATCATACCGACCACATCACTTCCCCTGGGCCCCCCCTCAAAGGTAATGGGATTTTTCTCAGCCTCCAGCTTCAGCGCTGTATACATAGGTTTGGAAATCACACC
Source organism: uncultured Peptostreptococcaceae bacterium (assembly GCA_964649745.1). GTDB lineage: Bacteria > Bacillota > Clostridia > Peptostreptococcales > Acidaminobacteraceae > CAZEHS01. The sequence goes on along the minus strand of CAZYQI010000023.1, from coordinate 14,793 downwards.
CAGACCCAGTACCGGTCCCTTTTTCCCGGATACGCTGGTGCTCTTCATTTTAACCAGGGCTTCGGTATCCACGCCATAGTTGTAAATATAGCTGAAAAGGCCCTTTGCGCCATTTTCTATCACATATTCAATGGCTCCGTCGGTTAGAGCTGCCGATGTTATGATCACAACCCGGTTCTTCAATAGGTCCTTGGGAATGTCGTACAGGCTCATGTCCACAAAAAGCAAATCCCCACTGAAGTCGATACTGCCGCCGTAGCCGGAGGAATACATGCGGTAATCCCTGTACAGCTGGAATGAAACGGCTTCTCCAGCTTTATTCCGGTATTTAAACAGCGAGTCCTCCCCGTAATTGGGAACCAGGGTCCTGAATGTCTGCTCATAGGAGCTCCCCGGAACAGGGGCTATGCCAAGGGTCTTGAAATAATCACGGACATAGTGAACCGCCTGGTCATTTCCCTGGGTTCCGGCCATTCGCCCCCCGCACTCCGGTGATGAAAGAAAACGAATATGTTCCATAACCCTAGCCCCGTTGAAGGCAGAGGGATCAAAGCTTCCTGCGTTGTTTGGCCCATTGAGCCATAACAGTCCAATGCCCAGAAGGCAGGGAATCAATAAGAATCTCAGGATTTTTAAGCGGTTCAACAGCTTCATGGCAGAGCCTCTTGTCGTCTGACTTACGTGCAATCTCCATAACAGAAGGATTCTCCGGCAATCTACCATCTCCTGTCTTAATAACAATTACGTCGATAACTTAACATCTCATAGTGCTTTTCCTGAATAAAAAACGATCTGTCTCAGGTTTTCACCGGACAGATCGTTTTCTATTCAAAGGATTTAAACAGATAGCTTGTCATGGACATGGACCCCATCAGACAGGAATCATTGTAAACCGTCACTGTGTCCTTTTCTTCAGCAGCACCCAGGGCATAGAGCAGGGGGTAGAAATGATCCGGTGTGGGAACCGCAAGCTTTGAACACGCCCCGGCATTCTCGTACCGGATGACATCCTCAAATTGCCTGCCGGTGATTTTCTCTTTGATATAATCGTCGAATTCGTGAGCCCAGGGATAGCCTCTATCCATCTCCCAGTTGATTTTGGAGAGGTTATGCACCACATTCCCGCTGGCGACGATCAAAACCCCCTCCGTACGCAGGGCCCTGATTTCCCGTCCTATTTGAAAATGCACCTCTGCGCCGGCATTTCTGTCCACACTGAGCTGATACACCGGTATATCCGCCTCCGGATACATCCTGCGCAACACAGACCAGGTACCGTGGTCGTAACCCCAGCTGTTGTCGAATTTTGCTTCCCGGCTGATCAGCTCATAGGTCAGATGGGCCATGGCCGGCGCTCCCACCGCAGGATAGCTGACCTCGTACAGTTCCTTTGGAAAGCCGTACATGTCGTAGATCATTTTAGGCAGTTCCTCATCCATGATGCGGGTTCCATGGGTATACCAGTGGGCGGAGATGGCCAGAATGGCTTCGGGCCTTGGAATGGCCTTGGCCATTTCTGCCCAGCCTCGGGTAAACGTGTTATCCTCTATGGCGTTCATCGGTGAGCCGTGACCCACGAACAGCGCCGGCATTCTTTCTTTTGTAATCGCCATGGTTTTCAGTCCTTTCTCAACATCCAGCATCGACCGCTGCTTCTCTTATACCCCAATTGTATCACTTATAGCCCCGGCGATCGTGATAATTGACGCAGGCAATTAAAAAAGGCAGGCACCGATGCTTCGATACCTGCCTGGCAATACCTGCATATCGCCCTTGCTATGGGTTCTTTAGACAATCTCCGCCACATCGAAGCGAAGCACCTTTCGGAGCTCCTCCAGGGTGACTTCCACGGAATAGCCAATCTTCCCTGCACTGAACACGATGGTTTCAAGCCCTGCCGCCGAGGCGTCGATAACCGTGGGGAAATGCTTTTTCATGCCTATGGGAGAACAGCCCCCGTGGACATAGCCCGTAAGAGGAAGCAGCTCCTTGGCCTTGATCATCTCAATGGATTTTTCGTTAACCGCATGGGCCGCCTTTTTAAGGTCCAGGTCCCCGGAGGCGGGGATTACGAACACATAATGGCCCTGGGTTTTCCCCACCGTCACCAGGGTTTTGAAAACCTGCTCCGGGGCAAGACCCAGGACTTCGGCCGCCTCAATTCCGCTGATGGCATCGGTATCGGCATAGCAATGGCTGATATACGTGATTTTTTTCTGATCCATTAGCCGCATTACATTGGTTTTATGATCCATGATATCACCTTTTGTAGCATATTTCGGCTGTGAACGCCGTGCTGTTCTACATACCAGATTATCATAAAATCACTTTAAAAGGACAGACGGTCAATCGTATCGCCTCAAATGGCGCCCCAGGGCATCCAACCCCTCCTGAAGCTCCTTGGGGCTGAAGGCATAGCCGATCCGCAGGCAGGGACCCATGTCGAAGCAATCCCCCGGAGTGAGCATGACCCCTTCCGAGGCCATCAACTCATGGCACAGATCCGTGGAGGACATTTCCATGTCGTAGTAAAGAAGGGCTGTGGTTCCGGCCTTGGGCTTCACATAATGGATGTGGGGCTCCTGGGCTACCCAGGTGTCTAAGATTTCAACGTTCCGGCTGACAATCCCTTGATTCCGCTCCAAAATCCGTTCCTTGTGCTTCAGGGCATAGGCGCCGATCCATTCGTCCAGAATGCCGCAGCTGACCATATTGTAGTGCCGCACATCATACGCCTCCGCAATGACCTCCTTGGGAGCCACCAGCCAACCCAGCCTGAGTCCCGCCAGGGAGAACACCTTGGACATACTTCCGGTGCTGATGCCCTTCTCATAGAGGTCCGCCACGGAGGGAGGATAGGAGCCGTCATGGTTCAAATGGCGGTACACCTCGTCGCAAAGCAGGTAGGCATCACAGCTTCGGGCGATTTCCACAATCTCCATCAGGGTGCCTTCATCGATCAACGCCCCGGTGGGGTTGTTGGGATTATTGAAGCAGATCAGCTTGGTATCCGGTGTGACGGTGGATCGAAGCTCCTCCATATCCGGCATGAACCCCTTCTCTTTTTTCAGGTCCACGGTTTTCACCCGGGCTCCCAGGCTTTCGGGAATGCTGGTGTGCTGCTGATAGGTGGGCACAATGACCACTACCTCGTCCCCGGGCTCCACCAATGTGTAAAGAGCCAGGAAATTTGCTCCGATGGCGCCGTTGGTGCTGAGGATCCGATCCGGAGCAACGGATTTGAAGAGGCTGGCCACCCCTTCACGGAAGGCCTGTCGGCCCGGTATCTCCCCATAGGTGATGCGGGTGTTCTTAAGCATTTCATCCAGAGCCCCTGTTTCCCCGGTCAGCTGCTCCAACTCATTAAGGGACAGGGAATCCACGCAGGTTTCCGCGATATTGTAGGTGCAGGTGGTTTCATACAAATCCATCCATCGTTCCACGCCAAAGGGTTTTATTTTCATATGCCGCTCCTGTTCATCCGAATTTTTTTATCCGTGGACCTTAGAGGTGCACCCGTGTTCCCACACCGACTGCGTCGGTCTGCTCCGCCTTTTCCAGGGCCAGGGCCCCGGCAGCCAAATCCTGCAGGCCGATGCCGGTGGAATCGAACACCGTGATGTCGCTGTCCTTGATCCTTCCCGCCTTTTTCCCGGTGATGATATCCCCGATCTCCCCCTGGATACCCTGTTCCGTCAGAATCCCCTTCAAGATGGCTGTTTCAATCTCCCCCACCGCCATGGCCTGTGGAATGTCATCCACGAATACCCGGGCGATGCCCATGATGGCTTCCTCGATTTCCTGCTTACCACTCATATCAGAGCCCATACAGCTGAAATGAGTTCCGGGCTTCACCCAGTCCTTCCTGATCATTGGCTTTCTGGAGGGAGTGGCCGTAATGACGATGTCACTGATCCCAACCGCTTTCTTCAAATCAGAAATCGCCTCCAGCACGATTCCCCGCTTTATAAGAACCTCCGCTGTCCTGCCTAGATTTTCAGAGCCCTTCAGTTCAAAGGCCGCGCAAAAGGTTTTGGCAGCTTCAAAATTCATCGGATCGTACACCAGAACCCGCTTGATGTTCTCTGCCACCATCAGTGCTGCGGTAACCTGAAACGCCGCCTGGTGCCCTGCACCCACCATCAGGAGGGTTTCCGAGTCCTTGCGGGCCAGATGTTTTATTCCCAGGGCCCCTGCCGCACCGGTCCGCATCCCGGTCATATGTTCTCCGTTGATAAGACCCAAGGGTTTTCCAGTGGCTGCGTCGAAGACCATCACGGCTCCCATAAGGGCCGGAAGGCCCTTGGCCGGATTGTCGCCGAACCAGCTGACCAGCTTCAAACCAAAAATCCCCTGCTCCTTCAGATAGCCCGATTTGATATCCATATCCGCCTTACCCGGATCGAATTCATAGAATACCATGGGCCATACCGCTGCGGTATCATTGGATTTTTCCGCGTAAACCCCCTCCACCCTGGCAATGACGTCCTGCATCGACAAGAGCTGTTCCGTGTCTTCCAGTGTAAGCACCTGAATCTGATACATGATCTTCCCTCCCTGATTTCGTCTGCTTTTCTACTACAGTCTATTACATGAAAAGAACCCCGGGTTTGTGGAAGGCACAAACCATCGGGGTTCACTTTGTATTCAGATACAACGATTTTGATTTTTCAACATGTAGAGCCTTATGGCAATGGAAAGCTGTTCGTAAAAGGCCAGCTCGCTGTCCTGAGGGCAAAGCAGCTTATGGATGTTGTTGATCCGGTAGCGGACGGTGTTCTCATGTACGAAAAGAGCCTCAGCAGTCTTTTTCAGGTTTCCCGTACAACCGATATAGGCAACGGCTGTTTTAACCAGCTCCGCCCCGGCCGCTGCATCCTGCTTTTGCAGCGGTGCCAGAAACTCCTGTTGGAACCGCTCGCTCCAGAGGGATTCCCACTGAGGCAGCAGCAGTCGGTAGATGCCTGCATCTCCAAAGGCCTTCAAGGACTCCGGAGATGTTTCGCTGACCTTCTGTGCCCATACCGCTTCCCTTACCGCCGTGCCAAGCCCTTCCAGGGCATCGTGGACACCGCTGCACCCCATTTTGAAATCTTCCGGAGCAAACCCGCAGTGTATCAACACATCCGCCAGCCGCGCCCGATAGATGGGAAGCTTGGCTTCTTCTCCTGAAAGAAACAGCATCAGGCCGCCCTTGTAGCCGGCCAGAAAGTTCTCCGGACCTCTGAAACGGTTTCTCTGGTAGGCATCGTGAACCCTTTCAGCACTGAGGGCTTCCGAATCCGCCTTCAGCTTGCCGTAAAAGCTCACGACATATTTTCTGAAATCACGGTTCAGCTCCATGGAATAGGATCGGGTATCGCTGAGGGACAGGTCTCGGTACATCAAGGTGTCCAGCTTAGCCTCCACCTGGTGCAGCCGATCCGACGTACGGACCGATTCGGTGATTTCCGCGATCACATCCTCGAAAAATGTGGAATTATCGAAAAGGAATATGGGGAACCGTTCCTCCTCCGCCAACTGGCGTACGGACTCCGGCAATTCCTTGAAGAATATGGTCTTTACGGCCAGAGCGCTGACCTTCAGCCCGATGAGCTTGCGAACCGCCGCAAGAAGAGCGCCTTCATCTTCATACGCATACAGCATGCTGCTGAGGATGAACTCCCCGGGGGCGAACTGGTTCTCGATATCCTCCGGAACCTTTCCGGTGAACTCGTAATCCAGGATAGCCGTTCGGGTTACCCGCCTGTCCAGCCCCAGCTGCCCTGCCGCCAGCTTAAAATTCTTCAGTGCATTCAGTTTCATGGCTCCATAGACCGTCAGCGACATAGGCTCACCTCACATCTTAATATTGGCACAGATAGGCGAGGCTGTCTATTGAAAACCCGAAAGCGATGTATCGCCGCCATATATCTCCGAGAATACGTGAGGGTCTGTTCCATGTTTGTAAAAAAAGAACGTCTCCTCCCGGCTTCGCCGTTTGGAAACGCTCTTACGCTATGCTGCTTTTCATGATAAAGCCTTAGCGGAGGGCAATGGGAGATAATTAGTCAAAACCTCCTTGGGGGCTACCGGGGGATTTCCCTCAATCCTCTCCTCAGAACCCATCAGCTTCAACCTCAAAAGTTCCACATCAAGGGGCTTCAGCATGTAGTCATCGAATCCAAATTGACGGATATCCTCCTTCGTCAGATCAAACTTCGATGCGGTAAGGGCAATCACCGGAATCGAACGTTTGGTTGTGTTCCCGCAACTCCTGATCAGCTGAACCAGCCCAAAACCGTCAACAACCGGCATTTCAAGGTCGGTTATGACCAGATCGAATGTCTCTGCCATGAAATAGTCGAATGCCAGCTGACCATCTGGAACGGTCGTCACCTTATAGCCCATATTCGTCAGTTGGTTTGCAAAAATAGTGAGCATCAGCTTACTGTCATCGGCGATCAATATGCGCTTGATCCGGCTGTTGAAAACGGTATCCGAGGATACATAATCATGCTTGATTTCAGCAAAATCCGCATACAGTCTGGATATATTGATGAAGGTCTCTTCCAGTGACACGAAGGCATCAACCATATCCGGATCGAAATGACTCCCTCTGCCGTCCACGATGATCCGCTTCGCCTCTTCATGGGTCATGGCCTCTTTGTACACGCGCTTGCTGATTAGCGCATCATACACATCCGCCACCGCCATCATTCTGCCTATCAGGGGGATTTCTTCGCCTTTCAGCCCTCGGGGATATCCTGATCCATCCCATTTTTCCTGATGCGTATAGGCAACTTCATCCGCATATTTTAAGAAAGCATTGTTTTTAAGCTTGCTTTCCGTGACCATGATGGTTTCATGACCGATGGTGGTATGACGTTTCATTTCCTCGTACTCTTCCGCCGTCAGTTTGCCAGGCTTCAGCAGGATATCATCACGTACCCCTACCTTTCCGATGTCATGAAGGGGTACGGAAAGATACATGAGGTCGATATCTTTCTCCGTAAGCGTTGCAGCGTGTTTTGGCAATTTCTGAAGTTCCATGGCCAACGCTTTTACGTAATTCTGTGTGCGCTTGATGTGCCCTCCGGTCTCAGGGTCTCTGTATTCAGCCAGGGTTGCCAGGCTTTCAATCATGACGGACTGCACTTCCAAAAGTTCGTGGGTCTTGTGCTCCACAACGTAATCGATCTGGTCCTGATTCATTTTCGCTTTCAGTACCCCGTTGACCCGAGTTTCCAGCTGCATTGGCGATGCCGGCCAAATCAGATAATCCGCAACACCCTTTGCCAGAAATGTATCGATATTGTTTTCATCCAAAGTGTCCACCACCAGGATGGGCACGTTTTCATTCACTATGCTTCCCTTGATTTTGTCTACAACGCCAAGGCTTTCTATGTTTTTGCAGGTTCCCTGGACGATATAAAGATCCGGTTTCGTGCTGCGGAGGAAGAATTCCAGCTGGTTCTCACTTGAAAATACCAGTACACTATACTTTTGCATCTCCAATATGTATTGAATCAGCTTTGAAGTATCCCTGTTTTCAAATACCAGTGCGATCATACGTCTCATAAAGGACACCTCCCATCTGTTGTCTGAGTCCCAATATGTAGTCCTGTGGTCCTATAACTACATTATGATCCTGACTGCCTCTTTTCAACAGTGGACAGAAGTACGACTTATCCGTGAAATTCTCACGCTTTATCACGATGCCCTAAGCACGACCCGAACCCTCACTCAATGATGACCTTCGCCCTATACGCCCATAAAAAAAACTCCGGGAAGGTTCCAGGAGTTCTTCGGATTGCGCAGGGAATGAAAGGGTATTCGGCCCGTATCAAGCAGCCTGCTTTTTCCCGGCAGAACCGATGTACCAATAGGTAAGAGCCAATACCACCACCGCTCCCACCAGGTTTCCCAGGGTCACGATGCCGATGTTGTAGAAATAACCGCCCAGGGTCACCTTGTCCCCATGGGGCACCAGAAGACCGATGGTCAGCAGGGTCATGTTGGCGACGCTGTGCTCGAATCCTGAGGTGATGAAGGCGAACAGACACCACCAGATCATCACCAGCTTTGCAATTTCCTCCTTCAGCTTGATGCCGCAGAGAACCGCCAGACACACCAGGATGTTACACAGCACACCTCTGAAAAACAACTCCCCCATGTCGGCCGTCATCTTCGCTACGGCCGCGGTGGCGATGAATTCTCCCACGGGGCCCTTGGTGAGTCCGGTTTGGAAGTAGATCACCGCCACAAGGATGCTGCCGATCCAGTTTCCTATCCAAGAATAGATCCAGATGCGCAGGGTATCGGTCCACGTAACGGTCTTATCCATGGCCCCCATGGTCAGCACCAGGTTATTCCCTGTAAAAAGCTCACTGCCCGCCATGATGACAAGGCTCAGGGCAATACCAAAGCTCATCCCCATCAGGGTTCTCCGGTAAGGAACATCCCCCAGGGTGCCGCCGATGGTGAAGATCAGGATGATCCCCAGCCCTACGAAGAAGCCCGCCAGCATGGAGAGCATCAGGTACCGGCCCTTACTGCCCCGCAGGATAGCCACCTTGGACAGGGATATTTCATTCATTTTTTGAAGCAGCTCAGCATACATGGTCATACTCCTTATTTGAATTCCAGCAGATACTGCAGATGCTTCCGCTCTTCCGCAATCAGGGGATCGATCTCACCGGCCTGTTCCGGGCCCAACAGCATCTTTGCCTCATGGAGAAAGAAAATGGTGTCCTTCTCCAGCTCCAATGCCAACAAGAACCCTTCATCAAAATCCGTGGGGATGTCCTCCCCCTTCAGGGCTGGGATCTTCTTCCCCAGCAGCAGGCTTATATAGGCCAGATAGTCTCCGTCTACCGGCTCCGAACCCGGCAGGTTTTCCTTGAAGCCTTCATAGATCTTCTTGTGCTTCAGCTCCTGAGCCGCCAGAATGGTGAACAGCTTACGGCTCTTCTCGTCTTGGGCCTTTCCGGCCAGACGCTCGTAATTGAGATTCCCCTTAATTTCAAGAGCGATCAGAGTATTGAGCAGGTCCTCCGCAACATATGTTTCCCGCATGGCAAACCTCCTTTTGTGGCTATTTCATGTTCATGCCCTGTTTGTACCAGTAGCCGCCCCACTGAATGGTGTCCGCCACCTTGGCTTCGGGGTTCAGAACGATCCCGTCCATGACCTCTTCCTTGAATTTATGATAGCCCTGACGGTCCACGATATAGCCGATGTGTTCCTTGGCCAGGCCCTTGTCGATATACCGCTCCACAAAGGCATAGGTGTTCTTGATGATCTGTACCATCACATCCTCTGTGGCCCACTGGATGAAGTTCTCGGCAATGCGGGGGTTCTTCTTGCCGGTGCGTCCCATGATGACCATGCGGTACAGCTTCTTTGAGCTTCGGGTCATGGCCCGGGTGGGGCATTTCAGCACACATTCCCCGCAGCCGATGCATTTCTCGTGGTCCCGCTCAATGTTGAAGTTTTTCATGGTCAGGGCCCCGGTGACCTTCTTTTCACAGTTCTCCGCGCAGGCGTTGCAGCTGATGCAGCGGCCGGGGTCGTACTGGGGCTCCGTGAGGCACAGGATGCCGAAATCGTTCATATGGGCCTTGATGCAGTCATTAGGACACCCCGTGACGGCAATCTTGAAATGCAGGTCGTGAGGGAACACCTCCCGTTCAATCCGCTGGGCAATCCGGGTGGTGTCGTCGTTGGCGAAGGGGCACACCCGATTGCCGATGCAGGCGCTGATGTTCCGGGTGCCTGCCGCCGGATAGCCGTTCTCCGTCGTGGGCACCTCCAGCTGGAGCATATCGATGAGGGGGGCCAGCTGGGCGTTGATTTCGGGCACCTTTTCCCAGGGGATGTCGGGTATTTCAAAGCCCTGGCGGGTGGTGATGTGTACCGATCCGTTGCCGTAATCATCGGCTATTTTCTGTATCAGGCCAAAATAACGGGTTTCCAGATGACCCCCGGGTACCCGCACCCTCAGGGTGGTGGTGTTCCGGTTCTTGGTGATCCGCCATGCATTCTTGATGGTGGTCTTTCGATTGATTGACACCGGTATCCCCCCTTAATCCAACAGCTGTTCGGCCTTGGTGTAAGGGAACACCGGGCCTTCCAGGCACACGTAGGTTTCGTCGATCTTACAGTGTCCGCACTTGCCTATGCCGCAGCTCATATTCCGTTCGAAGGAAACGGTGATCCTATCCTTGGACACGCCCTTCTCCAGAAGCGCCAGGGTGGTGAACTTCATCATCATTGGGGGACCCACCACTACCCACTGAGTCTGGGTTTCCATTTGAAAATCAAAGCGCTCCAGATGGGAGGGGATAAGCCCTACCAGATGACTCCATCCCGGTGCGTCACGGTCTACGGTGAGGTGAACGGGGAATGCTCTTCGCCACTCCTCGAACAGCTCTCGGTACAGCATGTCCTCCGGGGTCTTGAAGCCGGCCAGCAGCTCGAAGGCTGAAGCGTGCCGCTTCTCCATTCCGAAGATCCTCACCAGGCTCCGCACCGGTGCCAGCCCGGTGCCTCCGGCAATAACGACCACCTTACGCCCTTCAAAATCCTCCGGGATGAACCCGTTCCCGTAGGGGCCTCTGGCCATAAGGAATTCTCCCGGCTTGCGATTGAAAACGGCGTCGGTAACGCGGCCTACCTTGCGGATGGTAAGATCCAGCCACCCCGGACCGTAATCGCTGATGGAGATCGGGGCTTCCCCCACTCCGGGCAGAGAAACCTCTAGGAACTGCCCCCCGATAACCGGCTTATAGAAGGCCACGCGGAAGGTCCAGTCGATGGCGGTTTCCTGAGTGATGTCGAGGATTTCAAGAGGTGAAAACACATAGGGGTTATTCATCATGGGCCTCCTCCTCAATGATCCGGTTCAGCTTGTTGATGCATTTTGAAAAGGATATGTACTCCGGGCACACATCGTCGCAGCGGCCGCAGCCCACGCACATGTGGCTGCCGAAACGGCGGTGGAAATCGTTGATCTTGTGCATGGTCTTGAAGCGCATCCGTTCGCCGTCCTTCTTGCGGAAGGAATGGCCTCCGGCCATGTCGGAAAATCCGTCCACATGGCAGCCCGCCCAACGCCTGCGCCGCTCGCCCAGCTGACCGCTGTCGTCATAAAGCACATCCTGCATGGTGAAGCAGCTGCAGGTGACACAGCTGGTATTGCAGCGTCCGCAGTGAATACAGCGCTGAGTGTATTCCTGCCACAGGGGATGGTCAAAATGGGCCTTCTTGACCCGCTCCGGTTCCGGCACGGTGACCACGGTTTTATTCTCCTGTATGTACTCCGGTTGGAACTGCACCTCGCTTCCAAGGTCTTGGAAAGCCCCCATCAGGGCTTCATCCCGAAGGTTGATGCACACGCTGTCCCCTTCAATGCGGAGAGCTCCGTCCCAAAGATCGGAGCGATTGCTTCCCATACTGACACAAAAACAGGAATCAAAGCCCTCCATACATTCCAGCATCAGCAGCTTCACATTTTCGCGGCGACGCTTATAATAGGGGTCCTCTATGGGGCCGTTCTTCAGATAAATCGTATCCAAGCGCTGAATGCCGTTGATGTCGCAGGGGCGCAGGATCACCAGCACCGGCCGTTTGGGCCCATCCGTTTCCTGAACCTCGCTCCCCGAAAAGCGGAACAGGGTCTCCCGAACCGGAAATACAGCTTCCTTGGGCGAAAAATAGCTCTTTTCCTCCAGAACCAGCTCCGACAATCCGCTGACCGGACCGTATCCGATCACGTCGGTATCCGAGAACCTCCCGGCCCCCGGCTGACGCACCGGCCCCAGAATATCGAACACCTGGGACAGCGCCTTCAATCCCCGGTCGAATTCTGACCGTTCCATCATCCTTTCCATGGCATTCCCTCCTTTTCCGATAAGATACCACACCCGTTAAATAATAAACGTAACCTGGGATACTGAAACCAAGAAATGAGCCGCTCAAAGCGGAAATCACTTCATTCCTTTTGAAACGACTCTTATGTTTTCACTATGCCTCCTCGCAAAGATAGCTCTTGAACTATCACTGACGATAGATTTATTCCCCATCTGAGAAATTACAAACGCAAAACAGCACCCCATGAGATAATCGAACATCTCAACGGTGCTGTTTGTTTTAAAACGCACTTTTCATTCCACAGATTCAGTAAGCCTGTCTCCTACGAAGGTTGCACCCAACAAAAGCGTTGCCCCGACCATTTGTAGCATTGCCAATGGCTCCAGCAGTACGAAGGAGGATATCAGAATAGTGGTCAGAGGGTCGGTATAACAAAGAGCAGCCACGGTCTGCGCCTTCAGATGCCCCATGGATGAGAAAAACAGATAGAAAGCAATTCCGGTATGAACAATACCAATAATCAGAATGGTTGGAACAGCCTCCACTGGTATATTCAGCATGGAAGGCCCCTCCGTCAGATAAACATACGGCACCAGAATAAACGTAGCCACCACGAGCTGAAACAGTGTGGCATCCAATGCTTTCATTCCTCTTATGAACTTGTTCAGCAACACCATGGCGGCATAGCAGGCAGCCGCCGCCAGTCCATAAGCGATGCCTATGCCATGGGAATAATGCCCTGCCGCTTCACCGCTGTTTCCAATGACCATCAGCATCCCCACAACCGCGGCGCCGATACATGCCACCTTACCCCCAGACAAGCGTTCCTTCAGAACCAGTGGAGAAAGCAGCAACACAATTACTGGGGCGAAATAGTAGCTGAGCACGGCATTGGAAAGCGTTGTGAATTGATATGCCTGAAAAAGAAATATCCAGTTTAAGCCCAGTATCATCCCCGATGCAGACAATACCGAAATATTCCGCTTCACTGCGGGCCACGAAATCCGCTGTCGGGTCAGGATCATCCCCCCTGCTAGGAAGGCGCTGCCAATAAGCCCCCGAAGCAAGGCCAGTTCGGACGAGGGCATATCCACATTTCGAACAAATAGACCCATGGTGCCAAATATGAACATTGAGAGAATAAACATCATCTTATAACGCATACCGGACTCCTCTTTTGACGGAACCTGCTTTTTCACTTACATCGTATATAATTACAGTATACAAGTATTATGCCGATTATAAAAGCGCATGTTTATTATCTTGTCATTCTTTGAACGGACTCCGCAGCGCCCTTTTCAAGGGCTATTATGTAGGAGGCAATGACGGACTGTGTATTGTTTACAATTCAGCCTTGCTTGTATTGACTGTGTTTCTCGGAACCTCTGCCTTCAGTGTTTACGGTCTTTCCTCTTCAAAGACCGGAGGAACGGTGGATGCCATTGCCAGCGCAACACAGGCAGCCCCAAAGCCCGTAGTTAAACCGGTGGTAATACCCGCACCACAGCCTGCACCTATATTCGCTGCATTCACCGAAACCGCCATGGGGCTCACCGATGTCTTGGCTTTGGGGGGCTGCCCGTTTCACCTTAAAGAGAGTCACTATCCGGTTCCTCAAAACTGCCCTGTTAATGAAAATTATTCCATAACGTCGGAAGGAAATTGCTGGCTTTTAGAGAAATATACCTGGAGGAATTAGATTTCCAGCAAGGGCCACAGCACATGGGCATCCGTAGATAATATTCACGCAATACGTGAATACAATAGTTCTCTAACATGCAGCGCTTATTAAAAACAAACAAGAAAACATAAAAGCGAGGGCACCAGATGATAGCTTACTGCTCAATTTGCAAAGACAAAAAAGAATTCAGCATTAAAAGCCAGTACGCTTACAAGGCATCAAAAAAAGACGTTGAAAAAGAGTATGTATTTGCAGTATGTGAACATTGTGAGTCTCCATCATTATTTGCCAGAGAAGATCCCATTGGAATCGGATATGAATTCTGGGATTGTGACATCCGTCTATATCCGAAAGACGAAAGAATTGTCTCATATAGCCTCCCCGAACTGGTTAAACGGTCATATGAAGAAGCCGTAAAATGTGAAAATGCAAAAGCTTTTATCGCTGCAACCGTAATGGTCGGAAGGGCGCTTGAAGCAGTGTGCAAAGACTATGTACCTGAAGTAAAAACAATTGATGCCGGTCTAAAAAAAATGAAAGAAAATGGACTTATCAGTGACGAGCTATTGGAATGGTCAAATGAGCTCAGATTTTTAAGGAATCAAGGAGCGCATGCAACAGAAAGAGAATTTAGCGTGCAAGACGCTAAAGAATCACTTGATTTTATGCAAGCAATTATGGAGATTTTATACCATCTAAGACCGAAATTTAATGAAATGAAAGAGCGCCATACTGTCAAACCTGCAAAATAATATATCAAGGGCACGCTGCACATCAGAGAACACTGCCTCTGCCGCAAGGGTTTCGGGCATGATTCGGGCCGGTTCCGGACGTCGCCCGAAACCACACCTTCTCACCGGGGGGCAAGCCCCTCTTTGGGGTCATTCTCTTCTTGTCCGGTTCAAAGGCGTCGGCAAGGCGGAACGTTATGTGCCATGCACAAAGAATAAAAGACGGAGGAAGAAAAATGCCAGACCCAATTATCGAAAACAGTCAAAAATACAAAACCGTTATAAATAAGTTCTTTGAGGGCTTAAAGCATTTAGAGAACAAAGAACAATTTACATCTCAGTTCTCCGATCTTTCAAAACGTGTGCAGATTGAAGAAATGATAACTCACACTTTTGCAGGGGCGCTTTTTCCCAAAACTCCACAGCAAGATTTTGTGAGTTACCATTATGCAAATACCCCTTCAGGTAAGGAATGTTAGCGGTCAAGTAAAATACAGCATTTTCGGCCAACAAAAATACAGCACTTAA
>CAZYQI010000022.1:42376-57363 GCA_964649745.1 uncultured Peptostreptococcaceae bacterium | reverse complement strand
TAGCTATAAGCTTTTTTGAACCACCCGCATAGCGGGTGGTTTTCGTTTAATACAACAAGGAAAACCGGCCATATCGGCCGGTTTTGAGATTGGGAGTTCATTTAACTATCTGAGTCCGGTAAAGGCAACCGCAATCTGCGCCCCAACCCTGGCATTGTTATAAACCAGCTGGATATTGCTGTCCAGGCTTTTCCCGTCTGTGAGCCCCTTTACACGGGCCAGGAGGAACGGGGTCATTTCTTTGCCCCGTATTCCCTGACTCTCCGCTTCCTTCAGGGCTGTTTCAATGGCACCCCTTATTACCGCTTCCTCCATTGCATAGTCCTCCGGTATCGGGTTGGCAATCAGCAGGCCTCCCCGAAGCCCCAAATCCCACTTGGCCTGCATAACACGGGCTGCTTCATCTGCACTGTTCACCCGTATATCTACCCCAAACCCGCTGGTGCGGGTGTAGAACGCAGGAAAATCATCCGTTTCAAAACCCAAGACCGGAACCCCTTGTGTTTCCAGAACCTCCAGTGTGAGACCAATATCAAGGATGGATTTTGCCCCTGCACAAACCACGGCTACCGATGTACCGGCAAGCTCCATCAAATCTGCCGAAATATCGAAGGTTTCCTGAGCCCCCCGATGAACACCACCAATGCCCCCCGTTACAAAAACCTTGATTCCCGCCAGAGCTGCAATAATCATGGTGGAAGCCACCGTGGTTGCTCCATCCTGATTCAGTGCCACCACAGCCGGAAGATCTCGCCGGCTGACTTTTTTTATCCCGGAAGTTTTTCCCAAGTACTCCAGTTCGTCATCCGTAAGCCCCGCCTTCAAACGGCCTCCAAGGACCGCAATGGTAGCCGGAACCGCTCCCTGCTCGCGTATGATTGCCTCAACCTTCCGAGCCGTTTCAACATTTTGCGGGTAGGGCATTCCATGGGAAATGATGGTGGATTCCAGTGCCACAACCGGCTTACCCTTTTCAATCGCTTCCCGCACTTCAGGTGTCATATCAAGATATTGTTTCATAAATTGTCACCTCATTCATAATTGACTTTATTAAGGTTTCTGACAGATCTGGATGAATGGTTTCCCGGGATGTGCAGGTCAGAGCCGCAGAAGCCAGAGCCATGCGCACCCGGTCCTGATCCGATTCCCCGGCCACAGTACCGTAAACCGCTCCTGCCATCAGTGCGTCTCCCGCTCCGTTGGCATTTACCAGATCAATCCTTGGAGGACCGGCAAAGAATCCTCCCTGGGCATTTCCGAAAAACAGCCCCTCCTGTCCCAGCGAAAGCCAGAGTTCTTTGACCCCCGCTTCCATGAACCAGTGCCAGTTGGCCAGAATCCCATCCCGATCCTGGGCCGAAATCCCGGATAGCTGCATGGCTTCCTGACGGTTCGGCTTAATGGCGAACAGACTGTGAAGCAGGCCTCTCAGTTTTTTTGATTTTTCGATCGAAACGGGATCAAGCCAAACGGGAAGATGCCGGTATCTATCCGCCAGCCACGCAATGGCCGCCTCCGGCAGGTTCGCATCCAATACCAATGTTGAAGCCTTGTCGAGCCACGGTTCCTCTCTTCTGAGATTCTCCACGGTCATTTCCGCCATGATATCCATCTGCGAAACCGCCCAGGCCATTTCACCCAGGCCGTCCTGGAGCGCAAGATAGGTAGATGTGGGATAACGGGTTGACCGTATGCTGTGGGACATGTCCACACCGGCATCCTGGGCCCCCTGCCGTATCCGCTCACCATAAGCATCCTGACCGATGGCCGTAACCAGGGAAACCGATGCGCCAAGCCTGGCCAGATTTTCCGCGATATTGCGTCCAACACCTCCGCAGGTTGTCTCAACCCTTCCGGGGTTCGATACCGCCGGAATCAGCTCAGCACCGGGAAAGCCATATATGTCGAGGTTCGCTCCCCCTATAACCGTTATACGGCTTTCGTCCGATATGATATATCCCTTTCCCCGTATAGCACCCTTTTGCATCAGATTGCTGATGTGCACGCCAACAGAAGACCTTGTGATTCCCAGCTTATCTGCAAGTTCCTGCTGGGATATCAGCGGATCCCTGCGAAGTAAATCCAGAATCTCTTTTTCGCGATTTGTCATAGAACCACCATAAGCTTTTGTTTGTCTTGTAATCATATGTTTATATTAGCACCGAAAGCGCATTTTTTCAAGGCAAAGTAAATATTTAGAAGAATGGTGATAACGTGCAAAACGAGATCAAAACCTTTAGCCGCAGACCCCCATTTCCCGTTGGGAAACCACCGGCCATGAAAATGGTGACGATTGGCAGTGGCTCCATCCCCCTCTTGAGGGGGAACGGACGCGAAGCGGCAAGGGGGAGTAAGCGCGTAACAACTCCCACCGTCACCTTCGGTGCCACCTCCGTTAAGCAGGGTGCACAAATCTGTGATTTGTTGCACATCGCTTATGCCGTAACGGCCAAGAGGGAGGTCTAGCAGTAGTACATTTTTAGGGTAGATGTACGCAGATGAAAACCGATGGGTGTAACGTCATCACTCATATGTTGACGTAAGCGTCCATATTATTCCATTGAACAATTAGATCAATAAAAAATGAAAACCCATAATCCATCAGAATTCATCTGCGTTCATCATTCTTTTATCCGCTTTCATCTGCGGCTAAGGGTTTATCACCACGCTTCTAAACCAAGTGATTCTCTATTCTGTTCAGCACATAGAATCCTTTGGCATTCAACGGATCCACCCGATTATACCGGAAAGGCTGCCCATCCATATCCAGTATGATTCCTCCCGCTTCACGGATAACACTCTCCATGGCAGCCAGATCCCATTCCATTGTTGGGCCAAACCGGTAGTAAACATCTGCCGCCCCCCGGGAGATCAGACACCCTTTCAACGAACTGCCGGTGCTGATGATCCGGTTGATCCGGTGATCGTTCTCCGCCATCAGCCGCTTGCTTTCCTCCGGTTGCGACGTACGCCCGATCAGCGCCACCAGCTCCTCTGTCCGATCAGAAACATGTATTCTCTCCTCAATGCCCTCGTGGCGCCAGTATGCCCCCTTCCCTATGCAGGCGTAATAGAGCTCGCCGGCTACCGGGACATAGATGACGCCCAGTTGGATTTCGTGACGGAAAGCCAACGCAATATTTACGGTGAACTCTCCGTTCCGCTTGATGTATTCCTTGGTGCCGTCAATGGGATCCACAATCCAGCACCAGTCGTTATCCAGACGGGAAGGGTCATCGACGGATTCTTCCGCCAGTATGGCGTACCCCGGGTACGCCTCTTTAAGGTGCCTCACAATCAGTTCGTTGGCAATCCGATCCGCCTGAGTAACCGGAGACGCATCCTCCTTGTACTCAATCTCGTGGGGCTTTTCATATTCCGCCAGAATTGCCGCTCCCGCAAGAAGCGCCGCATCGATGGCCGTTTGTAAGGCCTTTTGCATAGTTATCAACTCCCTAAATGCATTAGCCACGGATAACACGGATTAGCACGGATAAAAATTAAAACCCTTAGCCGCAGATGACGCAGATGAAGGACGATGGGTTATGTTGACCTTTTTAAAACTATCAAGATCTTAATCCGTGTAAGCCCGTGTTATCCGTGGCAAAAGGTTTAGTATTTATCATTTTGCCCGTTCACCAGCACCGAATCGCCGGATTTCATCAGATACAGCCAGCTTTCCTTCACCGGTTCTCCCGTCAGCTCCACCAGGGCTGTCTCGTAAAGACGGATCTGATGCCCATATTTTTCAACCGCCCTGAAACTTTCGATAAAGCTATCGGTCTTGTAGTCCAGAAGAATCCAGCCGTCCTTCTCCCGGAAACAGCAATCAATGACACCCTGTACCAGCACGTCACCTTGGGCATCGCCGCCCAATTCCTCATAATCCCTCAGAATGACAAAGGGAACCTCCCTGAGTATCTGATCGCTTGCCAGCAGGCGCTTTCCAAGGCCGCTGCGAAAAAGACCGGCCAACCAGTCCTTTCGGATGTACCCCAGATCCTCCGGCATCAGCAGTTCCTTTTCCACCATAAGTGTCATCTGTCCGTCGATGTCAGCCTCGTCCAGCACTCCATCAAGCTTCAGATGCTGAAGAACCAAATGGTGCAAGGTACCTAACTCCGCTCCGGACATTTCCTTGTCCATAGCCTCCGGCACCTTAAGCGAAGCCCCCCGCCCGTTCCCCTCAACGGTTCCCGTTTTCAGACGGTTCACCTCTGTTACCGACAGCTTGCTGGGAATCCTGCTGGCCTCTTCCCAGGGATAGACCCATGGCCATTGGGAAAGATCCCAGTCTCTGCTCTCTGAAGATGCGTCTCTCTCCAACGGCAGGGATTCCGAGGCCGATTCCATCCCCCTTACCGAAGCCGTGAAGCACACCTGCATTTTTGAACTTCCCGCATTCACCTCACGAATCCCATTCCAGGGTTCTGTATCCTGAACCCCTTCAATCAGGGGGGGCATCAGCCACTCCAGATAGCTTTGGGCATTTTTAAGAAAAAACCGTTCCGGCCCCTTTTGCCAAAGCGAAAACCGTTTCTCCAGATTCTGAACCGATCCGTACAGATACAGCCGGTCCATGGCCCGGGTCATGGCTACATAGAGAATCCGCATTTCTTCCGACAGATTCTCTCTTTTAATCGCATCCTGAATAAGCTCTGTCACCAGGGTTCCACGACGGATGCGCCTTTGGGGATCGACAAATCGCAGACCGAAGCCCAGATCCCTGTGTCGCAGCACATCCTCACGAAGGTCTGCTGTGTTGAATTTTTTACCCAGCCCCCCAAGAAAAACAACGGGAAATTCCAACCCCTTGCTGCGATGTATGCTCATGATCCGAACACCGCCGGTTGTCTTTGTATCTCCTCCAGAAGGCAAATCTCCCCGTTCCAGCAGGGCTTCCAGATGTTCTGCCAGAGCCTCCGGAGTGTCACCTCCCCGTGACCCCCGCTGATCCGCCTGACTGATGGCCCAGAGCAGCCGTTCTCTGCGGGCTCCCCCCTTCGGCATGGCCTGACAATACAGCATGAAGCCCTGGTCCTCGAATACACGCCACAGAAAGTTCCCTAAACGCCCTGTCCGACACTGCTCCTGCCAAGAGGTGAGCTTTTGAAAGAACTGTTCCAGCCTCGCTGTCAATGGAGAGGCACTCATACGGACGGCTTGAACGGCATCCCGGAATTCACCTTCCGGCAAACAGGATCGGATCTCCGCCAGCTCTTCCACGGTGAATCCTCCGAAAGGAGAACGCATCACCACCATCAGGGGAATATCCTGCCGGCTGTTTCCGATGAGACGAAGCAGATTGATGACCGCCAGCAATTCCCAAGCCTCGTCGCTGCCCGATGCCCCCTCCGCCCTGACCGGAATCCCCATTTCCCCGAATACCCTGTTGAGGGTGTTCAGCCACGGCTTCACCGCTCTGAGCAGGACCGCCATGTCATCCCATACCGCAGGTCTCCAGGCCCCTTCCCGTACATCCCACACCGGCGTTCCCGCCACTTCAAGGATGTGCATTCCTATGGCCCGGGCCTCCCGTTCGGCGGTTGTGTATTCCCCACCCTCGGTAAGCTCTTCCCCTTCGCCTGAGGTTGTATCAAGTATGGTCAGTCTGACGTTTTCTGCCGGGCAGGAAGGATATTCGGCTCCCGGGATAAGTCGAGCCCCTTCATCATAAGCAACATCTCCCAGCTCCGGGGACATTACCGCTTGAAAAACCGTGTTGATTGTATCGATCACTTCTTTTCGGGACCGAAAATTCCTATTGAGATCGATGCGTCTGTCCGGAGCCCCATCCTCCAGGCTGCTGCCCGTCAACTTGCTTACAAATAGCTGGGGCTCCGCCAGGCGGAACCGGTAGATGCTCTGCTTCACATCCCCGACCATGAAACGGTTTTGCCCCTTCTGCAGTGCTTTCAGCAAGGTTTCCTGGACCCCGTTGGAATCCTGATATTCGTCAATGAAGAGATAGGCAAAATAATCCCTGTACTGATTCCTGAGGGGTTCAGATTCCAGGAGCTTCAACGCCTTATGCTCAAGATCATTGTAGTCTACTGCCCCACCTCTTATTTTCAAGGCACTGTATGCCGTATCAAACCTTTTGATCAGATGCGCCAAAACCTCACAGTTGTATCCAACGGCCCTCAGGTCCGATTCCATTCTGGTGCCCGGTCCCGCCCAGGGTTTTTCCTGAACGGTTTTCAAAAGCCCCCAGGCTTCATCCCTCAGGTCCTTCACCATTTCGATAATCACGGAGGACAGCTCTGCTTTCCGAGCCTTTGATACCGGATTGAGCCGACTCCTGCTCATGGAAGCGGTGCAGGCTTCCCACCGGTCCGGCCCCTGTCCCAGAGCCTCTTCAAGCCCTTCGGCCTGTTGAAGGTCCGCCGTCAGGGCACCGATGTATTCGGAGGGGCCCTCCGGGTCATTGGCTTTCTCCAATGCATGATCAAGAAGCTCCAGGGCTTCAGCGATCATCTCCCTGCGCCTGCTCTGTTCCTGAGCAATCCATGGATTCTTCCCATCCAGGGGAAGTGTGTATGTCGTGAGAATCCGCTCCATCCACACCCACGGCTCCGGCTGGCTGTGGATGAAGCTGTGCATATCCAGTATCATTGCCTCCAGCCGTTGATCTGTCCTGTTTCCCGAATAGCATTCCGCCCAATGCAAAAAGCCCGGTTCTTCCGCTTCATAGGCCTCTTCCAGAATCTCCGCCACCGCAGCCGCTTTAAGCTGCTGGGCTTCCGGGGTATCCAACACCCTGAACCCGGGCTCCAGCCCGGCCTCCTGGAAATGCCGCTGGAGGAGTTGACGACAAAATCCGTGAAACGTGGTAATCCAAGCGTGATTGAGCCGATGCAGCTGTTCCTTTATCTGCGCCGCCTTATCCGGCTGAGAAACGCTTACTCCCACAAGCTCTCGGCGCAAACGCTCCTTCATTTCTCCCGCAGCCGCTTTTGTAAAGGTCACAACCAGCAGCCTGTCTACCGGCACCGCCTCTTCAAGGATCAGTCGAAGAATCCGATTCACCAGAACGGCCGTCTTTCCTGAGCCCGCACCGGCAGAAACCAGGAGGTTGCTGTTCTGGGCCTGGATGGCGCTATTCTGTTCCGTTGTCCAACGCACGCTCATGACCGTTCCTCCCCGTAATTTCTTCCAGCGCCTTCTGTGTGCTCATTTTCCGGAGAACCCGCCGGGGCACTTCCTCAGCCCCTGGATCATATTGACACAGAGCGGCGAAATCGCAGCGGACGCAGGCCATTCCCTGTTCCGTCTGGCAGGGCGAAACTGAAAAATCCCCCTCAAGGATGGAGGCTCCATTTTTTCGAATGATCCCCTCCGCATAGACAAGCAATGCGTTCATGGCCTGCTGACTGACAACAGAGGATACGGAAGTGGGCGTCCCGTCCTTCTTAAGGCTGGCCGGAATGATTGCCGACTGGCCGAAATCCTTAAGATCTTGATCCATGGCCGAAAGCACATTCAAATCATCAATCAACAGCCCCTCCATTCTCAGCTCTCTGAAAATGGCCTTTTCAATGGCTTCAGGAGCATCATCTCCCACATCCACCAGAGGGTCGTCCAGATAGAAATACAGAAACCCTGCCGGCAGTATCCCTCCCTGCGAAAACTCTTCCCCGTGGCGATGAAGGACATCCAGATATACTGCCAGCTGCAGCTCCAGTCCATGGGCAAAATCCGAAAGAGAAAATTTCGGCCGTCCGCTTTTATAGTCAATCACCCTGACATAGGTACCTGTCTCAAGCTCACATCGGTCCACCCGGTCAATTCGTCCCTGAACGATCAGACGGCTGCCGTTTTCTGTCTCCAAAACAAGAGGAGGAAGCCCCGACTTTTCCGGGCGCATGTCGAAAGCCAGCTCTGTTCCGACAATGGTAAAGCTTCCTGCATTCATCTGCTGTCCCAGGGTGCCGAGGGCTCTTATCCCCAGTCTCTGTATCTTTTTTTTAAGGAACCTTGTTCTGGCAGAATCCTCAAGGATTCCATGTCCATATTCGCGGGCAAGTCCGTCTACTATGGGTTCCAGAACATTCCCCACCGCTTCCGGCGTCCAGGATGTCCATGGAACGTTTTTATTTTCCCGCATAAACCGATCCACAGCCAGATGGAACAGCGTTCCCATATCCGGTACTTCCACCGCATACCTCTTGCGGGGATGGGGCTTCAATCCATAACGGACCAGCCATGAGAAGGGACACTGCGTATACCGCTCAAGTCCGGTGGCATTAAGGACCAGGGTCTTGCCGATAAGGGCGTCCACCGTTCTGCCCTGAAGACGGGGAGCCTGATAGCTGTGGCTAGCTCCCGCATCAACGGATTTTACCCTTTCACCCCATGACCCATGATCCCTGAGACGCTCGGTCGCCCTGAGGTGGCTTTCCTTAAGAGGTATGCGCTCCCGTTTAAGCTCCGCCAGCAGACTCAGAAACGCTGCCGGATGACCGGGGCGCATTCCCATCGCGCCTTTATGGGTGCCATCCATCTCAGAAAACAGTTTCTCAAAAAACCACGACGCCTGCAGGGCCTCTCCTCCTGCATCTTTCAGAGAGCAGCTTACATACACCCGCTCCTCTGCCTTCCCCAAAAGCTCATAAAGGGCATATTCTTCCTCGGCGCCCCGGGTGTCCCTGTCGGAATCCAGCGGCAATCCACGGCTTACCAGCAACAGCTTTTCTTCGTTTAACAGGATGCTGTCACCGGAATCATAGGCCGGCAGTTGTCCTTCGTTGGCTCCCAGAATCACCAGCCCTTTCACATGACTGCTTCTGGATCTGAAGAGTGTTCCCGTGGACACCTGATCCCCTGTAGGAGGAATCACTCCTATTTCCACGGTTTCCAGCCCGGCCTTCACAATATCCCCATAGGACTCCAGCGACAGCGACTCTGACCCCATCAGAGTCTCCACCTGCCTCAGGATATCCATCAGTTGCCCCCATATCTGACTCTGAACCTGAGCCTCCTGCAAAAGTCCCTTTTCCGCCAGGACCTCCCCTTCCTGCTCAAGGATACGGGGCACACCGGTTGCTTCCAGAAAGGAAATAATCCGTTCGGTCCGATCGGTGGTAACATCCCGCTCATTAAGCTCTCCGGCCAGGGCACCTATTTCCTCCGATACCCACTGCATCAGTCCGGCAACCTGAGGTGGTGCCTGCTGACTATAGCCCCAGCGATATCCCCGGATGCCTCGGGCAATCACATGGTTCTCCAGTAATTCTGCCTGATCCCGAGGAATACCGGAATATCCCCATTTCAGTGCCCGACAGACAACTTCTCCGTT
Source organism: uncultured Peptostreptococcaceae bacterium (assembly GCA_964649745.1). Taxonomy (GTDB): domain Bacteria; phylum Bacillota; class Clostridia; order Peptostreptococcales; family Acidaminobacteraceae; genus CAZEHS01. Next base: position 48,065 of record CAZYQI010000022.1, on the reverse strand, counting down.
CAAACCGGTTCTTGCGGCAGCAATCAGGTCCAAAACATAACGGGACAGGGGATGATCCGACATGGGAACCTTGGCATCCACGTAAAGCGGAATGCCATAGCGGCGACACACCCTATCCAACGCGGCAGCCCAGAACGGATCCGCAGGCGTTGTCACCATCATATCCCGCCAACGCCAGTTCAGCCTCTGTGCCCATTCCATGAGTATCTGTGCCGCCGCCTCAACCTCCTGGTATGGAGTGACGCTTCTGTTTATCTCTATCAGTGGCCTCTTCGCCACCGGTCCCTTTTGATTGATTTCAAAAACAAGATCCCCCAGGTGGCTTACCCCATCCATCGATGGATCACTGCACGAAACAAATGTCCGATGCCCCTCCAGCCGACTCAGTTCCGTAAGGCGTTCCAGGGTTCTTCTTACAGGGGCGAAAACAGCCTCTTCCGCTTCCGGATCCGCAATCCCCAAGGAGAAGGTGGTTTGCGAGGCCTGTCCATGAATGGTTCTGATCAGCGCCCATTCCACCTGGGTGAAGCTGCGAAAGCCGTGAAACCATACCTTGGACCCCGCAAAGTGGTTTTCCCTTTCAAGGGCCTCATTAAGAAGCTGAAGTCGATCGGCGTCATCCATGTAACCGGAAGCGATCCAGGCTTCAAAAGCTCCGTAGATCATCCCCAGGTCTTTCAGCTTTGCCCCCAGGAGCTCCGGGGTATCCGGTGCTCCACCACACTCTGCCAGGAGGTCCGGTCCTATCCCGGACAGCTTCAGTTCTTTCAGGAACGCTTCCGTTTCCAGGACAAATCCCGTCCGGCCGGCGATGCGACCATAGGTTTTCAGCTGTGTCTGATGCTCCAGAATGATTCGTTGAAGGGCCATCAGGGTACCCGACCGGTCCAGCAGGGTTTTCTTCGATCCCCGTTTCCCGTCCACCAACCGGTGGGCAAGACGATTGAAGCTGACGATGTCCAGCCTTATCCTGGGTGTCCCTTTTAAGGTCTTGCTCAGCCACCGCTCTGTCTCCAGCGTGTACTGCTCCGGTACAACAACAACCGTTCGGCCCCCTTGCTTTAGCGCCGCTTCCAACTCAGCAGAAATCACCTTTTCGCGGAGAGACTGGCTTGCATCAGTGATTATCCGCATGGCCGTCCTCCAGTGACACCTTCCGGCTACAGTGCAATCCAAACACAGCTGCACCGCCCATCAACAGGACGGTCGCGCCGCTAACCGTCAGGATATGAGCCGTTATGCTGTAGAAAATACTCTCCGGCAACATCTGGATAAGCCGATCCGTTGCCGGATCCAGAAGCCAGAGATTGTTGGTGAAAAATATCTCGTGAAATTTATAGAACGCCCCGCTGAAATCGCTGACAGCCAGCATCTCCAGTATTGCCGCGAACCCCAACGCGCCCAGGGATGAGGCCAGAAGTCCCCGCCAGAATGCCTCTTTTCCCACAAAACGCCTTAAAAGCGTCAGGATCAGCAGGCTGAGAAACAACAATGCGCTTCGTACGTTTTGCCCAAGATCCATCAGGTTGCGTACGTCCACCATATGGGCCAGCTCCCGGTCATTATAGAACCGTGTGGCAGTACCGTGGATTGGAACCTGTATATCCATGGAATTCACCCGCCCGGACAGATACCCTGTCATGTTGTCCACCACCTGCGTCATTCCCTGCCGGTCCAGCCCAAGGAGTTCTGCCGTCTTATCGGCTTCGAATGCCTTAAGGAAAAAACCGGAATCAAAGGCGTAATGCAAGGTGCTGGACAGGATGATCACCAAGGGCATCATCAGTGCCAGAAGCATATATGCAAAATAGCGGATCACGGGTTGTATTCTCATAGGTTGGAACCTCCTGTACATTGAATAATTTTCAGACATTTAGAATAGTTCTCCCTTAAACCCCGGATTCCTGCCAACCCATGAAGAAACCGGCTCGAAACTGCCGGGCCGGTTCTAGAGCTTCTTCATCACAGTGATCACTTTTTCTTCCTGAAAGGGCTTGACGATAAAATTCCTGGCGCCGTTAACAACGGCCTCCCGGACGGTTTCTTCCTTGCCTACCGCCGTGATCATCACAACCTTAGCAGCCTTATCCAGCTTTATGATCTCCTTCAGCGCCTCCAGTCCGTCCATTTCCGGCATGGTAATATCCATGGTAACGACATCCGGCTTCAAGGCTTTGTACTGACTGATGGCTTCCAGGCCATTGCCAGCCATTCCAACCACTTCAATATCGTTCCGTTCAAGGATTATTTTAAGAGAATTTCGCATGAACATGGCATCATCCACAACAAGTACGCGCACTTCATCATCCCCCCTGTCTTTGTGTTCCACAAATACCCCAGGGAAAACGATTAAACCAAAAAAATTAGGAAGTGAGCGTTCCGCTCACTTCCTGGAATCATCAGTCGTTAGGCCGCAGGATTTTCGGCGCCATCCCCGCTCTCAAGCGGTGAGCCGAAGGGAAACCGGCACCCAGAAGCGGTCGGCAATAGTACTTGAAGGCATCGGTTACATGGTTGCCTTCGGCATTGATAAATTCGTCCGGCATATGTCGGGTTTTTCCGGCAATCAGCTCCAGAGGCACGATCTGATAGTCCACGGAGTACCAGCCGGTGCGTTGGATGGTGATGGAGCCGTCCACCTTATTCCAGATGGCGTACTGTGCCGCCTTCTCGCCCACTTCCCGCGCTTCATGCTGGTCCACATCGGAAACACAGCCCAGGAAAGAACGCTGAAGGTAACCGAAGGTATCGGAACGCACCCGTTTGATGCCCAGCTTGGTTTTGATTTCTTCGCCCAGCAGATCACCCAAGGCCCCGGTACCGGAAAGCTGAACATTGCCGTGGGCATCCTTTTCCACCTTGTTCATCAGCTTGGTGATGATGGGAGTTCCGTGGGTATCGGAAATCCCCTCGGAAACCGCAATGACACAGCGGCCGAATTTTTCATAGGTTTTCTTGACATCCATCAGGAACTTGTCCATGTCGAAGGCCCGCTCCGGCAGATAGATAAGATGGGGGCCGTCATCCGGATATTTGTTCGCCATGGCGGATGCCGCTGTGAGGAAGCCTGCGTGCCGGCCCATGACAACGCCGATATAAACCCCCGCCAGCGCCATATTGTCCAGATTGACGCCGGAGAATGCCTGGGCCACAAATCGCGCCGCGGAACCAAAGCCCGGAGTATGGTCATTCATCACCAGATCGTTGTCGATGGTTTTGGGGATATGGATGGCTCGGAAATCGTAGCTGGCCTTTTTGGCCTGCTCATTGACGATCCGAACCGTATCGGAGGAGTCGTTCCCCCCTATGTAGAAGAAATAGCGCACATCCTGGGCACGCATAACATCGAACATTTCCTTGCAAAACTTCTCATCCGGCTTCACCCGGGTGGAAAGTAGTGCGGAGGATGGTGTCTGAGCCACCTGCTCCAGGTTATGGGTGGTTTCCTGGGACAAATCCAGGAAATTCTCGTTCACAATCCCCTCAACGCCACAAAGAGCGCCGTATACCTTGGTGATCTGCTCATACTTTCGTGCTTCCAAAACCGCGCCGACCAGTGATTGGTTGATCACTGCAGTGGGGCCGCCTCCCTGTGCGATAAGAACCTTACCTTTCAACTCCATACATATCCTCCTTATTCAGGCGACATAATGCCGCTGTCGTTAAAAATAGCCGTTTCTCTTCAATTATAGCCACAACCGGAACACTTAAAAAGTGTCAGAGTGTACAATTTTCGCCCCTCAAAGGAGCCGTATCTTTGTAAGAATCTACAACAGCCACAACACCCTCTTGAACCATTATACCCAACTTCCCGGCTCCCGAACATGGAAAACACATAAAAAAGGGAGCGTTCTCTAAACCGGATGCTTTATCCGGTCTGAGATCGCTCCCTGGAAAAATAATTTCATAATCCATAAACCTTCTGCCACAGATGAAAACCGATAAAAATCAATGAAATCGGATGTGTTCTATAAATATAACCATCGTCCTTCATACGCTCTTCATCTGAGGCGAAAGGTTTTGATGTGCCAATATATGTTTCCGTGGAAATCCGTGTTATCCGTGGCAAAAGGTTTGCACCACTCTTCTAAATCAGTCCCGACTTCTTCAGCAGCCGTTCAATGATCACCGCCACCTCTGCCCGGGTAATTTCATTCTGAGGGGCCAGGGTGCCTGGAGCTTTTCCGGAGACTATGCCAGCCTTGAGGCAGGAGGCCGTTCCTTCTTTTGCCCAAACTGAGGAAAGGGTGTAATCACTGTATGCCGCCAGCAGTTTATCCGCTTCTCCCGCCTCCAGGGTGATTTTCAACCCGGTGGTCTTAAGGGTGCGGGCAATCATAGCCATGGCCTGCTCCCGGGTGATTTTATCATTAGGGCCGAAGGTTGTTTTATCGTAGCCGTTGATGATGCCGTAAGCGGAGGCGGTTTCAACGGATTTGCAGTACCAGTCCGCACCGGACACGTCTCCGAAGCCATTGGTGCCGGTGCCGGGCTTCAGGCCCAGGGCCCGTACCACGATGGCGGCGAACTCGGCCCGGGTGATGCTGCGGTCCGGTTCAAACTGCCCGCTCCCCGCGCCGCTGACCACCATCCGGGAGCCCATGTTGTTCACAGAGGCCTTGGCCCAGTGGTTCTCCACATCCTTAAAGGATACGGGGTTGTATACCACGGAATAGGTGCTGTTGGTGAGGCTGTTGATCTTGGCGTAGTACTTGCCATTGGTGACGGTGATTTTGGTGGGCACATGGCGCACGGTGCCGTCAGCATCCACGATGACACCGGTGGTGATTTTAGTTGGGTCCACTCCGTCCGGAATAGCCACGGCCCGTTCCACATAGGCGTTGAACTTGCTCACTTCAACCGTTTTGCCTGCATAGGTGCAGCGGATGTTGAATTCCACCGGGGGGGCCACGATGGTGAAATCGCCTTTTTTGGCGGCATTCTCCACAAGGGTTGCTGTCCCCTGATTTCCTTTCATGATTTCGATCTGAACGTTAATATCCTTTAACGTAACCGTGGTACCGATTTGCTGGGACACCGCGTCGATATTGATCTGCTTAGCGGGAAGCGTGTAGGTGGCGCTGTGGTTCTTGATCTCCACCACCGCCTGCTGAAGCTCCATGCTCTTGATCATCTGGCCGTTCAGTTCTCCGATGATGGTGCCGGAATTGGTGTTGGCCGGAACCTCTACCACAGCACCGGAACCCGCCTTACCCAGCTTCTGTTCCAGCTTCTTCTCATCCAGGGTAATGGTAGTGATGGTTTTGCCATTCTGAACCGTATCCTTGGAGGTGCCGGCGCTGATGCCGTCACCATTGACGATGATGGTGACAGGGGTTTGGGATGGCGCCGAGGAACCGCCACCGCCAGAGCTTCCACCGCCGGAGTTGCCACCGGAAGGAGCCACATAGGCTGCCATATCCAGCTTGATAGCACTGCTTACGTTACCTGCCGCGTCCTTAACAGCAATGTAGATGTCCTTGGCTCCTGCCGTTAAACCTATTGGGTTGGTAATGGTCGTTTCAGCCGTGGTGCAGTCTGTTCCTGCTCCGTTGGTGTCAACACCGGGCGCTGCCGCTCCGTCTGAAACGAGGGAATAGTAGTATTTCCCTGCCTCGTTGGAGGTAAATTTAACGGTTCCCGCCGTGTCGGAGGTTCGGTTTGCCGCTCCGGCCGTAAGGGTTGGGGC